>NZ_CP118735.1:90000-828230 GCF_032595075.1 Streptococcus sp. 29887 | reverse complement strand
AGAATGGCATTAATCCATCTAGGTCATATTATGTGTTCACTTTTCTTTATTTCAAATTAAAGACCGTACTGGCCAGATAATCAGCCATTCTCGGAAAAAGAGTATATAGCTTATGAGCAGCTGCTAGTGACCAAGGCAGGTTGACCTCACGTTTCTTGGTTCCCATAGCCGCGACAATTTTCTTGGCAACGTAATCGGGTTGTAAGAGAAAGGCTTTCACACTCTCTTGATAGGATCCATCTGGGTCCGCTTGGTCAAAAAAGCCTGTCGCAATAGGACCTGGATTGACTGTCGTCACCGCAACGCCATACTTAGCTAACTCTAGCCGTATCGTATTTGAAAAACCAATAGCAGCAAACTTGGTTGCTGAATAAACGGATGATTTGGCCGTTGCTACTAGACCAGACATGGAGACAATATTGATGATCTGACCAGACTTTCTAGCCTTCATCCGCTTGCCAACCAGCCGACATAGAGTAATGAGGGCAAAGGTATTGATGTCAAACATAGCTTGGACCTGCTGGCTAGAGAAATTCTCAAAATCATCGTAAATCGCATAGCCAGCATTATTAACCAGAATATCAATCTGCCCATACTGGCTATCTAGCTCCTCAAAGAAAGCCGTCAGAGTCGCCTCGTCACGAATATCCACATCAAACACAGCCTTTTTCTCATGATAGGCGTAGAGTTGTTCGATTTTGTCCACGTCGCGACCCAGCAGAATCAGAAAATCATCTGCCAAGAGGGGAACCATTTCCTGCACCAAACCACCAGAAGCACCTGTTATCAAAATGGTTCTCATAGTTCAATTTCCTCCAAGTCCTTGACCACATGAACTTCTTCAAAAATGGTCTTAGCATCGCGTCGTAGCTGACTAACATCCTTGGCCAAGAAACGCGGACTGATATGATTGAGCAAAAGTCGCTTGGCTCCCGCCTCACGCGCCACTTCTGCCGCCTCCATATTGGTTGAATGTCCATGCCGACGCGCCATCTTTTCATCGCCCTTACCATAGGTCGCCTCATGGACCAAGACATCCGCATTGACCGCAAGTCGCACACTGGTATGGCATTTGCGTGTGTCTCCCAAGATTGTCACAACCTTACCCGGACGTGGTGGCGATAGATAATCACTGGCAATGATTTCACGACCGTCCTCTAGGGTAATATTCTCGCCATTTTTGATTTTTCCAAAGAGGGGACCAAAGGGTACACCGGCCGCACGGAGAGCATCCGCATCCAGCGTTCCCTCCAAATCTTTTTGCATGACGCGGTAGCCGACACATGGCACCGTGTGATCCAGCTTGTCTGCGAATACCGTAAATTTGTCCGTCTCAAGAACCTTGCCAACTGTCTCTACGTCAAACTCATGAAAATGAATGCGGTAAGGCAAGCGGGAACCTGACACTTTCAGACTGGCCAAGACAAAGGAACGAATGCCCGTCGGACCATAAATTTCAATATCCGTCTGCTCCTCACTAGACTGGAAAGAACGGCTGGACAAGAACCCGGGCAAACCAAAAATATGATCGCCATGCAGGTGAGTAATGAAAATCTTAGCCACCTTGCGCGGACGAATGGTTGTTTCAAGGATTTGATTTTGCGTTCCTTCGCCACAATCAAAGAGCCAGACCTCATTGATTTCGTCCAAGAGTTTCAAGGCCAAGCTGGACACGTTTCTTGCCTTGGAGGGCTGACCCGCCCCCGTACCTAAAAATTGAATTTGCATTGTTTACTTTCTAATGTTTTATATATAAAATTGCAGAGCGACCCGACCAGACATAGTAATACTGACCAGAATAACCTTCCGCCACTTCCACCACTTCTTCCTGATTAAGACCTGAAATCTTGACCAAGCCCTCTGCTGTCGCAACTTGGGTCAAAAGGTAGTCTGTTTCAACTTCCTCTAACTTGGCTTCCTCAAAGGGATTGACTTTCATGAAAATCTTGCCCTCCTCCACAAAGACGACATAGTGGGGAAAGACTTGGGCGATTTCAAAGAGCAAACTTCCTGTCACTTCCTCTACACCTTCCGAAAAAACCTGGGCAAGACCGTCAGCCGACACATAGGCAAATCCGAAAGACTTACCAGATAAATTCAGGCGGACAAAGGGCTTGTCTTCAGCAAAGCTGGGTTCTTTTGGAAAAAGGCAGAGCTGCTGAGATAGAGTGAGATAATAGTCCGTCGCCTCTTCTGCCCCTTGTTTCTGGTAGATTTCCGCAAAATAGGCATTGATAACTGAAGGCGGTGGCGTGATAAAATCTAGTTTTTGTTGGTCAGTCATACCAGCTAATTTATTCGCCAGATAGACCTTGTCAAGACTGGTAAAGCCACCGTATTTGATTGCCAAATCAAGATAATCCGTCATAAAATTCTTCCAACTTCCATTTATTGCTGGAAGCGATATAGCCTGATACCACTTCCACATCCTCTTCATAAGTCCGATTTTCAATCAGAGCCAGAGTGGCCAAATCATGCAATTTATAAGATTCAGCAAGTGGCACCCTGACCTCAAATCGTTCAAACATGGTCTTAATCTTGGCCAAGACCATCATCTGTATATGGCCTTTGGCATTTTCATCCTTAGCGGACAGCATGACATGAGGAAACTGACTTGGGGTAAAGCTGTCATCGGTCTTGTCCAGCTTGTTATACAGAGCCAGGCGAGGAATGTCCAGCATATCCAAGTCCTTGAGAATGTCTAAGACCACCTGTTCCTGCTCACTGTGATTGGGGTCAGAGGCGTCGATGACATGGAGCAAGAGGTCCACATTCATGGACTCCTCCAAGGTGGACTTGAAGGCTGAAATCAACTCAGTCGGCAGGTCCTGAATGAAACCAACCGTATCGGTCAAGGTCACGTTGAACTTGTCAGCCAAGTTTATCTGCTTGGTCGTGGCATCAAGTGTGGCAAAGAGTTCGTCGGCCTCGTACTGTCGCTTGTCGGTCATGGCATTCATGATAGTGGATTTACCAGCGTTGGTATAGCCAATCAAGCCAATCTTAAAGACGCCTGATTGCAGGCGGCGTTCACGGACAGTCGCTCGGTTTTTCTCCACCGTTTTGAGTTGGCGTTCAATGTCGTGAATCTGGTTGCGGATGCTCCGTCGGTTGAGCTCCAACTGGCTTTCACCTGGTCCACGAGAGCCGATTCCCCCTGCCTGACGGCTAAGCATAATCCCCTGACCAACCAAACGAGGTAACATATACTTGAGCTGGGCTAGGTGAACCTGCAGTTTTCCTTCGTGACTCCGTGCCCGCATGGCAAAAATATCCAAAATCAACTGCATACGGTCGATGACTTTTACTCCTAAAATCTCTTCCAGATTGACATTCTGGCGAGGTGTCAGTCGATTGTTAACAATGACGGTATCAATTTCGTCAGCTTCGACCATCTGGGCAATTTCTTCTAGTTTCCCTGAGCCGACAAAGGTCTTGCTGTCGTATTTTTCACGTTTTTGAGTGTAGACTCCCTTTACCAGAGCGCCAGCCGTCTTAGCAAGACTTGCCAACTCCTCCATGGACATGTCAAAATTATCTGTCTGCTGTAGTTCCACTCCAACCAGGAGGGCACGTTCTTGTTCTTTCTGGGTTTCAATCATTTAAAAATTCCTCCACGGCGGTGAAAATCTGCGACTTGTAATCTGGCTCGCCTACTGAATAAAAGGGAACCTGCATGCGATTTCTGAACCAAGTCAATTGGCGTTTGGCAAAGCGGCGGCTATTTTGCTTGACCTTATCAACTGCTTCTTCTAGCGAAAGCTCACCTGCAAAATAAGGGAAAAACTCCTTGTAGCCAATTCCCATAGCAGCTTGGGCTTGAGGGTGTTCTTGGTAGAGCCAGCTGACTTCATCTAGTAAGCCCGCCGCCATCATCTTATCCACGCGCTGATTGATGCGGTCGTAAAGGACCTGTCTGTCATCCGTCAGGCAGATGTAAAGTGGCTCATATCCTGACTCTGTATTTTCTAAGTTTTTGCCAAATTTTTTCAACTCTAACCCACGAATGATTCTCCGTCGGCTGTTTCCCTCGATTGTCAAACCTACCTGCTCTGCCATTGTTTCCAAATCCTCGTCAGACAAGCAGTCGAGTTCCGCCCGATAAGCAAGAACTTGCTCCTGGTCAACCAGACCGCCCAGGTGGTAGCCTTCAAGCAAGCTCTGAATGTAAAGCCCTGTCCCACCCACGATAATAGGCAACTTGCCACGACTTTTAATGTCAGCAATCAGGGCCCTGGCTTCTGCTACAAATTCATAAGCCGAATAGCCCTCGGTCACATCTCGGACATCAATCAAATGATGAACCGCAGCAGCCTGCTCTTCAGGACTAGCTTTTGCCGTACCAATATCCAGTTTGCGATAGACTTGCTGGCTATCACCGCTGATAATTTCTCCATTGTAGCGCTGGGCCAAGTCTATGCCAAGGGCAGTTTTTCCTACCGCTGTTGGTCCTATGACCACAATTACTTTAGTTTTCATCTTTTTCCTTGAAAATATTTTGTTTTTTCGCTAAAATCTATTATAACACAAGTAAAGGAGAATTCACTATGGCTAAAGGTTTTGGCAAAGGTTTCTTGACGGGTGTTCTTTCTACGGTTGCTCTCGCGGCAGGGGCTATCTTCACCGTTCATAAAACAATCATCGAACCAGAAGAAAAGAAAGAAGCTTTCATCGAGGAAAATCGCAAAAAAGCTGCACGTCGCCGTGTGGCACACTAAAAAGCTGGTAACTATCCAGCTTTTTTGTTTACCAAAAAATCCCTTAGAAGCTCTGCTATTTCCAAAAGGAACATAATAGGCTTTCTAAGAGATTTCACTTATAATATAATATCTTCTTTTTCAATCAGGACAATGGTCCACATCATGGCTAGGGTCACAAGGGCTAGTGCCATGATAAGAGGGAGCCAGCTATTAAATAGTGGATAACTGTATCCCAATAAACCTGGACCAAAGGCAGCAATCAAGTAGCCCCCAGTCTGCACCATACCTGATAATTGAGCAGTCGCCTGGCTGTTGCTGGTTTTCAGGGTAAAGCCCAACATCATATAAGGGAAAAGAGCTGCATTTGAGAAACTCAAAATAATGTGCAGGGCTGTCCAGAGTATAAAATGCTTAGGTAGAACAGCCAGCAAAGCAAGACCTAGAAGGGTAGCTGAGGAAGTTATCAACATGATATTGCGGCGCATTTCCTTGGTCTGACGAGAAAGGATAGCTGGAATAATCATGGACATAGGGATGGCAGTCATATTAAAGAAACCTGCCATCAAGCCTGCCTCAGCCTTACTGAAGCCAACTGACTGGGAAATGGTCGGTAACCAGGTAATCTCTGTATAGTAGAGAACTGATTGTAGACCACCAAAGAGTAGGAAGATAAGGGCAGCTTTATTCTTCCAAATAGACCGGGTCTGCTGGCCCTGTTTTTGGTTTTCAAAACGATGATTATTACGAATATTTGGTAACCAGAGCAGAAAGGCTAACAAGACTACAGCTGTTATCAATAGGATAAATGTTTGCCAAGAGCTTGCGGATACGATAGGAACTGCGACCATAGCAGCCACCGTCGCAGCTACTCCCATCAAGGTAATATAGATGGTGGTATAAAAACCAATTTTCTTAGGAAAATTAGCCGTGACCAGACTGGGCAAGAGAACATTGATAAAGGCAATAGTAGCTCCAACAAGCATAGTACCTATGTATAAAGCAGGTAGATTCAGTACCCGCATCCCTGATCCAACAACCATGACCAAGAGGACCATGGCCATGAGTTTCTCCATACCAAATCTAGCAGCTAGGCGAGGAGCTAGGGAAGAACAGAGGGCAAACATAATCAAGGGAATAGAGGTCAATATACCTAGAGAACTGACCTCTACTCCCAGACCAGCAGCTACATCTGTCAAGATAGCAGGAAGGGCTGTAAAGGGGGCGCGCATGACCACACCCAGCATGACAATACCTGCCACTATAAATGGTGATTGTTTTTTCATTATTTTCTCCCAAATAAAATCGTTCGGATTTCAGCAATTCTGATTATATCACACTTGACAAATGATAGAAAGTTATTTTTATTTTTTCAAGAAAAACCATGGTCAGACCATGGTTTTAACATTTTTTATTAGGTATTATTCATCAAAAGAGTTGAAATCGAAGCTCCCTAGCGGTTTCCAGGTCAAGCCGATGTTTTCACTTTCCTCTTCGGAAGTTGAACCTGTAAATTCACCGAAAATATCGGACAGCCATTCTAGGTCTTCATCGGATAGTTCCACATCTTCTTCCTCAACACTTTCACTAGGCAAAGCTTGTTCTTCTACAGCTGTGTCTGTAGGTTCTGAAACTGGTCCACTGGTTGTTTCATCCGTTACTGATGGGATTTCTTGCACTTCTGTTGGGTTTGTTGAGCTATTTGAAACACTCTCCTCTTCTGCACCTTCGACAGTTATTGGAGCGACCGCTTCTGCCTCAACAAGCTCTGTAGGACTGATTGCCTGTTCAGAGCTTGAGCCAGTTTCTGACGAAGAGTTTTCTTCAACTGCTTGTGATAAGCTGGATGGACTTTCCTCCTTGCTGTCACTTTCATGGTCATGGATTGGATCTGATAAGCTTTCAGGACTATTCTGACTGGTTGGACTGACTAGTCCTACACCTTCTTCAATTGCTGGAACAGAACTTGTCTGCCCCGCTTTTACCAGAACTTCCTCAGGCAAACTTAACGGATTGACAAAGAAATCTCTAGTTCCTTCGACAAACATATTCATTTCTAGACGGTTCATCTGCATGATTCCATAGTCATCTGACATTTCAAGCTGCTGATTGATTTGCCTTTTTACATCATTGGCAACGGCAATACTGCTGGCAATTAAGTCTTCTGCCAAAGAAATTGGACTAGTTGCCAATTCCCTTCGCACAACCAAACCATAGATTTGATTGATGAGGCGAGCCGCTTCCTGACGAGTAGGTGCTTGAAGATAAGGGCTGTCAATATGAGTAAGCAAGTAATCCATGTATTCCATCAAACGAATTTCTGCTCGGTCTTGGAAGTGCTGAATTTCCTTCAAACTATGGGAAATACTTGCTAACTCACGCTCGTCCCCCTTCAAACTTGCCTGGTTAATCCGCTCAACCCAGGCGGTTTGTGAGGTCTGGGTGCCAGTTAGATTTGTTTGTCTAAGCAAAGTCAGTAGCTCTTGATAGGTCTGATTATCCGTCACATGACCAGGAGAGGTTACTGGTGTGTCATTCTCTGTTTTCTCCACAATTTCAGGGAAGGTCATCTGTCTAGTAAACATCTCACGGATATCTCCCACAAATGCCTCCATGAATGCCCTGTTTTCCTGCAATTTTTCAGAGGCAGGACTGGTTTGGATAGGGTAGGTCTGATTAGCTGCCTTGGCCAAATGGAGTGCAACTTTCAAGTCAACCAGTTCCTTGGACAAGTCCAATGGCTTGATGGAACTATTGCCACCCAAGGTCGCTTGGAACAAGCGATCCAGTGTGCTCGCCAATCTTTCTTGCAAATCAGCTGGTAAATACGGCTGATCCAACTGACTAAGTAAATAATCCATATACTCCATAGCTGTGATATCTGGACGGTCTTGGAAATGTTTCAATTCTTGCAAGAGGTGTTCCAGGTTGAGCAAGGCCTGTCTGTCCTTATCCTGACTGGCTTGGTTGAGTTGACTAGTCAGGTCTTCCTTATTGACAGGTAGGTTGCTGGTATCAAGCAAGCGAATCTGTTCAAGTATGGATTGATAGAGTGGGTCCACTTGTTCCTCTGTATTGCTAGTAGTTTCTTTTAGGATATGAACCTTTTCAAATTGCTCCAACATAGCTAGATAGCCCTTGGTCGAATTGGTTACCAGGTCATCCAGATTGCTAGCAAAGTCGTCCAAAGCTCGCTCGATACGACGGTATTCCTTGCTACTTGTTCCATACTTTTCAGCTGCCACTTGACGCAAACTTTCAAGCTGACTATCTACAGTCGCTCGGTCAAATTCCCCCTCCTGATAGCTACCTGAAATAGCTGGCAATTTATTAGCAAGATATGGCTCAATGCCCTCCACAGCTTGAATATGCAAGACATGGTCATGGCTTCCATGTGGCAGGATGAATTTCTTGTCACGAATGATGAGTTTAGACGGTGCGATACCTGTCCGCTTGGCTACCGCCAAAAGCTCCGCTTCAAAGTCCGTTTCCGGATCACCAGTCACTTCAGGGATAATCAACATGGACCGTAAAATCACATAAGGATGGACATGGGTCGGGTCATAGGCATGGCTTGGGTCGTTGAAACTAAAGGTGGTATCAGAAACTCGGATGGCTTCTTTTGGCACACCATAGACCTTGGAAATGTAATCAATTTTTCGTGTCAAGTCCTCTTCACTTTCAAAAGGTTTGGTTAGGTCAATATTCTTCAATAGCACCAGATGGTCATGGTCGCCATGGGGATACATGAAGGCCTGACCTTGTGGCGTATCCAAAAGCGTAATGGAACCGGCCGGCAAACCGAGGGCTTGGGCCAGGTAGTTCCGCTTGGCTGTGACCTCATCCGCCACAATCTCCGCTGTCGGAGCAACAGGTGCTGGACTTGCTGCTGGTGACTGGCTGGAGGTACTTGGAACGGCTGCTACTTCCGTTTTTTCCACTGGTTTTGTAACCACATCGGTGAGGACTGCTGGAAGTGGTTGAATTGGAGTAGCTTGACTAGATTGATCTTCTAGCAAATAAGCCCACTTAGAAGTTGCCACTTGCTCCCTACGCAAAACATGGATATGCCCCTGGTGTTGAATGAGCAAACCAACCGCATTCTGACCGATAAGCCCACTTCCATCAAAGAGAAAGCCATCGCTAGTCGGATAGTCAATCCCAGCAATCCCTTGACGAGAAACCACAGACGCTGCTTGATTAGCACCTGCAGTAACTACTGGAACTGGTAGGCTAGCTATTGGGGAAACAGGTAAAGTCACCAAGTGATTTTGCATAACCGGTGCTGCCACTTTCGAACTAGCAAACTGGCTAGCACCTGTATGAACAGGATTTCCCACACTTCCACCGACAGTTTGTTTCAAAATATAATGGTAATGATCTCCATGGCGAACTGTATAGCCATTAGCATCCTCAGCTACAATATCAGCAGGGTTGAATTGATAATGGTCCTGACCAGCCTGACTGGATGACTGACCTGATGCACTATTTTCCTGTTTCTTGGTCACATCAGCTCCAGCTGGGATAAGGTACTCCCACTTACTACCTTTCAAGTCACCATAAAAGATAAAGTGACTGTGACCATTATGCTCAACGATAATGCCCGTATCCGTCTTGCTTGAAATTTGCTTGGCATCGCTCAATAAAAAACCGTCGCTGGTTGGTCTATCAATCCCGGCCACACCTACTAGATTGGTCGATGACTGTTTTTGCTCTTCATGAGCATGGTCATGGTTGTGATCGTGTCCATGGTGGTCATGTTCAGGATTATTTGCCGTTAATTTCCGCGCTTCCTCTAAAGTGACAAGACCATCTCCAGTCTTCTTAGGATAATAATAGACCTTGCCCTTCACTTGAATGATATAACCTGTCCGTACCTTGTACAAGACATCTTTTTCATTGAATTGGTAGTTCTTATCCTCTAACAAGGTTTCCTTCAAAAACTTGGCATCATAGGGAACCGAACCTTTTTCCAGGTGCTGATGGTCACCATGAATAAGGACATAACCATCCGTTGTTAACTCAGCAACAACATAGACTATTTCCTCTTTCTGAACCTGTTCCTGCTTTACTTTTTCACTAGCAACTTGTTGAGCTTGTTTCTGCTGGCAAGCCAACAAGGTCAAACTACACAAGAGGGTAATGCCTGTCAAGGCAAGATTTCGTTTCTTCTTCACAATACTCTCCTTCTATAGATAACAAGTATTTTACCAGTAAAGTATATAATTTTTCATACAATTAGTCAACCAGTTAATTATAAAGTGGTTAAGTTTTTTGCAAAAAATAGGATTTTCAAATGAAAATCCCATCTCTATTCTTCTAGTAAAGTAGGCCTACCAAGGCTAAAACAACCATGAGTGCCAAGATATGTCCGACAGTCACCAGTACAAATGAGTACTTAAGACCACGCTTCATACTTAACTTAGACAGATTGTGGAAGGTAATCATGACACCCGATTGCGGTACAACTGTTAGGATAGCCGAAGCCACTACGACCACACGGTGAAGGATTTCCGGGTCAA
The DNA here is from genome assembly GCF_032595075.1 of Streptococcus sp. 29887. Lineage (NCBI taxonomy): Bacteria > Bacillati > Bacillota > Bacilli > Lactobacillales > Streptococcaceae > Streptococcus > Streptococcus iners. The sequence goes on along the minus strand of NZ_CP118735.1, from coordinate 818,011 downwards.
TCCCCATTTCCAAATAGGCAGGCAAGAAATTACTTGAGGCGATACCAACCGCACCAGAGGATGAACCAATAATACCACTGAGCAAGGCTGTTGACACAGACAAGCTAATCAAAGGCGAACCCGGAATTTGTTGGATCCATTCTTGAATTACCGCAAAACCAGCTGACAAGGTCAAGACAGTACCAAATGCCACCGTACTTGAAGTGGCAAAGGCAGGAACAATAGAAGCAGTCGCCCCTGTATTCAGAAGTTCCTTCTGATTAGGCAGATATGGGTAGAACAAGATGGCTGATAAAACAATAGATACCAACAAGCCAATGACCAAAACATTCGGAGTTTTATTCAAAAGGAAGATGGTCGCAATCAGACTAAGCAAGGGCAAGACTGAGAAGAAGAGGTTTGGTCTTTTTGTATCTAAGTCCACAACCACATCGTCAACATTCTCCGTGTAGGTTTCCCCATTTGCCAAGCTCTTCTTGAGACAGTAGCCCATGTAAAACAAGCCAAAGAGCAAGAGAACCGCACTAGCAGCCAAACTGATAAGCGGAGCCGCTGTCAAACTTGTTCCCAAAACCTTGGTCGGAATAACGTTCTGAATGGACGGTGTACCCGGTAAGGTTGTCATGGTATAGGTGCTAGCACCCATAAAGACTGGTAGTGGGAATAGAGCCCAGTTGATATTTAACTCTTTGAAAAGAGGACGTGACAGAGGCAAGAGAGTAAATATTACAACAAAAATACTCACACCTCCATAGGTCAAAATACTTGTAATGAGGGCCAAAGCTAGCAAGACCTTATAAGGACTATCTTTCCCCACTAATTTTAGAATGCTATTAGCAATGGTCAAGGTAGCCCCACTTGCCTCCATATAACGTGCCAAGATAGAGCCTAGCATAAAAATTGCAAAGTTATTGATTAAAAAACCTGCCAAGCCTGTCATGTAAGACTTCTCCTGTCCCAACATGACCTCTAACACATTCATCTGGTTGGTCAGCAAAATAATCAAACTAGCTACTGGCGCTGCCACAATGACATGTAAATTCTTTGACGTTAAATAAATAATGGCTACAACAGCCAATAAAACTCCTAAAATCGCTAATATTTCCATAATTCTCCTACTATTTTTCTATACTATTGCATTTTTAAATTCAATTTCTTAATATCTTTTACATCTTTCAAGGGAAGCAATAATTCTGCAACTGTCTTTTGCAAGACAGGATGATAGTAATCGGCCGCAATATCAGTCAGCGGTAAAAGCACAAATGCCCGCTCATGAGCATAGGGATGGGGAACGATGAGGTTTTCTTCCTCAATCACTTGATCATCCCAAAAAATAATGTCCAAATCAATGGTGCGTTGGCCCCATTTTTCAATCCGTACGCGGTCAAGGTCCTGCTCAATCTCTTGGCAGAAAGTTAAAAATTCCTGGGCAGACAAATCAGTATACACTTGACAGGCTAGATTGAGGAAATCAGCCTGATCCGTCTTGCCCCAAGCTGGTGTTTCATAGATATGGGAAACCGAACCAAGTCGGCAGTCTGGGTGTTTGTCCAGTTTTTTTAAGGCAGCCTGTAAGTAGGCTTGCCGGTCGCCCATGTTCCCACCGATACTGAGATAGGCTAGATGTTTCATGGTCGTTCACGCTCCAGTTCAACCCCAACAGCATCATAATGACCAGCAATGGGCGGATTTTCCTTGTAAATGGCCAAGCGAATTTTTTCTACCATTGGAAATTGGTCAAAAATCTCTTGACAGATGACACCGGCTACCTTTTCGATCAGGCGATAGGGCTTACCTTCCACAACCGCTTTAATGGTTTCAAAAACCAAACCATAGTGAACTGTATCTTCTAGCTGGTCCGTTTGAGAAGCTGCTGTCAGGTCAACAAACAAATCACAGTCAACTGTGAAAATTTGACCAAGAACCTGTTCTTCTTTGAAAGCCCCATGGTAACCATAGAAACGGCATTTATTAAGAGAAATCTTATCCATGTTGACCTCCAGAAGTCAATTGGTCCCAAACTTTAACGATGTCACGGTTGGCAGCGACATCATGGACACGGACCATTTTACAGCCTTTTTGAACTGCCCAGGCGGACAGGGCTGCTGTAGCTTGATCACGATCAGTCGGTAAACTATTTCCCCCAAGCAAGTAATCCACCACGCGCTTACGGGAAATCCCGAATAAAACCGGATAACCAAGACCAGTAATCTGATCCAAACCTTGCAAGAGATCCAAATTATGCTGAACATTCTTAGAAAAGCCAAAGCCTGGATCCAACCAAATCTTGCCTGCAGCTATTCCAGCATCCAAAGCAGCTTGAGCCCGCTCAGCTAGAAAGTTTTTAACTTCTCCAACAACATCCGCATAGCTTTCTTCTTTCTGATTGTGCATGAGCATGATGGGCACCTTGTACTCCGCAGCCAGAGCCAACATTTCCCCATCATAAAGACCTGCCCAGACATCGTTTAAAATATCTGCACCTGCTTCCAAGGCTGCACGTGCTGTGCCTGTTTTATAGGTATCGACGCTGACAAGACAGTCATAGTTTTCTTTGATAGCACGGATAATGGGCACCACGCGTGCAATTTCATCTTCTTCAGACACAAATGTTGCACCTGGACGAGTGGACTCACCACCGACATCAATGACGGTCGCCCCATCTGCCAATAATTTTTCCACCTGAACCAAGGCAGCTTCTACTTCATTGTAGTTGCCTCCATCGGAAAAAGAATCTGGGGTCACATTGAGAATTCCCATAATAGTCACTTGATTTGTTAAGTCTTGAATAGACATAGGACCTCCTATTTATTGTGGATCATGGACAAGAGTTCACGGCGCAAGATGGCATCTTCCTTGTATTTACCGAGGGCAACAGTCGTCACCGTCTTGCTACCTGGCTTGCGAATACCACGCATGCTCATGCACATGTGCTCTGCTTCTACCATGACAAAAACACCTTCTGGTTCAAGTGCATCTTGAAGGGCATGGGCAACCTGATGGGTCAAGCGTTCTTGTAACTGGGGACGGCGACTGGCTACTTCTACTGCACGTGCCAGCTTACTCAGACCTGTCACACGACCCTTGCTAGGAATATAGGCTACATGGGCAATGCCATAAAAAGGCACTAAATGGTGTTCGCACATGGAGTGGAAGGGAATATCCTTGACCAAGACCACTTCCTCATGTCCCTCTGAAAAAACAGCTGTAAATTGGTCTTTTGGGTCCTCTTCTAAGCCGTTAAACATTTCTAAATACATTTTAGCGACCCGCTTAGGCGTATCTAAGAGCCCTTCACGATTCGGGTCTTCACCTAGTAATTCCAATAATTGATAAATGGTTTGTTCGATTTGTTCTTGTTTTGACATAATACACCTTAAATAGTTTGATGTTCTTATTATACCCTAAATTCCCTTTTCAGAAAAGGGCTTTCAGTATGCTAATCCAAAAACTGTCCCCTGTCAGATAGAAGGCTGACATACTCATACAAGGAGCTTTATGGTATAATGAAGAAAAATATTTTCAAGGAGCCACCATGACTAAAAAACCTGTTCAACTCGCTACCATTTGCTACATTGATAATGGCAAAGAATTTCTCCTCCTTCATCGAAATAAAAAGGAAAACGATGTCCATCAAGGTAAATGGATTGGAGTGGGTGGCAAATTGGAACCTGGAGAAACACCGCAAGCCTGTGCCATTCGCGAGGTCTTGGAAGAAACGGGTCTGACCGTCACTAAACACGCCCTCAAAGGGGTTATCACCTTCCCAGACTTTACTCCAAACACAGACTGGTACACCTATGTCTTCAAAATTACTGGCTTTGAAGGAAGTCTTATTGACTGCAACGAAGGCGATTTGGAGTGGGTTCCTTATGACCAAGTTCTGTCCAAGCCCACCTGGGAAGGTGACCGTCATTTTCAGGAATGGCTCTTGGAAAACCGTCCTTTCTTCTCTGCCTGCTTCCGCTACGATGGAGATACTTTGCTGGATTACAGCGTTGATTTTTATGAAAAATAAGCTAAGAACCTATATTCACAGTTCAACACTTTCATATAAATACTTCACTTGTGAATTCCAATTCTAAGTGACAGAGAAAAAGCCTTGGAAATCCAGGGCTTCTTTGATTTTATAAATATTTTTTCTTAGGCATTTGCTTGTTCAGAATAACATCTAGGGGTCCAGCGGTTAAGATGGTATCAACCAGTTTTTTGTCCGTCACTGATTTTTCCAGAAGAACTTGGTATTCTAAAACAAGGGCTTCTTTTTTCTGCTTGTATTTGAGGGAAATGAGGTCTGCTTGTTTACAAGAACTACCAAATTGATTTTCAAAAAATTGATCATAGTCAAACTCAATCGGTACAGTCACTAGGAGATGGCGGCGGTTCTGATTAACCTGGGCAAAACCAATGTTTTCAAAAATCAAGATACAGGCTGACAAGACTAGGGTCATAAAAACGGCAAGTCCAAGGAAACCCATACCCGTTGCCAGACCAATGGCCATGGCCAATAGAATGGCTAGCATTTCCTTAGATGAACCTGCGGCAGAACGAAACTTAATCAAACTGAAGGTCCCAGCCACCGCCACACCTGCTCCCAAATTTCCATTGACCAAGGCGATAATAACAGCAATTAGGGCAGGCATCAGGCTGAGGCTAATAACAAATTCCTTAGTATAATTAGATTTGTATTTATAAACAGCTGCATGGAGCACACCCATAGCAAGACTGACACCAAAAATCAGGGACATCTGAGTTAGGGTAATATGGTTATTTGATGTTGAAAAGATACTATTAAACAATTGCATGTAGGGCTACTTCCTCTCTGCGCATTTGATGGGCCAGCTTGTAGGCATTTCCATATTTTGAAAATGATTGCTTCTCCAGCTGGTATTTTTCTAACAAGGCTAACAACCAGTCTGGCAACTGCTCTGGTACCTTGATTTCCATAATGACCTTGTTGGGATCTAGAAGAGCTTCTCCAAATTTCCCTTCTGTTGCTGCAACCTCGTAATGACGATAAAGCAAATTTTTATCAATGGTTAAACGAATTTTCTTGTCCTCAATACCTTTATAGGACACACGGTCATAATAGATATACATCATCGGCTTGATGGCTCCATAACGTTCACGTAACCGTTCCAACTCAGACGTCACCATTTCATCTGTGATGGTCTGATCTATCACACCTTTTTCGATATAGTTGGTTACCGACAAAGGATTAGAAGTCAAGCGATACTTATAGCCGATTTTATTCTCTTTCTTCTTGATTTCTAGAAAGGCCTGGCTACCTGCAGATGGCTGGGCATCGTAGATCCGCATTCGGATTTTTTCACGCCCATTTTTCTTGGCAATGGAGTCTTGAATCATGTCGAAATCTTCATTATCAAAATAGACATTTGTGATAGTCGAAGTCGCAAACTCATCTGAAACCATGTGTTGCTGCAAATCCTTTTCGAGTAGTACAAATGTTTCTTTATCAACGATGTATTTTGTTTCAATGCGTTTAAATTGTTTTTGTACAATTCTAGTTTTCATCTTTTTCCCTCTTTATTTCAAGTGCTTGGCAGTTACCTGCCTCGTTTATAGTCCTTAGTTTAACGGTCAACCTTTAAACGAAACTAAAAATAATGTTAAACAAAACTTAAACAGCAATAGAATTGAAATCCTTTTGTCACACTCCAAACTATGCTACAATAGTCCTAACAATGATAAGGAGAACCCTATGTACGAATTTGTCCTAGAATACGGCTCTTTCCCCGTAAAACTCATCGACGGCTTTGTCAACAATCGCTCAGAAATTCCAGATTTTCTGAAAGAAGATGAAGAGATGATTGCCCGCCTGAACCAGATCAACGAACTCTTCCATCAACTCTTTTTAACCATTGAGTGTAAATTTGACTACGTTGGCAAGCAGTTCCCAGACAAGATTGAACAATTACGAACTCTCTATCATCCTCTTGCAGACGATTTGCAGGCTAAGTACGGAGATAAGATAGAGTTAAAAATCGAACCCTTTATTTTGTAAAGCAAAAGAGATGGCACAGAACCATCTCTTTTTACTATATTTAATTTGCTTATTTGGAATGAACTTCCGAATGTTTATATCCATAGAAAAGATAAATCAAACTTCCTACGATGAGCGCCACTCCAAAGGCAATCCAGGTATCTAGGCTGTACTGGAACATAAAGGACAGGCAGATAATGATGGAAAGGATTGGCAAAGCTGGTACAAATGGCGTTTTGAATTGATCTTCTTTTGGTAAACCTTCAACCTGACGCAAGCGGATAAGGCCAAGGGCCAGCATAATCAGATAGGCTAGGGTACAAATATTGAGGAAGCTGGCAATACTAGCCAGAGGGAAAATTCCTGCACAGATTGCCGCAAAGATACCCACTAAAATAGTCGCATTTTTAGGAACCTTGCTAGTCGCTGTCAATTGGCTGAGCGATTTAGGCAAGAGCCCATCACGGCTGATGGAGTAAACCATACGAGATAGGGCGTAGGTCATGGAAATACATACCGTAATCAGGGTCAAGATAGCTACGACAGATACATAACTTGCTGCCCAGCCCAAGCCCACTTCACGAAGAGCAAAGGCAACCGCATCCGCTACATTAAGCTTGCTATAGTGCACCATTCCGGTCAAGACCAAGGTCACGACTATGTAAAGAATGGTTACGATAGACAAGGACAATACAATTCCCTTTGGTACATTCTTCTCAGGGCTTTTGACTTCATCAATCGCCAAGGAAATAGACTCAAAACCAAGGAAGGCAAAGAACATCAGAGAAGCCCCTGCCATAATACCAGCCTGACCACCATAGACTGCCCCAAAACCAAATGGAGCAAAATTGGACCAGTTCTCAGGCTTAATGAAGAAGAGCCCAGCAAGGATGAAAAGAGCTAATGCTGAAAATTTCAATACAACTAGAGCCGAGTTAAATCGAAGGGCAGCCTTGGAATTGAGTAGAACCACACCAACCACGAAAATCAGCACCAAGACTGGTAAAAGGTCGATATAGGTTCCTTGAGCTGGATTGAAAGTGCCATTCAAGGCCGTTGGCAGAGCAAGACCAAAATTAGCTAACAAACCTTTCAAATAAGAACCCCAGCCCGATGCCACACTGGACACTGCTGTCAAAAATTCCATAATGGTCAACCAACCTGCAAGCCAGGCAGGAAATTCACCAAATACCGCATAGAGATAGCCGTAGGCCCCACCGTTTGTCGGGATTCGAGAGGCAAATTCAGCGTAAAATAAGGCCGTTAAACCAACAGAAACTGCGGCAATTACAATCGATATAATCAAAGCTGGACCTGCATATTGCGCCGCCGCTAGGCCAGTGACCGTAAAAATTCCCGTTCCCACCATGGAACCAATCCCTAATAAAATCAAATCCACCAAGCCCAAGTGGCGCCGCATATAACTGCTCCGTCCACTTGCTTGTTTTTTTCTAAATAAATTCACAAGTTACTCCTTAAAATAGAATAGCCTATTTGTTCTACAGATGAACAAATACAAGCCTGCCACATTATACCACAAAAACGTATATTTAGCACCAAAATACAAAGAAAAGAGCAGGTCTGCCCTAAAGTCAATTCCCGCTCTTCTTTCAAATTATTCTTGACTAATAGTCACATTTTTCAGGTAATTGTTCTTATCCAGTTGACCTGTAAAACTATCTCCGACCTTGATAAATGGTAGCTTGTCTGTACTATCCTCAGTTGCCTTAACCTTGTATATCTGACCTTCTGATTGAATATAGTAAACCGTTGAACCAGCAATCATCTGGCTGGCCAAGGCTTCAACCTTGCCAGAAATCACTTCTGCTTCTTCAACTTCTCCAGAGTCGCTTGTATTGAGGCCTGTTAGACTTGAAGCATCTCTTCCTGTCACTTGCGAAATAAGGGACGCCACGTCATTGTTGACTGTTACTTGTTGGTAATCTTCCGCATCGACCAGGGCATAGGACTTGACCAAACCAGCATCATCTTTGAGAGAAACCAAGTAGTAGGCAGTATCTGCTAATTTGACCAGACTTGGTGCTGTTGCCTGATAGCCCTTTTCCTGTACTTCCCCTTCTGCTGATTCTTGGGCTGCAGTTTCAGTCGCTGAAGCTAGTTTGTAGTTTGTGATTTCACGGGTCCGCATATTGACCAGAATAAATCCAAGGTTGGATGAATCTGCTGTAGCTGAGGTAATGCCTGTATAGAGGTAAATATCAGAACCGATAGAAATATAATTGTAGCTGTCAGTTGTATGTTTGACACCTGTTTGGCTGAAAATGGTATTCCAGAAACCATTTTGGTAGGTGTAATGATCATCGACACGACTAATCACATTGCTGGCTGAATAAACGCGGTCCACCCACTCAGGAATATCTGCCAGACTGTACTCCTTGCTCTCGCCTGTCACGGCATCCAAGACTATGGCACCAGTCGGATCATTGGAAGACAGACCAAATTTTGGTTGGTAAGTCGTTGCGATATAGTAAGGATTGCCCTCATCATCCACTTCAAAGGACGGTTTTCCAAAAATGGTTGTTGGGTATTGCATCCGGAGATGACGCAGGGTGTCATTGAACAAATACTCCGAATCGGAATAATGCATGGACTTGCTCAGCTTGGCAAGCTCTGCTTTCCCTGTCGTCTGATTGACCTTAACATAGTAGCCAATCCCATCTTGATGGTTGCTCAGCCATTTCCAAAAAGACTTATACTCCAAGGGCGACACACGGAAAGGTTGCTGACCGATGGTAATCTGACGATAGTCATCAGAAATACCAAACTGGGAAACCTTATCGATGGTGCCCAGATAGGTGTCACCGATTTTCTCAGCCGAAGCACGGTCCAAGAGAGCCAGCTTGGAAATATCGGTTTCAGGGAAATCCGACTTGAAATCTGCATCCGTCACTGAAATGACCGCCGCATAATCTTTAGCTCGGAAGATAGGAGAGTTGAAAATCCCCAGTCCAACCAAGGCAAGAACAACTAAGAGCCAGAGGCGACCAGTCCAACTAAGAAAGGCAGGCAGTTTAGGATTGATATTGTAGGTTGTCACCTGACGCTGTCTACCTGACACTTTGGTAGCCTGTTGAACAAGTCCTGCTGGATTGCTAAAAAGCAAAATCAACCAGGCCAGGGCTGTCGATTGCAAGACGAAAACCCAGAAACCCAAACTAAACACATTGATAGCGGGTAGCTGATACCAGTAGTAGACTAGCATCTCTAGGATAAGAGCTAGCCAGGCAAAGCCAATCAATTTTCTTTTCATAACAACCTCCGAAACCAAAGATTTATTTGCTACTATTGTACCATACTTTTAGTACTATAACACAAAATTTGAAAAATTTTTTCAAATTCCCTTGTTCGCTTGAAAGGGGGATTTTTGGTATAATGTAAAAACAGTAAGAAACTAGAAAAGGAACCTGTATGAAACTCATTTCTTGGAACATTGATTCCCTCAATGCTGCTCTGACAGCTGAATCCCCACGCGCCCTCCTATCCCGCGCCGTGATTGACACGCTAGTTGCGGAAGATGCCGACATTATTGCCATTCAGGAAACCAAGCTCTCTGACAAGGGGCCAACCAAAAAACACTTGGAAATCCTTGAAAGCTACTTCCCTGGCTATGAAAATACCTGGCGTTCATCTGTTGAGCCTGCACGCAAGGGCTATGCAGGTACCCTCTTCCTCTATAAAAACCACCTAACACCGACCATTAGCTTCCCAGAGATTGGTGCGCCAACTACTATGGACTCTGAAGGGCGCATCATCACGCTAGAGTTTGACGACTTCTATGTTACCCAGGTTTATACGCCAAACGCTGGCGATGGCTTGAAACGATTGGCCGACCGCCAAATCTGGGACGTCCAGTATGCTGCATACCTATCTCAGCTTGACAGCCAAAAACCAGTCCTAGCCACAGGTGACTACAACGTTGCCCACAAGGAAATTGACCTGGCCAACCCAGCTAGCAACCGCCAGTCACCAGGATTTACAGACGAAGAGCGTGAAGGATTTACAAATCTACTTGCTAAAGGCTTCACAGATACCTTCCGCCACTTACATGGGGATGTCCTCAACGCCTATACGTGGTGGGCTCAACGCAGCCGCACCAGCAAAATCAACAACACAGGCTGGAGAATCGACTACTGGTTGGTCAGCGACCGTATCGCTGATAAGGTAACCAAGTCAGATATGATTGATTCTGGTGCCCGCCAAGACCATACACCAATTGTTATGGAAATTGATATCTAATATTAAGAAGAGCTCTAGCTCTTCTTTTTTTCATTTACAGAACAGTTTTGATTGCACATTCATCACGCTTGCCGAAAAGTAAAAAGATTGATATAATAAATATATAATAAACCAGTTAAGGAGGTCATCAATGAATCCAAAGAAAATTGAAGCACATTGCTTGACCGTTTCTGCTATTATCAATGGCTTAAACGGTTTAGCAGGTCTAGCCGTCTATATCATGACTGACCTAAATGCCCTCTTGCTTGATGGCGTTTTTTCCCTCATTGCCTTTATATCTTCCCTGGTCGCATACCATATCTCCAAGCATAGTCATAGGAAAACGGCAACCTTTCCCCAAGGATTACACTTTTTAGAACCACTCTATGCCATTATGAAATCCTTGGCAACCTTACTTCTCCTGATTTTTGCTGTCTTAGAAACTGCAGCAACCGCCTTTGCTTACTTTGTCCATGGCATTGCCCACAAGATGACCACTGGACCTGTTATCCCCTACACCAGTATAATGCTCTTTGTCTGCTTTGGTCTTTATGCCTACAATCGCTATATGAATAAAAAAATCGGCAATATTTCGACCATCATCGCCGCCGAGGCCAAGGGCAATCTGATTGACGGTCTGATTTCAGCAGCCATTGGAGTAGCCTTTCTATTCTTAGCCTTTATCCCTAACAAGAGCCCCCTAGATTTTCTGCATTATACAGGTGATTTCTTCGTAACCCTTGCTCTTGCCCTAATCTCATTCAAGGAACCTCTCACCCTACTCATTACCTCATTTAAAGAACTAGCCCATGGTACTGTCCATCTACCTGAAATTCAAGAATGTCTTTATGAGATATTAGAACAATACTTAGAAGAAACTGAGGATGTGGATATTCATATCTATAAACAAGGCATGCAGGTTCGGATAAAGATACACCTTCAAGATGTTGAACACGACATCATGCGACAGCTTGTTGCCAAGAAGCCCCATATCCTTGATACCCTCAAACAACATCATGAGTACATCACCGTGGAATATGCTCTCTAGAATTTTCGCTCAATCATCAAAAAATCTCGGCCCTATAAACCGAGATTTTCGTATTTTGTTCGATAACCAATCTGCAAGATTTTTCCATCCTGAATCAGCAAGGGACGCTTAATCAGCATGCCATCATTAGCTAATAAGTCTAATGCTTGGTCCACAGTCAAACTATCAAATTTATCTTTAAGACCAAGTTCACGGTAACTATTACCAGACGTATTAAAATACTTTTTCAAGTCTAAACCAGTTGCTTCCATCCAAGATTTGAGCTGGTCAGCACTGGGAGGCGTCGCCTTAATGTCAATTGCTTCAAATTCCAAGCCCAAACTCTTTAGCTCTGCCTTGGCTGCCCGACAGGTCGAGCATTTAGGATACTCATAATATAAAATCATTTTTTCACCTCAAAGTGTGGATTTTCATGTTGCAAGAGCCAGATTTTCTTGTCCAAGCCACCTGCATAACCTGTCAACTGTCCCTTTTGATTGAGAACACGATGACAGGGAACAATGATAGAGTAGGGATTACGCCCAATCGCTCCCCCCACAGCCTGACCAGACCGAAGACCAAGTTGCTGGGCCAGTCTTCCATAGTTGGTCGTCTGGCCATGCGGTATCTCTTTTAATAGCCGCCAGACTTTTTCTTGAAAATCTATCCCAACAGGCTCTAAGGGGAGGTCTGAAAAATCTACCTGCTCACCTGAAAAGTATGCATCTAGGAGCAGTCTTGTACTGTTTAAAATAGGATGTGAGCCTAGCACAGGCTTTTCATCTAAACCACGTTCAAAATATTTCTGCCCTTCGAACCAGGCACCGCGCAAGCCTCTATCACTGGCTACCAAGGACATGGGACCTAGTGGGCTCTGGTAGATGTTTTTTACATACATACTTAGTTTTTATTTTTGATAACACGAACCTTAACTATAGACTCTGTTGCTTCAAAATTAGCAACCAACTGGTCAATTTTACCCTTATCTGCCTCATCCAAGTCTAGCAAGGTATAGGCATAGTCACCTTTTGACTTGTTAATGATATTGTCAATGTTAATGCCCAATTCAGACACGGCTGTAGTAATTTTTGCTACCATATTTGGAATATTCTTGTTAATCAAGGTGATACGATATGGAGCATCCAAAAATTGTTTGACATTTGGGAAATTGACGGAGTTGATAATTTCACCAGTCTCCATAAAGCGTCGGATGGTTTGACCAGCCGCAATAGCACAGTTAAGCTCCGCTTCTTCTGTTGAGCCTCCAACGTGTGGGAAGACGATAATATTGTCCTTATTAAGTACTTCTTCGGTACCAAAGTCAGTAATGTACTTCTTGATAACTCCTGCTTCAATAGCTTCAAACAAGTCGGCATTGTTGACCAATTCACCACGAGCAAAGTTGATTAAGGTTGTCCCTTTTTTCATTTGACCAAAACTGTCCGCATTGAACAAATCACGGGTCTTATCTGTCAAAGGAACGTGGACAGTGATATAGTCGGCATTGGTAAAAATTTCTTTCAAATCATCTACACGCTTGACGTGACTAGAAATGCTCCATGCTGTTTCAATAGACACATACGGATCGTAGCCAAGAACATTCATACCTAGACGGCGAGCATCGTTGGCAATACGGGCACCGATAGCACCGAGTCCGATAACACCAAGGGTTTTGCCTGAAATTTCAGTCCCTGCAAACTGCTTCTTACCTGCCTCCACTTGCTTTGGCACATCATCACCTGACAAGGTATTGGTCCAAGCAGTCGCACCGATATAGTCACGCGCAGACAAGAGGATAGAAGCAATGACTGCTTCTTTTACGGCGTTGGCATTGGCTCCAGGAGTATTGAAGACCACAATCCCTTTCTCAGTCGCTTCATCGATTGGGATATTGTTGGTCCCTGCACCCGCGCGGGCAATAGCCTTGAGATTTTCAGGAAAATCAAAGCCGTGCAAGTTTTCAGAACGGATGATAAAGGCATCTGGATTTGCTGCATGATCTCCATCAATCTGGAAACGATTGCCCAATTCCTTCAGACCAACTTGGTTAATATTGTTAAATGTTCGTACGCTAAATACCATTATTCTTACCTAAAAAGGCGGAAGAGCCTCCGCCTGACTTTCTTTCATATTTTTAATTATTTCCAAGTAACCAACGATCGTCTTCACTAACCTCCTGATAGAGACTGCGTTCGCTCTTATGCTTGATTTTTTGGTAGGCTAGGCGTTCTCCGTCCAAGGGAATTTTGCCACAATAGACAAAGCCTAGTTTTTCCAGAATGTGTTGCATGGGCAGGTTTTTCTCATGGGTGTCACAGCGGAAATCTGGTCCCTTTTGCCCTTCAATTATCCCTTGTAGGAAGGTCTGAACCACACCTTGGCCACGGAAACCTTCAGCAACCGCCACACGGTGAATAGTCGTATAGAGAGGATTATTGTGCTGCCACTTGCCGTCATAAATGGCTTCATAGGCAGCCTCTGTCCCACGAAATACAGCCGCATATACAGCAACTTTACCGTCCACCAGACCAACATAGCCCTTGCCACTTAAAATATCCTCAAAAATCGTATCTTGATTAGGATAAGCACCTTGCCATTGGCTACTGCCAGAATCTGCTAGGAAAGCCTTGGCCTGATCCATAATCTGACAAATTGATCCTACTTCATTGGGATGTGCAAGACGGATTTCCATTAAGCATTCTCCGCTTCAAATTTTTTCATGAAGTCAATCAAGTCGACCACACCTTGACGTGGGAAGGCATTGTAGAGGGATGCTCGCATACCGCCAACAGAACGGTGGCCCTTGATGTTCTTGAAGCCTGCTGCTGTCGCTTCTTTGACAAATTTGGCATCCAGCTCTTCACTTGGGGACACAAATGGAATATTAGCTACTGATCGCTCTTCTTTTTTACGAACTGGGTTTTTGTAGAAATTAGACTGATCAATGTAGTCATAAAGCAAGCCAGACTTTTCGCGGTTGATTTTCTCCATTTCGTCCACACCACCAATTTCTTTGACCCATTCAAAGACTAGCTTAGAAATGTAGATAGAGTATGCAGGCGGCGTGTTATATAGTGACTCATTTTCTGCTTGAATACGGTAGTCCAACATGCTTGAAAGCATTGGTTGATCGTTAAGGAAATCCTCACGCACAATGACAACTGTCACACCAGCTGGCCCGATGTTCTTCTGAGCCCCTGCATAAATCATGGCAAAGTCTTCTACATTGTAACGAGCAGCCAGGATATTGGAAGACATATCGCCAATAACTGGAACGCCGTTGGTATCTGGAATGTCGTAAACAGCTGTACCTTCGATGGTATTGTTGGTGGTCAAGTGAACATAAGCTGCGTTTGGATCGATATCGTTTTTATCAAAAGTTGGCAATTCTGCATAGGTGATATCTTCTGTTGAGCCCAGCAAGATTGGTTCAAAGTCAATGGTCTTAGACAGTTTTACAGCCTCAGTATAGGCTTTTTTACCCCATGAACCACCTGCTAAATAGTAGGCTTTTTTACCTTGGGCAAAATTGAGAGGAATCATGGTAAATTCCAAAGATGCTCCACCTTGCAAGAAAATAACTTTATAGTTATCCGGAATAGCCATGAGTTCACGAAGGGTTGCTTCAGCACCTTTAATAATATCATCAAAGTCTTTGGAGCGATGGGACATCTCCAAAACACTCATTCCCGAACCATTGTAGTCCAAGAATTCAGCTTGAGCGCGTTCAAGCACTGGTTTTGGCAATACTGCAGGACCTGCAGAGAAGTTGTAGATTGTCATAAATTCCCTCCAAAATTAGAATGCGTTCATTATATCACAAGTATTCTGAAAATTCCATAAAATAAGCTACATTCTCAGAAAAGGTACGGAAAATGAGAAAAGGACTAGACTCAGCCTAGTCCATGATATAGATCATATACTTCTTGTTTTTTGAGTTGGTAGCGTTTAGCTACTTCCTTGATGGCCTGGTTGGGTTTGCGCCCCATTGCGATTTCCTTTTCCACCTCTGCCTTTAGATCCACTTCGTCTACGGATGGTAACTCTTCTTCACCAACACCTGCAACGATGATTAAACACTCACCCTTAAGGGGATTTTCCTTCAGATAATCTAGAACTTCTGTGATACTTCCTCGCTGGTACTCTTCATAGAGCTTGGTCAATTCCCGAACGATAGTCACTTGGCGATCTCCATAGACGGATAGCATATTTTCCAAGGTATCCGCTACCCGATAAGGAGATTCATAGAAAATCTGTGTTTCAGGGTAGGCACGTTTTTCTTGGAAAAAGTCCTTTTGTTGCCCTGCTTTTCTCGGTAAAAAACCATAGAAAATATGTGGCTGGGGAGCCAATCCCGAGGCAATCAAGGCTGTAATACCTGCTGAAGCACCAGGTAGGGCTACAACTGGGATGTTTTCTTCAATCGCCACCTTGACCAAGTCATGACCAGGATCCGAGATAGAAGGCAGACCTGCATCAGATACCTGGGCAATGGATTGACCCGACTTGAGCCAGTCTATCAGAACTGGAATTTTTTCATGAGCATTGTGCTCATGGAAGGAGATTTGACGAGTTTCAATCTCAAAATGTTTGAGCAGAAGTCCTGTATTGCGAGTATCTTCCGCTGCAATGACATCTACTTCTTTCAAGGCCTGGATAGCTCGAAAGGTCATATCCTGAAGGTTTCCAATAGGGGTAGGAACCAGATATAAGGTCCCAAAGCTAGTCTGTCCCTTAAATGATTTTTGTACTTTCATGCTATTCTCGATTCAATAATTCAATGCAGAACATACACGGTTCATCATTTTCCCTGCGTTGTCCATAAGAGAAGGTACAGATATGGAAGCCATCTTCGTAGATATGTTCCAAGTTTTCCTTACCAAAGTTGGATGACTTATGGCCTATCTTATCTTCCTTCTCAAGACGCTCACGCAATTTGGAATTTTCCAAACGCAAGGTCGTATTTTCATCAATGACACCCTGTAAATGCTTCTTTATGGCATCTACCTCTGCTAAGGTGGTCAAGAGATTTTGTGAAAAATCATCTAGGGCATCAAAAATTTCTTTCTTATCCATGGTCTTCCTTTCTGCTTATTTTAATGTCAGATACTCCAAACTATTCTGTAGGCTGACATTGGCATGCCACATTTCCTTGGCTCTTAGTAGGTTATCCATTTTTTCAATTACCTGTGGCTCCGACATTCTTTCTGCTAATAATAGACTGAGTAAATCAAACAATCGTCCTTGCTCTGCCTTTTCCACAGCCAAGGAAAGCAAGCTACCTACCTGCAAATAAGCCCGATTGCTGTCGGTCAGCAGCAGGTCGATAAATTTCCTAGCCTGACCCATTAGCTCCAGAAAATTCTTATTCTCTGCTAATTTCAGGGCCTCTTCCTGACTAGAAACCAGTCGTGCTAACAGACTGGCCTGGTTTTTCAACAAACCTTCTTCCTCCAGCATCCGCTCCAAGAGGGACAGATTTTTAGGAAAGCCGATAATCTGGGTTCGACTTTTAATGGTCGGAAGCACTGCTTCTTCCTGATTGGTCAAGAGAAAAGTATGGATATCCGACTGAGGTTCCTCGATTACTTTCAGGAGAGAATTGGCTGCATTGGCATGCATTTTCTCAGCATCTCGAATGATAAAAACCTGTTTGCTAGATTCAAAACCTGACTGAGAAAAATTCTTGACCAATTCACGAACAGTTTCTGTCTTGATGATATTGCCCTGGGGAGCTAGCAAGGTCACATCTGAAAACTCACCCGCTTCAATCAAACGACAAGTTCGACAATTCTGACAAGGTAACACACCTACTTTTTCCCCACAAAATAAGGACTGGCTGAGAAAAATAGCCATGTCATAACTGGCAAAATCACCAGAAAACAGATAGGCATGGGCCAGACGTCCTTGCTCCAAAATGGTCACAAATCGCTGGAATAGGCCAGCTTGTAACTGTCTTAGTTCTTCAATTTTCATGCTCTTTCCGCAAACCGTTTCTTAATGACTGACAAAGCATCCGCAACAACAGCATCTAAAGGCTGACTAGCATCAATCTTGACCAAACGCTCTGGCTCTTTTTCTAAAATACTGAGATAGCCCTGCCGAACACGCTTATGCATATCTGCCTTTTCCATGTCCAGACGGTCCACATCTCGATCCGCATTGCGAGCAATTCGAGCTAGACCCTCTTCTGCATCAATGTCAAAATAGAGGGTCAAATCAGGTTTCAAGCCATCTGTCGCAAACTGATTGAGCCAGTTAATATCAGCCACATCCAAGCCCCTTCCAAAGCCTTGATAGGCAATGGAGGAATCGATAAAGCGATCAATTAAAAGCAACTTACCTTCAGCCAAGGGAGGTAAGATTTTTTCTTTCAAGTGCTGACGACGGGCTGCGATAAAGAGTAAGAGCTCCGTCTTATCATCCATTTCCGTATTGGCTGGATCCAAAATAATGGAGCGAATGTCCTCAGCAATGGCCACTCCGCCTGGTTCTCTAGTTGTCACCACTTCTGGACCTAGCTCCTGCAAGGCTGGTAACAATTCCTGCAAAACCGTTGTCTTCCCAGCCCCATCTGGACCTTCAAATGTAATAAAAAAACCCTTACTCATCCTTCTCCTCATTCTTTGAACCTATATTCACAGTTGGCAGTTCCATCTAGGACCATCTTTTAGGCTAAGCATTGTTCGTTTTTCAACAAACACTTACTAGACTAGCAAAAAATATCACTGGATATTATGCGCTTTACTGGTGAAAATAGGCTCTGAGATATTCATTCCATTTTACCAAAAAATAGGCAAAAAATCACTTGAAAAATAGACTTGTTTTTTATATGAAAATCTTTTACAATTGATATATAGATTTCTTGGGAGGGCCTTATGATTCGTATAAAGAATATAGTCTTGATTTTGCTTGGTGCTGGTCTATTTGCCTTTGGACTAAATTACCTCATCATGCCCAATCGCTTGTTTGAGGGAGGAGCGACTGGACTGGCACTCATTATTTATTACCTATTCCATATTCAACCATGGATAATGAACATTGTGATCAACATTCCCTTGTTTATTCTTGGTTGGAAAATATTAGGTAAAAAAACTCTCTATCTCAGTATTTTAGGGACCTTGGCTGTTACTGTTTGGCTGGCCATTTTTGAAAAAATCCCTTTCTCCATCAATCTCCAGCAAGATTTGATTTTGGTCAGTATCTTGGGTGGCATTCTGATGGGGTTGGGGCTGGGAACCATCTTTCGTTCAGGGGGAACAACTGGAGGGAGTGATATTATCGCCCGTATCGGTCATAAATACACTCCATATTCTATTGGACAAATTATCCTAGCCATTGATATCCTAATTCTGACCTTGATTGTCATTGTCTTTAAGGACCTTCGAACTGTCCTATATACCTTGATGATGGTAGCCATCGCTTCCCGTGTCATTGACTTTGTCACTGAGGGTGGCTACGGTAGCAAGGGAGTGATGATTGTTTCACAAAAATCCGATCAGCTTGCCCAGGCCATTGATAGCGAGATTGAACGTGGCGTCACCTTTATCAAGGCACAAGGTTTCTATAGCAAGACCAATGTCAATATGATCTACTCGGTCATCTATAAAAGTCAATTACAAGAAATGAAGGAGCTCATCCATCGAATTGACCCCCACGCTTTTATCACCATAACAGATGCCCATGAAGTGCTAGGGGAAGGATTTACACTCGACCGAGATAAAAAGCCACTAGAACGGCATTGATAAAAAAGGCTCTTTGTCAACTATAGTAGGGTGACGATAGCTAACATCTAAAGAGGACCTCGTGGTCTTCTTTTTTTATCTATTTTTGGTTTCTGAAAGATTGACTGAAAAGACCTTCACTCTCTCTTTTTACTGTCCAAAATAATCAACTTTTATCTACTAGAAATCAAAGGTATCTCTCTATCTGGACAATTTGCATAGTGAAAATGCTAGTTTTGATGACAAAAAAAATGGTCCAAAGGACCATTTTTCCGAAAAGTCATGCTTTTCTTGTTTCTTCATTTTACATAGTAAAGGAGAAAGTCCTTCTACTACCTAAAACTCATTAGTCTTCGTTGCGACGACGTTTACCTGCAAGAGCAAGAGCTGCAATAAGCATACCTGCACCAAGTACTGTTGCTGATGATGAAGCTTCACCAGTGTTTGGCAATTGAGCCGCACCAGCTTTAGCAGTTCTTGGAGCTACAGGAGCCTGTGGTTTTGGTGTCGCAGGCGCTTGAGGTGCTGGACTTGTAGGAGTTCCTGGTTTTGGTGTAACAGGGTTGCTTACCTTGCGGTAGATGTGAGTTGTGTTTCCATCTGGATCTACAACTGTACGAACATACTCGTAACCTGGGATTGACTTGTTAGGTGTTGTTCCCTCTTCTTGCGGTGCAATTGGGTTACCATCTTCGTCAACGTGGTTTGTTACAACCTTCTTAGCAGGTGTTTCTACTTTGCGGTAGATGTGAGTTGTATTTCCATCTGGATCTACAACTGTACGAACATACTCGTAACCTGGGATTGACTTGTTAGGCGTTGTACCTTCTTCTTGCGGTGCAATTGGGTTACCATCTTCGTCAACGTGGTTTGTTACAACCTTCTTAGCAGGTGTTTCAACTTTACGGTAAACATAAGTTACTTCAGTTGTCTTACCACCTACAACAGTACCAGTTTCTGAACCTTCTACACGAACAAGCTCATAAGTTGTACCATCTTCTGTAGTGATAGTGTTTGGCTTATTATCAGTTGTGTCATAAGACTTGCCTGCCGGAACGTCTGTTTCGTCTTTAACAGGGGCCTTAATCACATTACCGTTTTCATCCACATAGTTTACCACAACGTTACCATTTTGAACGTAAGGGATTGGTGTGTCGATACCTGACTCGTCTGGAGTTGGTGGCACATAACCCTTGCTTGGATCTGTTGGATCAACTGGTTTCAATGGTTCGTTTGTCTTAGGATCTACTGGCACATAACCTGGAACGTGTGGAATAGATGGAACGCCACCGTCTGGGTAAGGTGAGGTTGGATCAATTGGCTTATCTGGAGTAGTTGGGTCGAATGGATATGGAACTTTTGGTTCTTCTCCTGCTGGCACACCTGGAATTTGTGGGATCCAGTTAGCGACTTTCTTATACACATAAGTGATCTCAGTTGTCTTACCGCCTTCAACTGTACCTGTTTCAGAACCCACTGTCTTAGATGGGATCAAGACATAACGTGAACCATCTTCTGTAACAATCTCAGCTGGCTTGTTATCTGTTGTGTCATAAGACTTGCCTGCTGGAGCGTCTGTTTCGTCTTTAACAGGGGCCTTAATCACATTGCCGTTTTCATCCACATAGTTCACCACAACGTTACCATTTTGAACGTAAGGGATTGGTGTGTCGATACCTGACTCGTCTGGAGTTGGTGGCACATAACCCTTGCTTGGATCTGTTGGATCAACTGGTTTCAATGGCTCGTTTGTCTTAGGATCTACTGGCACATAACCTGGAACGTGTGGGATTGATGGAACTCCACCATCTGGATAAGGTGAGGTTGGATCAATTGGCTTGTCTGGGTTAGTTGGGTCGAATGGATATGGAACTTTTGGTTCTTCTCCTGCTGGTACACCTGGAATTTGTGGAATCCAGTTAGCGACTTTCTTATACACATAAGTGATTTCAGTTGTCTTACCACCTTCAACTGTACCTGTTTCAGAACCAACTGTCTTAGATGGGATCAAGACATAACGTGAACCATCTTCTGTAACAATCTCAGCTGGCTTGTTATCTGTTGTGTCATAAGACTTACCTGCTGGAGCGTCTGTTTCGTCTTTAACAGGTGCCTTAATGACTGTACCATCTTCAGTCACATAGTTCACCACAACGTTACCATTTTGAACGTAAGGGATTGGTGTGTCGATACCTGACTCGTCTGGAGTTGGTGGCACATAACCCTTGCTTGGATCTGTTGGATCAACTGGTTTCAATGGTTCGTTGGTCTTAGGATCTACCGGTGTGTAGCCTGGAACATGTGGAATTGATGGAACTTCACCACCTGGGTAAGGTCTTGTTGGATCAATTGGCTTATCTGGGTTAGTTGGGTCGAATGGATATGGAACTTTTGGTTCTTGTCCTTCTGGTACACCTGGAATTTGTGGGATCCAGTTAGCAACTTTCTTATATACATAAGTGATCTCAGTTGTCTTACCACCTTCAACTGTACCTGTTTCAGAACCAACTGTCTTAGATGGAATCAAGACATAACGTGAACCATCTTCTGTAACAATCTCAGCTGGCTTGTTATCTGTTGTGTCATAAGACTTGCCTGCTGGAGCGTCTGTTTCGTCTTGAACAGGGGCCTTAATCACATTGCCGTTTTCATCCACATAGTTCACCACAACGTTACCATTTTGAACGTAAGGGATTGGTGTGTCAACGCCAGTTTCGTCTGGTGTTGGTGGCACATAACCCTTGCCTGGATCTGTTGGATCAACTGGTTTCAATGGTTCGTTGGTCTTAGGATCTACTGGTGTAAAGCCTGGAACATGTGGAATTGATGGAACTTCACCACCTGGGTAAGGTCTTGTTGGATCAATTGGCTTATCTGGGTTAGTTGGGTCGAATGGATATGGAACTTTTGGTTCTTGTCCTTCTGGTACACCTGGAATTTGTGGGATCCAGTTAGCGACTTTCTGGTACTTGTAGGTTACTACAGTTGTACCTTCAGCAACTTCACCTGTTTCAGTAACTGGGTTACCATTTGGATCTACAGCAGTTGTCTTAGATGGAACCAATACATAACGAACGCCGTCTTTCACGATTTCAGCTGGCTTGTCGCCTTCGTCAGTCGTATCGTACTTAGTACCTGTTACAACAGCGTTCTCATCAAGAACTGGGTCTTTCAGAACGTTTGATTCGTTACCTGCTTCAACATAACGGATAACAACTGAACCTGTCTTCACGTCTGGAGTTGGAGCAACAACCTTACGGTAAACATAAGTTACAACCGTTTCACCTTCTACAACCTTACCTGTTTCTGAACCTTTTGTAAGAACTGGAACAAGCTCGTAAGTAGTACCATCTTCTGTAGTGATAGTAGTTGGCTTGTTATCAGTTGTATCGTAAGCTGTACCTGTTGAGCTAGATGGAGTATCTGTTACAGGTGCTTTGATAACGTTACCTTCGGTATCGATG
Source organism: Streptococcus sp. 29887 (assembly GCF_032595075.1). NCBI lineage: Bacteria > Bacillati > Bacillota > Bacilli > Lactobacillales > Streptococcaceae > Streptococcus > Streptococcus iners. The sequence continues at coordinate 795,556 of NZ_CP118735.1, read as the reverse complement.
TAGTTAACAACAACTGAACCTTTCACTTCTTCGTAAACGTAAGTGACTTGCTTATCTTCACCAGAAGTGATTGTTCCGTTTTCTTCGCCTGTAGTTGCGTTTGGAACAAGCTTGTATGTCTTACCGTCTTCTGTTGTGATAGTAGTTGGTTTGTTGTCTTCAGTTGAATATGTCTTACCTGGTTCAGCATTCTCTTCATCCTTAACTGGAGATTTGATTACTGTACCGTCAGTTGTTACATAGTTAACTGTTACAGAACCTGCTGGCTCGTAAACATACTTAACTGTTGTCGTACCTTCAACAACGTCACCAGTTTCAGCTGCTGAGTCAGCTTTCACTTCTTTGTAGAAGTAAGTCACACCATCTTTTGTGATTGTTGCTGGTTTGAAATCAAATGTTTCATAGACAGTTCCAGTTGTTGTTTCTGGTGTATCTACAACATCAGAAGCAATCTTCTCACCTGCAGTGTTGTAGTACTCAACAACAACGTTACCTGTCTTAGCTGCTGGTGTTTCAACCTTACGGTAAACATAAGTTACTTCAGTAGTCTTACCTGATTCAACTTCACCATTTTCAGTACCGATAGTTGCACTTGGAACCAATTCGTAAGTTGTGCCATCTTCAGTAGTGATAGTAGTTGGCTTGTTATCTGTTGTGTTGTACTCAGTACCTGGAGCCGCATTTGTTTCATCATTCACAGGTTGCTTGATAACTGTACCATCTTCAGTGATGTAGTTAACAACAACGTTACCTGCTTGCTCGTAAACGTAAGTGATAGCTGTTGTACCTTCTACAACCTTACCAGTTTCAGTAGCTGAAGTTGCGTCTACTTCTTTGTAGTAGTAAACTGTGCCATCTTCTGCTGTGATCTTAGCTGGCTTGTTATCAGTTGTGTCGTAGTCTGTACCTGTTGAAGTTGTCTTCGTATCCACTACTTGAGGAGCGATTACTTCACCTGCAGTGTTTACATAGTTAACAACAACATCACCCTTAACTTCTTCGTAAACGTATGTTACTTCCGTTACACCTGGAACAACTTCGCCTGTTTCAGAACCTTGAGTAAGGGCTGGAACAAGTTTGTATGTCTTACCATCTGCTGTTGTGATAGTAGTTGGTTTGTTGTCTGTTGTGTCGTAGTCTGTACCTGTAGATGTTTCTGGTGTGTCTGTCACAGGCGCTTGAAGAACTGTGCCATCAGTTGTTACATAGTTAACAACGACTGAACCTTTCACTTCTTTGTAGACATAAGTCACTTCTGTTGTCTTACCAGATTCAACCGTACCTTCTTCAGTACCGATTGTTGCAGTTGGGATCAACTCGTAAGTCTTACCGTCTTCTGTTGTGATAGTTGTTGGTTTGTTATCAGTTGTGCTGTACTCAGTACCTGGCTTAGCGTTTGTTTCATCGTTTACAGGTTGCTTGATTACAGTACCATCTTCAGCGATGTAGTTAACAACAACGTTACCAGCTTGTTCATAAACGTATTGAACAGTTGTAGTTGTTTCTGCTACTTTACCAGTTGTTGGTGCAGAAGTATCTTTCACTTCTTTGTAGTAGTAAACTGTGCCATCAGCTGTTGTGATAGTTTCTGGACGGTTGTCTTCATCTGTGTTGTAGACTGTACCAACAGACTTATCATCTTCATCCACAACAGTTGCTGCAATCACTTCACCAGCTGTGTTGTAGTATTCTACAACAACGTCAGACTTAACTTCTTCGTAGATGTACGTTACTTCGATAGTCTTACCTGCTTCAACATCACCAGTTTCGTTACCGATTGTTGCTGCTGGAACAAGTTTGTAGACTTTGCCATCTGCTGTTGTGATGGTTTCTGGCTTGTTATCTGTTGTGTTGTAGTCGTAACCTGGCTCTTGGTTCGTTTCATCGTTTACTGGAGCTTTGATAACTGTACCATCTGCCAATGTGTAGTTAACAACAACGTTACCAGCTTTTTGGTAAACATAAGTGACTTCTGTTGTACCTTCTACAACCTTACCAGTTTCAGGAGCTGAACCTGCTTGTACTTCATCTTGTGGCAAGATGTAGTAAACTGTGCCATCTTCTGCTGTAATCTTAGCTGGTTTGTTATCAGTTGTATCGTAAGCTGTACCTGTGTCAGACACTTTAGTATCTGTCACATCTTTAGCGATTGTGTTGCCTTCTGTATCTACATAGTGAACAACAACATCACCTTTTACCAATTCGTACACATAGGTTACTTCTGTCGTACCTTCTACAACCTTACCAGTTTCGTTTGCTGGGATAGCAGATGGAACAAGTTTGTAGATCTTACCGTCTGCAGTTGTGATAGTGTTTGGACGAAGGTCAGTCGTATTGTACTCAGTACCTGTTGAGCTTTCTGGTGTGTCTTCAACTGTGCTTGCAGTTTCTGTACCTGCATCAGTGATACCAGCGATCGGTTTACCATTTTCATCAACGTAGTTAACGATAACGTTACCTTTTACTTCTTTGTAAACGTAAGTAACTTCTTTAGTCACCCCTGCTTCAACTGCACCAGTTGGAGCATCACCTGAAGCCAAGTTGCTGTCTGCTGCTACTGTACCAACTGGGTAATCACCTGCTGGAACAAGTTTGTAGGTCTTACCATCTTTTGCAACAATTGTATCTGGACGGTTGTCCGCAAGTGTATCGTAGTTAGAACCTGGTTGTCCGTTTTCAACATCCAATACATCTGCCTTGATTTCAGTACCATTTACATCTACATAGTTAACATTGACAGAGCCTGCTTTTTCGTAAACGTACTGAACAGTTGTTGTTGTTTCTGCTACTTTACCAGTTGTTGGTGCAGAAGTGTCTTTCACTTCTTTGTAGTAGTAAACTGTACCGTCCGCTGCTGTGATGGTTGCTGGTTTCTTATCGTCTGTATTATAGGCTGTACCAACTGAAGCGTCTTCTGTATCCACTACAGATGTTGCGTTACCTGTTTCAGTACCTGAAATTGGGTTGCCTTCTGTATCGTAGTACTCAACTACAACGTCAGATTTCACTTCTTGGTAAACGTAAGTTACTTCTTTAGCTACACCTGCTTCAACAGTACCTGTTGGAGTTGCGCCTGAAGCCAAGTTGCTATCTGCTGCTACTGTACCTACTGGGTAGTCACCTGCTGGAACAAGAGCATATACTTTACCGTCTGATGTGATAGTTGCTGGTTTTTCAGTACCTTCAGCTGTGTTGTAGTCTGAACCTGGTTTGCCGTCAGTAGTGTCCGCAACTGGAGCTTGCAATTCAAGACCGTTAACGTCCACATACTTGATAACAACGTCACCAGCTTTTTCGTAAACATAGGTTACTTCTGTCGTACCTTCTACTACTGTACCAGTTTCGTTTGAACCAGCTTGAATTTCTTTGTAGTAATATACATCGCCAGTTGCATCTTCAATGATTTTCTCTGGAACTTGATCAGCTGTTGAGTAGTCTGTACCTACAAGGGCATCGTTTGTATCTACAACTGGGGTTGCGATAACTTTGCCATCCGTATTTACATAGTTAACAACAACATCACCATACTTAGGATTTTCAGCAAAGTAAACAACTTCATTGATGTCCGCATCAGTCGCTGTAACAGTCTTAGCATTGATTGTCTCTGTCATTGGCGCATCTGCACCCTCAAGAGTAGTACGGCTTGCTGTATAACCTGGAACTTGTGGAAGGACATTACCTTTAAGAGTATCTGTCGTATCAGCTCCCCACTCACCGTAAATAATATCACCTGTTACAAGGTTCACTTGAGCTGGACGAGTGAAGGTTACTGTTTCAGTTTTAACAAACGGAGTTCCTTCAGTAGAGCCTTTTGGCAAGACATTACCTGCAGTATCTACGAGAACTGGAGAGCCATCTTCATACTTGTATTCAACAGTACGGGTTACTTCTTGAGTTGCTTCCAAGTTTTCTAATGTTGCAGGCCATACTGGTGAGTTTGGATCTGTTGGATCTACAGGCTCACCTGGTACAACAGTCTTAGGAACATCAACAACACGTGGCTTGATGACAACAAGGAATTCTTGCAATTTATCTGAATCATAGTCGTAATCTTGACCAGCATCAGTAGTGAAGTTGTCAGATACAAGCTCATAACCCAATTTCTTATACTTGTTAATGGTATCTTCAGTTGAGTAAGTGATATCTGTTCCTGGGTTACCTGTCAAAGTACCTGAATCTTCCAAGAAGTCTGTCGCACCTTCAACTTGGTAACGGATGATGGCTTCCTGTGGTACAGGTGTGTAAATGTGCGTTGTTTCAGTAACAGTTTGGGCATTGTTATTCAAACTGATCGTATGGTGCATCCCATTCCAAGACCTTGGACGTACACCAAAATCTTGTCCTTCTTCCCAATTAGAAGTATCCGTCGTCGCACCTGCAGTATCACGAGTATCATATTCAAAAGTCATACGTGAAGCGTTACCTAGGGCCGCTGGACGAACACGAATAAAGGCGAGGGTACCATCTTGTTTCTCGTTAAATTTGATATGGAACCACTGGCTTGTTGAAGTCAAGGTACTGAAATCAAGCTCTGCTGGATCTGTAATCAAAGTACCACGGACTGGAGTTGGTTGCTTATCCCCTTCTTTGTCTTTATAAATCTTCTCTGTTGAAGCATCTACGCGATAAACTTCATAGCCAGATGTTAGTAGAGAAGGAAGAAGCTTCAAGTTTGTATTCACTGTACCAACTGGCATGTCATCTGTTACCAAGATTGGTAGGAAGCCATCTAGATTAGTATCTGTATAACTCTGTGTACCTGTGTAGTTTGGATCTGCTATGTAGTAGGTTTTCTTAATAGTTCCATCTGTACCCACAGCTTCAACGATTGTCTTGAACTGTACACCACTTGTAGCAAAACGAGTTACTTCAACGTATGGCTCTGATGGAACGAGAACGACGTTAGATGTTGTTGTTGTCGTTTCTTTGTAAGTATAACCCGCAAACTCTCTCTTTTCAGATGGAGTAGTATTCAAGTCTGGTGTTGTTAACACCGTATAGGTAGCTAGTTGTTGACCATCCTCTGTCTTGTAGACAGTCGTATTAGTGGTTGGTCGGATCAACTTTTGACTAACAGCACTCATTGTGTTGTAAGCCCATTGAATACGGATAACACCGAACATATCTTTCGAATCATAGTCTGGGTCATAGGTGTATACAAATGGATAGCCTGCACCATGTGTAGTCTTGAAGTAATCAAATTCTACAGCTGTGTTTGGCTCAACTTTTTTAGTTTCAACAACTGTTCCGTCGTTTGCAACCAACTCTACCAAGAGCTTGCCGTAAAGATCGGTTGGGTTAACAGATGTACGGAAGTAAGCACCACCTGTTGACTGCCCACCGTTTTCTTTGAAAGGTGTATAGACAGGTGCAACAGCATCAAAGTATGCAACAGGTGTATATTGAATTGTCAAATAATCTGCAACTTCAGTAGCTTTAAGGGATCCACTAACTTTTGATGTTACACTTGCACCATTTGGATCGGACATATCTGGAGTTGCAGTTGTACCTGTTTCGATAAGGATACCATCTCCATCACCAACGTTTTGTAAGTTAGTAGAAGTCGCTGCAAGCAAGACTTGGATATCTTCAGTTCCCAAGAATTTACGCAATTCCAAAGCCAAGGCTTCCACATTTGTACGAACTGCATTGATTTGTTCATTAACATTTTCAAGAGTTGCTACTGAGTCTTTCAAGACAGTAACAGCTTCTGTCGCAGCCAATTTCGTTGCATCTGCAGCTGTTTTTAAAGACTCATTGCCTTCTGGAGAAGCTGTGTACAAACGACTTGCTTCGTTTGACAAAACTTCAGCCTCAGAGATATTTTGCTCAAGTACTACTTTTGCTTCTGCAACAGTTACTGGTGTTGTTGCAACTGGTGTTGCTGTTTCAGTTGCTGTTTTCGTTGCTGTAGCTGTAGGTGAAGTAGGCGTGGTTGTTGCTTTAGTTGTAGCTGCTTTCTTCACAAGCTTAACTGTTACAAGGTTTTCGCCAGCTTCAGTCACTTCTTGCGATACTGTAGATGCTTGACCTGTGGCTAACTCATAGCCTTCTGGCAATTCTGCTACTACTTCAACTGTTGTTTTAGCAGTTGTGTCTGTTGTAGTAACTGTAGCTGATTTCACTACTGCGTTTACAAGGGTGCCATCTTCTAGCACATAGTTCACGATGTAGTTGATGGTTGCGGAGCGCTCAACTGTCGCAACTACTTCCGTTGTTGTCACTGGTGCAACTTCTGTCGCTGATGTTTCAGTAGTCGTTGAAGCTACTGTCGCTGTTGTTTCAGTAGTCGATGACGGTGTTACTGCTACACTTGCTTCTGTTGATGAAGCCGACGTTGTAGTTGCTGTCGTTGGTTCGGATGTTGCAGCTGTTGTTTCTGCTTTAGCGGCTTGCGCACCAGCACCCATGGCTAGTGACATACCAAGCAATACGCTGGCTGCACCGAAATGATATTTACGGATTGAGAAATGTTGTTTCATTCCGTACCAATCAAATGATTTTTTCTTTGCTCTCTGCATCAAATGCCTCCCAAAAAATAATAACAAGCTATGTGAAAAATCATCAATAGGAAATGCAACAATAAACTTATCCTTTAAAGCTCTAACTGTCCTTCAAAGGTCGTGGAATATTCATCGTCAAACTATATAAAATAGTAATAATCAATATATATGGGGGGATTGATTGGTACATATACACTTTAACAATTTAATAAGCAACCATCCACCAAGTTCTTGTTACGTTTACCATGCGACTGTCCACATAGCTGCTGACGATATATACATATCCCTAAAAGCCTTATCCTACAACACTTTTCAACCTTATGTGGTTCTCTAGTCAACCATATAATACAAGTGAACGGATGTTTAGACTGTCGAAAATCCATACTTGACGCGCAACACTTCGCAAGTATCATTTCCACATCTACCAGTGAATAAACACTAAACTTACAGAAATAAATATATCTTCGAAATTATATCACCCCCCCCATATTTTTCAAGTACTATGCTTAAAATTGCAATATTTTTTTGCTTTTTTATTCAATATCCGAACATTTGCATTTTTAATTTAGTTAAAATCATATTCTTTTTACTTGTTTTCCTTCAGCTACTTGTTTGAAAGATAGATTTTTATTGCTTATTCTAGAATGAACTTTTAGGTAAACATATCGTTAGAATTCTTATAAAAAAAGAAAAAAAGTCCAATTAAGGACTTCTTTTATCAGCTTTGTTCTTACAACTACCATTATTTTTAATGACAAAAAGCGGCAGTTTTTGTATTATTCAGCTGGTTCTAGTGGTTGTTCAGCCTCAGACTGAGCAGCCTTACCTTGATCCAATAAAGCTGCAATAATCTTCTGATCACGCAATTTTACAGAATCATTGATGGTTTCAGCCGAACGGATAATAGCCGCTTCTAGCTCACGACGTTTTTGGCGACCTTCGTCAATTGCTGCAATAATGCCATTGTTCTGGGCGACCAAACTCTCTGCCAACTTGGTAACAGAAGCTACTGAAAGGGTTGGATTTTGAGCGGTGCGTTCCATCATCGGAATAGCTTCTTTTGATGTATCCGCCAGCATTTGAAGAGCTGCATTGTTGGCATTGACAATGGCATCCGCTGTCTGACTAGACTTGATAGACTGTTGGAGGATACCCAACTGGGCAATAGACAGCTTCATTGTCGGAATGGTATTGCGGCGCAACATACCAAGTCGTTGCTTCATATCTGATGAAACTTTGACAAGGTTGCGCATTTGCGGCGTTGTTGTCCAGGCAACATAGAGGCGGCTCATGTATTCTGAGTGTTGTTGTTCCAGAATATTGGCAACTTCTGTCACACGCGCCAGCTTTTCAGAAGCTACTTGATAGTCTACCGTAGTTGGTTGCAGACCTGCTAAGCGTTCCTGCTCTGCTTTTGCTCGCTGAGCAGCCTCTTGACCAGTCGCTTCGATAAAGGCGATGACACCGACTAGATTTTCAATAGACTTGGTATTGTTCTCAATCAGGAGCTCCGCTGATACGATATTACGGGACAAGACCTCTTCTTGCTTGACTACGCTGGCCGCCATGCTGTCCATTTTCTTTTCAATGGTCTGCGAATCAAAGTAAAATTCCTGCAAGTCATTTTTGGTTTGCTTAAACAAGCGCTGGAAGAAACCTGGTTTCTTTTCCAACTCAGCAGTTGTCGAAATGTCCTTGTACTTAGCCACAAAGCCATTCAATTCACGATTGGTATTGGCCAACAGCTCATCCACCTGTGGAATTTCGATCTTTTTCTGTTCAGACAGAATGTGGTTGACCGTCGCATTGACTTCTTCCACGGCTTCCTTGCCGAAATCCAAGAGTGCATTCTGGTTGGCCAAGAAATTATCTACCAATTGCGGTGCTTTAGCACGAATGCCTGTCTGTTGTTCTGGTGTCAACTGGGCCAAGAAAGATACCTTGGTCGTATCTCCAGCTGGTGTTGCTTGAATGATTTCTGTGGTCTTGTCCTTGGTTGACAAACTATTGTTAGCAATCTGATCAATATCGAAATTAAATCCTGACATCTTATCCCTCTTTCTTCTTCATCATGCGCAGGCTGATTTCAAAATCCTGCATATCAGCTTCGTTAAATTGTTTAATGGTATCGTCCAAATCCCTGTCAAAGGTTTCCAGAGCCAGCTTGGCCTGGGCCAGTCGCTCTTCTGCATTGAAATAATCTTTGGGTGCTTCCTTGATTTTCAAATAACCTTGTAAGATATCCCTAAAGCGATTCATATTGGCTTCATGGATGGCTGTCAATTCTTCCCGCTTATCCGGTGCATTTTCAAGTTTCTCTAGAATAACCTGATTGTCCCTTTGAATATTGCAATAGGTTTCCAGGATTTCAGGAGCCAATTCTGCAATATAGGCTTGCTCGTCCCCAGGTTTAGCTTGCCTAGGAGGACCCTCACTTTTCAGATTATCATGATTTTCAGTAAAGGAGGAAGTCTGCTCAGGCATTTTTAATTGATATTTTAGTTGCAAGGTATCGACAATTTCTTTGCTTTGAAAGGCATCCAGGTATTTGCCGTTCTTTTGATAGAGCTGGTCTAACTCAAACAATTCTCCTAAGATGCGGCTACGCAAGCTTAAAACTGCTTTATCCTCACCATTTTCCGCCAACAATTGCTGGTGTTTTTCAAAACCAGACCGAATGCTGAGCTGGAGGGTCTGCAAGCGGTTGATTTTGTCCCCATGCAAAAAACGGTTGATATTATCACGCTGGAAAAGCTTACCAAGCATTGGTAAGACAACTTTCCCTAAAATTTTGAACAAACCGAAGACTAGAACAAGCAGGATACTTTCAATATCGTCATCATGTCTGTACTTCTTGTATTTCTTATATCCCATACTTCCTCCTCTTGTAATCCCTTTTATTATACCATATAAGTATTTTATCTAGTCAAAACTTATTTACAAAAAGAAGAAAAAGCCGAGAAATCTCGACTTTTAGATATTTTTTGCTACAGTTGGTACTAGACTATCAATTTGCAAACCCGCACCCTCGAATAGGCTACGAACTTCTTCTACATCTACCTTACCATCAATTTGGACTTCGATAACTGCCTTACCTGATTTGGTAACTAGTTGGACCGTTGAAGCAATATTGTATTCCTTGTCTGCTACCAGACGGATGATTTTCTCTAACTCACCAGCCTTATTTTCCACAAGGAAGCGAGCACGAACACCCTCTTCGCCATAGCCTGAAACATGGAGAAAGGCTGCAAATACATCACGGTCAGTGATAACACCATAGAGTTGGCCATTATCTACAACAGGAAGAATACCGACCTTGTTTTTGTACATGAGGTAAACAGCATCTTCAAGACTGGCATAGCCTGAAACAGTGATGACATTTTTAATCATAACGTCTTTGACCTTGGTCTTGTTTAGAAGATAGTTCATCTCATAGATAGATAAACTGGTTGCCTTAGATGGACTGGCTTCAGCAATGGTTCCTTCCGTCACCAAGCCGACCAATTTGTCATTTTCAATAACAGGCAAACGATGCAGACCCTGTTCACGCATCAAATCAGCCGCATGGGCAATGGTTGTATCTGGTGAAATGTAAACAACTTTACGGGTCATAAAATCTTTAACTGACATAGGATTTCCTCCTCGATTTTTCCTACCTCAATTATAGCACAATGCGAAAACGATTTCAATATTTTGTGAAAAGAAATGAAAATTAGGGCGGATCATCAGCAGAAAGATTGGCTAAGCCAAGACATCTTTTATTGAAGGGAGATTAGACAGCCACTGTTCTCCATTTTGACTTCCTCCTAAAACTGATGGTCTTGTGAAAGGGAAGCCAACTGTTCTGAAGTTAAGCCGGTGATTTCTAAAACATCTTCTATGCCAAGACCTCTGTTTAACAAGCGCTGAGCAACTTCTAAACTTTTTTGTATACTACCTTCTAATCGACCTTCTTCCTTACCGCACTGTCTACCACGTAGGAAAGAACTTTCCAATTCACCAAAGTGGTTGGAAGCGTTGCGCAACCATTGATCTACCATTTTGACTTCCTCCTAAAACTGATGGTCTTGTGAAAGATGAGCCAACTGTTCTGAGGTTAAGCCGGTGATTTCTAAAACATCTTCTATGTCAAGTCCTCTGTTTAATAAGCGCTGAGCAACTTCTAAACTTTTTTGTATACTACCTTCTAATCGTCCTTCTGCTAAACCTTCTAATCGACCTTCTTCCTTACCGCGCTGTCTACCACGTAGGAAAGAACTTTCCAATTCACCAAAGTGGTTGGAAGCGTTGCGCAACCATTGATCTACCATTTTGACTTCCTCCTAAAACTGATGGTCTTGTGAAAGGGAAGCCAACTGTTCTGAAGTTAAGCCGGTGATTTCTAAAACATCTTCTATGCCAAGACCTCTGTTTAATAAGCGCTGAGCAACTTCTAAACTTTTTTGTATACTACCTTCTAATCGACCTTCTGCTAGACCTTCTTCCTTACCGCGCTGTCTACCACGTAGGAAAGAACTTTCCAATTCACCAAAGTGGTTGGAAGCGTTGCGCAACCATTGATCTACCATTTTGACTTCCTCCTCTGTCCATGTATTTCTATCCAACAGGTGTTCTGCCTTTTCAATTACATCTGATGTAGCTTGACTAAATTTTCGATTGGCAAAAAATTCAATCCATTGGCGTTGATTTTTCTCCAGCTGACCCTTACGGAATTTTTTCAGTTCAATAATGACCATCTCAAACGGCTTTTTCAATTCCTCATGTTCGCCAAATGGCAATTCCAAGATTTGACCTCCATCTTTTTCAGTCAATACAAAACTATGAATAGGTTGGTCGTCATCAAAATACCTGCTGGCTACTAAGGCAATCGAATAAATCGGTGAAATTTTGTCATACATATCATGTGTCTGCGCAACTTTCTCACGAATATTGGGCAAGTCCTTGACCAGATGTTGACAAGTATAGGTCCACAAACGCTTGATAAAACTATTTTGATAGGCAACCTGTATCTCGATGATGACTTGCGTCCCGTCATCCATGCGAGCCAAAATATCCACTGTAGTGCTAAAGTGGCTGGTTCTTTCTTTTTTCACATCCGCAATGGTACCATTCAAAATTTGAACAGATTTGGGACGAAAACCTAGAAAGGTATTGATAAAATCAATAGTGATTTCATGGTCATTAAAAATCTTTTTTGCAATAATATCAGCCATGGGACTGACTGCCTGACGGCGTTTAGTCATCTTTTTCCTCCGAATAGTGTGATTGAGAGTTCCTCTCTATCTATTTATTCGGAAATGTTCCTAGTTATATTATAGCACTTATGTAAATTTTTTTAAGCTAAAAGAGAGAAAAAGGAGTGGATAATCTCCAAAATCTTTTTTACGCTTAAAAACTTTCTAAAATTTTATCAATCTTGACCATCGCTTTATCATAGATAGCCTGAGCCTGACTTGGATCGGCAGATTGCCCTTCGATAAAGACCTGATGAATGTCTTCAAAGCCTAAAAATTCAAAGATAGACTTGATGTACTGAGCAGCTGGATCCTGACCTGCATAAACACCACCATTGGACTGAATGTGCATGAGCTTTTTATCCTTGACCAAACCGATAGAGCCTTCTGGTCCATACTTGAAGGTCAGACCTGCTACATTGATGGTATTGACCCAGGACACCAGCTGACTAGGTACATTTAGATTCCATAGAGGATTAACGACAACAATCTTATCAGCTGCAAGAAATTGCTGGGTCAAGGCATTGTAACGGTCCAATTGTTTTGCTTGCTCAGGACTGATGCTCTCGCCTTTTTTAGCTGATCCCATTGCTTCAAATAGGGGCTTGTCCAAGGCTGGAATTTGGTCTTCAAAGACATCAACTACTTCTATCTTATCTTCTGGATGCAAACTAGCGTATCGTGCTTGAAATTCCTCCAAGGCCCGCAAGGCATAGGATTTTTGTGCATCGAGGGGATGGGCTTTTACAATCAGTAGGGTTGCCATAATATTTCTCCTTATTATCACTAATTATCGGTAGTTCTATTCTACTCTTTTTGATTTGAATTTCAAATCACCTGCTCACAGCAAGAGGCTGGTTAACCAGCCTCTGCTTTTCTTGTTTGTTTCTTATTTTAAATAAGTATAAGCAACACAGCCTAAACTATCAACAGCCGTAAAACCGAGTGCTTCATAGAATGACCTTGTTTTCTCAGCATTATCCGTCAAAAGATGAAGCTGATAAATACCTGGAAAGTGTGCAATAGCTTGTTCCAGGAGTTGGCGTCCAATCCCTTGTCGCTGGTAAGCGGGCAGGACTAAAATATCCTGAATAAAAACAATGGAATAGCCATCACCTACTGCTCGTAACATACCTACAAGTTGCTCTCTATCAAAGGCAGCCAAAACCAATAGAGTATTTTCTAGGGCATTTTGCAACATATCTGGACAAGCAGTGTAGTTTGTCCAACCCACAGAGGCATAGAGGTCCAGGACAGCTTGAAAATTGAGTTGAGGATTTTGTTTGTAAGTAATCATATTTTTCTCCTTTGTATTGTTTTTTAGAATACAAAGGCTTTATCCATTGTCAAAATACCCATGATCAACCCTCCCTATTTCACTGTCTTTAGTATAGCAGAAAAACAGCAATTATTAAAGGATTTAATAGGAATTTCAGGACATTTGATGGTCTTCGAAGTAGGGTTACGGTGCAAAAAAAACGGCTCTATAATTTCTGTAGTGGGTAAATCCACCATGGAAATTATGGAGCTTTTTTGAGTATAGAAAAAAAGTCCCATATGACCTATAATGAAAAGCGACTAAACAACTCATTAGAAAGACTCATATGGAACAACTAAATCTTATCACAAATTTTCTCGGAATAAAAGACAAAAATATTATTATCACTGATGAATACAATATGGGAACGCACAAAGAACTTCATGGTTACTTGGATTACGAGCCTCCTAAATGTCCTGCCTGCAAGGGACAGATGGACAAATACGACTTCCAGAAAGCTTCTAAAATCCCTTATCTGGAGTGTGCTGGCTACCGAACTCTCATTCGCCTGAAAAAGCGCCGTTTCAAGTGCAAAGACTGCGGAAAAATGGCTGTCGCTGAAACTCCTCTGGTCAAGAAGAACCACCAAATCGCAAACATCGTTCACCAGAAAATCGCTCAACTTCTCATTGAAAAACAGTCTATGACCGATATCGCTAAGCGCCTTGCCGTCTCTACCTCAACCGTCATTCGCAAGCTAAATGAGTTCCAATTTAAATCCGACTGGAATTGGTTGCCTGAGAATATGAGCTGGGATGAGTACGGCTTCAAGAAGGGAAAAATGAGTTTCATCGCTCAGGATTTCGACTCGCTAAAAGTCATCTCTATCCTCGATGGACGCACGCAAGCCACGATTAGAAACCACTTCCTACGCTATTCCAGACAGGCTAGAAACCGCGTTAAAGTTATCACTATGGACATGTTTAGTCCATACTACCAATTGGCTAAACAGCTTTTTCCGCATGCTAAAATCGTCCTTGACCGCTTTCATATCGTACAACACCTCAGCCGTGCTATGAACCGTGTCCGCATTCAAATCATGAATCAATTCGACAGAAAATCGCACGAATACCGAGCCTTGAAACGTTACTGGAAATTGATTCAACAAGATGGCCGTAAACTCAGCGATAAACGATTTTATCGCCCTATGTTTCGCATGCACTTGACTAACAAGGAAATTCTAGAAAAACTCCTATCCTACTCAGATGAACTCCGACAGCACTATGAACTCTATCAATTTCTCTTGTTCCATTTCCAAGAGAAAAACTCAGTTCATTTCTTTGACCTTATTGAACAGGAAATGGCCAATGTTAATCCTATTTTCCAGACGGTATTTAAGACATTTCTAAAGGATAAAGACAAGGTTTTAAACGCCCTGGAATTGCCTTATTCCAACGCCAAACTGGAAGCTACCAACAATCTCATCAAAGTCATTAAGAGAAATGCCTTTGGTTTTAGGAACTTTGAAAATTTTAAAAAACGCATTTTGATTGCTTTGAACATAAAGAAAGAGAGAACGAAGTTCGTCCTCTCTAGGTGTTAGCTTTTCATCTACCCACTACAGTTGACAAAGAGCCAAAAAAACAAGAGAGGAAAATCCTCTCTTGTTCATGTACACTAAGAACTACTCTTCTCTCCGAACTTTCACAACCATACCGAGTGTAGCTAGTAACAAGCTAATTCCTGCCATCAGGACAGTGTCTGAATGACTATCACCTGTATTCGGCAAAGTGCTTTGGCTTGTTTTTTCTGCTATCGGTTTACCGGACAGTCCTGATGAAGCTGGTACAGTAGGGGAAACTGGAGCCACAGGCTTCACTGGTTCCGCCGGTGGAGTTGGAAGAACTGGTGGAGTTGGTTGAGTTTGTTCTGGTACTACCGGTTTTTCTGCTACATAAGTAATCGGCACATCATTTGTTGGATCAGATGGGATAGGCGGCAACTTGTAACCCTTGCTTGGATCACTCGGATCAACTGGGGTCAACGGAGTGACACCGTCTGGTCCAACTGGGACATAGCCTGGAATATGCGGTAGAACTGGTAGGTCGGTACCTGGCTTACTTGGATCCGTTGGGTGGTTTGGATACGGAATTGGGGTCAGTGGCTGACCTGGGATGTTTGGTACCCAGTTTCCAAGTTTCTTGTAGACAACTTTCTCAGTAATATCTGCATCTTCTGCATTTACTGTTACTGCGTCTACAGTTACTGTTTCAGTATAGTAACCAGCAACAACTGGAGAATCTTGAGCTGGCAAGGTTTGAGCTGCTGTCCATTCACCGTAAGTGATTTCGCCAGTTACAAGGTTTACTTCCGCTGTACGTGTGAAGTTTACTTTCTGAACAACATCAGCCGAAACTGTTTCACCAGCCTCATTCACATAGGTGATGGTACGAACAACTTCTTGAGTTGTTACAAGACCCTTAACTGAATCTGGCCATACTGGTGAGTTTGGATCAGTTGGATCTACTGGCTCACCTAGTTTTGGTGGGTTCGTAGGATCTACTGGTTCAATGCGTTCTTTCAATGTCACCGTGTAGACTTGATCTACAGATGCATCCTTATCATAAGTCGCTCCTTCAGGGAATTCGTTGGTAACCAATTCATATCCCTTCTTGAGAAGATCTTCGATAGTTGGAGTTGTGCTGTAGTTAATTACCTCACCAGACTTACCAATCAAATCACCTGAAGTTACTAAGGCTTTGCCATCTTGATCTACATAGTTGACAATCGCTTTTTGATCGACTGCTACATAGTCAATAGGTGTATCTACACCAGGATTTGTTGGAACTGGTGGAATATAGTTTCCATTTGAATCCTTCGGCAATTCATTTCCGTCTGGTCCAACTGGTACATAACCTGGAACAACAGGTACTACTGGAGTAGTTGGAATACCTGGTTTAGATGGATCTGTTGGATGGTTTGGATACGGAATTGGTGGCACTTGTTCACCTGGAACATTTGGCACCCAGTTTCCAAGTTTCTTGTAGACAACTTTCTCAGTAATATCTGCATCTTCTGCATTTACTCTTGTAGCAGCTACTGTCACAGTTTCTGTGTAGTGACCCTTAACTACTGGAGAGGATACTGCTGACAACTCTTGAGCCGCTGTCCATTCACCGTAAGTGATTTCGCCAGTTACAAAGTTTACTTCTGCTGTTCGTGTGAAGCTTACTTTCTGAACAACATCAGCCGAAACTGTTTCACCAGCCTCATTCACATAGGTGATGGTACGTGTCACTGTTTGATTGAGGTCGCTTTCCTTCAAGCCATCTGGCCATTTCGATCCATCTGGGTTACCTGGATCAACTTCTGTACCTGGATCTTTCGGATCTTCAGGTGTGACAGTAACAGTTTTAGCTTTCACAACAACTGTGAAGGTTTGGTCTGTCGCTTTATCCATGTCGAAGACTTGTCCACCGTCTTTGGTGAAGTCATCACGAACCACTTCGTAGCCTTGGTTAATGAGGTCAGTAACGCGAGCTGTTGTGGTGTAGTTGATAGGCTCTCCTGACTTACCTGTGACTTCATCGACACTACCCAGTGTTTTTCCTTTGTCATCTTTGTATGTAATTGTCGCTTTTTGTGCGTCTTTGACATAGGTTACAACAACTTCAGTATCTGGGTCAGTTGCCGAAACATCTTGAACAGATTCAACACTTGCCTTGTCTGGTGTGTAGCCTGCGATTGCTGGTGTGTCTACCTTGTCGAAGGTCTTATCAGTTGAAGTCCATTCTCCATATGTTACTTCTTTTGTCGCTAGGTTGACTGTTGCTGTACGTTTGTAGGTTAGTGTTTCAACGACATCGTCCTTAGCCTTGCTTCCATCTTCGTATTGGTACTTGATGGTACGTGTAACAGCTTGGTTGAGGTCGCTTTCCTTCAAGCCATCTGGCCATTTCGGTCCGTCTGGGTTACCTGGGTCAACCTCAGTGCCTGGTTCTTTCGGATCTTCTGGTGTGACCGTTACAACACGTTCTTTCACAACAACGGTGAAGGCTTGGTCCGTAGCTTTATCCGTGTCGAAGACTTGACCACCGTCTTTAGTGAAGCCATCTGTTACTACTTCGTATCCTTCGTTTTTCAATTCAGTGATACGTGCTGTTGTTGTGTAGTTGATAGGCTCTCCTGACTTACCAGTCACCTCATCAATAGCTCCTAGCTGCTGACCACCTTCATCTTGGTAGGTGATGGTAGCTTTTTGAGCGTCTTTGACATATCTAACGATGACTTCGGTGTCTGGATCAGTTGCCGGAACATCCTGAACAGCTTCGACACTTGCCTTGTCTGAAGTGTAGCCTGCGATGGCTGGTGTGTCTACTTTGTCGAAGTCATCATCAGCTGAGGTCCAGTCGCCATAAGTCACTTCTTTAGTTACCAGGTTAACCGTTGCGGTACGTTTGTAGGTCAAGGTTTCTACGACATCTGGCTGAGCTTCTGAGCCATCTTCATATTGGTACTTGATGGTACGGGTCACAGTTTGATTGAGGTCACTTGCTTTCACGCCATCTGGATATTTCGGTCCGTCTGGGTTGCCTGGATCTACCTCAGTGCCTGGATCTTTCGGATCTTCTGGGGTGACTGTAACAGTTTTAGCTTTCACAACAACGGTGAAGCTTTGGTCTGTCGCTTTATCCATGTCGAAGACTTGTCCACCGTCTTTGGTGAAGTCATCACGAACCACTTCGTAGCCTTGGTTAGTGAGTTCAGTAATACGAGCTGCTGTTGTGTAGTCGATTTTTTCTCCTGACTTACCTGTTACTTCGTCTACTTTTCCTAGTGTTTGTCCTTTGTCATCTTTGTATGTAATTGTCGCTTTTTGTGCGTCTTTTACATAGGTTACGATGACTTCAGTGTCAGCTGCGGTTGCCAAGATATTTTCTTCAGCTGCCACACTTGCCTTGTCTGGAGTATAGCCTGCGATAGCTGGTGTCTCTACTTTGTCAAAGTCGTCATCTGTTGATGTCCAGTCTCCATATGTTACTTCTTTTGTCACTAGGTTGACTGTTGCTGTACGTTTGTAGGTCAGCGTTTCAACGACATCGTCCTTAGCCTGACTTCCATCTTCGTATTGGTACTTGATGGTACGTGTAACAGTTTGATTGAGGTCGCTTTCCTTCAAGCCATCTGGCCATTCTGGTCCGGCTGGATTTTTTGGATCTACTTCTGTTCCTGGATCTTTCGGATCGTCTGGTGTGACAGTAACTGTTTTTGCTCTTACTACTACTTCGAATTTTTGGTCTGTAGCTTTGTCTGTGTCGTATACTTGTCCACCGGCTTTTGTAAATCCGTCTGTTACTAATTCGTATCCTTGGTTTGTCAGTTCTGTGATACGTGCTGTTGTTGTGTAGTCGATTTTTTCTCCTGACTTACCTGTCACTTGGTCTACGTCACCCAACTGCTTACCTGCTTCATCTTGGTAGGTGATGGTTGCTTTTTGGGCGTCTTTGACATATCTTACGATGATTTCTTTGTCTGCTGCTGTTGCTGGCACGTCTAGTTCTGCTTCTACACTTGCTTTCTCTGCTGTGTATCCTGCAATAGCTGGGGTATCTACCTTATCGAAGTCGTCATCTGTTGATGTCCATTGTCCATATGTTACTTCTTTTGTCGCTAGGTTGACTGTTGCTGTACGTTTGTAGGTCAGTGTTTCAACGACATCTGGCTGGGCTTCAGAACCATCTTCGTATTGGTACTTGATGGTACGTTTTACTGTTTCGTTTAGGTCTGTAGCTTTGACGCCGTCTGGATATTTCGGTCCGGCTGGGTTACCTGGGTCAACCTCAGTGCCTGGATCTTTCGGATTGTCTGGTGTGACCGTTACAACACGTTCTTTCACAACAACGGTGAAGGCTTGGTCCGTAGCTTTATCCGTGTCGAAGACTTGTCCACCATCTTTAGTGAAGCCGTCACGAACTAATTCGTATCCTTGGTTTGTCAGTTTTGTAATTCGATCTGTTGTTCTGTAGTCGATTGGCTCGCCTGACTTACCTGTGACTTCATCGACACTACCCAGCGTTTTTCCTTTGTCATCTTTGTATGTGATGGTCGCTTTTTGAGCGTCTTTTACATATCTTACGATGACTTCTTTGTCTGCTGCAGTAGCTGGCACGTCTAGTTCAGCTTCGACACTTGCCTTGTCTGGAGTGTAACCTGCAATAGCTGGTGTGTCTACTTTGTCGAAGTCATCATCAGCTGAGGTCCATTCACCATAGGTCACTTCTTTAGTTACCAAGTTAACAGTTGCGGTACGTTTGTAGGTTAGTGTTTCTTCTACGTCTGGCTTAGCTGTTGACCCGTCTTCGTATTGGTACTTGATGGTACGTTTTACTGTTTCGTTTAGGTCACTTTCTTTGACACCGTCTGGCCACTCTGGTCCGTCTGGGTTGCCTGGATCTACCTCAGTGCCTGGATCTTTCGGATCTTCTGGTGTGACTGTTACCACTTTTTCTCTTACGACGACTTCAAATGGTTGGTCTGTAGTCTTATCTGTATCGAAGACTTGACCACCTTCTTTAGTGAAGCCATCTGTTACTACTTCGTATCCTTTGTTTTTCAATTCAGTGATACGAGCGGTTGTGCTGTAATTGATTGGCTCGCCTGACTTACCTGTGACTTCATCGACACTACCCAGCGTTTTTCCTTTGTCATCTTTGTATGTGATGGTCGCTTTTTGAGCGTCTTTTACATATCTTACGATGACTTCTTTGTCTGCTGCAGTAGCTGGCACGTCTAGTTCAGCTTCGACACTTGCCTTGTCTGGAGTGTAACCTGCAATAGCTGGTGTGTCTACTTTGTCGAAGTCATCATCAGCTGAGGTCCATTCACCATAGGTCACTTCTTTAGTTACCAAGTTAACAGTTGCGGTACGTTTGTAGGTTAGTGTTTCTTCTACGTCTGGCTTAGCTGTTGACCCGTCTTCGTATTGGTACTTGATGGTACGTTTTACTGTTTCGTTTAGGTCACTTTCTTTGACACCGTCTGGCCACTCTGGTCCGTCTGGGTTGCCTGGATCTACCTCAGTGCCTGGATCTTTCGGATCTTCTGGTGTGACTGTTACCACTTTTTCTCTTACGACGACTTCAAATGGTTGGTCTGTAGTCTTATCTGTATCGAAGACTTGACCACCTTCTTTAGTGAAGCCATCTGTTACTACTTCGTATCCTTTGTTTTTCAATTCAGTGATACGAGCGGTTGTGCTGTAATTGATTGGCTCGCCTGACTTACCTGTGACTTCATCGACACTACCCAGCGTTTTTCCTTTGTCATCTTTGTATGTGATGGTCGCTTTTTGAGCGTCTTTTACATATCTTACGATGACTTCTTTGTCTGCTGCAGTAGCTGGCACGTCTAGTTCAGCTTCGACACTTGCCTTGTCTGGAGTGTAACCTGCAATAGCTGGTGTGTCTACTTTGTCGAAGTCATCATCAGCTGAGGTCCATTCACCATAGGTCACTTCTTTAGTTACCAAGTTAACAGTTGCGGTACGTTTGTAGGTTAGTGTTTCTTCTACGTCTGGCTTAGCTGTTGACCCGTCTTCGTATTGGTACTTGATGGTACGTTTTACTGTTTCGTTTAGGTCACTTTCTTTGACACCGTCTGGCCACTCTGGTCCGTCTGGGTTGCCTGGATCTACCTCAGTGCCTGGATCTTTCGGATCTTCTGGTGTGACTGTTACCACTTTTTCTCTTACGACGACTTCAAATGGTTGGTCTGTAGTCTTATCTGTATCGAAGACTTGACCACCTTCTTTAGTGAAGCCATCTGTTACTACTTCGTATCCTTTGTTTTTCAATTCAGTGATACGAGCGGTTGTGCTGTAATTGATTGGCTCGCCTGACTTACCTGTGACTTCATCGACACTACCCAGCGTTTTTCCTTTGTCATCTTTGTATGTGATGGTCGCTTTTTGAGCGTCTTTTACATATCTTACGATGACTTCTTTGTCTGCTGCAGTAGCTGGCACGTCTAGTTCAGCTTCGACACTTGCCTTGTCTGGAGTGTAACCTGCAATAGCTGGTGTGTCTACTTTGTCGAAGTCATCATCAGCTGAGGTCCATTCACCATAGGTCACTTCTTTAGTTACCAAGTTAACAGTTGCGGTACGTTTGTAGGTTAGTGTTTCTTCTACGTCTGGCTTAGCTGTTGACCCGTCTTCGTATTGGTACTTGA
Organism: Streptococcus sp. 29887; assembly: GCF_032595075.1. Taxonomy (NCBI): domain Bacteria; kingdom Bacillati; phylum Bacillota; class Bacilli; order Lactobacillales; family Streptococcaceae; genus Streptococcus; species Streptococcus iners. The sequence goes on along the minus strand of NZ_CP118735.1, from coordinate 774,332 downwards.
TGGTACGTTTTACTGTTTCGTTTAGGTCACTTTCTTTGACACCGTCTGGCCACTCTGGTCCGTCTGGGTTGCCTGGATCTACCTCAGTGCCTGGATCTTTCGGATCTTCTGGTGTGACTGTTACCACTTTTTCTCTTACGACGACTTCAAATGGTTGGTCTGTAGTCTTATCTGTATCGAAGACTTGACCACCTTCTTTAGTGAAGCCATCTGTTACTACTTCGTATCCTTTGTTTTTCAATTCAGTGATACGAGCGGTTGTGCTGTAATTGATTGGCTCGCCTGACTTACCTGTGACTTCATCGACACTACCCAGCGTTTTTCCTTTGTCATCTTTGTATGTGATGGTCGCTTTTTGAGCGTCTTTTACATATCTTACGATGACTTCTTTGTCTGCTGCAGTAGCTGGCACGTCTAGTTCAGCTTCGACACTTGCCTTGTCTGGAGTGTAACCTGCAATAGCTGGTGTGTCTACTTTGTCGAAGTCATCATCAGCTGAGGTCCATTCACCATAGGTCACTTCTTTAGTTACCAAGTTAACAGTTGCGGTACGTTTGTAGGTTAGTGTTTCTTCTACGTCTGGCTTAGCTGTTGACCCGTCTTCGTATTGGTACTTGATGGTACGTTTTACTGTTTCGTTTAGGTCACTTTCTTTGACACCGTCTGGCCACTCTGGTCCGTCTGGGTTGCCTGGATCTACCTCAGTGCCTGGATCTTTCGGATCTTCTGGTGTGACTGTTACCACTTTTTCTCTTACGACGACTTCAAATGGTTGGTCTGTAGTCTTATCTGTATCGAAGACTTGACCACCTTCTTTAGTGAAGCCATCTGTTACTACTTCGTATCCTTTGTTTTTCAATTCAGTGATACGAGCGGTTGTGCTGTAATTGATTGGCTCGCCTGACTTACCTGTGACTTCATCGACACTACCCAGCGTTTTTCCTTTGTCATCTTTGTATGTGATGGTCGCTTTTTGAGCGTCTTTTACATATCTTACGATGACTTCTTTGTCTGCTGCAGTAGCTGGCACGTCTAGTTCAGCTTCGACACTTGCCTTGTCTGGAGTGTAACCTGCAATAGCTGGTGTGTCTACTTTGTCGAAGTCATCATCAGCTGAGGTCCATTCACCATAGGTCACTTCTTTAGTTACCAAGTTAACAGTTGCGGTACGTTTGTAGGTTAGTGTTTCTTCTACGTCTGGCTTAGCTGTTGACCCGTCTTCGTATTGGTACTTGATGGTACGTTTTACTGTTTCGTTTAGGTCACTTTCTTTGACACCGTCTGGCCACTCTGGTCCGTCTGGGTTGCCTGGATCTACCTCAGTGCCTGGATCTTTCGGATCTTCTGGTGTGACTGTTACCACTTTTTCTCTTACGACGACTTCAAATGGTTGGTCTGTAGTCTTATCTGTATCGAAGACTTGACCACCTTCTTTAGTGAAGCCATCTGTTACTACTTCGTATCCTTTGTTTTTCAATTCAGTGATACGAGCGGTTGTGCTGTAATTGATTGGCTCGCCTGACTTACCTGTGACTTCATCGACACTACCCAGCGTTTTTCCTTTGTCATCTTTGTATGTGATGGTCGCTTTTTGAGCGTCTTTTACATATCTTACGATGACTTCTTTGTCTGCTGCAGTAGCTGGCACGTCTAGTTCAGCTTCGACACTTGCCTTGTCTGGAGTGTAACCTGCAATAGCTGGTGTGTCTACCTTATCGAAGTCGTCATCTGTTGATGTCCATGGGGTATAGGCAAGAGCTCCAGTAACGACATTTACCTTAGCGGTACGAGTAAATGTCAATGTTTCTTCAACTGTCGGGCTTGCCTCTGATCCGTTTTCGTATTGGTACTTGATTGTACGTTTTACTGTTTCGTTTAGGTCTGTTGCTTTTACTCCGTCTGGATATTTTGGTCCAGTTGGATTAGTTGGGTCTATCGGAGTATTTGGCTCTTTAGGAGCATCAGGAGTTACCGTCTTAATTTTTTCGCGCAAGATAATTTTATAAACTTGACTTGGTGCTACGGTTCCGACTCCATCCTCAATACTATCGAAGTAAGTCGTTTTATTAGAAAAACCATCACTAATTACTTCATACCCTTTATCTATATAGGTCTGTAGAATATCAAGCGTAATACGTTTTGAAATAATCGTTCCTTTTTCACCTTGTTCCCTTATAGTATGAGACAACTTATCAGGACCGGCTACATTCCCCGTTTCAACATCCACTGGTCTTAAATAGATCTCCATTAATGCTTTTGCTGCTTTTTCGTAGACATAAGTCAATTCTTTTAAAGTATCTCTTTCGACAACACCTGTTTCAGCATCAATTTTTACGATTCTTCTAAGCTCATTAGGATCTTCGGTAACTGGCCTTAGAGTAGAAGTTGATGGATCAATACGCCTTAAATAATATTGATCTATCGCATCACCTTCTCCTGTAAACACACTAAAATGCTTATAATTTTTTGTATCGTACTCTTCACCAGTTGCCCCATGTCCAACAAGGGTAGCACTACGCTTGATCGTTTCTCCTTTATCATTCACATAGTGAATGATAACACTACCTTTTTCGGCATAATAATAGGTCACATGTTGCTCATTTTTTACATTGTCATTGACCATCTTCATTTGAACGCCGCCGAACCCAAAAGGTTTACCATCTTTACCTTTCAAGCTGACAGCTTTGTGTTCTGGAATAAAGAAATTACCTTCAGGGAAGTTTTCATTATTTCTAGGAAAATTATTCGTTTCCCCTGTTATCACATTTGTAACAGTTTTAGGCTTAGTTTTATAACTCTCAAACTGATGTTTAGAAGTATAACTATGACTACCTTCTAAGGTATTTACTGCCCCAGGAACAATATCTTCTGACGTAAAGAATTTGATAAAGTTATCCGAAGTAAGATCTGCTTCAGTAATATCTCCCTTTCTATCAAGGGTTAACATCTTTGTTCCATCAGGATTCAAGAGGTAAATATGCACCTTGTGAGTACCATCTTTTTGGGTCACTTCCGATACACGCACCAAATTGTGCGTCATGATACTTTGAATCGTTTTAGCACCCACCTTGTAATCTGCCGCTAAATCTCCCTTAAGAACTGTCGGAACATCTTCGGCAATTAGCTCATATTTATCAAAATCTAGTGCACCAGCAATCGTGTAGCTATCACCGGTCAATGCTCCTTTTTGAATAAAGGTAGCAAGCGTTTCTTCCGGTCTCTTTTCTGTAGCTTTTACGACATATTTCGTTTCTTGTGTCGTACGAACCGGAACCAAAACATCATGAATATTTAATTCTGTCCCAACAGATTTTGGGCTTACCTTATCATAGATGACTGTATTGACATTGCCACCGTTAGGGTTATTGATTTTTAAGTTTTTACTTGTAGAATTACTTGGATCTGGAGTAAATTCGAAACGATAGTTAAAATTGTTGCCCGAAGTTCCTTCATATTGGGCTAGGCTAGCAAATTTCCCTGTAGAACCTTGAGCAATCTCTATAGATTCTAAAATTTTATTGTTTTGACGCTTATCAACTAGATCAGCATATACTTTATTTATTTCTCCTTCTTTAGCTGTAGAAAATTGGAAGAAATAGTCTTTGTTATATTTTTTATTAAAAGTCGTTGCCTTATTCGGATCTGTTTGTGAATCTAGGCTTAAGACCATAAAGACCTCTCGTCCTTCGGGTACAGTCGTCTTATAGGCAGTAGGAACAACTGTTGTCGTCGCAGTCACACTTGCATCGCCAGCTGCCTTGTCAAAATTTGCACCAACTGTTTTAGCCTCATCAGGAACAATCCACTCTGTCGTTACATAAGATACAGTATTTGCACTTCTTGTAGCATTTTCGATAGCCCTAAAACCACTTGTCCCATCCGCATCGCCACTAGCTGCAACGGTCGTTTCTGTCAGCGGATTATCCTTCTCATCTTTTTTCCGAGTTACAGCAAAGGAAAGTATGTTGGTTTCGTTTTCAGCAACAACCTTAGTTATGACATTCGCCTGCCCATCTGCTAGACGATAACCTGAACGAAGCTTATCAGCAGTGACAGTTACTTCCGTCTTTGCTACTTCATCAGTAGTCGTAACAGAAACATAGCCTACTTGACCAAGCTTTTTCTCTTCACCTGTTTCCACATCCGTTTGAACAACCTTATAAGGAATATTGACTGTACGTTCTATGACTGACTTAGCTTGAACTTCAGGAGCTTCTGCAAATGGTTGAGTATCTGAGATAGCGTTTTCATTTTCTGCCGCTGGAGAAGTACTTGAATCTTTTACGACTTCCTGACTAGAAGCCGATTCTGCATTTGGCTTAGCCTCATCACTTTCTATTTTCTCAATGCGGAAGGTTATAAGATTATCCACACCTTCAAGGATATTCACAGTCTGTTGAGCATCCTGGTCTACTACCAGACGATAGCCCTCTGGTACTGTAGATGCTACTACCAGACTGTAGCTAGCTTGCTGATCAACAGTTGTCAGCTCTATGGATAAGGTTTCTGATGAAATTACCTCATTCATCGGGTCAATATAGCGGACAGTATAAGTAAGCACAGCTTGTCTAGACAAAACCTCTTCTTCCACAAGGGGATCTGGTTCCGACTGGACTTCTTCACTTTGCAAAACGTCAGCTGGTTGAACTGGTTCTGTGACCACTTCTTCCTTTACATCTTCACTAACAGGCAAAAGTGTTGATGTTTCAGACGAAACTTCTTCTGAAAGTGGCAAACCATCTGCTCTTTCTTCACTAACAACAACTTCTTGCACAGGTGGAGAAACCGGTATTTCCTCGGTAGCACTTACCTTACTCCCCACACTCAAGACTAGCGATACTCCTAAAAGTACACTGGCAGCACCAAAATGAAATTTTCTGATTGAAAACCGCTGTCTTGCAGCGTACCAATCGAAACCTTTCTTGCCTTTTTTCATAAAAGGCCTCCTTTCTATATATCAATATCCGCCTTTAATAAACATATATATACTATCATTTTGTAAGGATTTTTTCAAGGGAATATGCGTAACTATAAGTAAGTCTAATAGACCATAAGCTGAGCTTATAGGATATATATATATATATATATATGCATAGGTATATTTTTTTATTTATTTACAGATGTTCAGATTTCTGTTTATTTCAATAAAAAACAATCACTAGAGCATTTTAATATTTGCTTATATTTTATACATTTTTAAAAAATCATGTTTTCAACAAATAAAAAAGGCTCTATAATATCTGTAGTGGGTAAATCCTCTATGGATATTATGGAGTCTTTTTGATTGTAGAAAAAAAGTCCCATATGGCCTATAATGAAAAGCAACCAAACTCACATTAGAAAGACTCATATGGAACAACTAAATCTTATCACAAATCTTCTCAGAATTAAAGACAAAAATATCACTATCTCTAATGAATATGATATGGGAACTCACTTAGAACTTCATGGTCATTTGGATTATACAGCCCCTAAATGTCCCTCCTGCAAGGGACAAATGGCAAAATACGACTTCCAAAAACCCTCCAAAATTCCCTACCTAGAAACTGCTGGTTATCCCTTGCTTATCCGACTTAGAAAGCGTCGCTTCAAGTGTAAAGATTGCAGAAAAATAGCGGTCGCTGAAACTCCTCTTGTCAAGAAGAACCACCAAATCTCCGTCGCTGTTAACCAGAAGATTGCTCAATTACTCATCGAAAATCAAGCAATGACACATATTGCACACAGGCTATCTATCTCAACCTCATCAGTTATGAGAAAGCTTAATGAGTTCAAGTTTGAAACAGATTGGAATACCTTACCTGAGGTGATGAGCTGGGATGAGTATGCCTTCAAAAAGGGGAAAATGAGCTTTATCGCTCAAGATTTCAACTCCCTAAATGTCATAACTATTCTAGACGGAAGAACACAAGCAACCATCCGAAACCACTTTCTACGCTATCCTAGAAAGGTTAGAAATCAAGTCAAAGTCATTACCATGGATATGTTTAGTCCTTACTACAAATTGGCTAGACAGCTATTTCCAAACACCAAGATTGTTCTGGACCGCTTTCACATTGTGCAGCACCTTAGCCGTGCTATGAACCGCGTTCGTATTCTAATTATGAATCAATTCGACAGAAAATCGCAGGAATACCGGTCCTTGAAACGCTACTGGAAATTGATACAACAAGATAGCCGTAAACTCAGCGATAAACGATTTTATCGCCCTATGTTTCGCATGCACTTGACTAACAAGGAAATCCTAGAAAAACTACTGTCTTTTTCAGAGGAACTACGACAGCACTATGAACTCTATCAGCTTCTCTTGTTCCATTTCCAAGAGAAAAACTCAGATCATTTCTTTGACCTTATCGAACAGGAAATAGCCAATGTTAATCCTATTTTCCAGACGGTATTTAAGACATTTCTAAAGGATAAAGAAAAGGTTTTAAACGCCATGGAATTGCCTTATTCGAACGCCAAACTGGAAGCTACCAACAATCTCATCAAAGTCATTAAAAGAAATGCCTTTGGTTTCAGGAACTTTGAAAATTTTAAAAAACGTATTTTGATTGCTTTGAACATAAAGAAAGAGAGAACGAACTTCGTCCTCTCTAGGTGTTAGCTTTTCATCTACCCACTACAGTTGACAAAGAGCCATAAAAAAGAGTATCCCCTTGAGGAAATACTCCTTGTATAAATATACTTTTTATCTCTCACCCTTATTGCGAATTACAAAGCCTGTTTTCTTTTCACTTGAGGTGCGTTGGTGTGGTTTTTTATTATCTTGACGGCGGTTGTCACGTTTGAACTTGTCATCGCGACGGTTGCGGTCATTGCGGTCACCACGACGTCCTCCACGATCTCGATTGCGGTCACCATCACGACGACCTCCACGATCACGGTCGCGACCAGCACGTCCACCCTTGCCCTTGGCTTGACCAGGCGCAAACTTGAATGGCAATGGTTTTTCACGCGCAATTTCTACCTCTGGCAAGCTATCTGGATCTTGTACAGTTAGGCTGAGTACGTAGAGAGCAAGCTCTTCAGGGGTAAATTCAGCTGCCAATTTAACAGCATCCTTCTTAAACTTATCAAAATTGCTACGGATAGTTTCATCAACCATATCACGCTCAATCTTCTTCAAAGCAACTTTTTTCTTGGCTTCAAAGGCCTCTTCAGCAGTTGCCGGCTTCAGTCCCTTCATACGTTTCTTGGTCAAATCTTCGATGATAGCCAAGTAGCCCATCTCATTTGGAGATACAAAGGTAATAGACTGACCGGATTGACCAGCACGACCTGTACGACCGATACGGTGCACATAGCTTTCTGGGTCTTGTGGAATATCGTAGTTGTAGACGTGTGTCACACCTGAGATATCCAAACCACGTGCTGCTACGTCTGTCGCAACCAAGACATCAATCTGGTCATTTTTAAAGTCACGGATGACACGAAGGCGCTTGTTTTGGTCCAAATCTCCATGGATACCTTCTGCACGGAAACCACGCAATTTCAAACCACGCGTCAATTCGTCAACACGGCGCTTAGTACGACCGAAGACGATAGACAATTCTGGCTGGTCAACGTCCATAAGGCGTGTCATGGTGTCAAATTTCTCATTTTCTTTGACACGGATATAGTATTGGTCCACGTTGACGTTGGTCAATTCCTTGGCCGCAATCTTAACGTGCTCAGGTTCTTTCATGAACTTAACACCGATACGCTTGATTGGATCAGGCATGGTCGCAGAAAATAGAAGAGTTTGACGGCTTTCTGGCACACGTTCGATGATGGCTTCAATATCATCCAAGAAGCCCATGTTAAGCATTTCATCCGCTTCATCAAGAATAAGGGTTTCAACACCGTCAAGCTTGAGAGCCTTGCGTTTAATCAAGTCCAAGAGACGACCAGGTGTACCAACTACGATGTGGGCACCCGAGCGAAGAGCCTTGATTTGTTTTTCAATGCTAGAACCGCCGTAAACAGAGCGAACTTTTACACCCTTTTCACGACCAAATTTGAAAAGCTCCTCTTGACTTTGCACCGCCAACTCACGCGTTGGGGCAATAATCAAGGCTTGAACAGCTTGATTGTCGATGTCAATCTTGTTGAGGGTTGGCAGACCAAAAGCTGCGGTTTTCCCTGTCCCCGTCTGGGCCTGACCAATCACATCCTTGCCTTCAAGAGCAAGCGGAATGGTCTGCTCCTGGATTGGTGACGGCGTTTCAAAACCAGCCTTCTCAACGGCAAGCAAAATGTCTTCTGACAACTGTAAATCTGTAAATTTCAATTATGATACCAAGTGCGTTAAGAAAACAAGGTGAAAATAGGAGACTGACGCAGTGTGGGCACACACTAGGAAGTCTATCTTTTTCACGAAGTTTTTAGCACGGGTTCGAATACTCTTCCCGAACTAGTTTCCTAACGCATTTCCTTTCTTTTACAAGGCAGTGCGAAGCTACCTTATCTCACTTTTTTTGTAACAATTATTTCCACTGGCAGCGAACTACTACTCAATGAAAATCAAAATTAGCCTAGCTCCAACAGTCTAGGAATAGACTGTTGGAGGTGGGAAATCCTACGAACATTGTTCGTGTCACAACAGTCTAGGAATAGACTGTTGGAGGTGGGAAATCCTACGAACATTGTTCGTGTCACAACAGTCAGAGTAGTGACTGTTGGAGGTGGGAAATCCTACGAACATTGTTCGTGTCACAACAGTCAGAGTAGTGACTGTTGGTGGTGGGAAATCCCACGAACATTGTTCGTGACAATTAGTCGAAGGTAGAACACTGTTACTTCCTTGTTTGTAGGTAACAGGCTGAAAAGTTCCACTGGAGCTTTTCACTCACCAAGACGAGTTGACAACGGATGGCTTTGATTTTCGCAGAGTAAACCAGTATCAGACTTGCAACTTACCTAGTATAACACATTCTCAGCATTAAGGTGAGGATTTACCTTGGAAATCAAAATAATACGTTTTCACAAAAAGCAACCTCTCTCGAGATTGCCTATTCTTACTTCAATTCCTTTTTTGAAAATAGCAGAGCACCGCAGATGAAGTAGCCCAAACTAAAGACCCGCGCCAAGATTGATGGCCAAGAAAGCAAGTTCTCCAAGTCAGCTGCCACAGATACTTGTGAAAACATCATAAAGTCCGCAAAAAAATCCGTTTTAAGAAGAATGCCTGTCGCCATCATGAACAACTGATCAAACAAGAAGGCAATCAATATATACACCATATATGCTTGATAGATTTTTGGAAAAATGACAAACAAGATTGTACAAAAACTAGCAATCACAATATAAAAGGGCAACTGATAAACAAAACCTTCTACAAGAACCCAATAATCTGCTGCCCCATTCATCATCTGACGAGCAAAACCAGTCAGCATATAAGCAAACAAGACATAGAATAAGCAAAGTCCGACACTAGACAACCACTTGTGAGTAAAAATCTTCAAACGGTTCTGGGTACGCACCAGACTATTATTGACTGTCCGAAACTGGAAATCATCCCCAAAGAAAATCTTGGCTGGCGCCACAAAAAAGAGAGGCAACAAGTTTGTCCAGTTAGACAGAATATCCTCAGCCCCTACAGAAGTCAACTCCTTACTACTGCTATAGGCCAAAATCAGACTGAGGACAATCAAGATTGCCAGACTAACCAAGGACAATCTTTCCTTACGAATACGATACCAATCTGCTTTCACCAAATTCATTTTCCACTTCCTCCTAGTTCAACAAACTCAAATAATACTCTTCCAAATGCTGGCCCTGACGGTAAATCTCCAGAATTTCAATCCCTGATTGACCCACCAAATCAATAAGAGATTGAACATGTTCATCCGCATCCAAGACCAAACCAGCCTCTTCCAAACTAACTTCCAGCCCCTTTTCTTCCAAATAAGCCTTCACAGCTGCATTGTCTGCCGTATCCAGATAGAGCTTTCTCGCCACGACCGCTGCCAAATCAGACCTGGTCAGATCACGAATGACCTTGCCCTTGTGCATGATGACAAAACGATCTGCCAACAACTCCAACTCCGACAAGATATGACTAGAAATCAAGACCGTCATTCCGTACTCATCCCGCAAGCGCAAGATAATGTCCCGCACCTCCTTGATCCCAGACGGATCCAAACCATTGATCGGCTCATCCAAAATCAAAAACTCTGGAAAATCAATAATCGCCAAGGCAATGGACATCCGCTGCCGCATCCCAAGCGAAAAATTTTTGACCTTCTTCTTCCGATCCACATCCCCCAGACCAACCAAGTCCAGCACCTGCTGGATACGCTCCTTGGGATTTTCCAGGGATAATTGCAGAGCCGCATACATGAGATTGTCCCAGGCAGACATGTTGGGATACAGAGTAGGCGACTCAATAATAGCCCCCATCTTCACTGGTTTTGGATAGACCAGTTGACCAGCCGAGGGAAAAATCAGCCCTGACAAGATTCGGATCAGAGTTGTTTTCCCCGCGCCATTTTGCCCAACCAAGCCACAAATCTCTCCACGCTGGATGGCGAAGGATATCTGATCTACCGCAGCCTGCTGACCATAGACCTTACTCATCCCCTCAATCCGCAACAAGACATTCTCTCTATTCATACAAGTCTCCTTTTTGTATCTTTGTTTTGATGTCTTAATTGTATCACACAAACAATACAGCGTCAAGCCAAAAAATAAAAAAGTTTGGAAAGAAGCCAATTCAAAAAATAAAACCTATACTCACCGTCCAGTACTGACTGGTGAATACAGGTTCTATCCTATTTCCATTTGGTCAAACACAAGTCTAAGGATTTACTGATAAGAAAGACCATAACCAGGGTCCAAAACGTTTTGGTCCAACCAATTTTAAAAGCCAAGGGTGTCACCACCAAAATATCAAAAATCAAAATAACCCTTGTAATCTTCCAATTGAAATATTTGTTACATAATAGGGCAACAATGTCACTGCCTGCTGTTGAGCCGTTTCCTTTAAGAACCAGGGCCATGGACAAACCAGTCGCTAGACCAGCTAAAATAGCAGAGGGAATAAGCGGAAGCCATTGGGCTTGTAGAAATCTTGTCACATACATGGTCACCGACATAGAACCCACTGCCAAAAAAGTATAGAAGACCCTTACTCTACTCAAAAAACGGTAGGCCAAAACAAGGAGAACGCCATTGAATATGAAACTTGTTACCCCTGCTTCCATGCCCATAGTGTAGTAAAAAAGCAAGGCAAGCCCTGTGACCCCACCTTCTCCAAACTCATGGGGAATGACCAACATATTCAAAACTAGGGCATACAAAATCCCACCCATAACAATCAGTAAACAATCTTTTAAACCTATCTTTGACATAAAAACACCTACTGGATTTGTCTATATTTAGTATATCAAAAAAAGTAGAAAGCGGATACACTTTCTACTCATTCTACACCGAGATTGTTAGGATTATTTCCCCAAAACAGCGGATGCCAAGGCTTTTTGGATAGCAATAACACTCTTATCACTCTTGAACTGAAGAGTTTCTGCTGGTTCTGCCGCAGAAGAAATCCAAATCTTCAATTCAGCATCCAAGTCAAAATGACCGGAGGTTTCGACCGTAAATCGTGAAATCGAACGATAGGGAATAGACTTGTAGGAAACCTTCTTACCTGACATTCCTTGTTTGTCCACCAAAATCAAACGGTGTTCTGTGAAAACAATCAAATCGCGAACCAAACTAAAGGCCATCTCCACCTGTTCCGCATCCAGAAGGATGTCTGCCAACTCTTGCTCTACCTTATCATTATTCATCTGCGAGGCATTGCCCATCAAACCTGAAAACAAACCCATTTGTTTACTCCTTTTTTACTTTTCCTTATTTTACCGAAAAATTTGGAATAAAAAAAGCAAAAACCCCAGAAGAGTTTTTGCTGCTGTCAAACTGATAGATGAACCTGCTCATCAAAGAGGGCTAAAAAACTTTCCTCCTGAGAGTGTGTCACAACAATCACCAGTTTGTCCCTTATTTTCTCGAGACTATCTGCAATCAATTGTTCGCTTTGAGAATCTAAGCCTGTTGTAGGTTCATCAAATAAAAAGACCTCTGCATCACGGTAAAGGGCACGCGCCAAATCAAACCGTCTCTCTTCCCCACCTGATAATTGCTGAGAAGAGGTCAAGAGAGTAGCAAATCCATCTCCCTGCCGATAGAACCAGTCCTCTAAACCAACTTGCCGCAAGCAACCCATTGCTTTATTCTCATCTAAAGGTGCAAACAAGGTCAAATTATCCCCGATGCTAGCTGTAAATAGATTGGTTTTCTGCGGTAGGTAGTAAATTTTCCGAAAGAGGGCAAGCTGATCCAGTTCTGCCAGATTCCTCTGGTTGACCAGGACTCTTCCAGCCTCTGGTTTCTGAATCCCCAGCAAGAGGCGGAGCAAGGTCGTCTTCCCACTCCCGCTCTTGCCCAAGATAGCATATTTTTTATTGGCCTGAAAAAGATAAGAAAAATTCTCCACAATCAGATGGTCTTGATAGCGACAATCAATCCCTTCCAGAGCAAGGCTCGTAATGGATTCCTTCAAAACTGGCTTGGCAGCTTGACCTTCTTCCTTCCTATTTAAGAGACCTGTCAACTCCTCCACAACCGTCCGACTAGAAAGATAATCCGTCAGCAAGCCTGACATGGTTTGGATAGGACCTGCTACAGTTCCCATCAGGGTTGTCATAGCAATCAAATCCGAAATGTTCAGCAGACCTTGGAAGACAAATATCCCTCCAATAATCCAGGAACCTGAATAGACTACGCTGCTCAAACTGTAGGAAACCGCATAGGTCTGGGATTGTTTTTGGGCAAAACGGTTAGCACGCCTAGTGTATTCCTGACTAGATACCGCCAGCTTTTCTTGAAAAACTGGCGTGATGGTGCTGATGCGGATAAAAGAGAGAGCTTCTACAAACTCACTAAACAAGGCGAGATAGGCATTCTTCTCCTCCTGACTGTCCTTTGTCACACGAGCTAAAATCCCCTTATTAATCACCGGAGCCAAAAATGGAATAAAGCAGAGCGCCAACATGATCATAGCCATGGTTCCTTGAAGGTAGAGAGCCCCTATCAAGGAAAAACTAAAGACTAATATGCTTGTCACCATGGATAGAAGCGGCGTTAGATAGGTAGTTTCTAAGATGTTCAGATGATGAACCAAGACATGGACCTTATCTGCCTGACTGTCTTTTGCTGCCTCTCCTAAGTCCTCACGCGCATAGACAGTCACTAATTGATTGCGCGTCTCTTCCATAATCTGATTGATTACCTTAAACTTGAAATAGCGCGGCAGGTAATCAAAATAGCCGTCACATAAAAAGAATACCACTGCAATCACCGAACTAGTCATAAATGCCTTTTGGTCACCAGATATGGCCGCTTCCGAAACTTGCGCATAAATAAAACCCGTTGCCGCTAAAATCAGAGCATAGACCACCGACACAGCAATATAAGCAACTATTGCCAACTTGCATTTTCTAAGGTAGTAAAACAAAGTTCAGACCTCCAATCCATTTCCGTTTATACTACTATAGCATATTATAATAATACTTTTTTTGCAATGATAACAAAATTAAAATAAGCCAGGGCTTGCCTGACTTATTATAGAGTTAATTGGGTTAGATGAAGATTGAACTAGAGGTTCATCGAAGCAACTTAACGAAGTTTTAGCTTGATTTTCAAAGCTGAATACTGACTTTAATACGCAAAGAAAATCAAGAATAAAACTAGGCAAGGAGCTGAAGATTGAACTTAAGGTTCATCGAAGCGACTTAACGAAGTTTTAACTTGATTTTCAAAGCGTATTACATCTTCTCTTCCAACTCCACATCCGGATATTTGTCCGCAAACCAGCGGAGGGCGAAGTCATTTTCAAAAAGGAAAACTGGTTGGTCAAAGCGGTCTTTAGCAAGAATATTACGGCTTGAAGACATGCGTTCATCCAGGTCTTCTGGCTTGATCCAACGGACTGTCTTTTTACCCATTGGTGTCATGACCACTTCTGCATTGTACTCGCCTTCCATGCGGTGTTTGAAAACTTCAAACTGGAGCTGACCAACAGCACCCAGCATATACTCGCCTGTCTGGTAGTTCTTGTAGAGCTGGATAGCTCCTTCTTGCACCAGTTGCTCAATTCCCTTGTGGAAGGATTTTTGTTTCATGACGTTTTTAGCAGACACTTTCATGAAAATTTCCGGAGTAAAGGTTGGTAGCGGTTCGAATTCAAACTTGTTCTTGCCTACGGTCAGGGTATCTCCTACCTGATAGGTTCCTGTATCGTAAACCCCGATAATGTCCCCCGCCACTGCATTTTCCACATTCTCACGGGACTCGGCCATGAACTGGGTCACGTTGGACAACTTAGCCCCCTTGCCTGTACGAGGCAGGTTGACCGCCATACCGCGTTCAAATTCACCCGAAACCACACGAACAAAGGCAATGCGGTCGCGGTGACGAGGATCCATGTTGGCTTGGATTTTGAAAACAAAGCCTGAAAAATCTTTATTGAGCGGGTCAATGACATCCCCTGTCGTTGTCTTGTGACCATGTGGCTCTGGAGCAAATTCCAAGAAGGTATCAAGGAAGGTCTGCACACCAAAGTTGGTCAGGGCTGAACCGAAGAAAACAGGGGTCAAATCGCCGTCCAAAATCGCCTGCTCTGAAAATTCATTTCCAGCTTCCGCCAAAAGTTCAATATCATCCAGAACTTGTGCATAAAATGGGTTGGAGCCAAATAACTTATCACCCTCATCCAAGCTTGCAAAACGCTCCTCGCTACGGTAGAGTTCCAAGCGTTTGTTATGGAGGTCATAGAGTCCCTCGAAGGATTTCCCCATACCAATCGGCCAGTTCATCGGATAGCTGGCAATGCCCAAGACTTCTTCCAACTCCTGCAATAAATCAAGCGGCTCACGACCATCACGGTCCAACTTGTTGATGAAGGTAAAGACTGGGATGTTGCGGTGCTTCACAACCTCAAAGAGTTTTTTAGTCTGGGCCTCGATACCCTTGGCAGAGTCCACCACCATGACAGCCGCATCCACCGCCATCAAGGTCCGATAGGTATCCTCAGAGAAGTCCTCGTGTCCTGGCGTATCCAAAATGTTAACCCGCTTGCCCGCATAGTCAAACTGCATAACAGATGAGGTAACAGAGATACCACGCTGTTTCTCGATATCCATCCAGTCAGACTTGGCAAAGTTACCAGTCTTTTTCCCCTTGACCGTACCTGCCTCACGAATTTCACCCCCAAAGTAGAGCAACTGCTCGGTAATAGTGGTCTTACCCGCGTCCGGGTGAGAGATGATCGCAAAAGTGCGTCGTTTCTTGATTTCTTCTTGTAGTGACATGATCGTTATTCCTTTTTCTTTGGTCCATAGCAGAGCTGACTTCTTCTTTTGCCTATCAAATCAAAAGAGTACAAAAAAAGAGAGCAACTACTGCAACTCTCTTATTATATCGGAAATAATGGAATTTTTCAAACACTTGGAAAATCAATCTTGGAGTAGATAGACTAATTTCTTTTTCCAATATAATTGGAACCCTACCTGAACAGAACTAATTAAACATGATATTATTAGTGAAAGTAGGACAAAATTGAACCAAGTCCCTTGGCTATTGACTATGGGTAAGCGAGTCAAATAACCATAATTACCTTTTGTCAACCAATTAACAAAAAGCATGACCAGATGAAGCATGACTGTCAGTGACAAACGCTCCCGTCTTGAAAGACTGAATTGATGTCCCTCTGTCAAAATATAAGACAAACACAACACTGCTAAAGCATAATGACCAACCACAAAGGTAAAGAAGGTCAGATGTGGAAAAGGAAAGGGATCGAAGACCGGGTAAATAAAAGCCACCAAGGAACCAATGAGACCAAGATAGGAAAAGTAGAGTTTCAAATCTCCCTTCCTAGCAAACAGTAAAAATAATATGGCTAGTCGACAATGATAAAAGGGTAAACTTTCAGAAAGGGACCAATCGGACCAAATATACCAAGTATATAGACTAACCACTTGAAAAAGTAAAATTGTCCAAAACAAACGATTAAACCAAGTTTTAGTATAATATCGCGTGGTCAAGTAAAGCAAGATAAAAAGCGGTAGCAACAAGCCAAGGTGAGTAAATAACCCTAGATGCGGGCCATGCGAAACTTGATTAGTAAAAAAATCATTCATACTTTCTCCCCCTAAATCCTTTCTAACCATTCAAATCAAATATAGTATATCAAATTGTATAAATGTTTACAAGGTTAACCAAGAAAATTGAATATCACTCAATTTAAAACTTGCAACAACAGACTACACATTTTAAAAACCACTTTTCTTCATCAATTTCAGAAATCGTTGCAACCAATCACGCTGCTCTTGCAAACCATCCAAACTATCCACAAATTCAATACATTTCTTAGCTCGTTCAGTATAGGGATAATATTTTTTCACCTGTCTTCTCAATTCTAAAACAACACATAACAACTCATCTTGTTGTCGTTGTTCCATCCGACGATGATGTACATAGTCTGAATGCCACTTTTCAAGCATGAACAGTTGATTATCGAGGCTTTCAATAGTCTGAACTGTTTTCAGGTCATCCAGTCGATTCTGCGAATGGAGCCAATCACACAAACTCTTCACACGAGCCTGTTTTCGCTCGAGTTCCGCGATAGCCAATCTTTCCTGTGCTTCTTTTCGTTCAAGAAATTTTTGATGGTCTTCTATTTTATGACAGATTTCTCTATCTTCCGTTTGGGAATCAAGCGAGTTCTTCAAAGCAATTGACTCTTCATCGAATTGTCCATCTAGCCAGGCTAGTAAATCCTGCTTTTTCTGAGCCCATCTCTTCAAGTCAAGTTGTCTTTGTCGCTCACGCTCTGCCTCTCTTTCCCTCTTAGCTAGCAATTTCTCTCGTTCAAGGGCATTTTTACGCAATGCAGCAGCAACTCGCTCGTGCAGTTTCCACCTTCTAAGCTTTTTTAAATAGACTTCTACATCAAAAACTTGATTCAATTCAGGTCGTAAATAATCATTAACCACATAGAGGATACGCTCCATCTTATGAAAGGCAAGCTGTCGTTCCGATTGTTTTCCACTCAAGGCCAGTTTAAATAGCTGGTAATCATTCCAAGGATTATAGCGATTGCCCCTATCTGCCTTAAAATAGCCCTTCTGATAGTATTCATCTAAACTATCCAAGTCCATTATTTCTTTGAGGCTTGAAAAGTCAGAGTTGGACCGCAAACGATATTCTCGCTCTGCCTTCTTCAAACTCTTTGTCAGTTCCTTATTTTGAAATTTTTTGATACAAGAGGATCCAATTGGTGATAGCTTTATATTACTAAGATCTGTACGAGAAACAGAATAGACTTTCTGCAAGTGAGCCTTACCACATAAACACTTGCTTTCCATGGCCTTATCAATTTTTTCTAGCTTTACCCTTGTCCATTCCTGCCTAGCTTCTTCCCAATTATTAGCTAGACTCAAGGAAATGACTATCGTTTGTAAATTTGAATCCTTCATCTCAACCTCTTTTTGTATATTGTTATTATATATTTTATAAAATATATACATACTTTTCAAGGTCTTGAACAAATAAAAATGATTGAACTTCTCCGCATTTTTGCAAAAGAAATTCAATCCTATTCTTACTATTTTGCTAATTCTTCCACCACTTTTCCAAGTTTCATGGAGTTGGAGCCTTTGAAGAGGATTTGGTCGTCTTTTCCTAGACACTCCCTAACCTGTTTAACCAGTTCTTCAAATTGGTCCTGCTCCGCATTTTTCCTAAAGAAATAGACTTTTCCAATCGGGAACATCTGACTAGCTAGCTGGGACAAGCCTTCAATGTCCTGACCGTAGAAAATGACGGTATCTAGCACATCTGGTGACAGGCTCAAAATCATCTGATTATGAAGCTCAACCGACTGACTGCCAAGTTCTTTCATGTCTGCTAACACAGCAATTTTCTTACCGCCTTCATTGGCTGGAATACTAGAGAAGGTTTCTAAAATCAAGCGCATGGCTGTTGGATTAGCATTGTAAACGTCGCTGAGAATATCTGCTCCATTTGCCGCCTTCTTCCACTCCGTACGGTTGCGGGTCAAGTTCAGACTGGCAAGGGCTGACTTGATTGCTTCATCAGGCACACCCAAGGTCTTGCCCACATAGCTCGCTACCATGGCATTGGTGGCATTGTACTTGCCCGTTACTGGTAGGAAAATGTCACCGTCCATAAAGTTGACGGTAAAAGTCAAGCTATCCTTGCTCTCGACCAGACTAGTCACCTGCAAGTCTGCCTGCTCGCCGAAGCGAACGAGCTCTACATGACTAGGTAAGAAGCTATCCGCAATCGGATCTGCAGGAATTAGAAGTTTACTACCATCTATCATACCGTCTGCAATCTGCAATTTGCCTTTGGCAATCTCTTCTCGTGAACCGAAAAATTCCAAATGCGCTTCCCCAAAAAGAGTAATAACTGACAGGCTTGGTTTGGCAATTTCAGACAAGAGATGAATATCTCCCAAGTGGTCTTGTCCCATTTCCAAAACCAGTTTTTCCGTATCATCTGGCATATGGAGAACTGTGTAAGGAAGTCCGATTTCGTTATTATAGTTCCCCTGAGTTTTGTAGGTCTTGTAGGTGGTTGCTAGGATATCGTGGATCATATCCTTGGTAGTCGTTTTACCATTTGAACCAGTTACCGCAATGACTTCTACTCCCGTTTTTTCTAGGTAGTAGGTCGCTAATTTTTGTAGGGCAGCCAGGCAGTCGTCCACTAGAATGTGGGGAAGATCAAGGCTGACTTCAGACAGGGTTACCGCGCAGCCATTTTCAAAAGCTACAGGGATAAAGTCATGACCGTCACGCGCTCCCTTGAGGGGAACAAAAAGATCCCCTTCTGTAATCAGGCGACTGTCGAACTCCACCTTGTTAAGGGCTCTATCGGGATAAAGACTAATATTATTTTTTGCACCCAAGACCTGAGCGACTTCGTGTAGGGTTAATTTCATTATTTTCTCCAATATAGTCTTTTAGTTTACTTTTAGTACTAGGCAACGAGCCGCAGGCATAACTGAAGTTAGGCAAGGTGAGTTAACGACGTAATAAAAGATAAACTAAATGACGATAAACTAAAAAAGAGCTTTCGCTCTCTCTATTATATCATTTTTTAGCTCATGTGAAAAAAAGTTCATCCTAGTCTAACAAATCAAACTCGACATGATAGCTGATATCTTCACGCAAGAGGGCTTTAACCCGACACTTTTGGTCAACATAGGCCAAGATTGCTGCCTGCTTTTCGGCTGAAACCTGCTCAGCCAAGGCAATTTTCAGATCAAATTTTCTGTCTTCCAACTGGCAAGCCACTTGAACAGGCATAGTTTTATTGCCCTCTTGGCTGGCATAATAGCCCTGCACACACATGGTCACACAGGCAGCCAAGCCGATATTGACTAGACTAACAGGCGTTTCTCCCTTATCAGTCACACCAAAAGTACGAACGGGGTCCCCGTAGCCTTGAGAAAGGGCCTGAAATAGACCTTCTCCTTTTACTGTCGTTTGATACATAAACACCTCCAGATACTTGTCCCCATTCTATTCCTATTTGACCCCCTTTGCAAGAAAAAGATTGGATTTTCTCCAACCTTTTTCAAACGAATTAAATCAAATGGCTTTCGCGTTTTTCAAACATTTCCTTAGCCAAGCTGACTAACTCTTCAATCAGGTCTGAATAAGCCAATCCCATGTTGTCCCAAAGAAGTGGGTACATAGACCACTGGGTAAAACCTGGCATAGTATTGAGCTCGTTGAGGAAGATGTCACCCTCTTCTGTCAGGAAGAAATCACAGCGAGAAAGACCGCAACCACCGATAGCACGGAAGGCCTTGGCAGCATTGTCACGCATGATATCCATAATCGCCTCGTCAATCTTAGCTGGGATTTCCATAGTAATCTTGTTGTCGATGTATTTGGCATCGTAGTCATAAAAAGCAACGTCTTTGACTACTTCGCCAGGGAGTGTCGTTTTCACGTCAGCATTTCCCAATAAACCAACCTCAATCTCACGCGCATTGACACCCTGCTCAACAAGAACACGACTGTCATACTTGAAGGCCAAGTCAAGCGCCGCTTGCAAACCTGCTAGGTCCTCCGCCTTAGAGATACCAACACTTGAGCCCATATTGGCCGGCTTAACAAAGACTGGGTAGGTCAATTTGTTTTCAATTTCAGCAATTTTTGCCTCAATATTCTCGCCCTCAATAACCGCCACATAAGGCACCTGGGCAATACCAGCAGATTCCAACACACGCTTGGTTGTAATCTTATCCATGGCAACGCTCGAAGACAAGATATTGGTACCAACGTAAGGCATACGAAGCACTTCCAAAAAGCCTTGGATAGAGCCATCTTCTCCCATAGGTCCATGGAGAACAGGGAAAACAACGGCATTTTCTTCGTAAATATCGCTTGGACGCACTTGCTGGTCTGCAAGGATAGTCGCATTGGTCATGAGTTTTTCATCAGCAGCTGGTGTTTGGCTAAATTCTTGTGTTTTGATGAAATCACCAGTCTGAGTGATGAAGTAAGTTTTTACAAAAAATTTATCATAATTGATGGCACGCATGACACTTTCTGCAGACAATACAGATACTTCACGCTCTGCCGAACGGCCACCATAAAGTAAAACAAGGGTTTCTTTTGACATAAACATTCCTCTTCTAACTTAGATAATCTACACTTAGTATAGCATATTTTTGAATTTGAAGCCTTTTCTGATGGATAAAAACTACAATTCTGTTCTATTTTGAATGGCTCTTAGCAGAGTCACTTCATCTGCATACTCAATATCGCTTCCGACAGCCAGACCACGTGCCAGGCGAGTAACCTTGATCCCTGCTGGTTTAAGCACACGGGAAATATACATGGCAGTCGCTTCTCCATCCGCTGTTGCATTGGTGGCCACAATCACCTCTGTCACCTCGTTATCCATCAAACGAGTAAGAAGGGTTTTGAGGTTAATATCGTCTGGTCCAATACCATTCATCGGGGAAATCAAGCCATGCAAGACATGGTAAAGACCGTGGTATTCTTGGATATTTTCCAAGGCTGTCACATCTCGACTGTCTTCTACAATTAAAATAGTCGACTGGTCACGACTGCTATCTTGACAAATACCGCAAGGGTCCTGGTCTGTCAGATTGCCACAAACCGAACAATAGGTCAAATCCCTCTTGGCAGCCAAGAGATTTTTTGCAAATTCATTGACCACATCATCTTCCATACCAATGGTATAGAAGGCCAGCCGCGTAGCTGTCTTAATACCGATTCCTGGTAATTTGGAGTAACTGTCAATCAACTTGGCAATGGGTGTAGGATATAGCATAATTCTCCTTAGTTCATTGGGTAAAGTGAATTGTATAAATTAATGATTTCTGTTGTAATTGCTTTTGTTGTAGAATTTTCGTTAGTCAAGTTTGGAAGTACGACTGCAACTGCGATTTGTGGATTATCACTAGGTGCATAGGCAACAACGTTGGTATTTACTGCAGTTACTACTTCACCTGAAGGAGTTGTAGTATAAGTTTCGGCAGTACCAGTCTTGGCACTGATGGTCACGGCCGCACCACGACCGATAGCACTACCTGTATTAAATCGTCCTCCACCATTTACAAGTTGATAAAATCCTTGACGAAGGAGAGCCATTTCATCAGCTGAAATATTGACTTGATTCATCTCTTTACCAGAAACTGTTTCAATCAAATCTCCCAATCCACCTTGGGGATTATTTCCATAGATACCTTCTACAAGATGAGGAGAAATCCTTTTTCCATTATTTGCTACTGTCGCTACATATTGAGCCATCTGCATCGGTGTATAGTTATCAAACTGTCCAAATGCATTCATAATAAAGTTTGCGGTGGAATATTCTTCTGGTAAGAAACCTGTTGATTCAAGTGGTAAGTCAATTCCTGTTGACGCACCTAAACCATACTCTGCAAAAGTCGAACGAAGCTTAGTCATGGCATTTGTCAATGTATCGCCATCATTCAAATACATGTTAGCTGAGTAGGTCTGACCAAGTAGTCCCAAAGCAATCTTAACCATGTAGACGTTAGAAGAATATTCCAGAGCCTCTGTCGCATCAATATTAAAACTACCATAGGCCCACCAAGATGTAATTGGTGCTGAACCTGCAAAATAAATCGGTTCATCTAATAATACCTGATTTCCTGAGATAATGCCATTCTCCCAACCAGATGAAATAGTTGCACCCTTGACAATAGAACCTGGTGTAAAGACGCTTGTGATGGTGCCAAGAGCATCTTCAGTAATCGTAGTCGTCCCTTTTTCATGACTATATCCTGACATAGCAAGCACTGCACCTGTAGAAGGATTTAATGCAACTGCATAAACACCTTCTGAATAAAGTGCACTTCCTGTTGACAACTCACTCTCAAAATATTTTTTTAGAATCGCATTGACACCATCTTGAAAGGCCAAATCAATGGTTAGTTTAATATTGTTTCCTTGCTGACCCTCTTGGATGGTCTTAATACTCTCCACATTACCATTTCGGTCCAGATTGATTTCCTTTTTCTCACGTTGTCCTTGTAGGACTTCTTCATACTGCTTTTCGAGGTAGGCAGTTCCCACTCGGTCATTTGGCGAATAGCCTTTAGACAAATAATACTCTGCATCTTCGGCTGGCAAACCTGCCTGTTCACTTGTTACCGTTCCAATAACCGAACTCAAGGAGGTCGGTAGGATATTCCGCTGCCAGTTATTGGTCGTAGAAATACCAGGCAGTTGAGATTCGTTGGCAACAATATGAGCCACCTGCTCTGCGGACAAGGAGTCTGTTACCAGGTTTACTGTTGCGAAGTAAGCAGCACCATTCATTTGCTTAAATAGTTCTATGGCCTGATTTTCCTGTTCCGAATAATTCAACACATCTTCAGACAAACTTTCAACAGCATTGGCATAGATAGTTGCTTCTTCCAGATAATTGCCATCCGAATCATAGAGTTTATCTTTTGGCAGCTTCTCTACAACCTGCTTATAGACCTCTGTATCTGCCAAATAATAATCTGCCTTGTCCCGTTCCGTTACCGAAACATCAGACACCTTGACCCATTGCAAGAGCTTATTTGCTACTTCCTTCATTTCCTGGGCTGACATCTTATTGGAACGGGTAAAGGAAACGACCTGTTGAATCTGATTTTCCACAAGCGGCTTACCTTGCGCATCATAAATCTGCCCACGAACCGATCCATTGCTGATAATCTTTTGGCTAGCAGTTGATAACTTATTGCTATAAAAATCATGATTGACAATCTGCATGTCTGCCAAACGCAAAATCAAGACCAAAAATAAGAAAATAACGATAGAAAATAAAATATTCAAGCGGATGGAAATAAAATTCCCATTATTCTCCACCAAATGTTCCTGTCTTTTTTTCAATTCACCGACCTCATTCTAGAAATATCCTTCTTATTATACCACAGGAAAAAAATATTTTTTAGACCTAGCTTCCTTTTGAGAAATTTTTTCTAGTCTATTAAGCTACCATCCTTTATCCACCACTTACTTGTTGCGACCTTATCCACAAAGTCTTGGTCATGAGAGATCACCAAGATACTTCCCTGGTATTCCTTCAAAAATCTTTCCAGGGCTTCAATAGCTGTCAGATCTAAAAAATTAGTCGGCTCATCTAAAATCAAGAGATTAGCATCAGTCAATAGTACTTTGGCCAAGGAAAGCCGAACACGTTCACCACCAGATAAATTTGCCACCTTCTGCTGGACCTTATCATAAGAAAGTCCCAACATGCCTAATAAATTGAGAACCGTTATCCTATCTTGAAGCGACGTCGAGCTAGCATTCACAAAGGCTGTTTCCTCTTCATTGAGACTGGTCAAATCCTGGGAGAAATAGGCAATTTTTAATTTTGGATTGTAATAGCCTTCTAATTCTTTTGAAATCAATTTCCGAACAAAACTGGTTTTCCCAGTACCATTTGACCCAACCAAAGCTAGTTTATCCCCAAAAGTCATGCCAAGTTGAGGAAAATCAAATAAATAGGTTTCCTCAATCCAGAGCTGACCAGCCTGCAAGCGAAAGAGACTGTGAAGACCCGTATCCAAGGCACCTTTCGCTTCCATCTTTACCCACCTTTCCTTTCTCGGTTGTTCAACCTTGTCCAAACGCTCTATCCGTTTTTCCAAATGCTTGGCAGTCTTGGCCATAGACTTGGCTTGACTATCATAGGAACCCATCATAGCATTAACCTTCCACTCAGACGATGAAACACCTTTCTTTTTCTTCCCCATCTTCTGAGCCTTGGCTTGACGTTCATGTTGAGCTTTTTTCAGTTGGGCAACTTTTTTCTGATAGGCTTCATAGGCCTCCTGCTGTCCTTCTCGTCTAGCCCGGCGACTTTCTACAAATGCCTCGTAATTCCCAGGATAAACCTGAACCTTTCCTTCTTCTAAATGCCAGATATGACTGGCTATTTGATTGAGAAAATACCGATCATGACTGACAAGCAGTAAACTGCCACGAAAACGTTTGATTTGCTTGATCAGCTTTTCCTGGTGTTCTTGATCCAGATTGGCTGTCGGTTCATCCATGATTAACAACTGTGGTCTTTGGGCAAATGCCTCTTGAATAGACTTCCAAACCTGTTCCCCACCTGAAAGCGAGCTCCTATCCTGTAACTGGGGTACATAGGCCCAGTCTGCTTTTACCTCAATCTGACCAGCAAAATCCCTATCCAGTCCTAGTAAGATTTTCAAAAAAGTAGACTTGCCAACACCATTATTTCCAACCAAACCAACCTTTTGACCAGCTTGAAGGCTTAACTGCTTGATTGTGAACAATCTACGTCCCGCAAATTCCTTCTCTAATTGAATACATTTTATCATTTCCATATAGACCTCTTTTCTTCACAAAAAGGGCTTCTATTCTTCAAAAAGTGCATACAAAAAAGCCATGCAAAACATGACCCTTTCCAATGGAAAAAGTCACACGAATACTAAGCCCTTATGAGCAGTCTTATCCCTTGTGTAGTCATTTAGTTTATCTTTTATTACTTCGACGTAAAAGGAAACATCGTTTCCTTATTTCCAACTTCAAACATTCCACTGGATTGTTTGAACTCGCTTTGC
This sequence comes from Streptococcus sp. 29887, assembly GCF_032595075.1. Taxonomy (NCBI): domain Bacteria; kingdom Bacillati; phylum Bacillota; class Bacilli; order Lactobacillales; family Streptococcaceae; genus Streptococcus; species Streptococcus iners. Next base: position 749,164 of record NZ_CP118735.1, on the reverse strand, counting down.
CGTACTATGTAGAAGTAACTTGCTTCGCAAGTGCTATCTCCAACCTTGTACAGTCACTCGACTGTACAAGCAGCCTGCAGCTTTTGGTGCGAACATCATTCGCTCTATTTACGACCTCCAACAGTCTATTCCTAGACTGTTGGAGCAAGTACTAAAAGACTAAATTATCAAATAATTGATTTTCAACAAGTTTTAAGAACGACTAATAAGCAGCTTAATTATTCATGCAACTTCACCTCACGTATTTTATATATTTATTCTAAATAAATTCTATGAATTTGTCAAATCTTGGTCAAGGGTGTCGCTGTATCTGGCGAGGTATCATAGACCTGAAAATCCACTCCAACTCCTAAATCAGCCTGCGCCAACTGATTAACCATGGTCATGTGAGCCAATTCCTTGATATTGTTTTCCTTTGATAAATGCCCAAGGTAAATCTTTTTAGTCCGATTTCCCAGCGAGCGAATCATGGCATCTGCACCATCCTCGTTACAAAGGTGGCCCTTATCCGACAAAATCCGTTGCTTGAGGTTCCAAGAGTAAGAACCCGCACGCAAGATTTCAACATCATGATTAGACTCAATCAAATAGGCATCTGCATTCGCCACAATCCCAGCCATTCGATCGCTGACATAGCCTGTATCCGTTAACATGACAAAGGACTTATCATCCTTCATAAAGCGGTAAAATTGAGGACAAGCCGCATCATGGCTAACACCAAACGACTCAATATCTAGGTCACCAAAGGTCTTCATAGCCCCCAATTCAAAGATATGTTTTTGAACCTGGTCAATCTTCCCCAATTTGCTTTCCATTGCCTGCCAGGTCAACTCATTGGCATAAATGTCCATGCCATATTTACGCGCCAGAACACCGATACCATGGATATGGTCACTATGTTCATGCGTTACTAAGATAGCATCAATATCTTCTGGCTTGCGGTCAATTTCTGCCAAAAGGCTGGTAATCTTTTTTCCTGATAAACCAGCATCTACCAAGATCTTCTTCTTATCCGTTTCCAAATAAAAGCAATTCCCACTTGATCCTGAAGCTAAAATACTGTAATTAAATCCTTTTCCGATCATATTCCCCTATTCTTCTCCATCTGAATCATCCCATTCATCCATTGTAATATCCTTACTGTATGGCAAGACGATGGTAAAGGTTGAGCCATGTCCATATTCACTCTTGGCCCAAATGAAGCCCTTGTGTTGCTTGACGATTTCCTTGGCAATGGCCAAACCTAGACCGGTACCACCCTGGGCACGCGAACGAGCCTTATCCACACGATAAAATCGGTCAAAGATCTTAGGTAGGTCAGCCTTTGGAATGCCTAACCCTTCATCAGAAATGGATACAATCAACTGACTATCCGTCGTTTTCATACCGAAGGTAATAGTACCACCATCAGGCGAATACTTGATAGCATTGTTCAATATATTGTCTAGCACCTGGGTCATCTTATCCGTATCTAGCTCCACCCAAATAGGACTGATTTGATAGTCACGCACAATGGTATAAACCTTATCTGACTCAGCATTTTTCATCTGGTCAAAACGGTTAAGGATAAAGGTCACAAAGGCTGTAAAGTTGATTAGTTCGACATCTATTTGACCAACCTGGTTATCAATCCTTGATAGACTGAGCAAGTCCGTGATCATCCGCATCATGCGATTGGTTTCATCAAGGGAGACCTTGACAAAACTAGGTGCAACTGATTCCGTCAAGGCTCCCTCATCTAGGGCTTCTAAATAGGATTTGACGGATGTCAAAGGTGTACGGAGTTCGTGACTGACATTAGATACAAATAGACGGCGTTCCCGTTCCTCCTTAGCCTGCTCGGTCATATCATGCAAGACAACAACAAGACCAGAAATCAAGCCACTCTCACTCCGGATAGTCGCAAAATTGGCTCGAAGTGTTAAAAACTCCTGGTTCTCATTGGCATGGTCCAAAACAATCTCAGGTGTCTGTGCCAACAAATCACGCAGACTATAGCGGTCCTTAATATCCAACACATCTAAAATCTGCAAGGTTTCTTGTTTCTTTCCAGCTAGCCCCAGTTGCTTTTGTGCCATATCATTGATCATGATAATCCGACCAACTCGGTCCGTCGCAATGACCCCATCACTCATATAAGAAAGGATAGAACTCAGACGGGTTTTCTCCTGTTCTAAGCTATCATGAGTTAGACGGATGACTTCCGACAGATCATTGAGCGAGTTGGCCATGTCCGTAATTTCCGGACTTCCCCTCATGTCCAAGACTTCTGAATAATCACCATCCATCAAGGCTTTCACACGCTGATTGAGCTGTTTGATTTGCTTATTATCCCTATGGTTTTCAATCAACAAGACCGTCAATGCAATCAAAAAACCAATGAGAATAACAACAAACCAAAACTCTGCTGTTGTCATTAAATAACGTAATTGATTAATCATTTCCCTTGATAAAGTATCCTACACCACGACGGGTCAAAATATATTCCGGTCGGCTTGGTGTATCTTCAATCTTTTCACGCAAGCGGCGAATAGTCACGTCCACCGTACGCACATCTCCAAAATAGTCATAGCCCCAAACCGTTTCTAGCAAATGCTCCCGGGTCATAACTTGCCCCAAATGCTTAGCTAAATGATGCAACAATTCAAACTCACGGTGGGTTAATTCCAATTCTTTGCCATGCTTCTTAGCAACAAAGGCATCTGGCAAAATGACCAAGTCCCCGATGACCAATTCAGGACTACCAGTATTCTCAACGGACATCTGTGTTTCTGACAATTCGCTTCTACGCAAGAGAGCCTTGACACGCGCCTGCAATTCACGATTAGAGAAAGGCTTGGTCACATAGTCATCTGCCCCAATCTCAAGTCCAATCACCTTGTCAAACTCACTATCCTTGGCAGACAGCATAATAATGGGAACATTGCTGGTCTTACGGATGGTCCGAGCAACTTCTAAACCATCCAACTCTGGTAGCATCAAATCCAAAATCACAATATCTGGAAATTCAGCTTCAAAAACCGCCAAGGCTTCCCGACCATCAAAAGCCGTCACGACTTCATAGCCCTCACGGGTCATATTAAATTTAATAATGTCTGAGATGGGTTTCTCATCATCTACAATCAAAATTTTTCTCATAATTTCTTACCTTAATTATCTTTATTTCTTCTATTATATCAAACTTACTTAAAAAATTCATAACCAGAGTTAACTAACACAGTTATGTTACATTTTCTTACACGTTCTATATTAAATTGTCTGAATTTGCTTGACTTTTAATATAGGGAGTGATATCATGCTATTATCTTACACCAAAAGGAGATTACTATGGCTTTAGTAGAATTTAAAGATGTAAACAAATACTATGGCGACTACCACGCCCTTCGCAATATTAACTTGGAATTCGAACCTGGACAGGTTGTTGTTCTCCTTGGACCATCCGGTTCTGGTAAATCAACTCTTATTCGGACTATCAATGGACTAGAAACTGTCGATCAAGGTAGCCTTGTTGTCAATGGGCATACCGTATCCGGCTCATCTGTCAAAGAATTGTTAGCTCTTCGCAAGGAAGTCGGCATGGTTTTCCAACACTTCAATCTCTATCCACATAAAACTGTGTTAGAAAATGTTACCTTGGCGCCGATTAAGGTTTTAGGCATTGATAAGGCTACTGCTGAGAAGACCGCCAAGAAATACCTTGAATTCGTAAACCTCTGGGACCGTAAAGATTCCTACCCTGCCATGCTATCGGGTGGTCAAAAGCAACGTGTTGCCATCGCCCGCGGACTAGCTATGCACCCAGAATTGCTCCTATTTGACGAACCAACTTCTGCCCTTGACCCAGAAACAATCGGCGATGTTCTTGCAGTTATGCAAAAATTGGCTCGCGATGGAATGAATATGATTGTCGTAACCCACGAAATGGGCTTTGCTCGTGAAGTTGCTGACCGAATCATCTTCATGGCTGAGGGGGAAGTATTGGTTGATACAACCGATGTCAATGGCTTCTTTGACAATCCTACTGAACCTCGTGCTAAACAGTTCCTCAGCAAGATTATCAACCACGAATCAGACAAGGTCAAACTCTAGGAGGTTGCTTATGACAGATAAAAAAGTCAATCTATTTTTAGCCGTCAGGCTTGCTATCATCAGCATCTTAACGCTGTTCTTTATCCATATCAATCAAACCGTTGTCCAAACAGAAACACCTGCCCCTATTACTAATAGCGATCAGGTTCAAGCCATCATTGACAGAGGCGTGCTCCGTGTCGGAGTGAAACAGGACGTCCCTAACTTTGGCTTTAAAAATCCGGATACTTATGAATTTGAGGGTATGGAAATCGACATCGCTCGTAAAATTGCTGATGAGTTGGGAGTGGATATTGAATTCACCCCTGTAACAGCCCAAACTCGAGGACCGCTCTTGGATAATGGTCAAGTAGACATGGTCATCGCAACCTTCACTATTACCGATGAGCGGAAGTTGCTTTACAACTTTACAAACCCTTACTACACAGATGCTGTAGGTTTATTAGTCAACAAAGATAGCGGCATTGAAACCTTCACCGACTTAGACGGAAAGACTGTTGGGGTTGCACAAGGCTCTATCACCCGTAAATTGATTACTGACTTAGCTGATAAATATGGTATCTCTGTTTCATTTGCGGAATTAGGTTCCTATCCTGAACTTTCTGTATCGCTTCGTGCCCATCGTATTGATAGCTTCTCCGTAGACCAATCCATCCTATCAGGCTACATTGGTTCTAAGTCTAAATTACTGGACTTCAGCTTCTCTGCATCTGACTATGGTATCGCCACTAAACTGTCAAACAAAGATTTGAATGCCTATCTAAATTCTCTTATTGAAACTTGGCATAATGATGGCAGTTTACAGGCTATCTATGATGCCAATGGCTTGAAGCCTGTAACAGAAACCGACGAATAGAAAGGGAAAATTTTATGACTATCTTGACTACAAGTCCCTATGCTTGGGAAAACTGGGTTAGTTATTTCAATGACTTCCCTCTCTTCTTCCAAGGCTTCCTCTTCACCCTAGCCATTGCTATTGGGGCTTTTATCACAGCCATGTTACTAGGCATACTTTTTGGCAGCCTATCTTCTAGCAAGAACAAGCTTTTAAAGGTGCTAGCTCGTGTCTATGTAGAATACTTCCAAAACACTCCGCTCTTGGTTCAGTTCATGATTGTTTATTATGGCTTGCCCTTGATTTCTAACTACATCCTCATGCCATCCATCTACTGGACAGCTGTTATCTGTGTGGGACTTTACCACGGTGCCTATATCGCAGAGGTCATCCGTGCAGGGATTGAGGCTGTGCCGACTGGCCAGACTGAAGCCGCACTCTCACAAGGTTTTACCCAGTCTGAAACCATGCGAATCATCATCTTGCCACAGGCTATTCCAACAATCCTACCTCCATTAACTAACCAAGTGGTAAACTTGATTAAGAATACGGCAACAGTTGCTATTATATCTGGTGCTGACATCATGTTTATGACAAAATCATGGTCTGCCATGAATGCCAACTACATCCCAGCCTTTGCAGGAGCTGCTTTCCTCTATTTCTGTATGTGTTTCCCAGTTGCAAGCTGGGGCCGCCATATCGAAGAGAAAAACAAGGCTACCTTTTCACACTAAGGAGGTTGAACAATGAATTATGTTTTAGAATTACTCAAGCCTTCAACCTTCCAACTCTTGTGGAGTGGTTTGAAGTTAACCCTTTATATCTCTAGTATTTCGGTGGTTCTTTCAGTTCTCTTCGGAATGATTTTAGCCATCATGCGAAATGGAAAAAATCCACTCTTCAAGTGGATTGCAACGATTTATATTGAATTTGTGCGAAATGTACCCAACTTGCTCTGGATTTTCACAGTCTTCTTGGTCTTCCAAATGAAGTCAACGCCTGCCGGTATTACTGCCTTTACTATTTTTACCACGGCAGCTATGGCCGAGATTATCCGTGGTGGTCTAAACGCCATCGGACCGGGCCAGACTGAAGCTGGTTTGTCACAGGGTTTTACCCCAGTACAAATCATGGTCTATATCATCATGCCTCAGGCCATTCGTAAGATGCTACCAGCTATCATCTCGCAGATTGTGACGGTTATCAAGGATACCAGTTTCCTCTACTCCGTTATCGCTTTGCAAGAGCTTTTCGGTGCTAGCCAAATCCTCATGGGACGCCATTTTGAAGCTGAACAAGTCTTTGCCCTCTATCTCATGGTTGCTCTCATCTACTTTGTCATCAACTTTGCTATCTCAAGCCTGTCACGTTATGTGGCCAAGTCTTGGGCGAGCAGTATTGAATAATACTCTTCGAAAATCAAACTCAGTCGTTGTTGACTTGATTTTGATTTTCATTGAGTACTACCAAAACTCCCAGCCACTTGGTTGGGAGTTTTTGTGTTTGTAACAACTATTTTAAGAATGAATGACGATGATCTTTTACCTTGATTGTTACGAAAAAACTTGTCGACTGCACTCCAGGTCTACGAAAACCAATTCTGTAGGTTCCGTCTTCCACATTAGAATAGTCAAATGTTTCGACTTTCTGTTTTAAATCAGCTAGTAATTTATCTTCCTCCAGTAAGTCATTTTCTAAACCAAGGTCCTTCTTATTAAAAAATTCAACTTCAATTACCGCCATTTCTTCCTCCATGAGCCAGTCCAAATTTATATCATAAAAACCTGCAAAAGCCCGACCATTATAGCGATTTTCCTCTACCTTTTTATAAAACTTTATCAGTTTTTCATCCTGAGTTTCAAGCCTACCATCCACTTCAAACAAAGTGAAATCTTTTTCTTCCATCAATTTAAATATCTGCTGTGCCTGATTCAGCAAATATTTACCTCTCGGCTGATGCCACATAGCTTGGTCAACGATACCATCAAATTGATACAACATTCCGCTTGGACTATCATTAAAATAGACTGTCATATTTAGTAATCCATTTAACGCCTCCTGTCCTTCAATTCGGTTATTGACCAAAGTATCAGAGGATTGAAGTGTAATTGACTGACCATCTATAACCTCAGTATAATCATACTCTAGAACATCCCATGGGTTACCAATGGTTATAGGACGAAATTTTGTCAACTCCACCTTACCAGTGAAACCATATGACTCCATACCCTGTTCAAGCATCGTCTGATACGATATCAATTCCTCTCGAGTAGCCACTTTGGGACTAAAGAGCAACAATAGACAAAGCAACAAAATGCCAAAGAAACCAATAATTCCTAATATAAGACCTACAATAAACTTCATTATCCTTTTCATTTAAGCACCTCTTTCCTTGACTATTATACCAAAAAAGAAGCCCTTTCGGACTTCTCCTTATAATTATTATGGCTCTATAATTTCTGTAGTGGGTAAATCCACCATGGAAATTATGGAGCTTTTTTGAGTATAGAAAAAAAGTCCCATATGACCTATAATGAAAAGCGACTAAACAACTCATTAGAAAGACTCATATGGAACAACTAAATCTTATCACAAATTTTCTCGGAATAAAAGACAAAAATATTATTATCACTGATGAATACAATATGGGAACGCACAAAGAACTTCATGGTTACTTGGATTACGAGCCTCCTAAATGTCCTGCCTGCAAGGGACAGATGGACAAATACGACTTCCAGAAAGCTTCTAAAATCCCTTATCTGGAGTGTGCTGGCTACCGAACTCTCATTCGCCTGAAAAAGCGCCGTTTCAAGTGCAAAGACTGCGGAAAAATGGCTGTCGCTGAAACTCCTCTGGTCAAGAAGAACCACCAAATCGCAAACATCGTTCACCAGAAAATCGCTCAACTTCTCATTGAAAAACAGTCTATGACCGATATCGCTAAGCGCCTTGCCGTCTCTACCTCAACCGTCATTCGCAAGCTAAATGAGTTCCAATTTAAATCCGACTGGAATTGGTTGCCTGAGAATATGAGCTGGGATGAGTACGGCTTCAAGAAGGGAAAAATGAGTTTCATCGCTCAGGATTTCGACTCGCTAAAAGTCATCTCTATCCTCGATGGACGCACGCAAGCCACGATTAGAAACCACTTCCTACGCTATTCCAGACAGGCTAGAAACCGCGTTAAAGTTATCACTATGGACATGTTTAGTCCATACTACCAATTGGCTAAACAGCTTTTTCCGCATGCTAAAATCGTCCTTGACCGCTTTCATATCGTACAACACCTCAGCCGTGCTATGAACCGTGTCCGCATTCAAATCATGAATCAATTCGACAGAAAATCGCACGAATACCGAGCCTTGAAACGTTACTGGAAATTGATTCAACAAGATGGCCGTAAACTCAGCGATAAACGATTTTATCGCCCTATGTTTCGCATGCACTTGACTAACAAGGAAATTCTAGAAAAACTCCTATCCTACTCAGATGAACTCCGACAGCACTATGAACTCTATCAATTTCTCTTGTTCCATTTCCAAGAGAAAAACTCAGTTCATTTCTTTGACCTTATTGAACAGGAAATGGCCAATGTTAATCCTATTTTCCAGACGGTATTTAAGACATTTCTAAAGGATAAAGACAAGGTTTTAAACGCCCTGGAATTGCCTTATTCCAACGCCAAACTGGAAGCTACCAACAATCTCATCAAAGTCATTAAGAGAAATGCCTTTGGTTTTAGGAACTTTGAAAATTTTAAAAAACGCATTTTGATTGCTTTGAACATAAAGAAAGAGAGAACGAAGTTCGTCCTCTCTAGGTGTTAGCTTTTCATCTACCCACTACAGTTGACAAAGAGCCATTATTATTCAGCTGCTTCAGCAGGTCTTGACTTACGGGCAATATCTGCTAGGATATGGTCCACAAATTCTGCCACAGACTGGGTCTGTGTTGCCTTGCTTCCGTAGCGACGAACGTTGACAGCATTGTCTTCCATTTCCTTGTCACCGACGATGAGCTGGTATGGAATCTTGCTGGTCTGGCTCTGACGGATCTTGTACTGCATCTTCTCGTTCCGCTCATCTACGTGTACGCGAACGCCACGGTCTTGCAATTCTTTAGCAACCTTCCAAGCGTAATCCAAATGAGCTTCCACAGAGATTGGAATCATGGTCACTTGGGTTGGGGCCAACCAGGTTGGGAAGGCACCTTTGTAGGTTTCAATCAAGATAGCTGTGAAGCGTTCCATAGTTGAAATCACACCACGGTGAATCATGACTGGGCGGTGCTCCTCACCATCAGCACCGATATAAGTCAAACCAAAGCGTTCTGGCAAGAGGAAGTCTAACTGAATAGTTGACAGGGTTTCTTCGTTACCAAGGGCAGTTTTCACCTGGATATCCAATTTCGGACCGTAGAAGGCTGCTTCACCCTCTGCTTCAAAGTAATCCACACCCATTTCATCCATGGCACCTTTCAGCATACGCTGGGCATTTTCCCACATCTCATCGTTATCGTAGTACTTCTCTTTGTCCTCTGGATCACGATAAGACAGGCGGAAACGGTAGTCGTTTAGGTTGAAATCTGCGTACACATCAATAATCAACTGGAGAGCTTTTTTAAACTCTTCTTGGATTTGCTCAGGTGTCACGAAAATATGACCGTCGTTAAGAGTCATCTCACGCACCCGTTGCAAGCCAGTCAATGCACCAGATTTTTCATAGCGGTGCATCATACCAAGCTCAGCGATACGTACTGGCAACTCACGGTATGAACGCACATGGTTTTTGTAAACTTGAATGTGGTGCGGACAGTTCATCGGACGAAGCACGAACTCTTCACCGTCACCCATGTCCATAGTTGGGAACATATCTTCTGAGTAATGCTCCCAGTGACCTGAAGTCTTATAGAGTTCAACAGAAGCCAATGGTGGCGTATAAACGTGCTGGTAACCTGAAGCCAACTCTTTATCTGTAATGTAACGCTCCAAGGTACGACGGATAGTCGCTCCGTTTGGCAACCAGAATGGTAAACCTTGGCCAACTTCTTGGCTGATCATGAAGAGATCCAATTCCTTACCAAGTTTACGGTGGTCACGCTCTTTGGCTTCCTCACGCATTTGAAGGTAAGCCTTGAGGTCTTTCTTATCAAACCAAGCCGTACCATAGACCCGTTGCATCATTGGATTTTCGCTCTTACCACGCCAGTAAGCACCAGCCACGTTGAGCAATTCAAAAATCTGGATACGGCCTGTTGACGGAACGTGTGGGCCACGGCAGAGGTCCACGTATTCGCCTTGGGTATAGATGGTCAAACCGCCTTCATCATCAGAATGTTCTTGAATGAGTTCCAGCTTGTATGGATCATTTTTGAAAATTTCAAGAGCTTCTTCCTTAGTCACCTCACGGCGTTCAGAAGGGAAGTTTTCCTTGACAATTTTAGCCATTTCTTCCTGAATACGTGGCAGGTCTTCATTTGAAATCTGACCAGCAGCATTGTCCGTATCATAGTAGAAACCGTCCTGAATGGCTGGACCAACCCCCAACTTGATGTCTGGGAAAAGGCGACGAGCCGCTTGGGCAAACAAGTGGGCTGCTGAATGACGCAAGATAGGCAAAGCATCCTCATGATCAGGCGTTACGATTTCAAGCGTACCGTCCTCTTCAATAGCACGAGTGGTGTCAATCAATTTACCATTGAACTTACCAGCAAGCGCCTTTTTCGCCAAAGACTTGCTGATACTCTCCGCAATTTCAAAAGTTGTCACACCAGCTTGGTACTCACGAACAGCACCATCTGGGAAAGTAATTTTAATCATAATATAAGATATAAAGGGCGTTAAGCGGACACAGACAAAATAGGAAACAGAACGACGACGCAAGCGTCTAGTTCTCGTTTATCTTTTTGGCCTAGTCCGTAGCCCGTATTCAGTTCAACCAAATACGGATGCCCTAGTCCTTTCTATTTTTTTATTTATTTTTTAATCCCCAATAACTCTTCTTTCTGAGTTAAAAAGGTTTCCATTTCTTTTTGAATATCAATATCCAGGCGGTCGGCCAATTCAATCAACCACCAGATATTTTCAGCCAATTTATGCTCCAAAGTATAGGGCGTTTCGTCATAGTAACGACCCTGCTTGGTCATAATGAGACGGTTCATGTTGCCAATATCATTGGTCAGAGCCAAGAGGTCCTCCTCGACGGACCACTCTTTCTCATGGTGCTTGACTTCCAACTCTCTGTAAGCACGACGCACATCTTGACACCGTCTTAATAAATCATCAGGTAGCATCAGTCCTCCTCCAACAGAAAATACGACGCCCTCGCAAAAGGACGTCGTAACGTGGTTCCACCTTCATTCGCAGTCACACCGAAAAGCCTGACTACCTCAGATTGGCGATAAGGGAACCACCCTTTTATGTTTGCATAAAATCATACCGAGTAGTGTCAATCCTATCCTCTATGTGCTTGCACCCACCGCACACTCTCTCAAAGATTTCCTAGAATTGATAAGTCTCTAAGTGGTATTATACCACCTTTTTCCATTTTTTCAAAGACTTTTATTTTTTATGTGGCATAGCAGAGCGCCTAACAACCATCCGACCACCGCACACAGACTATAGATGACCTGATAGTACCAGATCCACTCTCCAAAATTAAAAATAGTAAGAGGAAAGAGGAGAAAGGCTAGGACAGGAACCCTTACGGAAAAACCATAACCATGACCATCAATCAGGCCTAAGATGAATAAGCCTAGTGGAGTATAAAAAAGAATATTGTTGACAATCAAGGCCTTGGCAAGATAAGTATCTAAAAAAGAAGCAAGACCATAGATACCAACATAAAAGAATAAAATAATCAAAGTATAAAGCAAGCCTATTTTCATCTTTTTATTCATAAGAAACCTCTTTTTGACTAGCAAATGAAGGATGGAACTACCCAAGTAATATCTTTAGAATAAACTATTCCAAGCATCCACTCAGTCAAAGAAATTCCGAATGGATTTGACCTGCTCAACAGATTTTTTCAAAATCTTCACAGTCGTATCCGTTGACTTGACAACAATTTTTTGGGGTAAGTAAATGGTTTCCTTCAAAATTGCTTCTGCTACCGTATCCTGATTGGTGTGTTCCCTACGGAAATCATAGGAAATTTTCAAATCTAAGTAATATTCGTAGACACGACGACCAAAATTTGTTGAAGAAATTTCATATAACTTCTTATTCAAAACATGCGCATTCATTGGCGGTGTTGCAACAATGGCTTCTACTACTGCATCAGCCAATTCCTGCTCACGAATAAAGAGGGTTCCAAACATCTTATCCGTTACCACATTCTTCAAATAGGGATTGACATGGGCTAAAATCGGAGTTCCTGAAGCCAGGCTTTCTAAGAAGGTCAAGCCCTGTGTTTCACTAGTCGAGGCGGAGATAAAGAAATCTGCAGCCTTGTAGTAAAGGGCAGTATCACTTGGCGCAATCATCCCTGTTAACTGAACATGTTCTTCCAAAGCCAGTTCAGCAATCAAGTCCTCCAAAGCAGCTGCATAGGGCCCACCACCAACAATGACCAATTTGACCTTGGGATTTTCCGAAAGAATTTTCGGCATGGCCTTAATAATGGCCTGAATATTTTTTTCATGGGAAATCCGTGACAGACTGAGCAACATAGTTTCATCGGTTTCAATTCCCAGTTGTGACCGCAATTCAGCCGTATCCTCTCCCGAAATCTCTGGTCGTTCAAACTTAGCCAAATCAATGCCAGTAGGAATGACCCGTTTGGAAATCGGAATATCGTAGCCGGTCAACAAATCTTCCACAATTTCGCTAGGACAGATAACCCCATCTAAATCACGCAAATAGGCCCGAACAAAATACTTAATCATGCCTGGACGAATAATCCGCCCCTTAGCAATATAATGCACATAATCTTCATACTGGGTATGGTAGGTATGGACAACTGGAATGCCTAGTTCTCTAGCCACCATCTTACCCAAAATCCCCAAGGCGAACTCTGTATGGGTATGAATAATATCTAGCTTGTACCGGCTAGCAATCTTCAAGGCGTCTGTAAAGCCTGCATAGGCCACTCGCCTATCTTTAAAGGCAAAAAATGGAACACTGGGAATACGAATAATATCCCAATCTTCATAGCGATTGACATCCTCATCTGTTGTTGTAAAAATAAATACCGTATGACCTAGCTTCTCCAACTCTGTTTTTAAGGTACGAATAGAGGTCGCAACCCCTGAAACCTGTGGAAAATAGGTATCCGTAAACAGTCCAATCCTCATCTACATCTCCAATACTTGACGATAGGCCTCTACCAATTGATGACCAACTTGATCAATTGATCGACTAACGGCGACTTGATAGCCCGCTTCTCGTTTATCTACTTGCTTATCTAAAATCTTTTGAATAGAGGCAACGAAATCATCCACCGTTTGCCCCAACTCTGCACTGGTTTCATCAATCCAGCCTTCATAGACAGGAATATCTCGCAGTACGACATGCTGGCGGCTGGCAAGAGCTTCCAGAACTACAATCCCTTCCGTTTCTTCGTGAGAAGGAAAGAAAAAGGCATCCGCTCCGCTCATTGCACCCTGAAAAACTGCCCCCTTAAAATAACCAGGAAACTCAACATTAGCCGGATGGTCACCTTCTACAATCTTGCGAATATAGGACGGAATCATCCATTTATTGATAGAACCCAGCCAAATAAAGCGGACATGAGGCATCTTCTCTGCAACCTTGACAAAGTCCTCAATTCCTTTCCGGCGGAAGTAAAGACCTGCGCAGACAACAACTGGCTGACCTTCCTCAATGCCAAAATGCTCCCTAAACACAGCTTCCTTATGGGGATCTTTCTTATACTTATCCAAATCAATTCCATTTGATACTGCAACAATCGGAGTAGTCACTCCATAAGACTGGATTAGCTTTTTTGAATAGGCGGAGGGAGTAATAATAAAGTCAGCTTTCTGGTACATACTGGTCAAATACTTCCCAACCAAGGGAGCTAGAAAATTGGAGCCAATAAAGGAATTTTGGAAATCTTCCTTGGTCGAATGTCCGTGTAAAATGACCTTTTTCCCACGACGCTTGGCTGCATGAAGCAAGAACCAGGAGCGAGGACCGTAGGTATTGATATGAACCACATCATAGTCCCCCAATAAATCGGTCGTATAGGGAATACCAGCCATATCCAAGGCTTCCATCTGATGATGAAGAGCCCGACCGATACCCGATTTTTCTAAAACTGTTTTTCCTTCAAGATACAATAAAACCTTCATACTCTATATTATATCCCTTTTTGACCATTTTTCCTATCCAAAACCAAGGATTTATAAAAAGACCATCAGCTTAGATGCCTTGGACTTGGCCTCAACATCAAGCATGATGGTCTCTCTTTGTAGCTATTACTTGGTAGACTTACGGATTTTAAGACCGTGGTTAAGAATAACTTCGCGGTTATCCAAGTCTTCCTTGTGCATGATTTTGGTCAACATCCGCATAGCAATGGCACCAATATCATAGAGTGGCTGGTTGATAGAGGTTAGATTTGGACTGGTGAATTTTGTAACCAAAGAATCATCACTAGTCACAATTTCAAATTCCTCTGGTACCTTAATTCCCTTGTCGCTAATACCATTTAACAAACCTGCTGCAATCTCATCTTCAGCAACATAGGCTGCTGTTGCTCCTGCATTTAGAATACGTTCTGCCAGGGCGTAGCCTTCTTCATACTTGTACTTAGACTCGAAAACAAGACCTTCGTTGAAGTCAATACCATTGTCCTTCAATCCTTGCTTGTAGCCTGCTAGACGAACCTTACCATTGATGTCGTCCACAAGCGGACCTGATACAAAGGCAATTTTCTTGTTGTTTTTAGCAAGGAGATGGACAGCATCCGCACTCGCCGCTGCATAGTCAATGTTGACACTTGGCAACTGGTGTTCTAAATCCACTGTACCTGCTAAAACGATCGGTGTCCGAGAACGTGAAAACTCAGCACGAATCTTGTCTGTCAAATGATAGCCCATGAAAATGATACCATCCACCTGTTTAGAGAAGAGGGTATTGACTACGTTAATCTCCTTCTCATCATTTTCATCGCTATTGGCAAGGACAATATTGTACTTATACATATCCGCAATATCATCAATCCCTTTAGCCAAGGTCGCAAAATAAGCATTAGCAATATTTGGAATGACAACCCCCACTGTTGTCGTTTTCTTACTTGCTAATCCCCTAGCTACCGCATTTGGACGATAGTCCAAGCGGTCAATCACTTCCAATACTTTCTTACGAGTATTTTCCTTGACATTTTTATTCCCATTCACAACACGCGATACTGTTGCCATGGATACGCCTGCTTCACGGGCCACGTCATAAATCGTTACCGTATCATCAGTATTCATCATCGACGTTACTTCCTTTCTTTTTCTTTTCTATTTTATGAAAATTACGCTTTCACCCAATTCTAGTGTATCACTTTTTGAAACCACTTTCAAGAGAAAAAGGGGATTTTTTTGATAATACTTGCAATTTTTTTCATTTTTTGAAACAATAGTCTATATAATAAACGAAAATTTCAACACAATTTCCCAAAAATAGAAAGGTGCCCACATGTCAAAACTTAATCATGTAACATCCTACCTTGAAACCAACAAATTGGACCTGGCTATCTTTTCAGATCCAGTCAGTATCTACTACCTGACTGGCTACCACAGTGATCCACACGAACGCCACATGATGCTCTTTGTCATGCCCGACCACGACCCCCTCCTCTTCCTTCCAGCCTTGGATGTGGAGCGTGCAGTAGCGACCGTTGACTTCCCTGTGGCTGGCTATATGGATTCTGAAAATCCGTGGCAGGTTATCAAGAGCAAGCTACCGCAGAAAACATTCTCTGCCATCGGTGCTGAGTTTGACAATTTGAACCTGACCCGTTACCACGGTTTGCAGTCCATTTTCAATCAAGCCTTTACGGACATTACTCCGCTTATCAATACCATGAAATTGATCAAGTCCCGTGATGAGATTGAAAAAATGTTGGTGGCTGGTGAGTTTGCGGACAAGGCTATGCAGGTTGGTTTTGACAATATCTCCCTCGATGTGACGGAAACAGACATCATTGCTCAGATTGAATTTGAGATGAAAAAACAGGGCATTTCCAAGATGAGTTTTGATACCATGGTCTTGACAGGTAACAATGCTGCAAACCCACACGGTATTCCATCGACAAATAAAATCGAAAATAACGCTCTGCTATTGTTCGACCTAGGTGTCGAAACCCTGGGCTATACCTCTGATATGACACGGACAGTAGCTGTCGGCAAGCCAGACCAGTTCAAAAAAGACATCTATAACCTGACCCTTGAGGCCCACATGGCTGCGGTGGAGATGATCAAGCCGGGCGTGACTGCTGGGGAGATTGACTACGCTGCTCGCTCTGTCATTGAAAAAGCAGGTTATGGTGACTACTTCAACCACCGTCTTGGACATGGTTTGGGCATGAGTGTCCACGAGTTCCCATCTATTATGGAAGGAAATGACTTGGTTATCGAAGAAGGCATGTGCTTCTCTGTTGAGCCTGGTATCTACATTCCTGGAAAAGTCGGTGTACGCATTGAAGACTGTGGCTATGTGACTAAAAACGGCTTTGAAGTCTTTACCAAGACGCCGAAAGAACTCTTGTATTTTGATGTATAAAAAGAGAACCTCCCACTATTTTGTAGGAGGTCATTTTTATTTAAAAGTTTCTACCATTCTTGCCATAACCATATTTTTCCATAAAGTCTTGACGGAACTCCAACAGGTTATCATCCATAATGGCCTGACGGACATTTTTCATCAGGTTGATTAGGAAGAAGAGGTTGTGGTAGCTGGTCAAGCGGATACCAAAGGTTTCATCTGCCTTGAGCAAGTGACGAAGGTAGGCACGGGTATAGTTTTTACATGTGTAGCAATCACAATCTGGATCAAGCGGGGTGAAATCTTCAGCAAACTGGGCATTTTTTACCACCAAGCGACCTTGGCTGGTCATACAGGTACCGTTACGAGCGATACGGGTTGGCAACACGCAGTCAAACATATCGACACCACGGATGACCGCATCAATCAAACTGTCTGGTGCTCCAACTCCCATGAGGTAGCGTGGCTTGTTCTCAGGTAACAATGGCGTCGTGAAGTCCAATACCGCATTCATTTCGTCATGGGTTTCACCAACAGCTAGACCGCCGATTGAATAACCTGGGAAATCCATGCTGACCAGATCCTGAGCAGACTGACGACGGAGGTCTTCAAATCCAGCCCCTTGCACGATTCCAAATAATCCCTGGTCATGCGGACGTCGGTGGGCCTTGAGGCCACGTTCTGCCCAACGGCTGGTTCTTTCAATAGATTTTTTTACATAATCATAAGGCTGGTAAAACTGCGGACACTCATCAAAGCTCATCATGATGTCTGAGCCAAGATTGTTTTGAATGGAAATAGCCTTTTCAGGTGACAGGAACATCTTGCTGCCGTTGAGGTGGTTCTTGAAGGTCACCCCTTCTTCTGAGATATTGCGGCTATCGGCCAAAGAATAGACCTGAAACCCACCTGAGTCAGTCAGGATAGGCTGGTCCCAGTTCATAAACTTATGCAAGCCACCTGCCTGAGCAATCAGCTCGTCACCTGGACGGAGCCAGAGGTGATAGGTGTTGGACAGGATAATGCCTGAGCCCATTTCCTTCAATTCTTCAGGCGACATAGTTTTAACCGTTGCCTGTGTCCCTACGGGCATAAACATAGGGGTCGGAAAGGTCCCGTGGGGGGTGATAATCTCCCCTAAACGAGCACCTGTGTGCTTTTCTTTCTTAATCAAGCGGTACTTGATTGGTAGATCTGTCATGCTTACCTCCAACTAGGAAAAACAGTCCTAGGAATTTAATCTTGTATGGTCAATTAGTCAATTTTACAAAAAACAACCAATTTCCACAGCATATTCCAGTCTATCAAAAAAATACTTTCTTGTCACTTAGAATTATGTTACAATGTTGAGTAAGGAGGTTATGTAGATGTTTACAATTTTTGAGATTAGGGAAAAAGCTCGCCAGACCATTCATCATACAGATGGTATCTATCAAGTAGCAGCTATTCCCGTTATTCTATCTGTTATCGTTCAATTATTCTCTGCTTCTCGCAATAGTCTTGTTGGCCTGACACCCGAAGACATTGCTAGTCCGGGCTACCTCTTTTCTACCTCCTTGTTTCCATTTTTCTACGGCTTGCTTTTAGGCTTGCTTCAGCTATCTGTCCTTTGGACCTTATTTCAAGTCACAAAGAATATCAAACAGGCCACCTCATTTAAGGACTGCATCAGCATTTTTTCACATAAGGATTTTGGAAAGGTGTTCAAGACCTATATTTTGAAGAGTTTCCTTCTCTTCCTGTGGGGCTTGATCTTCTATCTTGGGCTTGGTTTAATTATTGGTAGCACCACCGTCACCGCTACAATCATTCTATCAACAGGTTCGACCGACCCAAATCTCCTTCCTCAAGATCTTCTAGCCTTACTGGGGATTTTACTTATTAGCGGTATCTTCCTGACCATCATTGGACTTGCTATCTATATTCCGCAAATTTATGCCTACTCTCAAGTTGAATTTATCCTATTCGAACAGTTGGAGCGGGAGGAATACACTGGAGCCTTTTCCATTATCAAGGCCAGTAGAAAATTGATGAAAGGATACAAATTCAAGCGTTTTGTATTGGATTTGTCCTTTATCGGTTGGTTTGCGCTTATCGTCATCACCTTTGGCCTAGCCGGTCTATATGTCTGGCCTTACCACTATTTAGCCCAATCTTACTTCCACGAAGGAATTTTAGATGATCAGGCCCAAAAAATGAACTACGTTTATGAATAATCTAACGATAACACAACCTATTTTTTATAAAATATGCATTTCTTTTGTAGGGATACAAGTATAAAGTTCCCTAAAGAAATAGTTTATAAACAGGGATAGAAAAGAAGTTGACCACCATCAACTTCTTTTCTATTATTCAAAATATGCATAAAATAGGCTTTTCATGAATTTGTGTCGATAATTAAAAAAAAAAGGGGGTAAAAATATTGGAATTCTATATAGTTTTATGTTATACTATCAACTGAGGAATGGTAAGTGTATATTCTTACATCTTTAGAATTGAAATAGGTTTCTTCCTTTCTATTTTTTACGCCATGTGTAGTAGCTTATTCCAATTCTAACATTCCTCTTTCATAGAATTTCCTAGGTCCAGCCTCTCAGGCAGGGCTTTTTTCTACCATTTGTCAAGCCTATCAAGGTATTTGATGAAAAATATTTTGAGTTCAATAGTCAAAATAAGGAAATTGTTTTCTTTTGGACTAAAGTTTCGTGTAAAAAAGAGTACACGAAATTAACACCTTATGTTGAAAATTTTTGATAAGGTGTTACAATAATATTGCATAAACAATCTTACTGATTTTGAGTTAAAGTGTAATCGTAAAGTTTGTTATGCGTTATGAGGTAATACATTGTCCGAATGAGACGATGTATGGAGGCAATCGTGTGCGGCTTTGTAGAAGTCGTTTGCGATTGTCTTTTTCGTTTCTCATAAAAGTCGGCGATATGGCAAGGATTGGTGTGACTAGCTGAAGCGATATTGTGAATACATTTGAACAGAATCTTTCTAGCGTAGGGATTGCCACGCTTGGTAATGTGTTCCTTAGCTAAAAAGTTACCCGATTCATAGTGTCTCAGGTCAATACCGATAAAGGCATTGATTTGATTGGCAGACTGAAAACGGCGAATATCTCCCAGTTCACCAATAATACTTGTTGCAGTAGTCTCAGCTATTCCAGGAATAGAGAGCAGAATGTCATATTCAGGTAATGGCTGAGCTAGTTCCACCATTTGGTCTAGGACAGCTTGTCTCTGTTCAGAAAGCCGAAGCAATTCTTTTGCATAGTAACGCACCTCTTCTAGTATTGGAGAGGTTTTCTTGACGGCACAGTAAGATTGATTAGCTAGTGCTATCAACTTCTCAGCTAAATACGCCACACGCTTGTCCGAAATCCGTTTTGAGGTGGACTGACGAATGATTTCTGAGAGTTTATCCTTGCTTAACTCAAGAACGAAGTCCTTGCAAGGAAAAGCTATGACCAGGTTCCAGTATTGCTCGCCAGATGGTGTTGATAAGATAGTTTCCAATTCAGGAAAAGTGACTTGTAAGACCTTGTGCAGACGGTTTTTAGCTCGAACAATATCCTCGGTCAGATTCTGATAGAAACGGCTGAGATCCCGCAAGTTTTGGTAGACTTCTTCTTGGACATAAGTGGGTTTACGATTCAGTACAAATTGAGATTGAGCCAGTTTTTCGGCGTCAATTTGATCTGTTTTCCGCACACGCAAGCTATCCAGTTGCTTCTTAGCTTCTAAGGGATTAAGCCGTGTATAAGCGTAGCTATGTTCATCCAGAAAAGCTTGAAGACGACGAGAGTAGACACCTGTTGCTTCAAAGATGATTTCTGGCTTATGGACGGTTTTCAAATCGCCAAGTAGCCGAGCAAAGCCGATGGCGTCATTGGACATGGTATAGCCATGAACTTTCTCACCATTGACTAGAATGGTCACTTCTGAACTTGCCTTACTCACATCAATCCCAAAAACTGCACGCATGATATTACCTCTTTGTCTTGAATGATTCCTTGTTTTAGTGATGTCATTTTCAATACTCGACGTCTGGCGTCCCACATACTTTGATAACATTCTTTCTAAAACAGGTGTCTTGCCAGTTTTTGTTGCGACGTCTAGCGTCAAAAAGCCCTACGACTTAACAAGACACCTCTACTTTATCATAAAGAAAAAGTAGTGAGTACTTTCTCCCGTCGGAGATTTCCTCACTACTAATCTTAGTATGTTTGTGTGCATTAAAAAAGTCAGTTCCCTTGAGAAACCGACTTTACAATATATAAGACTTTCTAATGAGAAGGCAAGATAAACTTACCAACCAAATTCCTCATAGAAAATTTGAGTTTTAGGGACCCCATTTTTTGCCAAGGTCTTGATCCAGTAACGAGCCATAACAGGAGGTCCTGAAACCAAGACTGTCAATTCATCAAAGTCATGAGGCAATGCGGACAAAACTTCTGCTTCTTCAAAGGCACCGATTTTTCGGACTGCCTTGAAATTCTCTCTCTCAGCTTCCCAAGATTTGAATTTTTCTTCGTAAATCAGGGCTGCCTCAGTAGTTGCACCATGAAAGACTGTTGTATCAATTGTTGGGAACTTATCAATTAGCGACAACAAAGGTGTAATACCAATACCACCTGAAATCATGATGATATTTTTTGGCTGCTGATCTTCAACTACCGTTTGGAACATACCGTAGCCACCGTCCACTCGAATACGAGCTGGAGCTGCAACAGTTTGTAAGGTACGGGTAAAGTCCCCATCTCCACGAATAGCCAGTGTAATCTGATCATTTGCATCAGGGGCATTTACAAGGGAGAAGGGATGGGGCTCAGCCAAGCCCTTAAGACCTGGGAAGGAGATAAAGACGAAGTCACCCGCTCTCAATTTAGTAGCCTTGCCTTTAGGTAATTGAATTTGTAATTCGTGAATATTGTCAGCAATTTCACGATTTTCGACTAATTTAGCCGTGTAGCCTTTTGCATTTGGCTTGAATTTGGCCCAGAGATATGACAGGAATACAAAGCCAGAAGCTAAGTAGAAGACTGCCATAAAGCTGGTATTTGCACGGATATAATCAATTAACTGGACATGGACAAAAATCAAAAAGGTTGCCAACAAGTTCAAGCGATGGAGCCATACAGAAACTTCGTGTTTGAAGGTAGTTTCCAGTTTGCGTTTTAGGTTAGCAAGGAAACGAATTCTAGATGTTAACCATCCTGCCATGAAGACCATTGAATAAATGGCTAAGGACAGGAAGATGAGAAAGGCGATATTACCAGTCTGCTCAATCAAGCCATAAGATGGTAAGAGGTTCTTATGCATAAAGGAGAAGTAAATGGCCACCAGGCTGAGAATGCCGTGAATCATATAGGCTGCTGGCAGGCCAATCAACCGATCCAGCCACTTAGGTTTGGTTCCAATGTAAAGCGCTAAGAGCATCCAGACATAAGCCACGATACCCAAGGCGATGCTGACCTTCATTTGACCAAAACCTGCCGGTAGACCACTTACAAAGGTATAGATAAAGGGAAAGGGCAGGATGAATAAAGCCACCATCCAGGCCAATCCTAAAGCATAGTTATTTTTCTTAATCACGCACTAATTCTCCTTTTTGAAAAAATTGTAATTGCTGGGACTTGATATACAAGCCACTAAGTTGGTGGCGGGCGATGGCTTGGACCAATTTGTTTTCTGGCATACTTAATCCAGCTGTGGCCCAGACATCTGCTCTTGTCAGACTGGTATCCATAAAGGTTATTTGTTGGATATCATTTTGAGATGGGATATGCTGTCCTCGCTTGCTGTAGCCAGATGTGGCAATGGCTCCATTCTTGGCTGTAAATACAGCAAGGATTTCCTGTAGATTATCAGGATTTTCAATGCCAATCTTCCAGACGAAACTACTTACTTCCTTGGTAGAGAACTGCATATCTCCTCCTCCATTTAAGCAAACTGCTTCAACATCGGGGTGTTGGAGGTAGGGTAGGAGTTTATTTTGAAAGATTTTTTCAACCACCCAGCCCTTGACCAGACCAGTTGGATCATAGCTCCCTTTATAGTAGGTGTCAAAGGCACCGTCTGTTTCTTGATGAGCCATTTCTGCTAGGGAAAAGACTTCCTGAAATTCCTGGTCTAACAAAACTGACCTATCTCCGTCTTGAAAACGACATACCAAGGAACTTGGACGAAAGGCTGAAAATTTTTCTTCCAAACGTTCTAGCTCAGCCAGTATTTCCAAACTTAGTCTGTCCAACTCCTCTTCTAGTTGGCTTTCCTGTACAGTTGCCAGACTAATGGTAAAGGGCAGGGTCATCGCCTCAACTGTCTTGTTGATGATTTTTATCATGAGGCTTGGTTAATGGCATCTTGCAAGGAGCCTGTAAAACCATTATAGGCTTCAGTTGCTCCTGAAATCTGATTGACTTGAGCTGATTGATTGGAAATAGCTTCTGCAATATAGGTCGGTAGGGCACCGTCATTGATTTCTTGCGATTCAGGGTTATCATTTGGATACTGCAAGATAGTTACGTCGCTGATATTTCCGCCTGAAACAGTTAATTGCACCTGGTAGTCACCGCGGTTGGTTGATGTTACTGCACCTGTATAGGTACCATCTGTCAAGCCTGTGGATTGGCTAGAGCTTGCTTCACTTGTCCCTGCTGCTTGACTGCTTGAGCTGACTTGACTAGAGCTACTTGCAACCTGACTGGAGCTGCTGGTAGTGGTTTCTGTTGCTGTATCCGTCTGGAAAAAGAGCAAGAAAGCGTTATAGGTTGCTGCGGCTAAGGCTAGAAGGGCGATAAGAGCTGCTGTTAATTTTTTCTTCATGATTTCCTCAATTCTATGTAAGAATACTATTTTCAATAAATTTTCAAATAGTGATTTCCAATTATAGCATGCTAAAAGTTGGAAAGGCAAGAAAAAAATCTCCAATTATGGCTATTTTAAAAATGTTTTAAGAAAGCTTTAAGAAAAGGCCCAGAAAATTCTGGAGCCTGATTTTATTATTGTAACAATTGCCAAGTCAAAACATCTTGAATAGCCCTACTTCTTTCTGGCAAAAATTCTGGTCCATCAGAAGTAACTTGACCCGTATGAGCATTTAAGCGAAAAGTGCCAACAGTATAGACCTGACTGCCATCAGTAGCCAAGCGATAGATTGTTCCGTTGCTTTCTGGTCGATAGCCGTCTAAAAAGAAGCTACTGATTAGACCATTATCAAAAATATCTACATATACTCGAACATTTTCGGAAGAAACCAAGCGAGTTGGGTAGGTTTCATTTCCCCAGATAGAAAAGACAAACATCTGCTCTCCACCAGTCGCAAGTAAGAGTTCTAACTGACCATTTCCATCAATATCGTGTAAGGCATAATAAAATGCAACATTGGGGTCGATATTTTTTAGGTAGCCCTCTTCCACCGTCGGATCATCAAAGGTCCCACCACTTCTCAACACTCTTATCCACTTGCTATAGGTATTTAAGATTGCTTGATAATTGGGGTGAAGAGTGGATTGGCTAGGAGGAGCTACTTGACTACTGTCCTCAGATTGACTGGTTTGGGTTTGACTAGAACTTTCAGTAACTAAGCTGCTACTAGGACTGGTGCTTGTCGCTGAACTTGTAGTTGATGAGCTGGTCGAGTTCGTTGAAGTGCTGGTTGAAGAACTGATTTTAGTAGAACTGCCAGTAGTTGAAGAGGTAGTATCTACAGACCTAGTCTGGCTAGAACAGGCTAGTAAGCTGACCAACATGAAGGTAGATAATCCCAAACATCTTACAAATTTCATAAGCGATTTCATCACAGAACCTCCAACTTTCTTCTCTTACACTTCTTGCATCTCCAGATATTCAATCTTGATACACTTGTTCATGACAATGTCATTGCGACCTGCTTGACGGAGAAAGTCTTCTGCTTCTTGGCTTTCTAAACCGAGTTGAGCCCAAAAGATTTTCGCATCTGTTTGAACAAATTCACGCGCCACATCTGCCAGAAACTCACTCCGACGAAAAACATTGACAATATCTACCGGCTGGTCAATTTCCAAGAGGCTAGCATAGACCTGCTCTCCTAGGATGGTTTCGCCTACTGCCCTTGGATTGACAGGAATAATCTTGTATCCTGCTTCTTGCATAAGCTTGGATACCCGATAAGCTGCAGTTTCTTCACGGCTAGATAAACCAACAACTGCAATAGTTTTAGATTGTTTCAAGTAGTCAAAAATGACAGTTTGACTAGGATTTTGAAATGAATAGGTCATAGCTTTCTCCTTTAGGATACATCAAATCGAAAGATAAATAGAAATAAAACAAGTGCAAGGATTGCCACCAAGCGAATGGTCTTCTCTTCCTTTTCTGTCAGCCGTGTCCGATTGGGGAGTTTAGGAAAAACCAACATCAAGACAGCATAGGAGGCACAGCCGAGATTTGCCAGGTAATTGATTTTAGTAACCCTGGCTAATACCATACCTAATAGACAAAAGGAAAATCCAACCCAAAATTGCTGACCATAGGTTCTAGTCTTCAACCAGTCTACCATCTGCTACCTCATTCTAGCTAACTTTACTTCTTAGAAATATTGTACAGAACGTCCTTGAGCTCGCCAATTGTTTTCTTAAGGTTGGTACGGTCCTTGTCCATACCTGGATCTAGGGAGTAATAAATGGAGCCAACGACAACTGAATCATCATAGGCACCTGTCGATTCCATACGGTAGAAGGTAATACGAGCCATTTTTTGATCCTTCATAAT
The DNA here is from genome assembly GCF_032595075.1 of Streptococcus sp. 29887. Taxonomy (NCBI): domain Bacteria; kingdom Bacillati; phylum Bacillota; class Bacilli; order Lactobacillales; family Streptococcaceae; genus Streptococcus; species Streptococcus iners. The sequence continues at coordinate 723,789 of NZ_CP118735.1, read as the reverse complement.
TTGACGACCGACCTGCCATTCTTGGTTGTTTATGGTGACAATTGTCTTTTCAATAAATGAATGGTTGGTTTCAGCCATACGAGCCTCCAGCTCTTCTGGTGTCATATTACGGCCTTCTTCAAGAGGTGATGTATTAAATGCATTGATATTATACAGCTGAACCATAAAGTTACTAGAATTGGTCTTTACATCATAGACGGCTGCAATCGTTTCATCTTCCGTGTTCTCAGCGTTAATAGTCCAAGTTGCCGGCACATCATAGTAACGGAAATGTTCCTTAATATTGCCAGCCTCATCCTTTTCTGCAACACCATTGTTGGCAGCATGGATTTTGTGACCTTTTTGAGCTGGATCTGCCGGTGGATTAGCATTAACAACTACGACAGGAGCATTAGCAAGAACATTCATGGTTTCGTTGCTTGTGTCTTGTTTCTCTTTTAAAATAGGTAATTGTGTTGAAAAATCAGCTCCAGAAGGGTTGGTACCCTTGTTTTCCGTTTTTTCTCCACAGCCTGCCAAAAGCAAGCTACATAATCCAATACATACTAGTGTTTTCTTCATGTCATTCCTTTCTATTTTGCTTCATACCAGGTCTGTCCATCATTTTCATCGGCAATCAGTGGAACAGACAAGGCAATAGCTGATTCCATGGTTTCTTTCACAAGTTTTTTTACTGTTTCCAATTCAGTTTTTGGTACTTCAAGCACAATCTCATCGTGTACCTGAAGGAGCATGCGTGTTGACAGACCTGTTTCTACAATCGCCTTGTCCAAGTTGATCATGGCTACCTTGAGAATATCGGCGGCAGATCCTTGGATTGGGGAGTTGATGGCAGTCCGTTCCGCAAAATTACGGACATTGAAATTACGGGAATTGATTTCTGGCAATTCACGACGGCGCTTGTAGATGGTTTCTACAAAGCCCTTATCTCTAGCCTCACGAACAATGGTTTCCATATAGTTCTTGATACCTGGGAAACGTTCAAAGTAGGTTTCAATATATTCCTTGGCTTCTTTACGAGTAATGCCCAGGTTGTTGGACAAGCCGAAATCTGATATGCCATAAACCACACCGAAGTTGACTGCCTTGGCATTGCGACGGTCGTTCGCCGTCACATCTTCAGCCTTTTCAATGCCAAAGACCCGCATGGCTGTCGAGGTATGAATGTCCACACCTTTTTGGAAGGCTTCAATCAAATGCTCATCCTTAGAAATATGTGCCAAGACCCGCAATTCAATCTGGGAATAGTCGGATGCCAAAAGGACACTGTCTTCAAGCGAAGGTACAAAAGCCTTACGAATGAGGCGACCTTGTTCCAGACGAACAGGGATATTTTGCAGGTTGGGGTCCGTCGAAGACAGACGACCAGTTTGGGTCAAGTCCTGCACATATCGAGTATGGATCTTACCGTCTTCTAAAATGGCATCCTGCAAGCCGATAACATAGGTTGACTGCAACTTGGTAATCTGACGGTAGTCCAAAATCTTGGAAACGACGGGTGCAATTGGAGCAAGCCTTTCTAAGACATCCACGGCTGTTGAGTAACCTGTCTTGGTTTTCTTGGTGTATTCCAAAGGCAAGCCCATGTCTTCAAAGAGAATGGTTCCCAGTTGTTTTGGCGAGTTGATATTAAATTCCTGACCAGCCAACTCATAGATTTCCCTGGTCAACTGTTCAATTAGAACTTCATTTTCAGCCTGCATGGTCTGTAAGGTTTCTTTTTGAACCTTGATGCCTGTGATTTCCATCTTGGCTAGGACATTTGCTAGGGGCAATTCCATATCAAAGAGCAGGGAAACTTGCTGGTTTTCTTCCAGTTTTTCTAACATGACTGCTTCTGTTTCAATAAGAACTTGTAGCTTGTTGGCAAGATGTGAGAAGTATTCTGGTCTCTCTGGAAGTGCCAGTTTCGCCCCCTTGCCATAGACCACCTCGTCTGGCACCACTCGGGACTGACCATAAAGATTGGCAATGGTAGTAATGGCGTTGTCCTCTACTGTTGACAGGAGGTACTTGGCCAAACGGCTGTCAAAGCTAGCTAATGGCAAGTCAATACCGTAACGGGCTAGGAGGACTTTTCCACGTTTAAAATCATAGGTTTTAACAGGCTGATTTTCTAAGAAATCACGCAAGATTGGGCTGTCGAGGAGTTCTGGTCCCCCAACATAAATCTGCTCCTTGTCACCCCAAGCTAGTCCCACCAAGTCTTCTCGATGGTAGTTTTCGCCCAAGATTTCAAAATAGAAAAATTGATCTGCGTGTAGCATGCCCTCAGTCAATTCGGTGACTGTTTGAAACTCGACTGCAGGACGTTCTTCCTCAGCGCTAGTTCCCAACTGAGCTCTCAACTGCTTGAAGCCCATATCATCGTAGAATTGTCCTAGTTCTTCGACTTTTGGTCCCTCGTAGATAAGGTCATCCAGTCCGATTTCAATAGGTGCATTAGTGTCGATGGTCGCAAGAGTGCGTGACAGAAAAGCCTGTTCCTTATCAGCAATTAGGTTTTCCTTCATCTTGGATGCCTTCATGCTGTCGATATTCTCGTAAATACCATCCAAAGAACCATATTCGGTTAGGAGCTTAAGACCTGTTTTTTCACCGATTTTGGTCACGCCAGGGATGTTATCGGATTTATCACCCATGAGTGCTTTGAGGTCGATAAACTGAGTGGGAGTGATACCCATTTTTTCCATGAGGTAGGCTGGGGTAAATTCTTCGAATTCGGCAACGCCTTTCTTAGAAATCTCAACTACGGTGTTTTCGTCTGTCAGCTGGATCAAGTCCTTGTCACCGCTGACAATGGTCACATCGAAGGGAATGTCTGTCCGCTCTGCCATTTTGTCCAAGGTACCGATAATATCATCTGCCTCGTACTGAGCCAGTTCATAGTACTTAACCCCCATAGCATCCAACATCTGACGGATGAAGGGGAACTGCTCGCGGAACTCGTCTGGTGTCTTGGCCCGGCCCGCCTTGTAATCGGCGTACATCTCAGTACGGAAGGTGGTCTTTCCAGCATCAAAAGCCACGAGAATGTGGGTCGGCTCAATCCGCTTCATCATGTGGTCCAACATCAGATTAAAGCCGTAAATGGCGTTGGTATGCAGACCATTGGCATTCTTGAAACGGTCGATTTGATTATAAAGTGCAAAGAAAGCACGGAAGGCTACCGATGAGCCATCGATGAGTAATAATTTATTTTTTTTCATGTTTCTATTATAGCATGGATGGGGAAGATTTGTGGGTAGTAGAGGGCTGGAATACAAAGAAAATCCTAGCCGAGACTAGGATTTAAAATGTGTTTTCATATTGTCAGTTGATAATCTTCTTTGACCTCTTCAAAGAACTTATCTATATTGGCATAAATTTGATCGTATTGTAAATTATCATTCTCCTCAAAGAACTTCCTCTTTTGCTCTGATTCCAAAAACAGTCGATAATGGACTTCTTGATAGGAGTATTTGAAAAATGCTAACCATTGTGGATAGTTAATGGCAAGGGGATTTTCAGTAATAATGATTTTGCCGAGATTAACAGCTGTACTCACTGAATGAGCAGTAAAGAGTATGGTTCCCAACTTTGGATATTTTTTCCTATTAGTAGAAAAAGCAACAGCATCTGAAAGGCTGGCTCCCTGTGACAAGCGGCGACAAGCATAGCCTAATCTAACCAAAACTTCGATCAGCATCACTGGAATGGACATAGTAGCAAAGTGAATAAAATCATATCCATCTTGATACATTCCCTGAACGATTTGAGCAATGGTTTCTTCCTCTTTGCCAATTTCTCCAAACTGTAAGAGATTAAATAGACCCATCAGAGGAGCAGGTAAACCCATTGAGGTTGTGATATCTGATTTAAAATGGACTAATAGCTTAGCTATTGCAAAAAAGATATTTTCTTCTTTGCGATCTAGGTAGTTTGGCATGTCTTGAACTACAATTTTGCCAAATTTATCAATTGTAGTCATCTGCCCATTCATGATATCCAAGACTCCAATGATGAATCCCACTAATGGATCATGCCCCAAGGAATAGAGACGATGATATTGTGGAGATAGTCCATTTATAATACGTTCAGTATTTCGATTATCCTGAGCGTCAAATGGAACTTTTGCAAATTTCCAATTCTCCAAATCACCCGGAGAAAAAATAGTCTCAAATCTATTTCTGACATAGTTGGCAAGCGGTCCTGCATTAACTGACTTTGCTGGCATACCAATTAAAAGAATATCAACTAAAGAAGCTAGAATGCCACTGCCCACACCAAGCAAGATATCAAATTTATCCAGGTTATAAATTGCTTGGTATTCAGCTCTAAGTGCTGTTAGGACTTCACGATTTTCTGCTATTTCATCAGCAGTCAATATATCTTCAAAAACAATATCGTCCTGAACTTGCTGATTAGCCTTTTCTACTAATTGTTCCCATGAAAGTATGGCACGCTCTTTCTTGGAACCGATTTGAGCTTCTTTATTTTTAGTCATCTTAGCTTTACTTGGAAGTTGATAACCTAAAGAAATCAGAAGTTCTTCACTTGTCGAGATTCGCTGATCAAGTCGTTTGGTATCCTCCTGTCTTTGTTTTTCCAATCCTACCAATTCCTGTTGCTGGTATTTTAGAACTTTCAATACTTCCTTTTCGCCATGGCTATATTTATATCGACTCTGCTTGTTCTGATTCATCTTGCATCCCTATATCCTCTTTCAATTCTTCAATAGCTTTTTGCAATAGAATATTTAAACTGGTCAAATAATCAATCCGTTCTTTATTCTCTTGATTTTCAGATTTTAGAGCCTCGATGATAGCTTGATGTTTTTGTAATGCAACTTTATAGAGGCGTTTTTTCTCCTGTTGGAGATGTTGTTGGGTAAGAATATTGGCAATTGCTAAACCACCACCAGCTAAAATTGCAACTGGAGCTGCAAGTACAAACAAACCTGCTACCATGCCACCACCAACAAGGGCACCAGCAGCAGCTAAACCTGAGGTAATTCCTGCAGCCGAAAGCCCCACTGTTCCTAGTCCATATAAGGCACCGTAAGAAACAACACCGCCTAAGCCTGCTCCTAGCCCCATAGCCAACACATCTTTTAGAGGACTGTCTGCAATGACACGATTTGGATCAAGAGTTGATAAATCCGCTTCATTTACGATATGAACTACACTTTGTAATGATTCCATAGAATCAAAATGCATTTTCTTAGCTGGTTCTTTTTTTACACCAGACATTTCAGCAGATTTTTGATTTGTTTTGTCCCTGGTTTGAGTCGTCTTATTTGCCGATTTCCATAAATGATTCCAACCTTTTCCTAAATCAGCGCCAATTTGACCTACGAAATCTACTGAACCTTGAACAACTTTTCCTGCCTCATTGCCTACGATACCTAGTCCTTTACCAATCTCATTCCCAAGCTGACCTATTCCTAAATCAGCGCCAATTTGACCTACGAAATCTGCTGAACCTTGAACAACTTTTCCTGCCTCATTGCCTACGATACCTAGTCCTTTACCAATCTCATTCCCAAGCTGACCTAACATATCCAATGAGTTATCCACTGCATTCTGAACTCCCTCCACTACCAAATCAAAAGGAGCTTGTACCTTATTTTTCTTTGCGAAGTCAATTAGATTTTTATCAAAGGACGAAAAATCTAACTGAATATATTGCTCATCAGGTTGTACTTTGATTGCACCATTCGGATATTCTTCTAATATTTCAACCGGTGCACCTTTAGGAATGATTCTACCAACACAATCATCTATTAACTGGAAAAGGCTAACCATTTCAAATTGTCCTTCGTTCATGTGAGAACATCTAAGACCTTTACTTGGATAATCTTGCTCGAAATAATACGAAACTTCCATAATTAAACTAGGTAGGTAATCAGTAGTTCGATAGACTATTTCTTCTGGAATGCCAAAAAATGGTTCAGCGATACTGCCAGCTATAGCAGCCAGGGTGTCACTATCTCCACCAAGAGACACTGCATTACGAATCGCATCTTCAAAATCTTCTGCTTCTAAAAATGCTACGATGGCTTGAGGAACACTTCCTTGACAACTACTATCAAATTGATATGAGGGACGGATAGCATCCAGCGTAAAATCGAGATTGTAGAATCTATCAGCTACAAATTGTCTAATCTCTTCTTTATTTTTTCCAGTTCGAGCCAAAAATATTGCACCAGCTACTGCTTTAGCTCCCTTAATTCCTTCTGGATGATTATGGGTTACAGAAGCAACTCGTTCAGCCAAATCCAATGTCTCTTCTAATGATTTTCCTACATGACCACAGGCTGAGACACGCATGGCAGATCCATTCCCAAAACTATTGTAAGGATCAGAATCCTTGCTCTCAATCCATTTTTTAAATTGAGGTCCGTAGCCAGCTCTAGGATACAGCTTACCAAAATCTTTCATATTCAAGACTAAAGCTTTTTCTAAATCATCAAATAGTTCATTCAAACCCAAGAAACTAGCCGCAACTGCAGCTGTCATGACACTATCATCTGTAAATCGACAAGTTGGGTGGAATAAATCAAATTCTTTTGACTTATTATTTCTACCCTCAAACCGTGACCCAATTACATCCCCAACAATTGCACCAAACATAGCCTATCCTTTCTTTTTATGGACAAAAGAGAATTTTTTCTCTATAATTTTTATATATTATATCCATAATACTACCATATCCTTATCACTCTGTAAAGTGATTTTTTGTTATTTACCACTAAAAACGGTGATTTGTTTTTCAAATGGTAGTTTTCGGAGGAATTTCATGAAACAGTACCCATTACAAGAACATATTACAAATCGTATTCGATATCTTCGCCAAGAAAAAAAGCTAAGTCAAGAACAACTCAGCGAAAAAGCAGAACTCGGAACCAACTATATCCATAACGTTGAGAAAAAGTCTTCCAATATTAAAGTTGAAACCTTAGAAAAAATAATGGAAGCCTTGTCCGTCACTCCCGATCAATTCTTTAATTTTCAGATTTCCGAAGCCAGTCCAGAAGCTCGTGAAGTCTTTGAAGCGATTACTCAGCTTCCTCAAGAAAAACAAACTAAAGTATTACAAGCTATCCGACTATTACTTGAAACAATCAATGATTGATAAATACATTATCTTTGTTCCATTGGAAACAAAGATGCCCATAAGTATCCCATTTTATTGAACGAAAGATAGTAAAAATCCTAGCCGAGACTAGGATTTTTCTTTACGATAATAAATATTCTTCGCAACCACTAAACTATGTGGCTTTTCATATTCCTGATCCAGGTAAGATTGGTAGGTGCCTGGTGCGATAAATCCGCGCATACCAAGTATGTCGGTTCCAGCTTGTCCAATCACAGAATCAGCCAGAAGAACGCAATTAGTAGATAGGACGAAATAGGTTTTAAATTTAGATTTTCTAAATTTGAATAATTCCGCATGTATTGTTTCTTTCATTCGATAGGCATACATTTCAATCGGCTGTCCATCTGCCGTTTTCGATACTTTTTCAGGACTTGGATTCCAAGAAAGAAGCAGATTATCAATTTCAGCCAATCGAGTTTCTATTGCCTCTTCTTGCTCTGGTCTTAAACTCAGCTGGTAACCCAACATGGTCATTCCTTCTTGATTACAGAAGTCAACATAGGCTTGGCGCTCTGCTTTGAACAAGACCCCATCACCAATCGCACCACCCAAACGCTCAGACAGGACATCGTATGAGCCGTAACCATAAACCTGTCCTTTGTAACTCAAATCAACATGTCCAACAGCCCCAAAACCCTCTTCACCTACATGCACAAATATTTCTAAAATAGGCGTTTCTGTAATATCTTTTTGACTATTGTAAACTGATTGAGCCGTCTGATCCTTATTGTCAGCTAAATAATTATTGACTTTTTCTAGGGTCATCCGTGGTACGAGAGCTGCAAGGAACAAGGGTAAGGTTAGGCGGACATGACGCTTTAGACTCTGTTGCTCGATTGCTTCTTCAAATAGGAAGCCATCACGTAAATTGGTGAGTCCATACAAGATCAGATAACCTCCGATGACAATGGTTTGAACAACCAGCTGTGTGCCTGACACAAATAGGGAAGCCGAACCTAGTAAGGATAACCAAATTCCATCTATTAAATAGCGAATCCGTGGCTGTACCCCATCTTTTCGATATAGGTAAAAAGTAATGAAATTGATAAGAGCTGTAAAAAGTTGGTAAATCCCAACAAAAATAGCCGCGAAATAGAGGGGAATTTGAACAGCTAAATCGAGACTGGCTAGGATCCCGAAAAGAACAGCTTTCCCAACTAGTGCAATGACACTTTCACTCGATTTCTTCTTTCTGAAAAATGTCATGCTTAATTCATATAAAGCTAAAAAGAATAGACCTGCATGAATGAACCGAAGAATCAAACCTGGAAATTGCCAGCCAGCAATTAAAAATCCAAGTCCAAGAATAATCAAAATCAAACCTTGACCAACTAGTTTGCGACCTGTCAATCCCAATTCACTAATTTTTTTCATGCCTCTATTATAGCATGACTTCTATATTTCTCCTATAATATAAGAAGTCAAAGATAAATATAAAATAGCTAGACTTGAATAGCCCAGACTTGTCAAATATCTTCGATAGGTTTACAATAGTAACATGATTACAATTGAACGTGTATTAGAAATCTTAACCGCGGATGACAACTTCCGCCATATCAAAAATAACAACCTGACTGCAAGCACTTGGACTGAGGTGCAATTTGATGCTCTCAGCTATGACAGCCGTAAGGTTAGCCCAACAACCCTCTTTTTTGCCAAGGGCTTGGCTTTTAAGAAGGAATTTCTGGAAAAGGCTATTGAGGCTGGACTGGCTTTTTATGTGTCTGAAATCGACTATGAGATCAGCATTCCTGCTATCATCGTCCATGACATCAAGCAGGCCATGAGCCTGATTGCTATGGAATTTCATGGTCATCCCCAGAAAAAGCTCAAACTCCTGGCCTTCACCGGCACCAAGGGCAAGACAACGGCGGCTTATTTTGCTTTTAACATTCTTAAAATCAACCACAAGCCTGCCATGCTTTCGACCATGAACACCACCTTGGATGGCAAGAATTTCTTTAAATCTGCCCTGACTACGCCTGAAAGTCTGGACCTGATTGCCATGATGGCGGGGGCTGTCAAGAACGGCATGACCCACTTGATTATGGAAGTGTCCAGCCAGGCCTATCTGGTCAAGCGAGTTTATGGACTGACCTTTGATGTCGGTGTTTTTCTCAATATCAGCCCCGACCACATCGGTCCCATTGAGCATCCAACTTTTGAGGACTATTTCTACCACAAGCGTCTGTTGATGGACAATAGCAGAGCAGTCATTGTCAATGCTGGAATGGACCATTTTGAAGTCGTGAAAGAGCAAGTCAACTCCAAAGACCATGACTTTTATGGACCGAGCTCTGAAAATGAAATCACTCAGACAGCAGGTTTTGACTTCACAGCGACCGGCAAATTAGCTGGCCATTACGACATCCAGCTGATCGGTGGCTTCAACCAAGAAAATGCCATCGCAGCTGGGCTGGCCTGTCTTCGCTTGGGTGCGAGTTTAGAGGACATTCACTCAGGAATTGCCCAAACCAATGTCCCTGGCCGTATGGAAGTCCTGACCCAGCAAAATGGTGCCAAGGTCTTCGTAGATTACGCCCATAACGGCGATAGTGTGAAAAAGCTAATCGATGTCGTCTTGGAACACCAGACAGGCAAGGTCATCTTGATTTTAGGCGCTCCAGGTAACAAGGGAGAAAGTCGCCGCAAGGACTTCGGTCTTTTGCTCAATGACTATCCGCAGATTGAAGTGATCTTGACAGCTGATGATCCCAACCGTGAAGATCCAGCTGCTATTGCCCAGCAAATTCGTGCCCACATGAACCGTCCAAGCGACTTCATCTTGGACCGTGAAGAAGCTATCCGTAGGGCCATGAGCCAGACGACTTCTTCTCAAGATGCTGTCATTATCGCCGGTAAGGGAGCCGATGCCTACCAGATTGTCAATGACCAGCGTGAAGAATATGCTGGTGACCTTGAAATCGCTAAAAAATATAGATAAAACCTATAAAAGCCACCGCTCATTTGGAACGGTGGCTTATTTCAGTCATTCTGAATATTTCTTATAAAATAGCCAATAATAGTGAAGGAAGTAGAGAGCAAGGAAGACCAACAAAGAGAGAAAGACCATCCTCTTGGACACTGCAAATCAACTATTCCACTGTCAGGAAGAAGGCTAGTGAAATCATTCTCCCATTATTTTATATCTATTATGAAATTGCATAAAACTATGGACAAATATAATTGTTTTTCCTAAGTATTTCTGCTACTTCTTTGGCATTTTTATAATCATTCTTATTAAATTAAAATTGTCAGAAAACTCTTTGTTTCCCTCGATAACTATGATATAATAGAAATCAATGTGAGTAAAGGAGGACTTATGGTCACCATCTCAGCCAAGGATTTAGAACTTTCTTATGGACAAAAAACTGTTCTATCCGAGCTGTCCATTGAAATTCCAAGTGGAAAAATAAGTAGTATTATCGGTCCCAATGGGTGTGGAAAATCTACGCTATTAAAGGCTCTCAGCCGTATCTTGCCTGCGGATAAGGGAATGGTTTATCTGGATGGAAAACTCATCCAAGAACTGCCAACTAAGGAAGTAGCCAAGCGATTAGCCCTACTCCCGCAGGTCCAGGAAAATCTAGACGGTATCAGTGTCTATGACCTAGTGTCCTATGGACGCTTTCCCCATCAAAATGCCTTTGGTCGACTGACTGATTTAGATAAAGAGAAAATTGCATGGGCTTTGACAGAAACACAGACCATGGCATTCGCCCACACTCCTCTCCAATCCCTTTCAGGTGGTCAACGGCAACGAGTTTGGATTGCCATGGCGCTAGCCCAGGATACAGATATCATCCTTCTAGACGAACCGACAACCTATCTGGATATGCACCACCAGTTAGAAGTTCTTGAGTTGCTACAAAGGCTCAATCGGGATAATGGCAAAACCATTGTCATGGTACTCCATGACCTCAACCATGCCGCCCGTTTTTCTGACTACATCATTGCTATGAAAGACGGACACATTCTTCAAGAAGGAAGTCCAGAAGAAGTCATCACGGTTGAACACCTGCGCCAACTATTTGCTATTGAAGCAGATATTTTACCAGCCAGCCACTTTGGTTATCCAATATTAGCTACCTATACTCACGCAAAACCTTCTACAAAAAAATAAGGAGTTCCCATGAAAAAGTTTTTACTTTCTCTTAGTCTTGCTTTGTCAGTTCTAGTCTTGACTGCCTGCTCTGCTATTTCCCAAAAGGAAAACCAGACTAGCCTATCCACTATGCCAACTATCGAGGGCGTTACCTACTATGGTGATGTGCCAGCTCAGCCTAAAAAGGTTGTCAGCCTCAACTTTGCCAACACTGGTTATCTCTTGCAGCTGGGCTTTGATGTGGTCGGTGCGACTTCCTACGACTTGGAAAATCCAGCCTTCTCTGAAAAACTCAAAGGAGCTACTGCTGTTACCAGCGAGGATTTGGAAGCCATCGCTGCGCTGGAACCGGACCTTATCGTAACGGGTTCAACCGATGAAAAAATCGAACAACTTGCTGAAATTGCACCAACTATTTCCCTAGAATACGGCAAGCACTCCTATGCTGAAACCTTGTCAGTTTTTGGTCAAATCTTTGGTCAAGAAACTGCTGTTGAAAAATGGCAAACTACTTGGAAGGAAAGTGTTGCAAGCGCTGCAAAGGAAATCAAGGCAAAAACTGGGGATACAGCAAGCTTTACTATCATGGGCTACCTTGGTCAAGACCTCTACCTCTTCGGTAATAACTGGGGACGTGGTGGGGAAATTATCTACCAAGAACTGGGCTACACAGCTCCACAAAAAGTCAAAGATGAGGTATTTGGACCTGGTTTTCTAGCTGTTTCCCAAGAAGTATTGCCTGACTATGCAGGCGACTACATCATCTTGGCTGTGGAAGACGAAAGTGTCGCAGCTGGTCTATTAAATAGTGATGTTTGGAAAAACCTTCCAGCTGTTCAAAACAACCACGTTATCAAGGTAGATAGCAAGGCCTTCTACTTCAATGACCCGATTTCACTTGAGTACCAACTGAACGTTCTCAAAGATGCTATCACAAAATAAGGATTGATTCTCTATGTTTTTTAAACACTTGGAGAGAAAAAATGGGGAAGAGGTTACGGCTGGCTTCAAGGCTAGTCTGTCACCTATCCCTCTTTTTTTCCTTCTTCTCTTCATACTCTTATTGGGTTCCTACTGGGGCTTTCGTTTGGGGGCTATTTCCTATACTCATGACCAAATTCTCTCCGTCTTAAAAGCACCCTTGAAGCAGTCTGAACTTCAAGATGTTTTGATTGATTTGCGCCTACCCCGCATACTGGCGGCTGGCTTGGTTGGAGCTAGTCTAGCAACTTCTGGAAGCATTATGCAGGCTGTGACACGCAATCGCTTGGCGGACCCTGGACTACTGGGAATTCCTGCTGGTGCGGGGCTCTTTCTGATTTTGAAAATGGTCTTCCTGCCACATTCTTCTGAGCTCCTCAGTCTTTTCACCTGCTTGTTAGGTGCTGGAATAACTGCTGGCTTGGTTATTTTTTTCAGCCGGCAAAATAAATATAGCAATAGTCCACTACATTTGATTTTGGCTGGAATAATGGTTACCGCCGTCGTGCAAGCCTTGGGACAAGGAATGGCCTTATTATTTGACTTATCCAATCACATCATCGGACTAGAGGCAGGTAGCCTGACCTCGATTAGTTGGCACAGTCTATTGTGGATTGCACCGCTTATTCTACTGGTGCTTCTTCTGGCACAAGTCTTTGCCCATTCCTTGACCATTCTCAGTTTGGACGATACTGTGGCCAGGGCCTTAGGACAAAACACGCAGAAAATGACCCTCTTCTTCCTGACCATGGTTGTCCTCTTGTCTGCCTCTTCCGTTGCCCTGGTCGGTTCCCTCTCCTTTATCGGCTTGATTATCCCCAATCTCTTGACCTCTCTACTTCCCAAAGATTACCGTTATATCCTACCTTTTTCATCCTTGGCTGGTGCTGGTTTTCTCGTTTGGTTGGATTTGATTAGTCGAACTCTCCATCCACCTTATGAAACTCCCCTGTCCAGTCTAATTAGCTTTGTTGGCCTACCAATCTTTCTCTGGCTCATTCGAAAGGGGGAATGGCAAGCATGAAGAAAAAAGCTATCTTTCTCTTCCTCTCACTCTTGCTCATCAGTTTGTCCTGTTTGTCCCTCATTATTGGCTACAGTAAATTAGGACTGACCGACCTTTTGACTACCATGAGTGGACAAGCTAGCTCCGCTACCCAGTTGATTTTTTGGAAAATTCGTCTGCCACGTCTGATGGTTTCCATTCTTGCTGGTGGTGCTCTGGCAATCAGCGGACATCTTTTTCAAACCCTCACTCGAAATCCCTTGGCAGACTCTGGTATCCTTGGTGTCAATGCTGGTGCTGGACTTCTACTAACCCTCGCACTTACTTGGAATATTTCTTTCCAACTTTCTCAGCCTCTTCTGGCTTTAGCTGGCGGATTTTTAGCTACTGGCTTGGTTTATCTACTGGCCTATAAAAAAGGACAAGGGTTAGAACCAACACGCCTGGTCCTAACGGGTGTTGGTCTGGCTAGCTTGTTTTCAAGTAGCATGGTTAGCCTCATGGTTCGGTTTGACCGCTACAAGTTAGATAGTATTATAGGCTGGTTGTCGGGAAGATATGTTGGAGATGATTGGCAGACCATCAGCCTTGTCGGTCCTGGCTTACTTGTCCTCTGCCTGTTTAGTTTTATCCGCTTCTCCAGACTAAATATTCTGCAACTAGAAGCCGATCTGGGAATTGGCCTGGGCCTAAATCGACAAAAAGAAAGCATCCTCGTCTTAATCTTAGCCACAAGCCTAGCCAGCCTCAGCTCGCTCTTGGTAGGCAATACTGCCTTTGTCGGCCTCTTGGCCAGTCATTTGGCCAAACAATTAGTCGGCAAGCAGCACCAGTATAGTCTGCCCCTGGCCTTTCTAATCGGTAGCATCTTGCTCATCATAGCCGACATTATCGCACGGTCCCTACTTGTCGGAACAGGCATCCCAACCGGCATTATCGTCTCCCTTATCGGCGCTCCTTATTTTCTCTTATTGCTTAAAAAAGAAGGCTAGATTGTTTCCAGCCTTCTTATTCTTTTGCCAAATAATGTTCAATATCCGCTTTCAATCTTAGCGGGCTAGTTGTTGGTAAATAGCGTTTGACCACGCGCCCCTGTCTATCCACCAAAAACTTAGTAAAATTCCATTCTATGCGACCTCCTAATAAGGTCCTTTTCTCTTTTTTCAGATAGCGATAAAGCGGACTAGCATCAGGACCGTTTACAGCAATCTTTGCAAAACGTGGAAAATTTGTCCCATAATTCAAACTGCATGCCTGATTGATTTCCTCCGCAGAGCCTGGTGCCTGCTCTAAAAATTGATTACAGGGAAAATCCAATACGACAAACCCCTGGTCTTTATAGGTGTCATATAGGTCCTGTAATTCCTTGTATTGAGGAGCCAGACCACAACCTGTTGCCGTATTGACAATCAATAAAACCTGTCCCTGAAAGTCACTCATGGCCTGGTCTGTCCCATCTTGTTTTTCCACCCTAAACTTGTAGATACTCATGATAAGCACCTCCTTAATCAAAATAGGTTAATACATGCTGGATCTCATCTGAAGTAAGCTCACGGTAAGCTCCACATTCCAAATCCCCCAATTCAAATCCGCCAAAGGCCATGCGTTTGAGATAGGTGACCTTGACACCATAGGCTAAAAACATCTTCTTGACCTGATGAAACTTGCCTTCTGCCAACTGGATGGTCGCTCTGCTATGTCCCAAAGAAACCTCTAAAATGGTCAGCTCCGCTGGCTGACACCGAGTACCATCCAAGAAGGTGACGCCCGAGGCAAAAAAGGTTTGTGCGTCTGACCCCAAGGGTCCATTGACTTCCACATAGTAGACCTTATCGACATGGTGGCTGGGGTGGAGCATACGATAACCCAATGGACCGTTGTTGGTCACGAGAACCAGTCCCTCCGTATCTCTGTCCAAGCGCCCAACTGGATAAAGACCTTCCCTTCGGTCCTGAGGAGCAATTAGATCAATGACAGTTTCATGCTCCTTGTCGGTCACAGCCGATACCACTCCTCTTGGCTTATGGAGTAGATAATAGACCGAGCCTTCTAGCTCAACCATTTTTCCCGATACCTGTATATCTTGTAAGTCAGGATCAACGATCTGACTAAGACTACGAGCCGACTGTCCATCTATCCTGATTTGCTGGGCCTTAAATAATTTCTTGACTTGCTTGCGCGAACCAATTTGGGCCTTTTCTAAACACTTATCCAATCTCATACAACTATTCTAGCATAAATCATTTGGCTTGACTTTATTGGGAAATGTTTTATAATACTAATTAGTGATATATACAAAAATCTGTTTAATGGATTTTCTATTTTTGATAAAGGAGAATAGTATGGGACTTTTACAAGATGGCAAATGGGTAGATCAATGGTATGATACCAAATCAACAGGTGGCAAGTTTGTCCGGACTGTCACGCAATTTCGCAACTGGATTACGCCAGATGGACAGGCTGGTCCAACAGGAAAAGGCGGTTTCAAGGCCGAGTCTGGTCGCTACCACCTCTATATTTCTCTAGCTTGTCCATGGGCTAGTCGGACCTTGATGATGCGAAAATTGAAGGGCTTGGAAGACCATATTTCCTTGTCTGTCGTTCATCCCCTTATGTTAGAAAATGGCTGGACATTCGAAGATGGTCCAGGTGTTATCAAGGATCCCCTCTTTAACAGCGACTATCTCTATCAGGTCTATTTGAAGGCTGACCCAACTTACTCTGGTCGGGTGACGGTGCCTGTACTTTGGGACAAAGAAACCAATACCATTGTCAGCAACGAATCCGCAGAAATTATGCGCATGTTCAATACCGCTTTCAATGACATTACAGGTAATCATGACGACTACTATCCAGAACACCTGCAAGCTGAGATTGATGCCATGAATGATTTTGTTTATCCCAACATCAACAATGGAGTCTACAAGGCTGGATTTTCAACCAATCAGAAAGTCTATGAAAAAGAAGTCAAAAACCTCTTTGCTGCCTTGGACAAACTAGAAGAGCATTTGGCTGATAAGGACTATCTGGTGGGCAACCAGCTGACAGAGGCTGACCTGCGTCTCTTTACCACCTTGGTACGTTTTGACCCTGTTTACTTTGGACATTTCAAATGCAATATCAAGGCTTTGGTTGACTATCCAAACTTGTGGAATTACACCAAGCGGATTTACAACCATGCTGGCATTGCAGAAACGGTTGACTTTGACCATATCAAGCAGCACTACTACGGCAGTCACAAGACCATCAATCCTACTGGCATCGTTCCTGTAGGACCCGACTTGGACTGGACGCTTGAAAACTAAGAACAAATGTGTTCACTAACCGAGCTTAAAAATTCAGAAAACTAAGCATAAGAAAAATACCCACGGTGGTCGCCATGGGTATTTTTTGTGCTTGCTCAAGGCACTCAGGCTAAGTTTCTTGTCGTGTTTGTCTTGCCACTTACGGATTAGACACTCCGCAATTCGTTCTGCTGCTTGGCTGACTATCAAGGGTAGCAAAACAAGTTTCAGAAAACTATCTGCATAAGTTTTCACCTCCCAACTTGCGCTGTTTAGTGAATGTGACTTAGACAGTAGGCCATAGCTATTCGATCAGACTACAAAAATAGACCCACCGAAAAGGCATTAACATGAAGTTTTCAGCGGGTTCATTCATATAAAGTGGTTTTGTCTATTATGCTAACTTACTAGCTGCCGATTCATCGATGATGAGGACAACATCTTCATGGTTTTGAAGGACGCTTGCTGGAACTTGCTCCGTCACTGGTCCTTCCACTGTCGCCTTAATGGCGTCAGCTTTTTCCTGACCATAGGCCATGAGAACAATGGTTTTGGCAGATAGGATGTTAGCAATACCCATCGAGATAGCTTGTTTTGGAACATCTTCTGGATTTTCAAAGAAGCGGGCGTTGGCTTCGATGGTTGATGGCGCCAAATCGACAACGCGGGCAATTCCGTCAAAAGAAGCACCTGGTTCGTTAAAGCCGATGTGACCATTCCGACCAATTCCAAGGATTTGGAAATCAACTGGATGGTTTTCCAAGATGGCATTGTAACGCTCCAACTCCGCATCAAGATCAGCAGCCAGACCATTTGGTAAATAGTTTTCCTTGAATGGTTTGGCATTAAAGAGATGTTCTTTCATAAAATAAACATAGGATTGGTCACTGTCTTCACCTAAGCCGACATACTCATCTAAGTTAACTGATGTCACCTCAGAAAAGTCCAAGTCACTCTCACGAATCTGTTTATAAAATTCGATTGGGCTAGAACCTGTTGCCAAGCCAAGAACTTGCGCACCAGCTGCTAATTTCTGTTTGAGAATATCAAAGGCAATAGCTGCCCCTTCCACTTGGTTCTTAACGATATGAACTTTCATTCTTATTTCTCCTTTTTTGGTATAGACCGATTTTATAATTCTATTATATGGTATAGACCAATTTTTGTCAAGCCTTTCACATTATATTTTTTACTAATATTAGTATAATAAATTAGAAAATTATTGCTAACTCTTTCTCGTCCACCAAGACTTAGGAATACAACTATGGTATAATGAAAGTATGACAAATGTACTTATATACCTATTCTTTCTCGGTATTCTGAATTGCCTGGCAGGCTATCTCATCACCAATTCGAGAACACTAAAAATAATCTTTTTCTCAATTGGTCTTCCCTTGTTATTGCTTCCATTTGGCCTGCTCATCTATTTTTTAATACTAATTTAAACAGGAGAACTCATGAATACCGCAGATTTTGATTTTGAATTACCTGAAGAACTGATTGCCCAAGTCCCACTTGAGAAGCGCGACAGCTCTCGCCTACTCATCCTCGACCACCAGCAAAAGACCATGGTCGACAGCCACTTCGACCACATCATTGACCAGCTAAACCCTGGTGATGCTCTGGTCATGAACAACACACGCGTGCTCCCTGCCCGCCTCTATGGTTACAAGCCCGAAACCAATGGTCATGTGGAATTGTTGCTTTTGAAAAATACCCAAGGTGATCAGTGGGAAGTCCTTGCTAAGCCAGCCAAACGCCTGAAAGTCGGTACCACGGTTGCCTTTGGTGATGGAAGATTGACAGCCACTATCATTGAAGAATTAGAACACGGTGGACGAATTGTTGAGTTCACCTATGATGGTATTTTCCTTGAAGTGTTGGAAAGTCTTGGAGAAATGCCCCTTCCGCCTTACATTCATGAGAAATTGGAAGACCGCGAGCGCTATCAAACTGTCTATGCCAAAGAAAACGGATCTGCCGCAGCCCCAACTGCTGGACTGCATTTCACCCAAGAATTACTTGAGAAGATTGAGGCAAAGGGAGTGAAATTAGTTTACCTAACCCTTCATGTCGGTCTTGGCACCTTCCGACCGGTTTCCGTTGACAATCTTGATGAACATGAAATGCATTCTGAATTTTATACCCTATCTGCTGAAGCAGCCCAGACCCTCAATCAAGTCAAGGCTGCAGGCGGTCGGATTGTGGCAGTGGGTACAACATCTATTCGTACCTTAGAAACGATTGGCAACAAATTTGATGGTCGACTAGAAGCTGATGCTGGCTGGACAAATATTTTCATCAAGCCAGGCTATGAATTCCGCATCGTTGATGCCTTTTCAACCAATTTCCACCTACCCAAATCAACTCTGGTCATGCTGGTATCTGCCTTTGCTGGCCGAGAATTTGTCTTAGAAGCCTATAAACACGCTGTTGAAGAAGGCTACCGCTTCTTCAGTTTTGGAGATGCTATGTTTCTTCAATAGCGACACTTTCCTTGTCCATGGCCAATCCAGTCAAGACTTTCTGCTGAATTTTCCGTGTACAACCATATTTGTAGGAGGTTCCTATGAACAAGATTGAAAGTCGTCACCAATTGATTTTGTCCTTGGTTATGGAGAAAAAAATCCATACCCAACAAGAACTACAAGAACTCCTCAATTTGAACGGTGTAACTGTCACCCAGTCCACCCTATCCCGCGACATCAAGATGCTCAATTTGGTCAAGGTCAATGAAGACGATTCTTCTCATTATGTCATCAACCCCATTGCTCCAAGTCGCTGGGAAAAACGCCTTCGGCTCTATATGGAAGATGCCTTGGTCATGCTTAAGCCTGTTCAGCATCAGGTCATCTTGAAAGCCCTGCCAGGTCTGGCCAATTCCTTCGGCTCTATTTTGGATGCCATGGAAATCCCTGAAATCATTGCGACAGTTTGTGGCGATGATGTCTGCTTGATTATCTGTGAGGATAATGAAAGTGCCCAGTCTTGTTTTGAGTACCTCAAACAGTATGCCCCTCCTTTCTTCTTTAGCAAGGCTTGATTAGAAAGCTGTCGAATAAAAGAAAAGTTCTCAGACCAAACAATCTGAGAACTTTTCTTTTATTCAGCAGCCAAACGATAAATAGCTTCCGCGTAAATGTCCATTGTTTTGTACAAATCTTCCAATGGCATGCGTTCATTTTCCTGATGTTCCGTCTGTTCTGTGTCAGGGAAACAAGCTCCAAAAGCCACACAGTTTGGCATGGTTCGAGCAAAAGTCGCTCCCCCAGATGAGATAGGCTGGCTGTCCATATCTCCTGTTTTATCCTGATAGACGGACATGAGGGTCGATACAAGCTGGCTATCCAGTGGGACATAGAGAGATGCTAAGTAATCAAATTCTTCATAGGTCAGACCACACTCCTGAGCCTTGGCTTGCAGGGTCGCCACCAATTTTTCCTTGTCCGCTGTGACAGGTATGCGAATATCCAAACGAATTTCTGATTTCTTGGCATTGATGGTCAGACCCGCAATATTGAAACTCAAGGTACCTGACGGCTCGTCGGTTACATCGCCAAACAGCTTGAAGCCTGTGGCATCTTCTCCAATAGCATTGACAATAAAGTTTAAAGTCGGATGGTCTTCAAATTTGTCCAAGGCCTTGGCCAAACGTACGATGGCATTGACACCCTCAGCAGCATCCTTGGCGTGCCGCGAAATACCCAGAACGGTCACTTGGTCATCATTGCTTTCATAATCAAAGCCCAGCTGGTCCAACTCTGCCATGACCCCAGCTAATAAGTGGCCTGAATAGCTAGCCTTAGCAGGTACGACATTATAGGCAGTTCCCGCTTCGATACTCAGACAAGGGTGGCCTGGTCCATGCAATTTAGCTTGTAACAAGCCTTTTTCCGCATAGGTTAAAGGGAAGGAGGAATCAGGTGCAAAGCCCATAGTTGCCACTTCTTCTAGTTGATTGTAGCGATTCATACAGCGCCAAAGTGTTTCTTCATCGGTACCAAAAATAAAGCGAATACGTTTGGTAAAAGTGACACCTGCATCCATTAAAGCCTTGACAGCAAAGAGAGCCGCCATAGAGGGTCCCTTATCGTCTTGGACACCGCGACCAATCAGGAAGCCATCTTTTACGACTGCTTCAAATGGCGGTGTGTTCCATTGCTTGAGATCACCAGCAGGTACGACATCCAAATGACAGAGAACAGCCAGCAAGTCTTTCCCTTGACCAATTTCTGCATAGCCATAATAGCCTTCTGGATCCAGATAGGTAGTAAAGCCCATCTTCTCAGTCATAGCTAGGGTGTGTTCCAAGACATCCTGAATAGCCTGACCAAATGGTGTTTGGTTTTGACCTTCATGTAGGACAGACGGAAAAGCTACCAGTTCCTTAATCGCCTCGACACAAGCCTCTTGATGCTGTGCTTGAATAAAACTTGTTTCCATTGTTTCTCCTTTCAACAGATTAAAATATAGTTCTTTCTGTTTTCATTCTATCACAAATGGAAAAACTGAGCCAGATTTCATCTGCAATTATGACAAAATCTGACCCAGAATTTCGATTAGAAGAATGTCGCAATGACAAGAATCGCAATTGATGCAAGTACGATAGCTGCAATCAATTTACCTACAAATTTATACCAAGTTCCGATCTCTACACGACCTAAAGCCAAGGCTCCCATTACAATACCTGAGGTTGGAGCCACTAAGTTCAGTACACCAGAAGCAGCTTGGAAGGCTGTGATAATCAAATGAGCTGGCACATTAACAAACTCACCGAGAGGTGCCATAATACCCATGGATGCCCCTGCAAGACCAGATGTTGATGGAATTAGGAAGGACATGGGCAGGTAGAAGAGATAGGTCAAGATGATGAAGACTTGTGAAGACAAACCTTGCAAGCCAACTTCACCCCAGTGTAGAATAGTCGCTGTAATCATACCGTCATTCATGATGACTTGAATACCACGCGCCACCGCGCAGATAAGAGCAACACTGAGCAAGTCCGCCGCACCATTCATAAAGGCCTTCACCAGACGCGCTTCGTCCATGCCATAGACAATACCGACCAAGACACCTGCTACTGCAAAGAGCATAGCTCCTTCAGGGAAATACCACCAGCCAAATGGATAAGCCGAACTACCAATCACCTGACCGATACCTGGCAAGCCAAGCAACCAGGTATTGAAATCTGCAAAGACAGAAACACCCAAGTCTTCCCAAGGAATAAAGCTACAAATCATGACAACAAAAGTCAAGACGAAGACCCAAAGAACACGTTTTTGAGCTGGTGTTAAGACAGCATTGACTTCTTCAGATGTGTTGACATTGAAATGAGCCATATCTGCTTCACGTTGTTTGTAAACCAAGGATTTAGTTGGGTCGTTTTTCACTTTTTCAGCATAGTTGGCAACAAACCACACACCCAGGCCCAAAATGACGATAAAGAAGATAATCCGCCATATCATACCATCTGCCAAGGAAACTCCTGCTGCATCCGAAGCCACACCTGTCGCAAATGGGTTTACAGTCGAAGCCAAACAGCCGATTTGAGAACCCAGCAAGATAATGGCAACACCTGTAATACTATCAAAACCAACTGCCATCATAACAGGAACTAAGAGTGGGAAGAAGGCCATGGTTTCCTCACCCATACCGTAGGTAGAACCACCCAAGGCAAACAAAGGCATGAGGATGTAAATCAACATTTTCTCACGACCCTTGAAGCGTTTCACAATGGAA
The DNA here is from genome assembly GCF_032595075.1 of Streptococcus sp. 29887. Lineage (NCBI taxonomy): Bacteria > Bacillati > Bacillota > Bacilli > Lactobacillales > Streptococcaceae > Streptococcus > Streptococcus iners. Next base: position 701,534 of record NZ_CP118735.1, on the reverse strand, counting down.
GCAATCCCCACATCAAGAGCACCCGTTTCATTGACCACGCCCAAGAAGGAACCAACCATCAGGATGAAGAAGGCAACGTCGATAGCCTTGCTAGTATCACCATGCCCCAACATAGCCCGAACTGGCGCCATCACAATATCCCAAATTCCCTGCGGATTTTGAGCTACTGCTTGGTAAGTGCCTGTAATATATTTTCCAGCTTCGTCTTTTTCATACTGACCAGCTGGAATAACCCATGTCATAACTGCCATAAAGGCAATAATGAGCATCAAAATAGAATACGATGAAGGCATTTTAAAGCCTTTTTTCACTTTTTCGCTCATCGCAAAAACCTCCTATAATATTTTTAAGTGAAATGTATCCACAATGACCTTATCAAATATCCACCTATCTTCAAGAGATTGCCATCTCTTTCAGAGTATCGTCTGAAAACATTGCTTATAGATAGATACTTGATAGAATGGATGGAAGGGGGAGGACCTTGAAAATCTGAAGGAAGACACTTATTGGTCAGCCATTTTCGCTAACCATCCATTTCTTCCCTACTCCCCCGTCCATCTCAAAAGAACTCGTTACTCTTTCACAATAATAGTACCGCTGTCTGATTCAATCAAGGCACCCAAGTTTTCGAGCGATGTAATGACTGCTTTTGATTGCGGTTTATGATTGACAAAGGCAATAGCAGCTTCTACTTTCGGTAGCATGGAACCTGGCGCAAATTGGTTTTGCTTGATATATTCTTCCAATTCAGCCACGGTAACTGTTTCTAATTTTTCTTGGTCTGGTTTGTTGTAGTTGACAAAGACATAATCTACACCTGTCAATACGATAAATAGGTCTGCATCGACTAATTCAGCCAAACATTGGGAAGCAAAGTCCTTATCAATAACCGCTTCCACACCTGTCAAGGTACCATCTGCTTCTTGAACGACTGGAATACCACCGCCACCAGCAGCTACGACTACTTCACCTGCATTGAGAAGGGTACGAATGGTGCCGATTTCCTTAATGCCTACTGGTTTTGGTGAAGCCACGACTTTACGCCAGCCACGACCGGCATCTTCTTTGAAGGTCGCACCTGTCTTTTCAGCTTCCGCCTTAGCTTCTTCTTCTGTGTAGAATGGTCCAATTGGCTTGGTCAAATTTTCAAAGGCTGGGTCATGTTTATCAACAATAACCTGGGTAACGACGGAAGCTACATCCTTTTCAATGCCTTCCTTAGCCAATTCATTTTCCAAGGCATTTTGGAGCCAGAAACCGATGGAACCTTCTGTCATAGCTACCAAGCTATCCAGTGGAAAAGCTGGGTTCTTTTCTGAATCAGCTGCCAGGTTTTGGAGCAACAGGTTTCCGACTTGAGGACCATTACCATGGGTAATAATCAAGTCGTCGCCATTTTTGATTAGTTTAACAAGGTGCTTGGCTGTTTGTACCAAGGCCTCTTTTTGTGCTTTAGCCGATGGGTCGGAGGATAAAATAGCATTGCCACCCAAGGCTACTACAATTTTACGATTTACCATATCTTGTGTTTTCGCCTCTCTTTCATATTCTAGAAATCGCTTTCATTTTTTTATCTAAGAAAAGGGGGCTGGGTTCAGCCCCCAGGAGGTGCGATGACTAGAGAATATACTCAATGAAAATCAAAATCAGACTAGGCGACGAAGATGAAGATAGAACTGAAGTTCATCAAATCGAGGCAACAACGTATGAGTTTGATTTTCGAAGAGTATTACACACGTGGAACAAATGGATCCCCTAAGGTAGCCGCCATCACTGCTTTAATAGTGTGCATACGGTTTTCAGCCTGGTCGAAGTGACGTGCATATTTGCTACGGAAGACTTCATCAGTTACTTCCATTTCTTCTACGCCGAATTTTTCAGCAACATCTTTACCATAAACAGTATTTGTATCATGGAAGGCAGGTAAGCAGTGTAGGAAGATAAGATTGTCGTTTTCTGCTTTTTTCACCAATTCCATATTCACTTGGTATGGTTTCAGGAGAGCAACACGTTCTGCAAATTTAGCTTCTTCACCCATGGATACCCAAACGTCTGTATAGAGAACATCTGCGCCTTTAACTGCCTCGTCAGCATTGTCAGTAATAAGAACACGCGCGCCGCTTTCTTTGGCAAAGCCTTCTGCCAATGCCACAACAGTTTCATCTGGGAAGAGTTCTTTTGGAGAGAAGATATGGACGTTGACACCAAGAATGGCACCTGTCACCAAGAGAGAGTTGGCAACGTTGTTACGACCATCACCACAGTAAACCAAAGTCAATCCTTCCAACTTGCCAAAGTTTTCTTTGACAGTCAAGTAGTCAGCCAACATTTGAGTTGGGTGCCATGCATCTGTCAATCCATTCCATACTGGCACACCTGAGAATTCTGCCAATTCTTCCACCATCTTTTGGCTGAAACCACGGAATTCAATACCGTCGAACATACGTCCCAAAACCTTAGCAGTATCTTCTGTCGATTCCTTCTTGCCAAGCTGGATATCATTTGCACCGAGGTATTCTGGATGAGCACCAAGGTCAATGGATGCTACTGTGAAGGCAGCACGAGTACGAGTAGATGTTTTTTCAAACAAGAGAGCAATATTTTTACCTTCCAAATAACGGTGTGGAATATTGCGTTTTTTCAAATCTTTCAAATGAGCTGAGAAATCAATCAACCATTCCAATTCTGCGCGTGTGAAATCTTTCTCTGCAAGGAAGTGTCTGCCTTTAAAAATGTTTGTCATTGTTTCTTCTCCTATCAGTTTATTCTATTTCATACAGTTTTATAGGTCTTCCCGTTCAAATGGCATGGACATACAACGTGGTCCACCACGACCGCGAACCAACTCACTTCCGCTAACCTTGATTAAACGAAGCCCCTTGGATTCAAGAATTGCATTTGTAATGGTATTGCGTTTGTAAACAACAACTACACCTGGTGCAATGGTCAGGGTATTGGAACCGTCATTCCATTGCTCACGCCCTGCTGCAACGATATTATCACCACCACAACGGATGAGCTCTACTTTTTCAAGACCCAAATTACTTGCCAAAACCTCTGCCAAATCACCATGTTCTTCTTCGATATGGAGAGTTTCATTTTCATAAGTCACAGAGAAGACACGGAGGGTTCCTTCTATTTCAGGGTGAATGGTAAATTTATCGTAGTCTACCATGGTAAAGACAGTATCCAAATGCATAAACTTGCGACTATTTGCAAACTCAAAGGCTAAAACTTTCTTGAAGCCAACGCCCCGTTCAAAAATATTAACTAATAGTTTTTCGATAGAGGCAGCATCTGTCCGTTGGGAAATACCCACTGCCAACAAATCTTTGGAAAGAATTAACTCATCTCCACCTTCGATACGGGTGGTTTCATCACGGTTATAGACCAGTGGAACCTTTCCAGCATAGTCTGGGTGATAGGTGAAGATATACTTACCGTAGAGGGTTTCACGGTTACGGGTTTCAGCATACATATGGTTGAGTGATACCGCATTACCAATGGTCGCAAATGGATCCCGTGTGAAGTAAAGGTTCGGCATTGGATCAATGGCAAATGGGTAAGATGATTCGACCAAATCTGTCAACCCTTTTTCATCAGCTGGAACCGGTGGCAGTTCTGCCTTTTGAACACCAGCCATGGTTTTTTCTACTAACTCCTTGTTATCCTCAATAGCTAGCAAGAGCTTACGAATGGCTTTCTTAGTAGCACGACCACGAATATTTGCTTCATCAAGATACTCATCGATAAATTGCTCACGAATTTCAGGTGTTACCAGTGATTCAGCGACCAATTGCTCCAGATAGAGCACCTCAACTCCTTCGTCACGAAGGGCTTGCGCAAAGGCATCGTGTTCCCTCTGAGCATCTTCTAGGAAGGGAATATCATCAAATAATAGACGCTCCAAGTGGTCAGGCATCAAGTTTTCAATTTCTTTACCCGGCCTATGTAGCATAACTTTTTTCAGTTTACCAATTTCTGAAAACACATGGATTGGATGATGTGACATGATCTGTCCTCCTAATATTTTTTTCTTTGATTGGAAATGTTAGTGGACCGTACGCTTTCCACCCTTTCCTTGACAACTACAGTCTATCAAATATCAGAAAGAAAAACTTGAAAACGTTCACATCTTTTTGAGAAATTCATCACATTTTTCACAGGATTTTTGGGTAAATATTAATAATATCACTTTAATTACGCATATTTCTATCTATCTATATCATTATGTGAATTTTTATTTTTTGTAAAAAAAGAACGAAAACTTCAATAAGTTTCCGTTAAATTGGCTAGAAAATAATCAACATCCAGATAAGTCAGGATTTTTCGCCTATAGATAATCTTTTTATCCTGCTTTAATTGCTTGAGAACATGGCTAACTGTTTCCCTTGTCGTTGCGGCCAGGCGAGCAATTTCCTGAATATGAATATCAAATGGCAAACTTGCCAACCCTTCCCGCTGGCACATATCCCAATAGAGAAGTGCTAAGGCCTGAACAACTCGCTCCGAAGCCTTGGACCGCATACTATTACGCAGGCGCAATTCCTGAAAGCCCAGGATTTTGGATAATTTTTGACAAATATAAACCAACTGACAAGGATTGGTCTTTGATATACTTTCAAATAAGGACATAGGGATAATCAAACATTCCAAATCTGTGATAGCAATAGCTGTGTAATGATAGGGTTTATCTTGGAACATGTCCGCCAATGGAAAGGCACCACCCTGTCGGATATAGTCCAGATAGGTAAAACTGTCTGTTTCATCATACTGTTCAATCCTGGCATAGCCCTTCTGCAAGACAAATAAATAGTCTCTTGGATCCTCGGCATAAAAAAATATCTGCCCTTTAGGAACCTTTCGAAAGCGGATATGCTTGGCCAGCTGGTCAAAGCTATCTCGGTTAAGGTTTTCAAAGGTTGGATGTTTCCTAAGATAGCTATACTGCTCGCGGCTGATCATTTTCAAGCTCCTTTATCAATCATTCTCCTACGATTATAACATATATTAACTTATAAGACGAATGATTATAATCAAATTTACAACAGAAAAACCAGCTCAAAAGAACTGGTTCGAAAAAACTATAAATCATCCGCAATCTTATTGATTTTCCGCAGTCGATGATTAACCCCGCTCTTTGTGATGGGTACTGTCAAACTATCTGCTAATTGTTGAATCGAATAATCAGGATGTTGGATACGGAGTTGGGCAATCTCTTGCAAGTCTCCCGTCAGCTGGTCTAAGCCTATGGTATCCATAATTTTTATAATGTTGTTGATGGTCTTCATGCTGGCGTTGACAGTTTTAGCAATGTTAGCCGTTTCAGCATTGTTAGCTCGGTTGAGGTCGTTTCTGGCCTCACGCAAGAGCTTAATATCTTCAAAGGCTGTCTTGGCTTCCTCTGCCCCTATGACTAAGAGAAAGTCCATAATATCTTCTGCCCGTTGCAGATAGGTAATGGTTCCCTTGCTTCGCTCAATAACCTTGGCATCCAAGAGAAATTTTTGTAACAGATTAGCTAAGTCATGGGCATGGTCACTATAAACAGAGGCAATTTCTAACTGATACCGTCCCTTTTCAGGGTCCTTGACAGAACCTGCTGCCAAGAAAGCCCCACGCAAATAGGCTTGGCTCCAGCTATCATTTTCAAGGACAAGGGGCGAAATCCCTGTTTCCAATCCAAAAAAACTATCCGCCAAATGCAAATCATTTAAGATGTCATTGACCCCCTCCTCAATGACTACTGCATAAACACGGTTCTTTTTGAGATTAGGTTTTTGATGGTGACGGATTTCAGCTTTTACCTGATAAAAATGCAGGAACAATTCGTAGATATGTCTTGCAATTTTGGCATTTTCAGTCGAGATAGACAGGGTCAAGCCTGATGAAGCCAGCCCCAGACTACCAGACAGTTTGATAATAGCTGACAGCTCACTCTTATTTTGAATAGCTTGTATCAAAAGCTCTTCTTTGACTTTTATAGTAAAACTCATGACCGCACCTGCAAAATCTTGAGCAACTCTTCTACCACCAAATCACCATCATGAAAAGCTCCGCCATTTTCCAAACGTAAGAAATTAGATGAAATCACACGGCGAGCTTGTTCTTGTAGGCCAGCAAAATCATGCTTAACCTGAACCAAATATTCATCAAACTGGTGGGTATTCATGTAGTCTTGCGGAACGGGTTCACTATTAACCAAAACAGTATCGATGAACTTTTCGCCCAGATGACCATTCAAGACGGTCACATGGTCAGCATCTGAGAAAAACTCAGTTTCACCACGCTGGGTCATAATATTGCAGACATAGGTCACTTCAGCCTTGGTTTCCTTCAGAGCTTTCCCAAGATCTGAAATCATGAGATTGGGCAGAATGGAAGTAAAGAGCGAACCAGGTCCCAAGACCACCATGTCACTCTCCATAATGGCCTCGACCACCTGACGACTGGCCTTAGGCTCATCATCATTGTAGGAATTGGTCACATAGACATGGCCAATCATGCCCTTATGTTTGGCAATCTTGCTCTCACCCGACACCTCAGTACCATCTGTAAATACAGCATGGAGAGTCAAGGCTTGTTCACTAGAAGGGTAAATCCGACCTGTCGTGTGGAAAAATCGAGTTAGCAGCCGCATAGCATTATAGGTCGAACCCTGCATCTCCGAAATTCCAGCAATAATCAGATTTCCTAGGGGATGTCCGGCCAGAGGACCGTCCGAATCCGCAAAGCGATACTGGAAAATCTTCTCATACAATTTGGGCATATCGGACATGGCCAGAAGGACGTTACGCAGATCTCCTGGGGGCGTCACCTGCAGAGCTTGACGAATTTCACCTGAGGAACCCCCGTCATCTGCTACCGTCACGATGGCCGTAATGTCCACATCCTTGTCCCGCAAACTCTTCAAAATGACTGGAATTCCCGTACCGCCCCCAATCACTGTAATCTTTGGTTTTCTCATGAGCGGTTGACCGTTTCCTTCCGTCTATCCTTGTCACGATGGCTACGATTGACAATCCAGTTTTTCTCCAAATCATCTGCCAAGCGTTTGGCAAAAGCAACGCTTCTGTGTTGACCGCCCGTGCAACCAACAGCAATGGTCAGAACAGACTTGCCTTCCTTCTGATAACCTGGCAGAATTGGCTCAATCAAGCCGATAAGGTGGCTGTAAAATTCTTCAGATTCCTGGTGGTCCATGACATAATCAAAGACAGGAGCATCCAGACCAGTCAGATTGCGTAATTCTTTCTGATAATAAGGATTTGGCAAGAAACGCACATCAAAAACCAAGTCCGCATCCAGAGGCAGACCATATTTGAAACCAAAGGACATGACTTCCACACGGAAGGATGGTTGATTGTCCTGACTAGCAAATTGCTCAGAAATGGCCATCCGCAGATTACGCGGTGTCAATTCTGTCGTATCAATGACATTCTGGCTCATATTTTTCAGAGGTGCCAAGAGCTCACGCTCAAGCTGTATCCCGTCCAAAACCCGACCATCTGCTGCAAGCGGATGCGAACGTCGAGTTTCCTTATAGCGAGCAACCAATTCGCTATCTGTCGCATCCAAAAACAAGACCTTGAAATCCAAATCTTCTGCAGATTCAATCTCATCTAAGACTTCTCGAATTTCCGAAAAGAAAGACCTGCTCCGCATATCCACCACCAAGGCAATCTTATTGTTGTCTTGGCTGTAGCGAATCAATTCTAAAAATTTTGGCAAGAGGGTCGGTGGCATATTGTCAATGGTAAAATAGCCCAAATCCTCAAAAGACTGAATGGCTACTGTCTTACCAGCTCCCGACATCCCTGTCACAATAACTAAGTGGAGTTTGTCTGCCATGACATTCCCTCCTTTTCTTTCTTAATCAATTACCGCAATGACTTCAATCTCAACCTTAACATCACGTGGCAAGCGCGCCACTTCTACCGCTGAGCGTGCTGGGAAATCTGATGAAAAGGCTGTTTTATAAACTTCGTTAAAAGCCACAAAGTCATTCATATCCTTGAGGAAACAAGTTGTTTTCACCACATGGTCAAAATCTGTACCAGCTGCTTCTAAAATGGCAGCAATATTTTTCAAGACCTGCTCTGTCTGTTCTTGAATGGTTACTCCCACAACTTCACCCGTTTCTGGTGACAAGGGAACCTGACCAGAAGCAAAGAGGAAATTTCCTACAACCTTACCTTGTACGTATGGTCCGATAGCTGCTGGTGCCTTATCTGTGTGAATGGTTTTCATCTGTCAATCTCCTTTATTCTTTCTAAGTCTATTATAGCATACTAGAGAGCGAAAATGAGCATGTCATCACCTCCTAGCAAAGCAAAATCTACACAACTTAGCAAACAAGCACATTGACACAAGAAAACAGACCACATTTGTAGTCTGCTTATGTATCTCTATCCTAGTTTCCTAGAATCTTACTTTTTATAGATTTCTTTACGATGCCCAACTTCAAGAGCTAAAATGACCATTTTATTGTCAATGATATCACAAATCACACGGTAATTTCCTACTCGATACCGCCACAGACCCTTGTACTCTCCGACCAAGGCCTTGCCAAACTGCCTTGGATGTTCCAAACCATCCAAACGTTTTTTCAAATCCTTAGCAAGCATCAGTCCCACATGCCTGTCCATTTTTTTCAACTGCTTCAAGGCATCATCGCTGAGCACAAGTTTATAGGCCATCTTCTAACTCCGCAAGCACATCATCTATCGAATGAGTTACTGGATTTTCTTGGAATTTCTTCAAAGCCTTGATGCCAATCTCATAATCCAGCTGGTCTTCAATCTGTTCCGCCAGTGCAGATTTGAATAACTCAGACAAACTTTTTCCCGTATGAATAGCATAGCTTCTAAAAAGTTCCTCTTCTGCTTCATTTAATCGCAGGGATACAATACCCATTATTCCACCTACTTTCTTATTGTAATACATTGTAAAACAATTATTCAGAAATGTCAACTAAAAGAAAACAGACCACATTTGTAGTCTGTCAGTAAATATTTATTTCGCAGTCTTTCAGTTTACTTTTAGTACTAGCTCTAACAGTCTAGGAATAGACTGTTAGAGGTCGGAAATAGAGCGAACGAAGTTCGTACCCAAAACTGCAGACTGCTTGTTCAGTCAAAAGACTGTATTACGGATGCAAGCGGTGCAACATTCTCGGGAACGGAATGGCTTCACGGATGTGTTTTGTACCAGCTACAAAGGTCACCATACGCTCAATACCGATACCGAAACCACCGTGTGGCACTGAGCCGTACTTACGAAGGTCAAGGTAGAATTCATATTCGGACTTGTCCATGCCGAGCTCGTCCATCTTAGCTACCAAGGCATCGTAGTTGTCCTCACGCATAGAACCACCGATAATTTCACCGTAGCCTTCTGGTGCCAAGAGGTCCGCACAAAGCACGCGCTCTGGATTACCAGGAACTGGCTTCATGTAGAAGGCCTTGAAGCTAGCTGGATAGTTGACAACGAAAGTCGGTACACCAAAGTAGTTTGAAATCCAAGTTTCATGTGGTGAGCCGAAGTCATCACCATGTTCGATGTGTTCGTAGTCTGTACCTTCATCAGCCTCATGCTCTTGAAGAAGGGTAATAGCATCATCATAAGCCACACGTTTGAATGGTTCTGCAATGTAGCGTTTAAGGGCATCCACATCACGCTCAAGAGTTTCCAAGGCTTGTGGAGCACGGTCGATAACACCTTGAATCAAGGCTTTGACATAAGCTTCTTGCAAGTCTAGTGACTCGTCATGGCTGAGGAAGGAATACTCGGCATCCATCATCCAGAACTCCGTCAAGTGCCGGCGAGTTTTTGATTTTTCCGCACGGAAAACAGGACCGAAGTCGAAAACACGACCAAGGGCCATAGCACCAGCTTCTAGGTAAAGCTGACCTGATTGACTGAGATAAGCTGGTTGACCAAAGTAGTCTGTTTCAAACAATTCTGTCGAATCTTCTGCCGCATTTCCAGACAAGATTGGGCTATCAAACTTGATGAAGCCATTCTTTTCAAAGAATTCATAAGTCGCATAGATGATGGCGTTACGGATTTGCTGGATAGCAACCTGTTTACGCGAACGCAACCAGAGGTGACGATTGTCCATGAGGAAGTCCGTACCGTGTTCTTTTGGTGTGATAGGGTAATCTTGTGACTCACCGATGACCTCGATGTCTGTCACATCCAACTCGTAACCAAATTTAGAACGCTCATCTTCCTTGACAATCCCTGTTACATAGACAGAGGTTTCTTGGCTGAGGCGTTTTGCAACATCAAACTTCTCCGCACCAGCTGCCTCGCCGAACTTTTCAATGAAGTTTGGTTTGAAAGCAACTGCTTGGAAGAAGGCTGTTCCGTCACGCAACTGCAAGAAAGCCAACTTGCCCTTACCTGACTTGTTGGCAACCCAGGCTCCAATGGTCACTTCTTGACCAACATAATCTTTTACTTGGTTAATGGTAATCAATTTTCTAGACATTATTTTTCCTCTTTTACTTTTTCATAAATGTGTGTAGTCGAGCCACCGCTTCTTTTAGTGTATCCATATCCATCGCATAGCTGAGGCGAATATTTTCAGGAGCTCCAAAACCTGCACCTGTCACCAAGGCGACACCAACCTCTTCCAAGATAGCAGTGGTAAATTCGGTCACATCTGTGTAGCCCTTCATTTCCATTGCTTTTTTGACATTTGGGAAGAGATAGAAGGCACCTTCTGGCTTGATGACTTCAAAACCTGGCACTTCTGCTAGTAATGGATAGATGGTGTTAAGTCGTTCTTCAAAGGCCTGACGCATGGTTTCTACCGTATCTTGCGGACCTGTAAAGGCTTCTATGGCCGCATACTGAGCAGCAGTCGTTAAATTCGAAGTCGTTTGTCCGACAATCTTGCTCATGGCCGCAATGATTTCAGGATTACCAACCGCAAAACCAACCCGCCAACCTGTCATGGCATAAGCTTTTGCAACACCATTGACCACAATAGTCTGCTGGCGAATGCTTTCTGAAATGCTTGAAATCGGCGTGAAGCTGTTCCCATTGTAAACCAAACGACCGTAAATATCGTCTGCCAAGATGAGAATGTCGTGCTCCACAGCCCAGTTTCCGATAGCTTCCAATTCCTCACGACTGTATATCATACCAGTCGGATTGGACGGACTATTGAGCAAGAGGACCTTGGTCTTGTCAGTCCGAGCCGCTTCCAACTGGTCAACCGTTACCTTGAAATTGTGCTCTTCCGTCGCTGTGACAAAAACTGGCACGCCTTCGTTCATCTTAATCTGGTCGGCATAGGAAACCCAGTAAGGTGTTGGAATCAGAACCTCATCACCAGGATTGATAACCGCCGCAAAGAAGGCATAGAGAACAAACTTGGCACCCGTGGCAAGAACGACTTGGTTGCGTTCGATGGAGTAGCCGTAGAACTTCTCAAAATAAGTATTGACCGCGTCCTTCAATTCTGGCAGACCTGAAGCCACTGTGTAAAAGCTGGCCTCGCCATTTTCAATAGAACGAACAGCTGCTTCTTGAATATTCTTCGGTGTGACAAAGTCTGGCTCACCCAAGGTCAGCTCTAAAATATCACGTCCTTCCGCCTTCAAGGCCTTGGCCCGCGCACCAGCTGCCAGGGTGACACTTTCTTCCATCTCTAAGACACGTTTTGATAGCTTGTTCATAAGCCCTCCTTCTTGACAAAACTTCCTGTTTCAAACTCTACTAAATAATAGGCTGTTCCTGATTTGACTTCCCAAATTGGCTTGCCATCCCGCAAGCCTAGAATAGTTCGCTCTACCTGACCTGCACCATTTTCCTTGGCAATAGCTTGCGCTTCTTCTTGCGAAATTCCCTGAGCCAAAGGATAGACATACACAGTGCTAGAAGCCTCTGGAATCAAAACTGCAACGTCTTCTCCCTGACTGGTAGTACCAAATACACTAAAATAGGTTTCCATGCCATTGTAGATAGAAAAATCCTTGACAGTTTGTAAATCTGCATATTCTGTAGCTACAGTAACTGCGTGACTACGCGCCTTGTTGAAGGGTGCTGCAGCCATATCCCAAATAGTAAAAATTGAAAAAGTTACAACACTGAGGAGGATAAAAGAGCCCAACACCAACTGCCCAGTCTTAGAAGCCATCCACTCCAAAAGTTGAAATATCTTTTTTTCCATAGTAGTCCTATTATACTACAAGTCACAAGAGATTTCCATTCTTTCAGCAAGTGAATAAGAATTTTACAGACATAATTTGCCATTTGACTTGCATATAGGACTAATTATTGCTAAAATATTCTCATGAAAACTGTTGAACAATCTTTAAATGAAAACAAGAATGCACTCCATAGCCTTGTCGTCTTTCGCAGAGCAGCCAATACCATCTCAAAATCAGAGTTAGAAACCATCAAAAAATACGGACTGACCGTCTGTCAGTTTGGCGTGATGGAAGCACTTTACAACAAGGGTAACCTCCGCATTCAAGACTTGATTGATAAGCTACTCAGCACATCTGGAAATATGACCGTCGTCATCAAAAATATGATACGAGATGGCTATGTCTATAAAACCAGTGACGCAAGCGACCGTCGCGCCTCCCTGATTGCCTTGACAGACAAAGGACGTCAGACCATCGAAGCTATCCTGCCAGAACACTACGATCATGTCGGACATATTTTCTCTGTATTAAGCCCAGAAGAACAAGAACAGCTGGCAAACATTTTGAAAAAATTTAAGAAAGAATGACAAATCCCAAAGCCTAAACAACTTTGGGATTTTGATATATTTTGCTCGATACAAAACCTGATTAGAACTTGAAAATAGACAATATATGGCCATAAACTTTGCTATACAAGAAATTTGACCTACCTATGACACCATTCTAACTATCCCAAAGGTCCTACTTCATTTCTGACACACTGCAAGGCCGCTCCAATTACCTGGTTCATATCGTAGTAACGATAGTGACCTAGACGACCACCGAAAATAACATTCTCCTGTTGTTCAGCTAGGCGCTTGTAAGCTGTGTAAAGTTTGTTGTTGCGGTCATTGTTAACTGGATAGTATGGCTCATCTCCACGTTTCCAAGTTTTAGAATACTCGCGTGTAATAATGGTTTTTTCTTGTGTACCAAATTCGAAATGTTTGTGTTCGATAATACGAGTAAAGGGTGTTTCACTATCTGTGTAGTTGACAACCGCATTTCCTTGGTAGTTTTCCATATCCAAGACTTCAGTTTCAAAACGAAGGCTACGATATTCCAACTCCCCAAGCTCATAATCAAAGAACTCATCAATCATACCTGTAAAGACAACTTTTGGATAGTTTGCCAAGTATTCTTCCTTATTAGCAAAGAAATCAACATTTATCTCCACATCGATATTTTCATGATCCAACATTTTTTCAACAATCTGCGTGTAACCACCGATTGGAATACCTTGGTAAGTATCGTTGAAATAGTTGTTGTCATAAGTCAAACGCACTGGCAAGCGACGGATGATAAAGGCTGGCAACTCCGTACAAGGTTTTTCCCATTGCTTCTCAGTGTATGACTTGATCAATTTTTCATAGATGTCTGTACCAACTAGGGAGATTGCTTGCTCTTCCAAGTTCTCAGGCGTTTTTCCTCCCAAAACAGCGCGTTGCTCAGCAATTTTTGCCTCAGCTTCAGCAGGAGTAACTACACCCCAAAGCTTGTTAAAGGTATTCATGTTGAATGGAAGGTTGTAAATTTCACCCTTGTAGTTGGCAACTGGTGTGTTGGTGTAGCGGTTGAATTCCGCAAATTGATTGACATAGTCCCAGATTTCCTTTTCAGAAGTATGGAAAATGTGTGCACCATACTCATGAACCTGGATGCCTTCTACTTCTTTGGTATAAATATTACCTGCGATGTGGTCACGTTTTTCAATCACCTTGACCTTTTTGCCTTTTTTAGCTGCTTCATGGGCAAATACGGCACCAAACAAACCAGCACCAACTACTAGATAGTCGTAATGTTTCATATATTTTGTATTTTTCTCCTAAACCTGATGATTTTGTGACAGTTGATCGATTTGTACAGAAGATAGACCGGTCAACTTTTCAATCATTTCATACGAAAAACCTTCACGCAACATTTGATAGGCGACATCTATACGACCTTTCTCCAAACCTTCTTCTAAACCTTCGGCTCTACCCTCTTCCTTACCTCGCCGTCTACCACGTATGTAGGAGCTTTCCAATTCGCCAAAGTGGTTGGAAGCATTACGTAACCATTGATCTACCATTTCGATTTCCTCTTAAACCTGATGATTTTGTGACAGTTGATTGATTTGATCTGAAGATAGACCGGTCAATTTTTCAATCAGTTCATACGAAAAACCTTCACGCAACATTTGATAGGCGACCTCTATACGACCTTTCTCCAAACCCTTCTCCAGGCCTTCTTCTAAACCTTCTGCTCTGCCTTCCTCCTTACCTCGCCGTATACCACGTATGTAGGAGCTTTCCAATTCGCCAAAGTGGTTGGAAGCATTACGTAACCATTGATCTACCATTTCGATTTCCTCCTCTGTCCATGTGTTTCTATCCAGCAGGTGTTCTGCTTTTTCAATAACATCTGATGTAGATTGACTAAATGCTCGGTTGGCGAAAAATTCTATCCATTGGCGCTGATTTTTCTCTAGCTGACCCTTGCGGAATTTTTTCAGTTCAATAATGACCATTTCAAATGGTTTTCTCAATTCTTCATGTTCACCAAATGGCAATTCCAAGACTTGACCCCCATCTTTTTCAGTCAGTACAAAACTGTGAATCGGCTGGTCATCATCAAAATACTTACTGGCCACTAAGGCAATCGAATATATCGGAGAAATTTTATCATACATATCATGCGTCTGCGTGACCTTGTCACGAACATTGGGCAAGTCCTTAACCAAATGTTGGCAGGAATAGGTCCATAAGCGCTTGATAAAACTATTTTGATAGGCAACCTGTATCTCAATGATGACTTGTGTTCCATCATCCATACGAGCCAAAATATCCACCGTAGTACTAAAGTGACTAGTCCTTTCTTTTTTCACATCCGCAATGGTTCCATTCAAAATCTGAACAGACTTGGGGCGAAAACCTAGAAAAGTATTGATGAAATCAATAGTGATTTCGTGGTCATTGAAAATCTTTTTTGCAATAATGTCAGCCATTGGACTGACTGCCTGACGGCGTTTTGTCATCTACTTTCCTCCGAATAAAGTAATCGAGAAATACTCCCTATCTATTTATTCGGAAAAGTTTCTAGTTATATTATAGCATGATAGCCAAAACTTTTCCATTTTTATAGTACACAAGTAGACGACAAATCGGGAATAAAGAACCTTTTGAGCACATTAAACATAATGGGTTTTGATTGCTTTGAATATAAAGAAAGAGAGAACGAAGTTCGTCCTCTCTAGGTGTTAGCTTTTCATCTACCCACTACAGTTGACAAAGATCCTTTTTAATGAATAGTTTCAACCTATATATTCACAACGGTAAGTCCTATCACTACGAATTCATTTTTTGTAAAATAAGAAGTGTCATTGATGATAGTTAATTTCTTATAAATATGCAATTATTTCTTCCTTCAAATTAAATTTTTATATCTAAATTAATTTTACAAATTGGGTATTGAAATACAAACTGACAAATGCTTTTCTACCTCAATCTAAACCAAATTCTTCTTAATCTCAGCAGGTACTCCAGCAACCATTACATTATCAGGAATTGATCTTGTCACAACTGAACCTGCAGCAATTACAGAACCTTTTCCGATTACAACACCTGGAAGAACTGTAACATTAGCTCCAATCCATGTCCCATCCCCAATAGTTACTGATTTACAAACAGTCTCACTAGATGCTCTTTGGACACTTTCCGAAATGTAGTGTGTAGCAGTGCTAATAAATACTCTAGGACCAATAAAAACACGCTTACCAACAGTTATAACAGTATCTTCTTTTAGCTGATCTCCAAAATGAAAAAAGCAATCATAACTAATAAATGAGTTATCTCCTATATATACATGGTCCAAATGATCAGAAGATACCCCCCCTAATATTTACACCTTTTCCAAGATTAGAAAATAATTTAAATTTAGCTCGAGTAATTTTCTCATTAATACTTTCAATTAATCTTTTATAAAATATATAGTTGTACTTCATAGGAATTCTCCCTATACTAATTTGAACCAGTAATAATATTATCAGTTATTAATTTTGAATTTCCATTAATAGGCTCAACTGAATATAAATCTTTCTTTATTTGTGAGGTACTAATTTCTGGTGTCCTCGGTAGATAGACAACTTCTACACCTTCTTCTCTAAGGAAATCAAATTTCCCTTCCCAATCATCACCCATGACAAAAGTATCTATATGGTATTCATGTACATCCGATTTTTTTTGATTCCAGCTTTGTTCAGGTATCACTAAATCGACATATCTAACGGCCTCAACCAGTGATTTCCTTTGTTCATATGTAAAGTAACATTTCTTTTGTTTTTCATTCCAGTTAAATTCATCAGATGAGACAACTACAACTAGGTAGTCACCTAATGCCTTAGCACGTTTTAATAAATTAATGTGCCCATAATGTAATAAATCGAAAGTACCATATGTAATAACTCTTTTCAAAATATGTCCTCCGTTATTTGAATATGCTAATCATCTAAATGACCAAAGAGCTGAGTGTCAATATGAAATGAAGGTGAATCAAAATCTTTCCAATTAGGATTTGGAGTTCTCCAGTCTCTTGTATATAGAGTTTCTAAATAAGGTTCAATAGGTTCTGGAAGAGACTTAGAACCTAATGCTGTTTCTAATTTTGCTACAGTTAATTCGAATGGCAAGATTAGATTAATTGATGTAAATTCTTTATCACTTGAATACTCAACTCCAGGGACTCTGTAGTATGCTTGAGTTTGACATTTTCCATTAGAGTTCACGTATAGAAAGAAATCAATATTAACTCCTTCAAGAAGATAAGCCTGCTCCGTAATTGTGTTATTGGTTTTGAATTCCTTAATTTTTTCTAATCCGTTAGAAACTAAAAATTTTTCAAACTCTAACCAATTAAATTGCTCATTCATCAAGATTCCTACATCAATATCGATATCTCCATTGATAAATTTTCCGTCTCTATAGAGACCCAAAGCACTACCACTAGCATAAAAAAAAGTATATGGAGATGCATCAAAAATACTATCTAGTTTTTGAGAAACTAATTCTCCATTTTCTAATAAAAACTTACTCATTTTTCTCTTTTTTGGTAATAGTAAAACATTATTCAATTTTAAAAATAAGTCATAAATAATCTTATTTTTTTTTATTATTTTTTTTATTTTGTGCATAGATACTCCTTAAAATCTAGCTATATTTTTTAATAATTAATGCTCTGAAAATAACCTCAATTATTGTAGTCAAAGAAAATAAATAACCTAAACTAATTGGATTTATTCTATGACAGATCCATAGAACTAATAATAGTAATACATAGACTGTAAAACTAAGAAAAATTGATATATTTGCGTATTTTTCTCTATTAATTGCTGATAATGCTGGAAATCCTAATAGATAATTTGGAAACATTAAAATCATACTGGGGATTAATGAAATTATTATATCTATCGCCCCGATGTATTCTATTCCAAAAATTAAAACTGTTAATTCTTTAATAAAAATAAAACAAATAATTGAAATGATAATTAATGCGGGTATAGTAATTTTTAATATTTTATAGATAATGTTTAGGTCTTTTGTTCTGATAAGGTATGGATACAGACTATCTGCTATAGGTGAATAAATTGAAAAGACCATTTGGGCAATTCTGAATGCAAATGAATAGTAACCAACTTCTACTTTTGAAGGATCTAGTACTCCAAGAATAAATATTCCTGCTGAGGAGTATATTACAGAGACGATTCTGGAGATGAAAAACTGTACTGAATCTAAAAATATCTCCGAAATTAACTTAAAATTAAATCTAAAATATTTAAAAACATTCACAATCCTATTTAAGTCAATCAATGCCCATACCAAAGCCAACGCATTTCCAATTAAGGTAGCAACTGGAATAAGATTCAAATCCTCTTTCGTTTTTAAAAAAATAAAAAGCAGTAATGTAAAAATTAATCTAATAAAAATTGTCCGATAAGTAAACGACTGCATTTTTTCCAAACCTCTAAAAACAAAGTCTGGTAAGAAGCCGTTAATTAGTATTGCAATTAGAAACCAAATATACAAAGGATAAAAACTACTCTCAACTCTAAGTAAGATTAAGTATATCCAAAGAAATATGATTGATACTACTGAAATAAGTAATTTAATTACAGATACACTCCAAAAAAGTTCAGTAATATATATTGGATTATTTCGATTTTTTGAAACTAATCCCGTCGCTGAAATAGTAAATCCAAAATCAATAAATAATGTAAAATATGTCATTAGGGCAGTTGCAATACCTAATTCTCCATAATATGAAACACCTAATACTCTAGCTTGTAATGGAATTGTTATCATGGAAAAAAATACTGTTGAAAATTTTAATAAGTATAATAAAACAGTATTTTTAAATAATGAACTCTTAACCATTATTTCCCCCTATAAATAATGCTAATAAGAGCTGGAAAATATCTGAAAAGAATTAAGGCTATTTTCTTACCTAAAGTATTTTTAGAATTCAAAACTTTAGGAAATGAAAAATATTTTTTATACTGAATATGGAATATTTCCTTTACATATTTATCAGAATAAAATATTTGATACTGTCCAAATGTGAATTTAAGAATCGAAGATACAAAATTATTTCTAATTTCATCTTTATCTAAAAGGATCAACCATTTCTCAAACTCATCATAAACCCATAATCTTGTATAGCTAAAACTTCTTGTATTAGTATTTCCCAACCTTAGCTTTAGATAATTATGGAAAACATAATTACTAGCAAAATATTTAGGTTTACGATTTAATAATTCCAAGTTAAAATAAACATCCTCAAAAGGTTGTGACACTTTAAACTTTATATCAACTAAGAAATCTTTTCTAAAGACTTTAGTCCACATTTCATATCTTATCAAATCTTGATTAACCACATTCTCAGTAAAGTAGTTAAAATCAACTTCCTGTAAGCAAGTAGACTCCATATTTATTTGATTGTAAATCTGTAACTCATTTTTAGAAAATACATCTTTAGACTTAAATGAAAATACATCCAAATTGTTCTTATCTAATGCTTCAACACATTTTTCTATTGCTATTGGATGAAGTGAATCATCCCCATCAAAAAAATATATGTAAAATCCATTTGCCTTTTCCAACCCAAGGTTTCTAGCAGCTGAAAGTCCCTCATTCTTTTGAGAGTAAACTTTCAACCTCCTATCAGCGGAATACTTTTCTAAAATATCAACACTATTATCAGTAGAACCATCATTAACAACAATTACTTCTAAATTTTGATAAGTCTGATTAAGTATTGACGAAATTGACACTTCTAAGTATTCCTCTAAATTATATACTGGAATTATTATTGAAACTAATCTATCCATATTATTGCTCCTATATTATTTTTTATCAGAATTTCGTACCACATTGACTAAAATTTTTAGTTTTTTAATCATTGAGTATTTTTTTACTTTGAGTGATAGGATTAAAATAATATAGGGAAATCAATAAAATAACTAAAAAATTCATTACTGCATTATATGAAAAGATATATCCTTTAACATTTACAAAAATAAGAGTAAAAAATACAAATAGTGTATACATTAGATTTCGATTTTCACTTAATAAATACCCTCGTACTAAGTTTAAAATTACAATAATAAAAATACAGATCAAATAGATATAACCACCTAACCAAATATCATTAATATAACCAATATCTGTACCTGCCATATTAAGTGTTGTATTCCCCATCAATCTTGTTCCTTGCCCGAAAATTTGTGAAATTCCATCTGGTAAGACTGTTCTTTGTGCAGATGTCACATATCCAAAATAACCTACCTCCTGACCATAAAAAAATAATACTATCTCTTTCATTCCAGCATATATCCAGTTTATAGTCGGGTTTATAGAATGTAAGGACAAAATAAAACTAGGTTGATATAAAACAAAATACATGGATAAGATTGATAAATTAATAAACAAAATGCCAATAATTTTCTTGTAGTTTATTAAAGAATAACAAAGAATTCCAATTAACAATACAACAATACCTGTCCTAGCATTGATAATCGAGGAAAATACAAAAATTGGAGATAAAAAGAGTGATAATTTTTTATACTTATTTGAAGACAGACCTAAAAACAATATCATGATTTGAACAATTGGAGTTGAATATGTTAAGTTTCCAGCCCATCCATACATTCGATGCCCTGAAAGGGCACTAACAATTTGAGATTGTCCAGCTAATAATAGTTGTGAAATAAAGAATTGCTGAAGCTGAGGGAAAAAGTAACTAAACCCTGCCAGAAAAGATTGAATTATTCCTGAAATAAATAATATCTCTACTACTCCGTCAGAGGTCTTAGCTAAAATTGATATTACTATAGCTGTCGGTATTAATTTAAACAATATATTTAAATGAGTACCTAAATTAGTTATGCTTTGATAATTGAAAGTGATTACAATTAGCAAGTACAATAAAATTAAAAAAATCGGTAAGATAAGATTGAAAAAAATTTTTTTATTAATGACTTTATTACCAGTAACAGTTTTCAAAAATAGAAAAACAAGAGAAAATATAGCACAAAAATCAGCTAAATAAATTCCAAATAATGGTGGATTATAAATAATTGAAAAAGTAAGAATTAGTAAAATTAGTCGTTTCAAAACAAAATCCTCAACTAAATCTTTATGCTAGCTAATACTTTAGCGATCTGATGTTCAGGCAATTTATTATTCTTAATAAAATTTAATGCGTTTATTCCCATTTTTTCTATCTCTTTTTTTTCTAATTTAGATATTGCGAGTAGTGACTCAACTAATGAATCATTGAAATTTTCAATTAAGTACATATAGTCATAATATTCATCAGGAATTCCAGATAATTTATATCCTAGCATTGGAGTTCCTGATGATAAATACTCCATTATTTTTGATGGAAAACTATATTTCGTGAATTCCTGATCATTTTTTCTCGGATTGATTAACAGATCTGACTTCGATTGTAATTCAACTACTTCTAAATTATTCAATATTCCTAGATATCTAATATTTCCAGCTTGTTTTGAAATTTCAATGACCTCATTTTTCATAGGTCCATCACCACAAATTTGAAGGATAATATTTGTATCTTTTAATTTACCAAATGATTCCAACATATCCTTGACTCCATACATTTTATCTAAAGTCCCCGTGTATAATACAATAAATTCAGCAGAATCTTCTACATCATCTTTCAGACTTTCAAAGTTATTTATACTAACTTCATTAGGAATCCCTTCAACTACAATAGCATTATTAGCCTGTAAATATTCAGCCACTGACTTTGTTATCGTAATAGTTAAATCAATTTTATCTTGAATACGTCTATACTCTTCAATTACTTTATTTTTTATCATTCTATAAAAATAGTAACGAGATAAGGATGGATTCATAAAAATTGGTAAATCTGGAACGATAAGTACAATCTTAATATCTTGATAATATTTTCTTAATAATTTTATCCAATTTAGATGCTCTGATGTTAATGCATAGAAAAAAAATATTAATTTATCGTTTTTGTGAGAACTTATCTTTTTTAGGTAGTTCAAGAAAATCTTTCTTTTTTCAATATTCGACACTATCGACAATGTACTATAAGATTGTTTAGCTATCACTTTACCATTACCGTCAAGTAATTCTGATTCAACGGTCTGACTTTTAAAACTTCTAGGATAATTTCCAACAAATGGGAAACTTATAGTATAAATTGTTTTAAAATCATATTGACGGATTCCTGTAAGGTATTGTCGTTGCAATTTATCTGCAGCAAATTGAATGGTCCGACGAGAATTTTTTAGAATAAATTCTCTACTTTCTTCAGAAATTAGACCACCTACAAAAACGCAAGAATAATTTTGAAATTTATCCTGCATATTATTTTCTCCAAACTACTCGATTCACATAATCAGTATAGCTGAGAATGATCCGTAATACCTTCTCTGATACATTTGGCATTGAATAGTCCGAAACAAGACGAAGAGTTTCGTTTTCCTGTGTTTCTAATACTGTCAATCCTTGTAGTACACGCTCAACATTAAGCCCTGTCATCATGACACTGGCTTCTTCCATTGCCTCAGGGCGTTCATGTGCTTCACGAATATTTAAAGCACGGAAACCTAAAATTGAACTTTCTTCTGAAATGGTCCCTGAATCTGACAACACTGCTTTTGCATTAATTTGTAAATTATTGTAATCATAGAATCCTAGTGGTTTCAGTAATCGCACATGCTCATTGAATTGAATATTCAACTGCTCAATACGTTTACGTGTACGAGGGTGAGTTGATACAATAACAGGAATCTGATATACTTCTGCAATACTGTTCAAAATATCCACCAATTTCAAAAATTGATGATCCGATCCTACATTTTCCTCACGATGGGCTGAAATAACGAAGTATTGTCCCTTTGTCAACCCCAAACGCTCTAAAATATCTGACTTCTCAATATCCTCTTTATGTTTGTTCAAAACTTCAAACATTGGGCTACCTGTTTTAATGACTTGAGCTGGGTGAAGTCCCTCTGCCAACAAGTATTCTCTAGCAATATCTGAGTATGTTAAATTGATATCGGCTGTATGATCGACAATTCGACGGTTTGTTTCTTCTGGAACTCGTAGGTCAAAACAGCGATTCCCTGCTTCCATATGAAAGACTGGAATATGACGACGTTTGGCTGCGATAGCTGTCAAACAGCTATTTGTATCTCCCAATACTAGCAAGGCATCTGGTTTAACTTCTTCTAAAACAGGATCAATTTTTAAGAAAATATTACCAATTGTTTCAATAGCTGTCCCAACTGCTGCATCAAGGAAGAAATCCGGCTTCCGGAGTCCAAAATCGTCAAAAAAGACTTGATTCAATTCGTAATCATAATTTTGTCCAGTGTGAACAACGATATGCTCGACTGCTTCAGATTCTTCTAACTGCTTCATGACTGCAGATAGCCTTATTATTTCAGGACGTGTCCCTACAACAGTCATCACTTTCAATTTATTCATTATTATACCTCTTCAAAATATGTATCTGGTCTATTAGGATCAAAAGCTTCATTTGCCCACATTACTGTAACCATATCAGTATCGCCAATATTCTCAATATTATGAGTATATCCTGTTGGAATATCAACTACTTCTAGTTTTTCTCCTGATACGAAATACTCCAATACTTCATCTGTAGCTACTTTTCTAAAGCGAATGACTCCAGTTCCTGAAACAACTAGAAACTTTTCATTTTTTGTATGATGCCAATGTTGGCCTTTAGTAATTCCCGGTTTAGAAATATTGATTGAGACTTGACCTCTATCCGTTGTTCTTAAAAATTCAGTAAATGAACCTCTATCATCAACATTCATTTTTAATGGATAAGAAAATTGGTCTTCTGGTAAAAAACTTAGATAGGTAGAGTATAATTTTTTAGAGAGAGGATCTGACATGTTCGCAAGAGATAAATCAGTTCTACTTTCTTTAAATGAGCTAATCATGTCTGCGAGCTTCCCAATAGTAACCCTATGCAATGTTGGAACATAATAATACCCATCTTTTTCATGTCCCTTACCACTCAAAGCTAGTTTCATTTCTTCAATCACATCATCTATATAGCAAAGTTCAATCTCTGCATTTGGATTATCAATTTGAATATCAATGCCTCTAGCAATATTATAGCAGAAAGTTGCCACTACAGTATTGTAATTCGGACGTGACCATTTACCAAATAAATTTGAAAAACGGTACACATATACAGGAACATTCTCTGCTTCTGAATAGGATAGTAACAAATCCTCTCCTGCTTTTTTACTAATACCATACTCGTTATCTCTAGTCGCTTGAATAGAGGACGATAAAACAATAGGTGCTTTATTGTTGTTTTTCTTCAATAGATCCAACAATTCGGAAGTAAATCCAAAGTTCCCTGCCATGAAGTCTTCTTGCTTCTCCGGACGATTGACACCCGCTAGATGAAATACAAACTCTACTTCTTTCGTCCACTCTTCCAACAATTCAAAGGGTGTGTCTAAATCATACTCAAAAAGTTCGATATCTTCTTGACGATTGAGTTCTGCAACTAAATTTCGCCCCAGAAAACCTTTTGCACCAGTAACTAGTATTTTCATTTTATTGCCTCCCACTTAGCAAGTTCCTCAACAACCAATGGTACCGTCAATAATTTTTCTTTCACTTCTTCCACTGTCATCAGTTCTGTATTATTGGAATTAAATTCAACAAGTGGATTTCGTTCCTCGTTACCCTCAGAAAAGTATTTATCATAGTTTAAATCACGCTTATCCGCCGGAACACGATAGAAATTTCCCATATCAATAGCATTGGCGCATTCCTCATTTGTCAACAAGGTCTCATACATTTTTTCTCCATGACGAATACCAATAACTTTCATCTCATTTTCAACATTGAATAGTTGGCGAGTTGCTTCCATTAGATCTCCAATCGTAGAAGCTGGTGCCTTTTGAACCATGATATCTCCTGATTGAGCATTTTCAAAAGCATATACAACCAGGTCAACAGCTTCTTCAAGTGTCATAATAAAGCGAGTCATAGTAGGATCTGTAACAGTTAATTCTTTATTCTCTTTAATTTGATTAATGAAAAGTGGCACAACTGACCCGCGTGAAGCAAGAACATTTCCATAACGTGTACAGCAAATCATCGTATCCTCCGGAGATACCGTTCTTGATTTTGCAACAACTACTTTTTCCATCATAGCTTTAGAGGTTCCCATTGCATTCACTGGGTATGCTGCCTTATCCGTAGACAAACAAATAACTTTTTTAACTCCAGCTTCTATTGCTGCTGTCAAGACATTTTCTGTTCCAACAACATTTGTTTTCACTGCTTCCATCGGAAAAAATTCACAGGATGGAACTTGTTTCAAGGCAGCAGCATGGTAAACGTAATCAACACCATGCATTGCATTACGAATGCTATTTATATCACGAACATCTCCAATATAGAACTTTAGTTTATCACTATATTCAGGAAATTTTTGTTGATAATGATGACGCATGTTATCTTGCTTTAATTCATCTCTTGAAAACACACGAATCTCTTTAATATCTGAACTTAAAAATCTATCTAATACAGCATTTCCAAATGACCCTGTACCACCTGTGATTAACAATACTTTATCCTTAAACATTTTCTTCTCCTTTAAAGTTTTTCATAATTACATTGTAGGAAGTGTTAACAGTATAATTTTCAATTAAGTACTTATAGGCATTCTCACCCATAATCTGTCTAACATCACTTTCATTAAGCACATCCATATTTTCAAAAAATTTAGTGGAATCACCACTCATACACCATAGACCAAACTGCCCCTCTTCTATTTTTTTTGATAAATCTGTAACCTTATCTGTTGCAGCAAGAATTGGTAGGCTATATTCCATATAGGACAATATCCTTGAAGGGAAGTTAGGAATTGTAAACCGTGGGTCTAGAAAAATTAATCCCACATCACAAATTTCTAGTAAACTATCAAATTTTTCTTTCGAAAGTTGGCTAATTAATTTAGCATTTTTTATCTTGTTTTCTACAAAGAAATGTTGAAGATTTGAAAACTCTGTACCCGAACCTACAATACAAATGAAACTCTTTGTAGCTTCTTCATTTTTCAAGATGATTTTTTTTAGAAATTCAACACCTTGGGGTTTACCGAGATTTCCTCCGTAAACATATATTACTTTATTTTCTGGCAAACTGAAGTCAGATTTTTTTGTTGTACTCAAGGTTTTCGGAGTAATCTCAATAGAATTTGGACAAACTTCAACTTTTTTTCCTTTTAAATCATTATTTTTTTTGATATATTCCACATTCGCTTCGGACATGCAGCCAATAACATCTGACTGATGGTAAAGCCTTAATTCTTTGGCTTTAAAAAAAGAATAAATTGGTGATCTTTTTGAGATCAGTCCTAAATCTACTGCGTTTTGTGGAAATATGTCCTTTAATAAAAGATAAGATCTTGCCGATGATTTTTTCTTCAAATACTTAATTACTGATGCAAAAGTAATTGGTGGAGTTGAGTATAGAATTAAATCAAAATTTTCATTTTTGAGGTACTTAGATATTGCCCTTTTAAATTGGAACTCTAACATCAACGTCGCAATACCTTTTTCTAAAAAATTTGATTTTGTAATATTTCCAGTCTTAACTCGTAGATAGCTTACTTCCGTTCCTTTTATGTACTGTGTTGCTAATCCTAGTCGCTTTTCATTTGGATGAACAATTGTTATGCTATGTCCTTCTCTTACAAATTTTCTCATAAGATCTGCATATATTGAACTTTCTTTCTCAATATCATCAATTCTCAATAAAGATAAAAAAACTATTCTCATTATTAGTAACTCAATTTTTCCTTAATTCCTTAGCAGGTATTCCAATGTATGTTTTATTTGATACTAAATTTTTTATAACAGTACTGCCTGCACCGATGGTTACAGAATTTTCAATATTAATATTGTTGATTACAGTAGTTCCAACACCAAGCCACGTATTATGACCAATTTTTACATTGCCCGCAATATGACATCCTGGAGAAAGATGAACGAAGTCCCCAATTATACAATCATGATCAACAGAAGATGCCGTATTTATTATAGCACCTCTCCCAATTGTTACATCAGAATTAATAACCACACCTGCCATAATAACTGTCCCAGCATTAACAACAACACGTCTTGAAATAACGGCTGATGGATGAATCAAAGTCGCAATCCTATCCTGAGGTAATAAACATTGTTTACTAGTTCTAATTTTGTTATTACCTATAGCTATAATAAATTCAAAGTCAGATAATTCTTCAATGTTTTGTGACGTACCAACAATAGGATACCCTGCGCATTCACCAGTAGCAAAATCATCTAAAAATACAATTTCCTTGTAGCCATTTTTTTCAGCAATATCAGCAACTACTTTCCCATGACCACTAGCTCCAATAATCGCAAGTTTTTTCATTAATTTCCTTTAAATTCTTCCATTGTGACAGAGTCTTCTGATGAAATCCCACTTCTCTTAAACACTGCTAAAACCGTTTGTAAAATAATTTTTACATCACCGATGAATGTAATATTATCTACATATTCAACATCCATTTTAAACTTTTCATCCCAAGTTAGAGAGTTCCTACCATTCGCTTGAGCATAACCTGTCAAACCAGGTCTAACCTCATGTCTCCTCGCTTGCTCCTCAGAGTAAAGCGGCAAATATTTTACTAATAGAGGTCTCGGCCCTACTATACTCATATTCCCCTTCAAGATATTAAAGAGTTCAGGAAGTTCATCTAAACTTGTTGAACGAAGCCATTTCCCAAATGCCGTAAGTCGAACACTGTCTGGTAAAAGTTCTCCCTTTTCATCTTTTTCATCTGTCATAGTTCGAAATTTATACATTCTAAAAATCTTTTCATCTTTGCCAGGGCGTTCTTGACTAAACAAGACTGGTGAACCCAACTTAAAGTATACTAGAATATAAAGCAGAACAATAACAGGAGATAGAAAAACAATCGCTATTAAAGATAAAATAAAATCTATCAAACGTTTAAAATATTTTTTGTATAATCCTTTATTCATATTCTCTTAGTTTCTATTCAAAACAAGCTTTAATTGTCTCAATAATAATATTCTGCTCTTCTACAGACATTTTATTATCACTAGGAAGACATAGTCCACGTTCAAAAAGATCTGTACCTACATCTGAGTAGTCTCCCGCAATATAAGCATTGGTTTGAGCTCTACCATTACCATTCTTTGTAATAAATGGATTCATTCTAAAAATTGGTTGTGAGTGCATTGGCTTCCAAATTGGGCGACCTTCCGCATTAATTGTGTTCAGGGCATCTAAAATTTCTGAAGGAGTAGTTTTTCCCTTCTCAGGAGTATAAAGAACATCATTATCAGATCGCACTTGCTTTGCCATAGCTTCTGGATTAATAGTCAAGCAAGATAACCAATAATTTGGTACTGAATTGCTTGAATCAAACGGATTCATTTTTATAGGTAAATCTTTCAATCCTTCTTGATAACGTTCATAGATAGCTTTTTTCTGGGCAATGTGCTCATCTAAATAAGACATTTGTCCACGTACCACACCTGCAATAACGTTGCTCATTCGGTAATTGTAACCAATCTCTTCATGCTGGTACCAAGTAGCCTGTTCACGTGCTTGTGTTGACCATTTTCTCACTTTATTTGCCGCCTGCAAATCATTGGTCAATAAAGCTCCACCGCTTGAACCAGTAATAATTTTATTTCCATTGAAAGAAATCACCGAATGCTGACCAAAAGTTCCTGTCTGTTGTCCTTTATAACTTGCTCCTAAAGACTCCGCTGCATCTTCGATAAGAACTGCACCGTGTTTATCACATATTGCTCGAATTTCATCTATTTTTGCAGGTACTCCATACAAGTGAACTAACACAACAACTTTTACATCCGGATAAATTTCGAATGCTTTCTCCAGTGCTTCTGGGTCCATATTCCATGTCTCGTACTCAGAATCAATAAACACTGGAATTCCACCTTCATATGTGATTGGATTTACAGTGGCTGAGAACGTAACATCCGAACAAAAAACATAATTGCCATTCTTTACCCCTGCTAGCTTCATTGCTAAGTGTAGCGCAGATGTTCCTGAAGAAAGTGCAACTACATGCTCACTCTTGGTATAGTTTTTTATCATTTCTTCCAGAGCATTGATATTTGATCCTGCAGTTGTCATCCAATTGGTATCATAGGCTTCCTTCATATATGCTAATTCATCACCATGCATAGTTGGCGAAGATAACCAAACCTTATTTTTAAAAGGGGTTGCTTTTCTTGAAAAATCAAATGCCATTATAATCTCCTCTTAATTAACTGTCTTGGTCAGTTAATTCTCAATCCTAAAATACTCTAAATAGTCCTTAAATAGATCTTGTGCCGCTAGACAAGTGTCCAATAGAAAACCATTCTGTTCTCCCCATTCGGCTAAGCCACGATAGTAAAAATACTTCATATCATCTCCAATGATAAAGGGCACATGTCCATGCTTGAGACATTCTTTGAACATAATCAATCGACCAACTCGACCATTACCATCTTGAAAGGGATGGATGCGTTCAAATCGAACATGAAAGTCAAGAATAGCCTCAAAGGAAGTCTCAGGCAAGCCGTGATAGTTGTTCAGCAATTCTTGCATGTCCGACTCCACTTCTTCAGGTAGGCTTGTTTCTCGACCGCCGACTTCATTTGGAAATCTCTTATACTCTCCGACCTGAAACCAGGCTTTCCGAGAATCAGACGTTCCTCTCTTCAAAATAGCATGGACACTCTTTATCCATCTCTCATTCAAGTCATCTTGAAAACTATCCAAAAGAAAATCGACTGCAGTAAAATGGTTGGTAGTTTCGATGATATCATCAACTCGTATAGTTGAACTTTCTTCAAAACCAATCGTATTGGTTTCATAGATATATCTTGTCTGATCATGGGTCAATTGGCTGCCTTCAATGTGGTTAGAATTAAAAGCCAACTCTATCTGAACCTTATGATATAGACTACCTTTCAAACCTTGATTTTTTTCTTCTAATAATCTATGACCTAGCATATCTTACCTCAAAAAAGTTTTTCAACCTTCCTAGAATTTAAATCTCATTTAAACTCTAGGAAAGTAAAAATAACTTTTACTTTCTTCTATTCTTGCTTAGCAAATTCAAGCAAGACGTTTCTTAATTCAATCTTATCTTTTGATAATAGACTATCAATAAAAGTTTGAACTACCTCATCTGCTTTATTGGTTACACGACCTACGAAAATCTTTTCATGAATCTGTTCGCTAACACGTTCTTCAGTGGATAGTAACTCTTCGTAGAGTTTTTCTCCAGGACGAATCCCAGATTCCACAATTCCAATTTCATCTTCAGTATGACCGCTTAATAAGATAACTTTTCTAGCTAGTTCTATGATATGTACTGGTTCACCCATGTCTAAGACAAAGATTTCACCACCTTGTGCCAAATGTCCAGCTTGGATAACCAAACGACTGGCTTCTGGAATCGTCATGAAATAGCGTGTCATCCTAAAGTCTGTAACTGTAACCGGACCACCTTTTTTGATTTGTTCCTTAAACAGAGGCACAACACTTCCACGACTACCTAAAACATTTCCGAACCGTACTGCAGCAAATTGTGTTTGTCCAGGTTCATTTAGGCCAGTAACAATCATTTCTGCTACCCGCTTAGTCGCCCCCATAACATTTGGTGGATTGACTGCCTTATCGGTCGAAACCATTACAAATTTTTCAACCCTAGCTGCTTTGGCTGCCTCAGCCACATTCTTTGTCCCAAAAATATTATTCTTTACTGCTTCATGTGGGTTATATTCCATCAATGGAACATGCTTATGGGCTGCAGCATGATAAACAAGATCCGGCTTATATTCAACCATGATTTCAAATAATAAATCTCTATCTTGAATATCCGCTATAAGAGGGATGAGTTCGAGCTTGTCTTGGCATTTTCCAGATAACTCACGATGAATGAGGTAAATAGAATTTTCTCCATGTCCCAGCAAAAGCAATCTCTTAGGTGAAAACTTGACAATCTGACGACACAATTCTGAACCAATAGAGCCTCCAGCCCCTGTAACAAGAATCGTTTTCCCCTCAAAGTAGTGATTCAGTTCTTCTTGGTCCAACTCAACTTCTGGACGGCCTAGAAGGTCTGCCACATCAATTTCCTGAAAAGCACTGACGGACATATTACCTGCCAGTATATCCTCAATACTTGGCATATTATTGACTTTTACACCTATGCTATTGCAGATCTCAACAACTTTTTCTCTTTCCTTACCATTTAAAGACGGAATAGCTATTGTTACTTGATCAACAGCCAACTCTTCAACCAATCGAGGTATGTCATTTCGATTTCCTAAAACCTTGACATTGCGAATAAAAGTCCCCAGTTTATTTGGATCTCGATCAACAATACCCACGATTTCAAAGTTCAACTTTCTATCTTTAACGGTATTGATAAAGATATTTCCACCATCTCCTGCACCCACAACAAGAATTCGCAAAGAACTATCCGCCTTATGAAGCGCGTTTTTCTTCGTGTCATGCATCACCTTCCAAATGATACGTGGAGTGATCAGCATGACAAATGATAGAACGATTGATACTAAAATAAATCGATAGCTAAAGGTTTGCCAGATGATTATTGAAAGTATCAAAAAAATAACGTGGGCTGAAAATAAACTCAGGCCAATTTTAATAAAACTTTGATAACCAGTGTATCTTGTTATTAGTGAAAACACTTTTAATCTAACGGATATTATTAGATAGAAGATAAGAATAAATAAAACTGCTAAGTAAAATCTATCGTCCGAAATATCTACAATAATATCTAAAAATAATCTACTTAAGATCATGGATAGGATGATTAAGCAGCTATCCATAAACATTAGTATTAATCTTTTACTGTTTCTCTCCAAAAGTTTGTCAGTAACAGTTCCTAAATCCATTCTCTTCTCCACAATCTAGTACAAACAGCCTACAAGACCTGATTTTTTAATAACATTAGCGGATTTTTCTTAAACAAGGCTTTTGCTTTATCTTGGCCATATTCTTCGGTAACCAGCTGATAAGCATCCTTCATAAATGGTGGACGTGTTGTAGTATTGTGCATATCACTTGCAACGCAGTGAACAAGGTCTCTTTCTAAGAAGTACTGAACACGTTTCTTAAACTCTTTAGACTTATCACCAATTAATCCTGGTTTCAAAACATGGCTACTATTGACCTGCATGTAACATCCCTTGTCAATCAGTTCCTCTACACGATCAGCCTTATAGGCCAGAGCATCGTAGCGTTCAATATGGGCGAGTAAGGGCGTTACTCCTAATAACATCACCTCATGAACGGCCTCTTGAATGTCCTTCCAAGGAGTTTTCATGCTAAATTCTAGCAAGACATAGCGTGACCCATTCATCGTTGGTAGTTTTTTCTTTTCTAACTTTTCTAAAACATCACGGCTATAGTAGATTTCAGCCCCATAACACAGCCGAACCTCTGGGTAAGCTGCTTTTACAGCCTCTTTCAGTTCAAGAAAATTAGCCATGATCACTTTTTCAGGTGTTTCAAACATGCCTTTGCGTCTATGGGAGGTTGCTACGATAAAGCGCACTCCTTGTCGGTGAGCATGACCAATCAAGGCCAAGCTCTCCTCAATACTCTTTGGACCATCATCCACACCAAAGATTACATGCGAATGAATATCAATCATCTCTCAAGTCCCTCTCTTATTGATGAAATACCTTTACTACCTTTAGGCTTTCTTCCCGTAATTACCATAATTTCCGTAATTACCATAATCACCATATTTTTCAGTTGTTACATCATATTTGTTCAAAATGACACCAAGGAATGATGTCCCGGTTTGTTCCAGCTGCTCTTTTACCTTTTTGACAGCTGAACGCTTGATATTACCAGATTCCACAACAACCGCCATAGCATCACAGCGTTGTGCAATAATAGCCGCATCGATAACCATTCCTAAAGGTGGACAGTCTACAATAACATAATCATAATAACGACGGAGGGTCGCAACCAAGTTTTCAAAATGCTTACTCTGCAAGAGGGCGGTCGGGTTTGGAGAAATTTTTCCAGACTCAATAACCGTCAAATTTTGGATATCAGTATCACACAAGCCCTGTGATAAATCTGTCGTTCCGGCCAGATAGTCTGTCAAACCAGTAATTTTCGTCGTTGGCTTGAAGAAACCAGACATTACGGAGTTGCGAATATCCGCATCGACTAGAACCGTTTTATAACCTGAGCGAGCATAGGCAATTGCCAAACTAGCTGCTGTCGTACTTTTTCCTTCATTGGATTGTACTGAAGTAATACCAACTACCTTGATGTCTGAACCGCTTAATTGAATATTGGTTCGAATGGCATTGAAATATTCTTCTGTTTTTTTAACAAGTTCTTTTTTCGTACGCGCAATTTCTAAAGTTGCCATATTTTTCTCCTATTTCAATTTCTTAGAATCGGGTACCACACCCAAAAGAGGCATTCCTAAAACTTCCTCAATATCCTGAGGACGTTTCACTCGGTCGTCTAGTACCTCAACAACCAAAACTAGTGCAACTGCTAGAAAACCTCCCGCTAATAGACCTAGAACGATATTACGTTTGGTCCGTGGTGTAGACGGTTCTTCGGCTGGAACAGCCTCTTCAAGCGTTGTCACGTCGCTGACCTTGGTTACTTCGATAATTTTCTGAGCCGCT
Organism: Streptococcus sp. 29887; assembly: GCF_032595075.1. Taxonomy (NCBI): domain Bacteria; kingdom Bacillati; phylum Bacillota; class Bacilli; order Lactobacillales; family Streptococcaceae; genus Streptococcus; species Streptococcus iners. Next base: position 668,036 of record NZ_CP118735.1, on the reverse strand, counting down.
ACCACACGCAAACCATTTGCGATACGAGCCGCTTCATTAGGATCTGCATCACGGACAGAGATAGAAACAATACGTGTATCAACTGGAATACTTACCGCAATTTTTTCCTTGATGCTTTCTGTTAGACCGAGTTCTGTCTGTACTTTAGTCAACACATCTTGTGACAGGATAATTTCTTTATAGTCTTTAACTAGGTAGGAACCTGCTTGCAATTCTTGGTTGGTCAAGCCCGCACCTGCCTCAACATTCTGGCTAACCACATAGATTCGTGTCGTAGAATCATACTGAGGTGTCACTAGAAAACTGCTAAATGCAAAGGCAAGCATTGCACCTAGAAAGGCTGTTAAAACAATTAAAATTTTCTTTCTCCAAATGGTACGCAATAAAAATAGTACGTCGATTTCAATGGCATTTACTTCTTGCTTATTCATAATTTCTCCTAATTTATTTACTATTGTCCGTCCAAGACTGCTTGGATGGCTGATTTTACTTGTGTCAAACTATCTTGACTGATTTCCATCATGTAGAGCTGGGAACCCGGCATCGCATAGGATGGTAAATCCATACGACCATAGCCTGTCAAAGCTTGAGATTCCACAGTAAACTGGCTTCCAGACTCTAGCTGCCGATTGACTAAATCCATAATGGTTTCGATCGATAGGTCAGTTTGAATAGAACCTTCCAAACCTTTCAGAATGGCCTGGTAGTTACCTAAATTCTCTGGCGAACTGAGTTTCTTAATCAAGGCTGCAATGACCTTCTCCTGATTTTTTCCTCGATCATTATCTCCATTAGCTAAGGAGTAGCGTTCGCGAACAAAGGCAAGTGCCAACTCCGAATTTAAATGGATATTACCTACAGGAAATTGGTGACCACCAATATGGCTAGTAAACTCTTGATCATTGTAAACATCAATACCGCCAACCAGATCAATGAGTTGGAGGAAGGAGGTGAAGTTTAGTCGGATATAGTTGCTAATATCAATGCCATAAAGATTTTCCAAGGTGTGAACAGAAGCATTTACCCCGTAAATTCCTGCATGAGTCAACTTATCATACTGGTTTTGTCCTCCGTCAGCAATTGCAACATAGGAATCGCGTGGTGTCGTTGTCAAGAGTATCTTATGTGTTGTCCGATTGATGGTCATGATAATATTAACATCCGAACGAGATACCGACGAAATCGGCCCATAAGTATCTATACCACTAATGTAGATATTGAAGCTATCACCACTAGCCTGTTCTACCGCTGTTTCAACTGGTTTAGACATTTTGAAACTGTAGATTTTCTTCACTTTGGAAGAAAAATCTGGGTCTTCGCTTTCCAGAATATTTGTGAAAACTCCGTTTAAGACCATAGCCTGACTTTCGCCATTCATCATAGCTTGATAGGCTGTCAAGTAAGAACTGGTCGGCATAGTTGCTAACTGAACCGATTTGGTCGTAGACACATCCTGCAATAGGGCCGAAACATTGTCCTGATCATATTCAGCTGGAGCCAGCAAACTGGTTAACTGACTAATGTCACTGATATCACTACTTGCTGGGACCACAATACTCATTTCATATTCTGAAAAGGAAGCATTTGAATTCAGCTTGCTAGAAAAATCAACTACCTCTCGCATACCATAGACACCAGCTGAGGTGACAAGTAGCGAAAGGAGGAGAATAACTGTTGTGAAAATAGGCAATTTCTTGCGCCATATCAACCAAACAGTGAACAGCGCTAGTCCAATACTTACACCTGTAACGATATGGTTCAAATACCTAAAGTTTAAGATATTGTATCGATACATACTAAATAAAAACAGGCACAGGAAAATTAGATAGGCAACCCACAAGCCCCAATTGACCATTCGGAGTATTGTGGGCTTCTTTCGACCACTTCTCTTCTTCATAACTAACCTTTCTTCCAATAGTATTCTTCTCATTATAACACAGACTTCCAAGAATATCTACCTAGTTGCTACCCAAGAAAACGCTCTACTGCATGGAGAAAGCGTTATTTTACATCTATCTTATTGCGGTCGTTTGAAGACGATGGTCTGGGACGTAGATTGTTCTGGACAGTAATGAAATCCATCGACATCAAATTTTTTTATTTCTTCTGGATCTTGAATATTGTGCTTAGCCAACCACGAAAGCATCCGACCACGCCCTTTTTTGGAGATGGTTGAATGGACTTTTAGCTGACCATTTTTCTCTTCCTTGAAAATAACCTTGACCAATTTTTCCTGAACTTTTGGTGAAAAGACTTGTTCAAATTCTGACGAAGCAAGCGAGAGCAGGACATCCTCATCAGCCACCTCTGCATCATAATGGGAACGCCAGTATTGTTTTAAAGATTGTTTACCAATCTTTAAATTTCCCTGAAAGTCAAGACGATGGGGTGAAATGAGTTCAAATGGAGAGATGAGACCATATAAGGCTGTTGCCACCCGTACATGCTTCTTGTGATAGTTCTCCTCTTCTGCTGTCAGGTCCCTTCTAGTCATGTAACGATACATAAGGCCATCATATAGTTGCCAGGCCGGGTAAGACTTGGCTTGACTTTGCCTAATCCTCTGCCATCGATCCAGTTCTAACTGGGCCTTGTCCTCGGATAATTTATATAAACTAGCCAGCTCCTCTAGGCTATATTGACCAATAGCCTCTAGGACCGATATGCTGGTATCAGACAGGGTTTGAAAGGCTTGATTATCCAGATTGGTATTTAGTTCTTTGGCGTTAGGAATAATGATTTTCATTCCCTCATTATACCATATAACTACTTGGCTTCTCAAAGTAAACAATCTGGCTCGACCTTGTTTTTCCAAAAAAATTACCTTATACTAGTCTTAATCATTTCTGTAGGGGGACAGTTACAATGGATAAGTACCAGCGAATTATTCAGGATATCTTAGAGGGGATTGAAAACAATCAGTTTAAACGTGGTGAAAAACTGCCCTCTATTCGACAGCTCAGTCAGAACTACCAGTGCAGTAAGGACACTGTTCAGAAGGCCATGTTGGAACTAAAATACCAAAACAAGATTTATGCAGTAGAAAAGAGCGGCTACTATATATTGGAAGACAAAGACTCTAAAAACCAAATGGTTGAACTTGACCCTGCGGATTTTCAGGAGCTACCCTACGAGGATTTTCGAGTGTGCCTACATGAAAGTCTGATTGGGCGGGAGAACTATCTGTTTAACTACTACCATCAGCAAGAAGGGCTGGCAGAGTTAATCTCCTCTGTCCAACAACTCTTGATGAACTATCATGTCTACACAAAAAAAGACCAACTGGTTATTACAGCTGGTAGTCAACAGGCCCTCTATATCTTGACACAAATGGACTTCGGACCTGAGAAAACTGAAATATTGCTAGAAAACCCAACTTATTCCAGGATGGTTGACTTGATGCAACATCAAGCTATCCCCTATCAGACAATTGAACGGGATTTTGATGGCATTGACCTGGTCAAGCTGGAAAAAATCTTTCAAACTGGAAAAATTAAATTCTTCTACACCATTCCCCGACTCCACAATCCTCTGGGAAGCACCTACGATACAACAAGTAAGTCTTCCATATTGAAGCTAGCTAAGAAATACGGGGTCTACATTATCGAAGATGATTATCTGGCAGATTTTGATTCTAATCGGAGCCTGCCCCTCCACTATCTAGACACCGATAATCTGGTCATCTATATCAAATCCTTTACCCCTACACTCTTTCCAGCCCTGCGGATTGGTGCCATCAGTCTGCCCCAGCAGTTGAAGTCTGCTTTTATTAAACATAAGAGTTTGATTGACTACGATACCAACCTCATCATGCAGAAGGCTCTTTCCCTCTATATCGACAATGGAATGTTTGCCCGTAATACCCAAAATCTCCATCAGGTTCATCATGCCCAAAAATTAGATATAGAGACCAACATGGGCGAAACTTCACCAAATATTCCCTATCGCATTTCCAAAGGAAGCGTGACCTTCCAGCTGAAAAAAGGGCAGGTCAGTCCATTTATAGAGAAACAACTTGAAGGAGCCGCCTTCTTTTCTGGAGAGGACCATGATTTTCTACAAATTCAGTACACTAGTGATTTTAAGACAAGACTGGAAACCTTCTTAAAGAAAATGACAATGTGAGGACAACATTTGAAATAGATCCCCTACTAGCTATACTGTATTGCGAAACAAAGGTCCTCAAACCTGTAGCTTGAGGACCTTTCTTGTATCTAAGTCATTTTCAAAATGAACTCTTATTTTGAATTTATTTCATAACCCATCAAGAGACCGCCTTCTTCAGCGTAGAAGCTACAGAGTCCAGATGTTGCAACTTGGTCAACAACAGCATTTGGGAAACTTGCTTTTACAAGTTCTGAAAACTGCTGGAAAAACTTGGCGTTATTACGGTGAGCCATGACAATACGACCTCCCTTATAGCCAGCCTTCTTCATCTCATCAAAAGCAGCTGTGACAGATTTCTTATGACCACGCGCCTTTTGGAGCAATTCCAGCTTTCCTTCGCTACTTGCTTCACCAACCATACGGATATTGAGAAGGCCAACGACTGTTCCAATCAATTTGCTGAGACGACCATTTTTCACCAAATTATCAACCTTGGCAAGGACAAAGAGCAATTTACTATTTTCTTGGTAGGCGGTGATGGCTTGTACAAGCTCATCAAATTCCAAACCAGTCGCAATCAGTCGATTGATTTCATCCACAATCAAATCCATTTCCCCGCCAGCTGAAAGGCTATCAATGAGATGGATATTGACTTCAGGATGTTCCTCGACAAACATATCACGCGCCACACGAGCAGCATTGAAACTACCTGACAAACCACCTGTCAAGGTTATAACAACAACATTTTCCGCTCCCTCAAATGCTGTCTGATAGGCCTGTGGGCTTGGACAGGCAGAACTAGCAGCTTCAGAAGAGGCGTACATCACCTCCATCATCTTGTCAATATCCAAGTCAGCCTGGTCAACAAAGGTGTCTGCACCAATCTGAATGGTCAAGGGCACACTGACAAATTCTGTATCAGGGGCAAGGTTATTTAACTGACGATAATCACAGCCTGAATCTGCAACGATTTTCCATTTTTTCATGTTCTACTCATTTCTAGTGTTACTTTTTTATTTGACAATAGCAGACTATTTCCTTACAATTATATCATTAAACTAGTCCTTCTGAAAGCATTTTCTTTCAGATGTAACAGTCAGGAAAGGAAAGCTATGGCAGAACGTAAGATTTCACCAACTTCTTTAAAAAATCTCTATCAATCCAATAAAGAAACCAATCAACTGACCAAAGAATCTATCGAAACAGCTCTGCTATTTCTCCTAGAAAAAAAGGACATCAAGCAGATATCGGTATCCGAGTTGGTCAGAAAGGCTGGTGTGTCACGCAATGCCTTCTACCGCAATTACAAGTCCAAGGAAGAGATTTTGGAAACCTACTACGAGCGGACTTCTAGCAGCCTTAAGAAGAAATGGCAAGACTTGCAGGACAAGGTTCAAAAGGAGGGCGTCAAGCAGAGTTTTGCAGAGTTTGTCCAGGAGCAAAAACGCAAAGCAGAGCAAAGCAAAACCTTTTCCAATGTCAGTCAATGGATCAAAGAAAAAACAAAACGGGATTAAAAAGTCCTGTTTTTTTGTGCTTTCTCACCAAAAAAACTTGACCAAAATAGCCAAGTTTTTAAGGAGATTATGAAAATATTTAGGATTGACTATAGTATATCTCAACTGCCTACCGTTTCTATCGGTCTTAGGACTGATACTCTTCGAAAATCAAAATTATCCGTTGTCAACTTGCCTAGATGAACTTCAGTTCTATCGTCGGCTTCGTTTCCTAGGCTACTTTTGATTTTCATTGAGTATGAAAAAACTGTTCGGATAAGATTTTCTACAATTCCTCTATTTCTTTCCTAATTCTCTATTCTTTTTGAGGGCGGCAGCGACTGCCTTGATAATGGCATAGCGGAAACCTTCTTTTTCAAGAGCCACTACGCCTGCAATAGTCGATCCACCTGGCGAGGTCACTTCTTGCCTCAACTGGGATGGATGCTTGTCGCTGGATAATACCATTTGAGCAGTTCCAGCCAAGGTTTGTGCAGCCAAAATTTTCGCATCCTCCGCTGTAAGACCATTCTGCACACCCGCATCTGTCAGGGCCTCAATCATCTGATAGACGAAGGCAGGTCCACAGCCCGCGATAGCCGTCGCAGCATCTATCAACTTCTCTGGCACCTGCTGTACCTTGCCAGATTTTTCTAAAATTTGTTCCAATAGCTGAGCGAGTTCTTGATTGACCACGCTATAGGTTGTCATACCTTGGCCGATAGCGACAGGTGTATTGGGCATGATACGAATGAGGTTGTTTGCCGACACATATTCTGCCAGGCTGTCAATGGTCACTCCCGCTGCCATGGAAATCCAGATAGCTGATGGATTCTGGCTGATCTGGTCCTGTAAGCCTGACAAGACTGACTGAATCAGGTGAGGCTTGACCCCAAGGAAAATAAGCTCTGCCTGCTCTGCTATTTGACCATTAGAATAAAGCTGACCGCCCAGCTGTTCTTGAAGTGCCTGAGCTTTTGCTGGGTTGTGGTTGCTGAGGAGGAGCTGGGTATCTGGCTGCTGACTGACTGCATGAGCCAATGCTGCTCCCATGTTGCCCAGTCCGATAAATCCAATCTTCATCTTGACCTCCTAACGAATGTGGCCGTCGCCTGTGATGATGTACTTGTAGGTGGTCATCTCACGCAGTCCCATTGGACCACGGGCGTGCATCTTCTGGGTGGAAATGCCCAACTCGCAGCCCAGACCGAACTCGCCACCGTCAGTAAAACGGGTCGAGGCATTGACATAAACTGCCGCCGAGTCTACGTAGAGCGTAAAGAGGTCTGCCGTCTGGCTGTTTTCCGTCACAATGGCCTCGCTGTGCCCTGTTGAATGCTGAGCGATGTGGCTGATAGCTTCTTCCACACTTGAAACGACTTTAACTGCCAAGACATAATCCAGAAACTCTGTGTCAAAATCTTGGTCGCCTGCTGGTGTAGATTGGTTGAACAAAGCCTGAGCCTTCTCGTCAGCCCGCAATTCTACCTGACCAGAAAGAGCTTCTTCCAAACGAGGTAGGAATTGGCTGGCAATTTCTTCGTGGACTAGCAAGACCTCTGCCGCATTGCAGACAGATGGACGGCTGGTTTTGGCATTGACCACAATCTGCAAGGCCTTGTCCAAGTCTGCATCTTTATCTACATAGACATGGCAGATGCCTGTACCTGTTTCGATAACAGGCACTGTCGCATTTTCCACAACAGCTTGAATGAGCCCTGCGCCACCACGAGGCACCAAGAGGTCAATCTTGCCTTTGGCAGTCATCAATTCCGTCGCAGAGGCACGGCTGGTATCTTGGACTAATTCGATGACCTTAGGTGACACCCCAACTTCTTCCAAACCAGCTTTGAGGGCTGTGACAATAGCTTGAGCTGAATGAAAGGCTTCCTTTCCTCCACGCAAGATAACTGCGTTGCCACTTTTGATGGCCAAGCCAGCGGCATCTGAAGTCACATTGGGACGACTTTCGTAAATCATTCCTACCAATCCAAAGGGTATTGATTTCTTGCGAATCTGTAAACCGTCTGCCCGAGTGTATTCTTCCAAGGTCAAACCAACTGGATCTGGCAAGCCAATCAAGGCACGAATACCATCAGCCATAGCTTCAATCCGCTCTGTTGTCAGGAGTAATCTGTCCTGCATAACTTGGCTAATTTTGCCTTGGGCATGTTCCATGTCGATAGCATTGCCTGCTAGGATCGCCTCAGTTTGGGCAACCAACTGGTCTGCCATGGCTGATAGGGCTTGGTTTTTTTGTTCGGTTGTAGCAAGGTTGATAGAGGCCTTATGGGCCAATAAACTGTCTAATAATGCTTGTGTTGTTGTCATATCTTTCTCCTATTTAGTCTTTCAGTTTGCTTTTAGTACTTGCTCCAACAGTCTAGGAATAGACTGTTGAAGGTCAGAAATAAAGCGAATGATGTTCGCACCAAAAGCTGCAGGCAGCTTGTACAGTCAAGTGACTGTACAAGGTTGGAGATTGCACTTGCGAAGCAAGTTACTTCTACCAAGTACGGCAAAGCGAGTTCAAACAATCCGGTGGATTGTTTGAAGTTGGAAACAAGGAAACGAAGTTTCCTCATGCGTCGAAGTAATAAAAGATAAACTGAACGACTATAAGCTAACCCAATCGTTGCGGTGAATCAACACGCCTTCCGCTCTGCCATTTGCCAACTGGTCCTGCAAGTCCTTGGAGGACAATTTGACGCGGCCCTTACCAATCAAACGGTGGTCTGCTTGACTGTAAACTTCCACGACCTGTCCCACTTCAAAGTCGCCTTCCAGGGCTTTGACACCAGCAGCTAACAAACTGCGGCCTTGGTGCAACATGGCCTCAACCGCACCAGCATCCACCTCAACTGCTGCATCTGTCCGAGCGTAGAAAGCCATCCACTGCTTGCGTTGGTTCATGGCATGGTCATCTGCTAAAAAGAGGGTGCCACGATTGGCTTGAGTGACGGCTTGTAAAAGGGCCGTATCCTCCTTGGACGAGCAGATAAAGACAGGTACACCCGATTTGGTCGCAATCTGTGCCGCCTGCAATTTGGTGGTCATGCCTCCTGTTCCGTTGGACGAGCCAGCTCCTGCTGCCATGGCAAACAAGTCTTCCGTAATTTCCTTAATCTCTGGCAAATGTTTGGCGTTGGGATCGCTGTTAGGATTGGCCGTGTAAAGCCCATCCACATCTGTCAAGAGCACCAAGAGGTCTGCTTTCAAAAGGGAAGCCACCTGGGCAGACAGGGTATCATTGTCCCCTACCTTAATCTCCTCAATGGCAATGGTATCATTTTCGTTGATAATAGGAATAGCACGTTGTTTCAGTAAGACCTGCAAGGCTTGAGAGGCATTCTGATAACGTCTGGCATCCGCAAAATCATCCTGGGTCAACAAGATCTGAGCTGACACAATCCCATCTTTCATCAGGTTCTGCGTATATTCCTCAATCAACAAGCCCTGACCAACGGCCGCAGAAGCCTGCTTCTCCGCAATCTTGGTCGGTCGCTTGTCAAAGCCCAATCTCCGAAAACCAGCAGCAATCGAACCAGATGTTACTAGCACAATCTGGTAACCCTTCTGGTGCAACTGAGCTAGCTGATTGGTAATCCGAGCAATCTTAATGCGGTCCAAGCTGCCATTTTCTTGGGTCAGGGAGCTGGTTCCTACCTTAAAAACAATCGTTTTTTCTGTCATAATCTCTTCTCACAAAAACTAATATTTGGAAAATTATACCATATTTTAATCATAAAGAAAATCGCTGATATAAAGTATGGAGCGGAGGAAAGCATTCTTAATGATAAGGAGCTTGACAAAATGTAATATTTTCAAACACTAAAAGAAAAGGAAGCCTTGTTGCTCCCTTATACTTCTTCAAAAAAATCCTGAACAAGCCCTTCTATTTCCTTCTCATTCATACTTAAAACTTGATACTCTTTCTCAAAGAAGGAAAGAATTTGTTGTCCATAACGTTTGGTATGCACACGTGGATCCAAGACCAGAACCACTGAATCTTGTTTGTCATGTCGATTGGTACGTCCGATGGCTTGTTTTAACTTAATCATCATCATGGGCAGGCTGTAATCATAAAATGGATTCTTGCCTTGCTCACGCAGATGGTGATTGATTTTCTGGACAAAACGGTCCTTAGGATTGTCGAATGGCAGTCTTGTAATGACCTGAATCAATTGGTCCTGACTGGCAAAGTCTACTCCCTCCCAGAATACACCTGTGCCCAGTAAAATCTGACATTCACCCCGTTCAAATTTGCGTTTGAGGGGCATTTCTTGTCCATGCTTGTGTTGGGCTAGGTGGGGAATGTTATTGTCTTCTAGTAAATCCGACACTTGTAAGAGCAGGGAAATAGAGGTAAATAAGACCAAAATCGGTCGGCCCAGCTCTGCTATTTTCCCTAAGGAATGCACCAAATAGGTTGCGTGCTCTTCCTTGGAACCAGCCAGGATATCAGGGAGATTGGTCGGAAAGAGTAGCTGCTGGTTGGGCACTGCCTGTGTGGGAAGCAAGTCCATGGTGACCTGCTCAAAACCCAGTAGGTCGGCCAGACTGACCTTTTTGCTGATGGTCAAGGTGGCGCTGATACAGAAAATCTTAGTATCTGGCAGGTAAGTAGCCACATTCAAGAGGCTGTCCTTGGAGCCTCGCAAATAAGCAATTCGCTTGTCCTCAAGATACTTTTCTTCCAGCCAAAAACTGTCATAATAGTCTAGGAGTTGAGCCAGGTCCTGCAGGTCAATGTCCTGTAATTCAGCTAAATTCTGCTTGAGTTGACCTAAGTCTTCTTTTGCTATTTCCCTTTGACCATAATGGCGAAAACGATTCAAGAGGTGGTTGAGCTCAAATTGACAGGACTCATAGAGACGTTGGTCTAAAACCCTATCCGCCCTATCTTTTTTACTCTGCAATATTTGTAATAGCGCTGTAAGTTCCTGAGAATCTGTCGCTAGATTTTCGGCAGCCAAGAGGAATTTCTGAGCCTCATCAATGACCACCAAACGATTGTCCATCAGGGGATCTTGGTCCTTGAGGTGACTGAGGAAATAGGCATGATTGGTAATGAGCACCCTGCTGGATAGGGCTTGCTGATTCAAATGCTGCCAAAAATCCCAACCCCAGAAAAGACTGGTAGGCTCCAAGTTTCCATCATGGGCAATCTCATCAAAGTAGGCTTGGTAGCGTTGTTTCTGCTTGAGCTCATCCAAATCACCTGTTGTAGTTTCTGTCAGCCAGACAAGGACCTGCATCTTAAATTGATTGACTAGACGGTTGTCATCTTGTCGCTGCAAGGTTTTCCAAAAACTATCCAATTTGATAAAATGCTTGGGCGACTTGAGGGAAGCCATGGAAATATGAAAAATCTCTCGAAGCTTGCTCCCCTCGTTTTCCATAATCTGCTCTTGAAGGAGCTTGGTCGGCACCGTCACCAAGAGAGGCTGGTCCGACTTAGCAAGTAGTGGCAAGAGATAACCGTAGGTCTTGCCCAAGCCGGCCTGAGCCTGTATAAAATGTACTTGTTCTACATCAGCCAATCGGTTTTCAACCACTTGAGCAAAGGCAGTTTGTTTTTTGCGTTCGTGTAGACCTAGAAGGGCAATATTGGTCGCAAAATCTTCTGACAGATGATAGGCTGGCTGGGCTTTGACTGGCTTTTTCAATACCAAGCCATGAATACTTTCCAGATCGGTCGACATCGTTTCAGCTAGATAAGGCACCAGCTCATCAATAACTAGACGGGATTCAAAGAGTAGATTGTCCGCCAAATCAAGAATGTCTTCAACTACAGTTCGAGGCAAACTCTTGATTTTCTCTTGAATTTTGATAAGAAGTCGAGCCGTTGCCAGAGCATCTGAAATAGCCGTGTGTGCCTGGTCCAGACCCAAGTCCAAATGCTCTGCTAGATTGCCCAGACTGTATTTATCAAATGTCGGAAAAAATAATTGTGCTAATTCCACCGTATCCACGCGCGGAGTTAGCAATTCAAAGCCTTCAAAAAAGAGAGCTTCCGCCAAGAGATTGGCATCAAACTTGACATTATGGGCGACGAAAATAGCATCTCCAATCATGTCGTAAATGGTACTTGCGACCTGACCAAAATCAGGAGCCCGCTCCAACTGCTGGTCTGTGATTCCCGTCAGATTTTTAATATGGTCATCAAGTAGCTCGTAGGGATTGATGTCCGTCGCATAGCTGTCAATAATTTCTCCGTTTTCAACCAGAACAATCCCGATTTGAATGATTTTTGCATCGGCACCTGTACCTGTTGCTTCCAAATCGACAACGGCATACCGATTGCTTGGTGGTGTATCTTTCATACTGTTCATTATAGCACAATCGACCGTCAGGAAAAAGCCTCAAACAAAATCCATGAAGTCACTGGATTTTTTTGTTAGACTACTTATATAAAAACCGTTTCTGTGAGGAGAACTACCATGATTATCCACAAATCTGTCAATCCTGTTGCCTTTCAAAATACCTACTATATTGAAAATGATAGCCACCTACTTGTCGTTGACCCAGGAAGTGACTGGGCTAAAATCCAAGCCACTATTGAAAAAATTGGTAAACCGATTGCGGCCATTCTCTTGACCCACACCCACTACGACCATATTATGAGCTTGGACATCCTACGTGAAACCTACGATTTTCCACCTGTCTATGTAGCTGAAAGCGAGGCTAGCTGGCTCTATACACCAGAGATGAACCTGTCTGGCCTAGCTCGTCACGATGATATGGAAAATGTGGTCTGCCGACCTGCTGAGCACATGTTCCAATACCAAGACGACTACCAGTTTGACGGTTTCCATTTCAAGGTTGTGCCAACACCAGGCCACTCCATCGGTGGCGTATCCTTTATCTTTCCAGAAGCTGAAGCTGTTGTCACTGGAGATGCTCTCTTCCGGGAAACCATTGGACGCACAGACCTACCAACCAGCAACTTTGATGACTTGATTGCGGGTATCCGAGAACACATCTTCACCCTGCCAAACCACTACACTGTCCATCCTGGACATGGTCAAAATACCAGCGTTGGACACGAAAAAAACTTCAATCCATTTTTTAGATGACAAGAAAACCTGCCTAGTTCAGATTAAACCAGGCAGGTTTTAATTTACCACATAACCAGTCTCTCTTCGGGTGCCCTATACATTGGGTCACCTTCTTGAATATGGTAGACTTTATAAAAATCATCCATTTGCTGTAATTGGAGATTGACCCGAAATTCCTCAGGAGAATGTGTGTCTACCTGAAGTTGATAACGGCCATAATCAACCGCAACCATTTCTCGACGGCTACGGGCATAGTGCTCAAAAAATTCTTTTAGATTAGCTGACGGTTCTTCTTCTTTGAGCGTAGCCAAGGCAATCTGTATTCCTCCCAAATCCGCAAGATTTTCAGACAAGGTTAAATGACCATCTACTCTACCACCATAAACTTCCAGACCATCAAACAAGTCTACTAGGGCTTGATTTTTTTCTTCAAACGCTAGTCTATCTCGCTCTGTCCACCAGTCTTTTAGACTACCAGTCTCATCAAAATTTGCTCCTGTGGCATCAAAGGCATGAACAAACTCATGAGCGATAATTTTGCCAATCCCACCATAATTCTCGGCTACAGATTGATTTTTGTCATAATAGGGAGCTTGTAAAATAGCCGCCGGAATATAAATAGCATTCTGACTAGGAGCGTAGGCGGCTGTTACTTCACTTGCCGATACATTGCTAGCCCAAGTTTGTCTATCTATTGGCTGACTATAACGCTCGAAAACTCCTGTTCTAGCTTGAATCGTAATAGCCAAAACATTTTCAATATAAGACAAGTCTTCACGCACCTTTAATGACTTGGTCCAGTCGCTCAACTCCCTTGGATAACCGATATGATAAGTGATATTTTCTAATTTTTTAATTGCGGCTTGCTTGGTGGTTTGACTGAGCCAATCATTGGCTAGAATCCTTTCCTGATAGGTACTAGAGATTGCCTCAGCCATTTCCTGAATGGCAAGTAAGTCCGTTTCATCGGCATAGTTATGACCATAATAAACACCCAAGCTTTCCTTGAAAATTCCAGTCACATCCAGATAAGTCATGTAATCATTTGGATAGGAGGCTGAAACTCCTTGGACTTCTGCATGAAATCTCCCTGCTGTCTGCATGATTTCCCCAGTCAAATAGGGAGCTAACTTCATTGCTTGGCTAACCAAAGCCCATGATCGATATTCTGAGAAATTTTCTTCCTTGATAAATTGGGATAATTGTTCAAAATAGCTTGGATTAGAAACATAAACTTCCTCCGGTTCCAAGCCCACCAGTCCTACTAATTGTTCTCCAATCGATAAAGCTGGAGAGTAGTTTTTGACCTCTGAGAATGATCTAAGTTCTTCTGCGTTCACAGGCCCCCAATCACTATGCACATTCTCACTAGCTGGTAGAGTGTCAACGAGTCGATTGTCAAAAGCAATGGCACCTTCAACCAAAGCAGTAGCCTCCCCGTCTGAGTAGCCACATTTTTCCAAAATATGTCTCGCAGATATACGGTAAGAATCCATGAGTTTCTCACGAACAGTCCTGTCTTCATAGTAGGACTTATCAGGTAGAATCGTCTGAGGTGGTAGCAAAATTAGCATTCTTTCAGATGTGTTTCGTGGATTGGCAATCACATCAAGACCATAGGGCAATGGATAGTCCTTACGAATCCAATCTTGGCTAAGCGATTTCAGCTCGGAAAACGAAGCAATTCCCATCATTTCATCCAGTATCATTCTAGCTACTCTGACACCATCTTCTTCCCTTTTGGTAAAATCAAGACCTTGCTGATACAACTTGATAAATTCTACTAAATCCTCCGACTGAGGCTCTAGCTGACCAGCTACCATTTTGTCAAAATCCGATTTTAATTGCTCATCTACTTCCATTTGCAATCTTGTAAACTCATTGTAGAATGGTGTGCCACTTGATAACCAGCCACCATTTAACCAGTCCCTATTTATAGCTTGATAAAAATTAGTTTGGATAGTCGGTTCTGCTTTTTCAACTTGTGTTTGGTCATCTCCTATTTTCTGACCACCGCAGGCAGCTAAGAGACAGACAAAACCAAGCAAAACCAATCTAAGTAGACCTTGTTTTATCACGCGTCACTCCTTCACTTGTTTTCCACAAACTATTTCGACAGGAAAAGATGCAGAAAATAATTACTCCTCCGCATCTTTCTCTTTCCTCAACTCCCCAATCGTCTCAAAACTTGCCCGACCATCCGCAGCCAGCACCTCCTGCTCGTAAGCGTTAATAATCTGGGCAACGACTGGATGGCGGACCACATCCTTGGCTGAAAAATGGACGAAATCAATCTGCGGTATTTTGCTCAACTTCTCTGTCGCATCAATCAAGCCCGACTTAACCTTGCGAGGTAGGTCAATCTGACTAATATCCCCATTGACAATCATCTTGGAATTAAAGCCCAGACGAGTCAGGAACATCTTCATCTGCATAATGGTGGTATTTTGCGCCTCATCCAAGATAACAAAGGCATCCTCCAAGGTCCGACCCCGCATATAGGCCAGCGGTGCAATCTCGATAATCTCGCGCTCCATTAGGCGCGTGGTCTGCTCTTTGCCAAGGATCTGGTAGAGGGCATCATAGACCGGGCGCAAATAAGGGTCTACTTTTTCTTTTAAGTCCCCTGGCAAAAAACCTAAACTTTCGCCCGCCTCTACCGCAGGACGAGTTAGGACGATACGCTTTACCTGCCCCCGCTTGAGGGCTGTGACCGCGAGAGTAACCGCCAAGAAGGTCTTACCTGTACCAGCAGGACCAATTCCAAATACGATGTCATGACGCTTTACGCTATCCACATAGAGTTTTTGACCAAGGGTCTTTACGCGAATGGGCTTGCCGTAGTTATCCTTGATGATTTCTTCTTCGTAGAGGGCAACGAATTTCTCAATCTCATCATTTTTGACCATGGAAATAGCCGTGACCACATCTGGCGTATTGATGACCAGGCCTCGATTAACCAAGACTAAGAGGGACTGGATAACCAGGCGAGCTTGCTCCACCTGAATTACCTGACCGATAACTTGCACAACTTCTGTCCGTGCATGGATCACCACCCCCAATTCCTGTTCCATCAATCTCAGATGGCGTTCATTCGAACCAAATAGGCTAAACAAATCATCTGGATGTTTTAAATGAATATCAATTGAATGTTCTAGCAAGAAACTTCTCCTTTGGTAGCTTTTCTATTATTATACCAAAATTTTCCACCAACTGAATTTTCGAGGTAAAAAGAAAAACAGCGAACATGGCGACATTCACTGTTTTAGAAAGACCAAACTTGAATTTTCTATG
Source organism: Streptococcus sp. 29887 (assembly GCF_032595075.1). NCBI lineage: Bacteria > Bacillati > Bacillota > Bacilli > Lactobacillales > Streptococcaceae > Streptococcus > Streptococcus iners. The sequence continues at coordinate 652,078 of NZ_CP118735.1, read as the reverse complement.
TGGGGTGTAGAATAATTAAGAAAGGAAGGAAAGTTTGGTTTCCTGTTGTATCACCGTTTTCTCAGGTACTGTACTGAAATCATCAAGTTATTCCAGTAGCTTGAATCCAAACGGCTTATCAGGACAAATCCTATCCTGAATATATATTATACCCCCCCCCGAAAAAATGCAAGTATATGGCTTGAAAAAATATTCTTGTTCATTTTAAGCTATTTTTCAAAAAAAGAGTAGTTGCACTTTTACAACTACTCTCACATATTCATATCATCAATGTCCCAAATACTCTTCCCAAATGGCATCAAAGTCTGACATGGAAAAGGCAAAGCTAGCAGATTCTTCCAAAAATCGACTGACCTCATCAAAATTATCTGATTGCTTGGGAAAATCAACTTCCTCAAAAGCATAATCTGCTAAAATCGCAACAGGCTCATTGCTCTTAGGATTGCGTTGGGTCATCAACCAAGAATAAAAACTTCTTCTCACAACTCTTACTTTCTAATATGATTTTCTTCGTAGAGGGCAATATAGCGCTCCATAGACATCTTACTCACCAATTGGCCAATCAATTCATAGGGAATATTCTTGGGATTTTTCATGCGAACGCAGGATTTTCCCATGTCCATTTTGGTCGGAACCTGTTCCTGATACTTTTCTACAAACCAGTCATTCAATTCCTTATCCATATAAATTCCCATATGATAGAGGGCAATATGAGCCTTTTGTGAGGCCAAGGCCAAGAAAGGCAAGGGTTCCCCAGGTGTACAATGATAACCATTTGGATAGGCTGACAGAGGGACGTAATAATTGATCATCCCACCCAGCACACCGACCTCAAAACCAGCAGGCAAATGCTCAACAATGACTTGGTGAAGGCGTTCCACTGCTTCCTTTCGCCTATCTGGTAAAGTAGAAAAATAAGCTTCGATGCTTTCTACTTCATAATTCATACAATCTCCCTAACTAAAAAGTGCTATCTATTCCTACGTGAGCGCCCTTCCATTCTTAATTTTGTTTTACGAGCACGATCGCGTTCAACGACAACAATGATTAGGATAACAAGAACAATAGGCAGTCCAATGAGGAGAATTGGTAGGAATCTTGAAATAACAGAAAATAAAGCATCTGGGTTAAAATGTTCAGAAACCTGAAGCATACCTTGGGATTCAGATGTAGCATTCTCAATTGTTACTGCATTGTTTATCACTGGACTAACCCCTTCAAGTCCATTTTCTAAGATGAGAGTATTGTTTTCTATTAAAAATTTAGGTTCTGTTCCCTTTGGAATAGTTCCGTAGAAATCATTACTCAACTGAATGACTTGACCATTGATTTCGTGCTTACCAGCAGAAAATAATTTTTTATATTCAAAATCTTGATAAGACTTTTCAATCAGGGCATTCCCAAACGGATGACGCTTATATTCACCGTTCTGATCCGACCAATCTCCCACCCCCATAACGACAGCAATATGGCGTTGCTCTCCACGTTTAATCGTAGCGATATAGTTAAAGCCTGCACTTGGACTCGAACCCGTTTTTAAACCATCAACCCCATCAATTCCATATTGAGCACCTGGCAAGGAATAATTATAGGTTTTAAAGGTTTCCTCATAGGGAGTCCCTGCTTTAACGGTAACAACTGGATCTTTTGTATGTTCTAAAATCCCAGGATAATTCTTCAAAAAATGGTAGGTTAAAATAGCCAAATCACGCGCAGTCGTTTGGTTTGTTTGGTGAATGTCATAACGCGTTGGAACATAGTACCCCTCAAAAGCCACAGCAACTGCTCCACTTGCATTGTGCCACACTGTATTGGTCATCCCTAATTCTTGCGCCTTAGCATTCATCCTATCGATAAAAGCATCTGGGTCATTGTTTGACAAATGATTTGCAAGCATGATGGTTGTAACATTGGATGACGGGACTGCAGTCATCGTTATCAATTCTCTAACGGTGTAATCCACATCCGCCACTATTTTATTGTTTGAAAGTGCGTAGATAGTTGCAATAGCTTGATCAGTAGCCGTTGCGCGAATGATACTATCTTCCGATAATTCTCCTTTGGCTATCGCTTCATACACTAAATAAAGCGTCATTAGTTTACTCATACTTGCAGGATCACGAACCTCATCAACATTATCCTGCCATAGAATATCTCCAGTATTTCCATCAATTACAATGGTAGACTTGGGACGATTGACTTCACTGACTTCATAGCCAGCAGCTCGCGTAATGTCCATCAATTCATCTGCACGTACTGGTAGGAGGATCATCGTTAATAGAACAATTACCCAACAAACAATACTCTTTTTCACCTTTATCTCCTAAAATCCCCTATCTCAACCCAAGCATGGCTTCCTTGGCATGAACCATCTCTGTAATCATTTGGCAATAAGGAGTTGGAATGCCTGCACGTTTGCCTTTAAAAACAACAGCGCCATTTAGGTAATCAATTTCAGTCTTACGACCATTTTGCACCAAATCCTGATGCATAGATGGATAGTGATTAGATGCTTTTTTAGAAGCATCAATGATATATTTCCAAATAGCCTCTTCATCAATTCCAGCGGTTTCTGATTTGGCAACGGCGATGAATTCCTTGAAAATTCCTTGCACCAAATTTAGCCCGCCCTCTGTTCCAAAGAGTTCTCCAATGGTGCAATTCAAGATTGTACAAGTCGGATTCATGGTGCCATTGACACAGGCCTTTTGCCAAATAGCATTGATAACGTGGTCATCATAGGTCGCATTTAGACCAGCCTCATTAAACATAGCAATCATATCAGCAACTGACTGACCATCACCAACCATATTCTGCACAGAGATAGAACCAGGACCCTGCAAATGCGCATGACCAGGACCCTTAAGACCAGCCAACCAAATCGTTACACCGACCATAATACTCTCATCAGGCACATAACGGCGCATGGTGGTCGCATGTCCAAGTCCATTCAAGAGGCTAAGAACCTTAGTCTTTTCACCAATGATACCCTTAATATCCTGCAACATTTTTGGCAGCTGGTCCGCCTTGGTTAAGAGGATAATCAGGTCAGCAACTTCCGTCGCCTCAGTCGGCTTCATAATAGGGAGCTGGACGACATCATCAAAATCTCCCGTCACCTTCAGACCATTTTCACGAATCGCTTCGATATGGGCATCCCAATTATCCAACAAAATCACTTCATGCTTTGTCTTTGATAACTGATAGCCAAAACGGCAACCCATGGCACCACTTCCAGCGATATATACTCTCATTTTTAGATCAACTCCGTTCCAAACTCGTCTTGTTTGACCTTCCCAGCCTTCATCAAACCACCCAGGGCTTTTTTGAATTGTCCCTTGGAAATACCAAAGGTGGACTTGATATCTTCCGGAGCAGACTTGTCGTTCAAGGTCATAAAGCCCCCACTGCTCTCCAGATAAGTCAAAATCATCTGAGCATCATTTTCCAACATCTCAAATGAACGTGGTTTAAGAGAAAGGTTCAAGGTTCGGTCAACTGCCCGATAACCAATCACACGCGCCTCCAAAACCTGCCCCAAGCGTGGCTCGGCAAATCGTTCACTAGGATGGATAAATCCAAGCATATTGTTATCAGGTAGATAGACAAAGGTCCCTGTCATCTTCAGACGGTAAACGATGGCACGCAGGGTTTGGTTCTGCATATTATCATAAGCAGGGCCTGCCATCTTTTGAAAATCTTCTTGAAAGGCTGGTAGAGCCCAGATACGGTCTTTCTTATCCACGTCCAATTTCACATAAAGTTGGTCGCCTTTTTTAGGCCACAACTCCTTGATTTCAGGCAAAATATCCAAGGAAACAACCACCTGCTTGTCTGGTAAACCAGTGTCCACAAAAACACCCAAGTCTTTACGAACGTCAGTCACTGTTCCCCAACCAAAGCTAGTCCGGCTTGCTCCCACTTCTTTAGTGGTTAAACGCAGCTTTTGTTTCATATCTGTATAAGCGAAACCCTTGACAGATTGCCCTAGTTGGAACTCTCCTTCATCTTTTGAAAGAGCAAAGGTCAGCCCTTCTTTCTGGATAAAGTAAAATTGGTCATTTTGGTCGGTCACAAGACCAACCACATAGTGTGCTAATAAATCATTCATGATTTTCTTCTTTCTGATTAAAAATGGGAGTGGGAAAGAACTCAACTAGTCAAAAAAGAGTTCGTGTTCCCACCCCCGCACAGTTGATTAGGTCAGATTTCGAGTGTGAAACACGAACAAATCTGCCAATCAACCACTGCGCTGAGATGTTGACACGAACTCTGAGAAGTGGCTTTAGACTTTTTGCCCAGCCCCATTAGATGTTTATTGTATCATCACTTCCGTTAGACATGTTAGCAATGACATTTACTTGCATTTAAGGAAATCGATTAAACTTCCAACAATTCTTTTTCCTTGTCGGCAGTCATCTTATCGATAGTCTTGATGGCATCGTCAGTGACTTTTTGAATGTCTTTCTCAAGTGTTTTCAAATCGTCTTCCGTGATTTCTTTAGCTTTTTCAGCTTTCTTAGCCTCGTCCATAGCATCACGACGGATGTTTCGGATAGCCACTTTAGAGTTTTCACCCACTTTTTTCACATCTTTTGCCAAGTTTTTACGCGTTTCCTCTGTCAATGCAGGAATAACCAAGCGAATAACTGTACCATCAGACTGTGGTGTCAAACCAAGGTCAGATGCGTTCAAGGCACGCTCAATATCCTTCAAGATAGACTTGTCAAATGGTGTAATCAAGAGAACACGCGCTTCTGGAACGGTAATACCAGCCAATTGGTTCAAGGGTGTTGGAGCACCGTAGTATTCTACTGAAATGCGGTCCAACAAGCTAGCATTGGCACGACCAGCACGGATATGGCTGAACTCACGAGCCAAACTCTGATGAGATTGGTTCATGCGTTCTTGGGCTTTTGCAATAATTTCTTTTGACATAAGACTTCCTTCTTTATATTTTATCTTTTATTTTTCTTCTGTAGAATTAGAAACCGTTGTACCGATTTGTTCACCAAAGACAACACGCTTGATATTGCCTGGCTCGTTCATGTTAAAGACTACCAAGTCAATGTCGTTGTCCATTGACAGCGTAGAAGCTGTTGCATCCATGATTTTCAAGCCACGGCTGATGACTTCACGGTGGGTTAATTCATTAAATTTAACCGCATTTGCATCTTTCTTAGGATCGGCATTGTAGACACCATCCACACCGTTTTTAGCCATCAAGATGGCATCTGCTTCAATCTCTGCTGCACGAAGAGCGGCAGTTGTATCTGTTGAGAAGTATGGTGAACCGATTCCAGCACCGAAGATGACAATCCGACCTTTTTCAAGGTGACGCAAGGCACGACCACGAATATATGGCTCAGCCACAGACTGCATGGCAATTGCTGTCTGCACACGCGTATCCACACCAAGTTGTTTAAGGGAATCAGCCATTACAAGAGCATTCATAACCGTACCAAGCATACCAGTATAGTCTGCCTGCACACGATCCATACCAGCCTCAGCAGCAGGTTCACCACGCCAAAGGTTACCACCACCAATAACAAGGGCAATTTGAACACCTGATTCTGCTACTTCTTGAATTTCCTTAGCCATTGCTTGAACCGTTTGGATGTCAATACCGACACCACGTTCACCGGCCAAGGCCTCGCCAGATAGTTTGATTAGAATACGTTGGTATTTAGGTTTCATCATCTCTCTCCTCTTTTTTATCCCTACTATTCTACCACAAAATCAAAATTTTTTATAGAAAAATCTCCACGAAAAAAGGAAAATCCATTCCAGATTTTCCTAGAGTTTATTAAGCCAATTTTAGTTTGCGACGGAGCAAGTCTGCCCGACTGCCAATCAAACGATCTAGCTGTCGTGTCTTCAAGGTCAAAATGACAAAAACGAATACGCCCACCCCTCCCGAAAGGAGCAAATGAACAAAGCTCGATAGATAACCACCAGCTGGTAGCAAGTGATTGAGAAGCAATTCAAGTAGCCAAACAATGCCCCCCATAACCAAGGAAATCCAGCTGATTGTCACAATGTCTTTCACAATCAAACCTTCGTCCACACCTAAGACTGCGTCAATACGCTTATAGAATAAATAGAGCATGACGGTAAGACTGACCAGGGTTGAAAGGAAGGGACCGTAAACTTGGAAGAGATAAATCATTGGCAACTGCAAGATCACTTTTATCAGTATTCCAATTGCAAAATAGATAACCGCTCGACGATTTTCAAAAATCGCTTGAATAACAACACTGATAACAGAGTATAAGCCAAGAGGTAAAATCATGACCAGGTTCCAAACAAAGAGCTGTATTTCAATGTCCTGCGATTGACCGTAGAAGACTGAGTAGAGTGGTCTAGCCAACAAGACCGTTCCAACAATGGCTGGAATGGTAAAAATAAAGAGTAACTGCAAGTTATCCGCCACCAAATTGGAAGCTGCCTTCAAGTCTTTTTTTACAAACTTCTCAGTAATGAGTGGGATAGCTACACTGCCCAGACTGATAGAAATCCCGATAATCATCATGGTAATCTTATTGGGATTGGCAGACATAAAGGAATAGAGTTCCAAGAGTTCCGAATTGGTCAGGCTAGTAATCTTCTCCATGACATTGATAAAGGTAACTTGGTCAATAAATTGGAGCAACTGGATGGTCAAACTCAAAATAATAATCGGAATAGCATCCTTGACTGTTTCTTTGATGAGTTGACCTGTATTGACAGATATTTTCTGCTTCTTGGCATGGAGCAACTTACCCAAGTACCCCTGTTTCCAGAGAGTATAAACCAGAATTCCTACACTTGCCAGCATACCTACAAAGGCAGCAAAGGTCGACTGTACTACTGCGTCTAGATAGTTCCCATTGCCCAGCTTCATGATAATAAAGGTAGCTGCTAAAATCCAAATAACACGAACCAACTGTTCAGCCAACTGACTGATAGCGTAGGGTTTCATATCGTGCCGCCCTTGGAAAAAACCACGTAGGATACTCATAGCTGGAAAAATGAATAAGGGAGGAACCAGACTATACATGACTGGAATGAGTTTTTCTTTGGAACCTGACGCTTCAGCTAGCCAAGGCGAACTGATAAACATGGCTCCGGCAAAGACCGCACCAAAGACCAACATGAGCTTAAAGAATTCCCGAACCAGATAGAGGGAAACTTCTTCTTTCCCTAGTACATTGTACTTGGCAACCTGTTTGGCAATGGCGGTCGGCAAACCAGCCGTAGAAATCAAGAGGAAGTTGGCATAAATTTGATAGCCCATGCTAAATAAGGCATTGGCCTCCGCCCGATGTTCTCCCAGCCAGATATACCAAGGTATTACATAGGCAACACCCAGCAAACGACTGAGAAAATTCCCGGCAGTCAACCAGGCCATGCCTCGCACCATTGTTTCTTGCTCACGGGATTGGCCCGTTTTTGTTTGTTCAGACATGATAAAACTTCTTTCTTTTAAGATAATACTCTTCGAAAATCAAAATCAGACGTTGTTGACTTGATTTGATGAGTGAAAGGCTCCAGTGGAGCCTTTCAGCCTGTTACCTTGAAATAAAATAGTAACAGGGTTCTATCTGCATAAGTAGAAACGAACTACGTTCACCCATCTCCAACCTCCAAAGGTTCCCCAAACCTTTGGAGCTAGTCTGTTTTTGATTTTCATTGAGTATAACTCCTCTATTATAAACTTTTATCAAACCATTGTAAAATATGAGCAAGCAAAAGGGAGTGGGACAGAACTCAACAATTAAAAGAAGAGTTCGTCAACAAGTCCTTATTTCCAGTTGTTGAGCTGAAACAGTCTATCCCCAGACTGTTTCACTCCCACCCCCGCATAGCTCCAACAGTCAGAGTAGTGACTGTTGGAGGTTGGAAATAGAGCGAACTTTGTTCGCAACAGTCGTAATGGTCAGATTTGGAGTGTGAAACACGAACAAATCTGCCAATCAACCACTGCGCTGAGATGTTGACGCTAACTTTGAGAAGTGGTGCTGGGCTTGAGCCCAGCCTCGTTACTTAGAACCAGAATTCACAAGCGAAGTACTTTTAAACAAGAGCTAGTTTTTCGCTAATCAAGGCAGCTTTTTAGGGAATATTAACAAAGGCTGAGTAGCTGAAAATCTAGCCATAGGTGGAAGTGCTGAAGGGTGAATACAGGTTTTTAATCTTCTATAGAAGCATATTTTACTGCCAGGCCTTTCTGAACGGCTGGACGGTCTGCAATTTTCTCCACCCAGGCATTCAAATGGCGATAAGAGGCTACATCCAGAAATTCTGCTGAACCAGGATAGAGTTGACCTTGCACCAAGCGTCCATACCAGGACCAGATGGCAATATCTGCGATGGTATAGTCTTTTCCAGCAATATATTCTCTGGTCGCCAATAATTGATCCAACAAATCTAATTGGCGTTTGGTTTCCATGGCATAGCGGTTAATCGGATATTCCTGCGCTGTCGGAGCGTAATGGAAGAAATGCCCAAAACCACCGCCAACAAATGGCGCGGCGCCAGTTTGCCAGAAGAGCCAGTTAAGGACTTCTGTACGTTCCGCCCAAGCTTTGGGTATGAAGGCGTCAAATTTTTCTGCCAGGTAAAGTAGAATGTTGGCTGATTCAAAAACTGGAACCGGCTCCTTCTCAGAGTAATCTACCATAGCTGGAATTTTTGAATTTGGATTTATTCCAACAAAATCAGAGCCAAACTGGTCCCCTTGACCAATATTGATCAGATAAAGGTCGTAAGCAGCTTCGGAAATCCCTAACTCCTTCAACTCTTCCAGCATGATAGCAACCTTAATACCATTCGGTGTCCCCAAGGAATAAACTTGGAAAGGCTGTTCTCCTTTTGGTAGTTTTTGCTCAAAGCGACTGCCTGCTGTGGGGCGATTGCCCGAACGATTGTCATTTTCATCTTCCCACTTCCATACCAGTGGTTTTGCGTATTCTGTCATCATTCTTCCTCTAAATTATCTATTCCTAGTACATAACGTCGATAGGTCACTTGTAATTCCTGGATATAGCGCCCCAATTCTACCAACTCCTTTGGCGCTCTCCAGGTCAAGCCAGTCAATTCAGCATTGACAAATACCGACAACTGATCAGCCAACAAATAAAGATTATCTGACTGGTCGAGCTTCTGCGCAAATTCAACTACTTTCTCACGCAAGACCGGTGAAATAGCTTCCGGAGCCAGTTGATAAAGGGCAGATAAATGGGAGTAAAATTCTTCACGATTGGCTTTTTTCATACGAAACTCCTATAAATTATCTAATCGGGCCATATACCGACTATGGCTGACCTGCAGTTCCTGGATATAAGAAGCTAAATCAAGCAGCTCCTTTGGTGCTTTTCCAGCCTGCTCAAGTAATTCCCTATTCACATATACCGAAAGCTGACTCGCCAACAAATAAAGATTATCTGACTGGTCGAGCTTCTGAGCAAATTCAACTACTTTCTCACGCAAGACCGGTGAAATAGCTTCCGGAGCCAACTGATAAAGGGCAGATAAATGGGAATAAAATTCTTCACGATTAGCTTTTTTCATACGAAACTCCTATATCCTTGTTTTTTATATCAGTATAACCCTTTTTCAAACCTCTGTCAATATATCAAAAAAGACTGCCCTAAGACAATCTTTTTATTGATTAAAGTGAGTTTGGATCTACTTTAATACCAACACCTTGTGTTGTAGTGATAGATACTGAAGTCATGTAAGTACCTTTAGCTGTAGCTGGTTTTGCTTTAACCATTACTTCGTTGAAAGCTTTGAAGTTTTCAACAAGTTTGTCAGCATCAAATGATACTTTACCGATAAGAGCTTGTACGATACCTGCTTTGTCAGCACGGTAAGTGATTTTACCACCTTTAGACTCTTCAACTGCTTTAGCAACATCCATTGTTACTGTACCAGTTTTAGGGTTTGGCATCAAGTTACGTGGACCAAGTACACGACCAAGACGTCCAACAACTGCCATCATATCTGGAGTTGCGATAACAACGTCGAAGTCCAACCAACCACCGTTGATTTTAGCAACCAAGTCATCTTCACCAACAAAGTCTGCACCAGCAGCTTTTGCTTCTTCTGCTTTCGCACCACGCGCGAAAACAAGAACGCGAGCAGTTTTACCAGTACCGTTTGGCAACACCATTGCACCACGGATTTGTTGGTCTGCTTTACGAACGTCGATGTTCAAGTTGTAAGCAACTTCAACTGACGCATCAAATTTAGCGAAGTTAGTTTCTTTTGCAAGTGCAACAGCTTCTTCTACGCTGTAAAGTTTTGTGCTGTCGATTTTCTCAAGAGCAGCACGTAAGTTTTTGCTTTTTTTAGCCATTTTTATTCTCCTTGTAATGTGGTCATATCGATTTTCATCTCCCACGTCACCTATCGAAGCGATGAGGATATGCGGGTCTTGGGTTTGCTACTGATTAGTCAGTAACAGTGAAGCCCATAGAACGAGCAGTACCTTCGATCATACGCATTGCAGCTTCCAAGCTAGCAGCGTTCAAATCTGGCATTTTTGTTTCAGCAATTTCTTGTACTTGTGCACGAGTTACTGAAGCAACTTTCGTTTTGTTAGGTGTACCTGAACCTTTTTCAACACCTGCAGCTTTTTTCAAAAGAACAGCAGCTGGTGGTGTCTTACAGATGAAATCAAATGATTTATCTTCATATACAGAGATTACAACTGGAATGATCATACCAGCTTGGTCAGCTGTACGAGCGTTAAATTCCTTAGTGAATCCCATGATGTTGATACCTGCTTGACCAAGTGCTGGTCCGACTGGTGGAGCTGGAGTAGCTTTACCAGCAGGGATCTGAAGTTTTACAAGTTTTTCGACTTTCTTAGCCATCTTAAAAATCCTCCTATTGTGGTTTTGGCGGTAATTACAGATTTTTACCTCCCACAAATATGCGTTTTACACATACCTTTTCATTATACATGATTTTAAAAGAAATGCAAGCTTTATGTTTACTTTTCTTCACATTTTTTATAGAATGAAAGTATGTTTGAATCAATCCTCTTTATAAAAATCATTGCAGTTCTGTTCATCTTTCTGACCTTGGCAATTTCCATTATTGCCGTCAAGTTTTTTAAGCTGCACAAATACGGGCGAAACTTTGCTGATATTGCCTTTCCACTTTATGGCCTGGAATTTTATCTTATCTCGGACAGGATTTACTATAGCAGTCTACTCCCACACCTGCTCCTAGCCCTTTCCCTACTATCCATGGGATTGTGCGCCTTCTTCCTCTTTAAGAAAAAGGAATTCTCCTATAAGCGTTTTTTCAAAGTATTTTGGAGAGCTAGCTTTATCCTGACCTTCTTTATGTATTTGGCCTTGGTCATTGCTGTATTGACACTCAAATCCTAGAACAAAGCCCCCTGTAGCTAGCTGTTACAAGGGGCTCTTTTTATTCATGAATTTCTAAGGGGAGGCCATCTGGATCAAAGAAGAAGGCCATCTTCTTCCCGTCAAAATCATCTGTCCGGATAGGTTCATGCCGAATACCTAAACGGTCAAATTCTTTCAGAGAAGCTTCCACATCTGCCACTTTAAATGCAAGATGGCGAAGCCCAGTGTGTTCTGGATTGGGCATGGCTGGACGAATAGGTGCATCCGGCTTGATGAAAATTTCCAAGACCATATTTCCTTTTTTGACATTGAAAAGAATGTCATTTTTTTCTGGTCTGATATGTTCATCCAGCTGCTCAAAGCCTAATTTTTCAACATAGAACTCTCGTGTTCGTTCATAATGGCTACCAATAATAGCAATATGGTGGACTGCTTCAAATTTCATTACTGCGTTTCCAATACCTTTCTGGGTTTGGTGCCTTCTGCTGGACCAATCACTCCTGCTGCTTCCAATTCTTCCATCAGTCTAGTTGCTCGGTTAAAGCCGACAGACAAGCGTCGTTGGATCATAGAGGCACTGGCTTTCTGTGTTTCCACTACCAAGGCACGCGCTTCATTGAAGAGTGGATCTCCCCCCTCATCACCAAAGCCAGCCTCGCCATCCCCCTCTGCCACTTCACCAGGATCAAAGGTTTCGTCATATTCTGCTTCTGCTTGTTCCTTGACAAAGTTGACAATTCGCTCAACGTCGTCATCGGAAATAAAGGAACCTTGTAATCGAACGGGTGCAGACTCTCCAATAGGATGGAAGAGCATATCTCCACGACCTAGCAATTTCTCCGCTCCATTTTCTCCCAAAATGGTCCGTGAATCGGTGCCAGATGCCACCGCAAAGGCAACTCGAGATGGAACATTAGCCTTAATTAAACCAGAAATAACATCAACAGACGGACGTTGGGTGGCCAAAATCATGTGAATACCTGCTGCACGCGCCTTTTGCCCCAAACGAATAATGGCATCTTCCACTTCCTTGCTGGCTACCATCATCAAGTCTGCCAACTCATCGACAATGACGACAATGAGGGGAAGTGGAATTTGTTTTTCTTCTGAACGACTGTTAAACTCTTCTACCTTGGCATTGTAACCTTCCAAATTACGCACACCGATATGACTAAATAGTTCGTAGCGTTTTTCCATTTCGTCCACAACTTTTTGCAAGGCCCGAGCTGCCTTGCGCGGATTGGTCACTACTGGAATGAGCAAATGAGGGATGTCATTATAGACGGACAATTCAACCATTTTAGGGTCAATCATCATGAATTTGACTTGGTCAGGTCCTGCCTTCATCAAAATAGAAGAGATAATACCATTAACTGCAACGGATTTCCCTGAACCAGTTGAACCAGCAACCAAGAGATGGGGCATTTTGGTCAAATCAAAAGAACGGACTGTGCCATTGACTGCCTTACCAAGTGGAATTTCTAAGAGCTTGCTAGCATCTGTCTTGGATTGTTCCCAAAGTTCTCGGAAAGGAACCATGGCCACTTCTGAGTTTGGCACTTCGATACCAACCAAGGATTTACCAGGAATGGGTGCTTCAATCCGGACATCCTTAGCAGCCAGTGCCAAAGCCAAATCATCTGCCAGATTGGAAATCCGATTGACCCGCACACCGACAGCCGGTTTTAATTCATAACGGGTTACGGATGGACCGATCTCCGCACGCTCAACCACTACCTTTATACCAAAGCTCGCAAAAGTATCTTCCAAAACCTTGATATTTTGCCGAACAATCTTTTTCTCATTCCCTTGTCCTTTAGACTTGACAGGTGCAAATAGGTCAATGGACGGCAGTTTGTAAACCAAATTCTTCTTGGGTTTGAAATCAATCTGAATATCTTGACCATCATCTTCAGCAATAGGCTGGCTCTGAGGGGAAATTTCCTCCTCATCCTCCACCAGCATAACCGGAAATTCATCTTCTACCTGATGGTCATAGCCAGAGATAATAGGAACTTGGAAAGTTTGTTCTTCCAGGATTTCACCAGTTTCCAAGTCAATCCGTCTATCATCTAACTCAATGGTCTGAGTGTTTTCCGTTTCCTCTAATTGAAGTCGTTCTTCCACAAGACGAGCCAATTCTAGCTGACGTTTTTCTTCTCGTTCAGCCCGCTTAATCTCACGAAGCTCTGCCCTTTTTGCCTGCCCCTCAGCCAACTTATCCTTAGCCAGTGACAAGCCATCCGCCACATCATAGACAGACCATGGACCTAACTTAAAAATCCCAAAGGCCAAGACCAAGAAACCGATGAAGAAGGCACCGGCATTGGAAAAGAGGACGGACACCGGCCAATAAAAGACACTGCCCAGTAAGCCACCTCCAGCAAAGTTGGTCACCTGAAACTTTGATAAATCCCTCACGATAAGTTTGAAGGTCTGGTTGAATAAGTCACTTCCTTTATAACCTAGATCCAAATAAGCCTGAAATTCGATTAGAAGTCCGATAAGAAGAAAACAGAACCCCGATATAGTCCCTTTGCGACTGCGAATACGTGCCGGCGCAAAGAGGAAAATAAGGGCACCTACCAAAACTAGGTAGGTCACACTTCCAAACAGTAAGCGCAGTAAATTATAACTCGTTACCCCAAATGCTCCCAAGCGAATAGCAGCGAAGAGGACAAAAAGTATACCAGCCACTCGTAATGTGACATTTTTTACCTTATCTTGCTGGGCCTGTTCTGCCTTGGTCGGCCTGCGGGTCGCCTTTCCTTTTTTACTAGTTTTTGCCATAAAATCCTCAACTTTCTCAATCTCTTTATTTTATCATAATTGAGAATATTTTTCATATCAGAAAAAGCCCTGCATTCACAGGACTTCTCTTGGAGTGAAAGAATATTTTAGGGGGGACAATGTTATTTAATTGCCCGCTTACCTTCTACATAGAAGGTCGAGGTCAAACCACTATTTTCAATTTTTTGTCGTTTTTCCTTCTAGATAAGAAATTGGTAATGTGACTTGGAGAGGACGCTCCCTTTTCTCAATAATGTCGACTAAACAAGCCACTGCTTCTTGGGCCATAGCCTCTAAAGGTTGACGGATGGTGGAAAGTTCTAGAGAGCGTTCACTTGCTAACTGAATACCGTCATAGCCAATGACCTGCACATCTTCTGGAACCCGTTTACCCAATTTTTCCAAAATAGAGAGGGTGTCGAGAGCCACAAAATCATTGATGGTAAAAATGGCATCAATTTGCGGGTTGGCAATCAAAAATTTCTCTACTGTTCCAACAAAATCATCATAGGGTTCTTCCAAATCCAAGACTTGACAAGGAAAACCAGCTTCTACTATTCGTTTTTCAAAATAGATTCTGCGCTTCTTGGTTTCGTTGATGGTTTTATTGTGCCCACCAATAAAGGCAAAATGGCTACCACCTTTTGCAATCAAGATGTCCGCCGCTAGCTCTGCTCCTGCTTGGTTGTCCGAACTGACACAGGGAATAGCCTTATTTTCATAGGTGCGGTCGATACTCACAAAAGGAATATTGGACGATAGGTAATCATCAATGGGACTGTAGGTGATGGCGATAATGCCGTCCACCTTATTTTGTTGCAGCATAGTCAGATAATCCAGTTCCCTTTTTGGACCAGAAATATTGCAAAGGAGCAACTTGTAATTTTTCTTACTCAGTTCAACTTCAACATGATAGGCAAATTCTCCAAAAAAAGGATGCCAAACTGTCGGAATAATCAAGGCAATGGTTTCGGTCTTGTTCTTCTTCATGCCACGGGCGTAAACATCTGGGATGTAATTTAATTCCTTAATGGCTGCATTGACTTTTTCAAGCGTACTTTCCTTAATACCTGGCTCATTGTTGATAACTCTTGATACAGTTCCAACGCTTACACCAGCAACCCGCGCAACGTCTTTCATGGTGATTGATTTTTGCTCTTCCATGGTTTACCCCTTTCTTTTGAAACGTTTCAATAATTTACACTAGAATATCATTGATAGCGTTTTCTGTCAAGGGAAATAGACATATTAGCAAATAAAAACACCCAAAAAGCTAGAATGTTTCTAACTTTTGGGTGCCGTTCAAAAATCTTTTCTATTTTTATTTGTACATCTTCTTCATTGGGTGTTTTGCAAGCACTTCTGGGTGATTATCGAGAGCAGCTCTACCTTTTTCCGTCAAAGCATAACCTCTGACGGTAAAGTAAGGTGCCAGTTTTTCTTCTGTCAAGTTGTCCTTGAGGGCAGTGTCCAGGTCTGCTGCCTTCATCTTGGACAGACCTGTCACTCCTTCTGCTTTGAGGATATTTTTCTTAGCAGTCGAGGTGATATGGTCTAGGGAATCAAAGGCTGATTCCACATAGGCATAACCGTCTACGATCAACTGCTCCATGTGAGCAGGACCGTTGATACCATACATGTACTCAAAGTACTTGGAGTAGGGCGTCGTCGTTTCAAAAGAACCTAGGCTAATCCGCCATAGCAAAATAATATCACCTGGCAAAATGCCTTCTTCCAGACGAACCATATTGCGTTTGGGCACTGGCTTGGCTTCTAAGAGCCAGGTCGCTAGGTCGCGTTCTGGGGAGATATAGGGCTTGACCTCGTGGTCCTTATACATTTCTTCAATACGTTTTTCTAGTGACATGTTCAACTTTCTCCAAGGGTATTTCTATCAGCCTGACTGGTTTGATCGACCAAGATTTTTGACTGATAAACTCCTGCTATTATACACTATTTTGTGGATTTCAAACAGAAAAGGAACCCTAGCTCCGATTAAAGCCTAGGAATCGGGTCCCCTGAAAATGTAGGGTTCCCCTGTCGCCCTCAGCCAAGAGGGCAAATTCATCCGAGCGAACACGAAACTCTTGCCGTTTGCCTTCCCATTCGAAAGTCACATAATAATTGGTCCGTGCCATTTCATTACCAAAGACATGGGTCCGTTTGGCAACAAGCTTGGCAGTACACCTTTCTCTTGGTGACTGATTATTACGAAGCCACTCCGTCGTATTTTTGAATATCTGAAAACAAACGGTTCCTAGTATGAGTGTCGCAAGAGCGTAGAAAAACAACATAAACATACTAAGATTAGTAGTGAGGAAATCTCCGACGGGAGAGAGTACTCACTACTTTTTCTTTATGATAAAGTAGAGGTGTCTTGTTAAGTCGAGAACTCTTTTGACGCTAGACGTCGCATCAAAAACTGGCAAGGCACCTGTTTTAGAAAGAATGTTATCAAAGTATGTGGGACGCCAGACGTCGAGTATTGAAAATGACATCACTAAAACAAGGAATCATTCAAGACAAAGAGGTAATATCATGCGTGCAGTTTTTGGGATTGATGTGAGTAAGGCAAGTTCAGAAGTGGCCATTCTAGTCAATGGTGAGAAAGTTCATGGCTATACCATGTCCAATGACGCCTTAGGCTTTGCTCGGCTACTTGGCGATTTGAGAACCGTCCATAAGCCAGAAATCATCTTTGAAGCAACAGGTGTCTACTCTCGCCGTCTTCAAGCTTTTCTGGATGAACATGGCTATGCTTATATACGGCTTAATCCCTTAGAAGCTAAGAAGCAACTGGATAGCTTGCGTGTGCGGAAAACAGATCAAATTGACGCCGAAAAACTGGCTCAATCTCAATTTGTGCTGAATCGTAAACCCACTTATGTCCAAGAAGAAGTCTACCAAAACTTGCGGGATCTCAGTCGTTTCTATCAGAATCTGACCGAGGACATTGTTCGGGCTAAAAACCGCCTACACAAGATCTTACAGGTCACGTTCACTGAATTGGAAAATATCTTGTCAACACCATCTGGCGAACAATACTGGAACCTGGTCATAGCTTTTCCTTGCAAGGACTTCGTGCTTGATTTAAGCAAGGACGAACTCTCAGAGAGCATTCGTCAGTCCACCTCAAAACGGATTTCGGACAAGCGTGTGGCGTACTTAGCTGAGAAACTGATAGCACTAGCTAATCAATCTTATTGTGCTGTCAAGAAAACCTCTCCAATACTAGAAGAGGTGCGTTACTATGGAAAAGAATTGCTTCGGCTTTCTGAACAGAGACAAACTGTCCTAGACCAAATGGTGGAACTAGCTCAGCCATTACCTGAATATGACATTCTGCTCTCTATTCCTGGAATAGCTGAGACTACTGCAACAAGTATTATTGGTGAACTGGGAGATATTCGCCGTTTTCAGTCTGCCAATCAAATCAATGCCTTTATCGGTATTGACCTGAGACACTATGAATCTGGTAACTTCCTAGCTAAGGAACACATTACCAAGCGTGGCAATCCCTACGCTAGAAAGATTCTGTTCAAGTGTATCCATAATATCGCTTCAGCCAGTCACACCAATCCTTGCCATATCGCCGACTTTTATGAGAAACGAAAAAGACAATCGCAAACGACTTCTACAAAGCCACACACGATTGCCTCCATACATCGTCTCATTCGGACAATGTATTACCTCATAACGCATAACAAACTTTACGATTACACTTTAACCCAAAATCAGTAAGATTGTTTATGCAATATTATTGTAACACCTTATCAAAAATTTTCAACATAAGGTGTTAATTTCGTGTACTCTTTTTTACACGAAACCTTAGTCCAAAAGAAAACAATTTTCTTATTTTGACTATTGAACTCAAAATATTTTTCATCAAATACCTTGATAGGCTTGACAAATGGTAGAAAACAAACCCGAACTATTAACCAAATCTTCCATACTTAACTGCTCCTTTTTTACTAATAGTATATCAAATTATCCACAAAAATCTATAGAATTTTTGTCACTTCAGCAGAAAATTGAAAATTGTATGAAATCATGGTAAAATGAGCATAATTTTACGTTTCCCAGAAAGGATTATCCATGAAAAAACGACTATTTCTTGCTCTTGCATCTACAATTTTATTAACAGCCTGTGCAAGCAATTCCACTACCAGCACTGAACAATCAAGCTCATCTAGCTCCAGCTCGACCCTGGCAACCACCACGGACACAACTGCGTCTAGTAAGTATGCCAAAGACTTAGCCTACGCCATCAACAATCCCGATGCTAGCTTTCCACAGCTATCTAGCGAGGTTGCTGAAAACGAGGCGGCTGTAACAATCAAAACTACCCAAGGGGACATCACTATCAAACTCTTCCCTGAGCAAGCACCATTAACGGTGGAAAACTTCCTGACCCACGCCAAAAATGGTTACTACAATGGTACTATTTTCCACAGGGTCATCAAGGACTTCATGATTCAAGGAGGAGATCCTCTAGGAAATGGTACAGGTGGTGAATCTATCTGGGCTGGAAAGGGAACAACTATCGACGCCGGCTATGGTTTCAAAGATGAGATTTCTGCCTTCCTCTACAATATACGCGGTTCATTGTCTATGGCTAATGCTGGCGCAGGAACAAACGGCAGTCAGTTCTTTATCAATCAGAATACAACTGATATGTCAAGCCAACTATCATCTTCAAAGTATCCAACAAAAATCGTTGACGCCTATAAAAACGGTGGAAATCCAAACCTAGATGGCAAGCATACCGTCTTTGGCCAAGTCATCGAGGGAATGGATATTGTGGATAAGATCGCTGCTGTCGAAACAGATAGCAGTGATAAACCAAAAACAGATGTCAAAATTGAAGCTATTGAGATACTGAAAGATTACACCTTTGAATAAAGAAAGCCCAGCCGCTTGGCTGGGTTTTAAACTTGTTCTAAAAAGGCAATCAGGGTCTGAGCAGAACGCTCTCCTGCTTGAATGATAAATTCATCAAAGGTAATATTGGCATCCCCTTGTGCTGTATCGCTCATGGCACGGATGACTAAGAAGGGCTTACCTGTATTGACGGCCGCTTGGGCAATAGCCGCTCCTTCCATCTCCACAGCAAGAACTTCTGGGAAGTTTTCCTTTATGCTGGCGATCTTATCTTGACCGGCAATAAAACTGTCACCGGTTACAATCAGACCCTGATGACTGGTTATTTCCTGCTCTGCCAAAACGCCTGTTAACTGTTCTAACAAGACTTGGTCTGCTGGATAATACAATTCCTGCCCTGCCATTTGCCCATAGGCGTAGCCAAAAGCCGTCACATCAACATCGTGGTAGGCCAAGTGAGTAGCTACCACCACATCACCGATGGCAATCCCGTCAGCTACTGCCCCTGCTGAGCCTGTGTTGACAATGGCGTCCACTGCAAAGCGGTCAGCCAAGATGGCCACAGACATAGCTGACATGACCTTGCCAATGCCCGACTGGACAAGCACTACTTCATGCTGACCAATACGGCCTTGGTAATAGATCCGACCCAAGACAGCTACTTCTACCTTGTCTTGCAGCTGCTCTACCAAAATCTTCAGCTCCTGGGGCATGGCTGCGATAATTCCAAATTTCATGATTTCTCCTAAATAAATAAAACTGCAATAATAAAGATAATCAATAATACGATGACCCAAAAGAGAATTTTATTGACTTTTCCCCGAAATTCTTCGCGTTTGATGGTTTCAATTCTACGACTTTTGACCACCGATGGTTTGACAGGAATACGGATGGTCTGTCCTTCCTCGTAGCCTTGGTAGTCTTCATCTAAAATGGGCTCAAAAATCTTTTCATCCATGGATACCGTTTGCTTGGGACTAAAATGTCCAAAGCGTTCATCTGTATCAGCCTCCTGCATTTTTTTCACTCGTTTTAGTATGTCATCCGTTAACAAGGGCTTGCCCATTGCCAATTTCCTACTTTCTCATGAGTTGTAAATATTGAACCGCCATAATAGTCTTGGCATCACAAATATCCCCACTTGCGACCAAGTCCAAGGCTTCTTCTAGGGTTACATAAGACAGTTCAATGACCTCGTCCTCATCCATGGGACGAGGGTTTTCCACTTTAACCAAGTTATCAGCTAAATAGAGGCGAATACGCTCATTACAAAAACCGATAGCTGAGTAAAAATCTGCTAACAAGGTCAGCTTGTCACTGGTATAGCCTGTTTCCTCTTCCAATTCACGCAAGGCAGCATCTTCCAGCGTATCTTCTTCGCCTAGTTCCAACTTACCTGCTGGAATTTCATAGATAGCGCGCTCGATAGCCTTGCGGTATTGTTTAACCAAAATCATTTTATCTTCTGGAGTGACTGCTAAGACACATACTGCCCCCTTGTGAAAAATCAGTTCACGCTTGCCAGTCCCACCATTTGGCAAAGCCACATCATCGACAACGACATCAAAGATATGACCCTTGAAAATCTCTTTTCGCTCAATGGTTTTTTCTTCAAAATTCATAATAGTACCTATTTTTGGCTTGGGTGGAAGGGGAAGCGGGTCGCATAGCCTTCCTTGTTTTCCTGACGACCTCGACCAATCCCGATGGCATCTTTTGGAATGTCTTTGGTAATGGCAGAGCCAGCAGCAAGCAGGGCATTGTCACCAATTGTTACTGGAGCGATGATGGTTGAGTTGGAACCGATAAAGGCATTGTCGCCAATCGTGGTCTTGAATTTGTTTTTACCATCGTAGTTGACCGTAATGGTTCCAGCACCGACATTGACATTGCTGCCGATTGTCGCATTGCCCAAATAAGTCAAGTGACCTGATTTGGTTCCCTCACCTAGCGTAGAAGCCTTAACTTCCACAAAGTTTCCAACGTGAACATCTTTTTTCAGAAGGCTATCTGGACGAATATGGGCATACGGGCCAACAGTCACACCCTCTTCGATAACCGATTCTTCAATGTCTGAGTTGCTAATGACCACATCTGCAGCGATTTTAGAATCACGCACGCGGGTGCCGTTTGTCAAAATCGTGCGTTCACCGATGACTGTCTGACCTTTCAAGACAACGTTGGCTTCGATAACTGCTTCTGCTCCGATTTCTACATCAATGTCGATATAAGTTGCTTCTGGATTGACAAAGGTGACACCGTTAATCATGTGCTTTTCATTGATTCGCTTGCGCATGACAGTTTCTGCAGTCGCAAGGGCGATACGGTCATTGACACCGAGACTTTCATCAAAGTCTTTGAGGACATAGGCCCCAACTTTTTCGCCAGCCTGACGGAAAATAGAGATGACATCCGTCAAATAGTACTCACCTTGGGCATTGTCCGTATTGATCTCCTTAAGAGCTTCAAACAGACGCTTGTTGTCAAAGAGATAGGTACCGGTGTTGATTTCCTTGACCTGTTTTTCGAAATCGTTAGCGTCTTTTTGCTCAACAATCTTCAAGACTTCATCATCAGCATTACGGATAATCCGACCGTAGCCGAAGGGATTGTCAGCCTGAGCTGTCAAAATAGTCGCAACGTTTTTGTGGCTAATATGGAAGTTAATCAAGTTTTTCAAGCTCTCGCCTGTAATCAGCGGAGTGTCACCAGCAATAACAAGGGTCTGACCTTCCAAACCTGCCAAAGCTGGCTCAGCCATCATAACGGCATGACCTGTTCCCAACTGCTCTGACTGGAGGGCAAATGCTGATTGACCTTCTAAAACAGTCTGCACCAATTCTGCCTTGTGACCGACAATGGTTACAGTTTTGGCAGGCTCCATGGCATCCACGGCACGCTTGACATGCTCCAACATGGTAATTCCGGCCACCTTATGTAGGACCTTCGGTAAGTCAGACTTCATGCGAGTTCCCTTACCCGCTGCTAGGATAATTGCATAGTTATTGCTCATAAGTATCTCTCTTTTCATTTGTATATGACCCTATTATAGCAAATTTTGTGTTTTTTGGAAAATGACAGTATTATAAGGAATTTTCGTGAATAAAAAAACTGGAATGAAGCCAGTTTCTCAAAAATTTTTAGTATTAGAAAACAAACTAAAGGATGATTGCATCCAGTAGAACTGTCTATTTAGGATAAACCAATTCAAATTCTTCACAGACGACCAGCATATCTTCTGAGAAGGTCAGACCTGCTTCTGCCAGCCAAATAGTGAAGAGTTCCTCATGGACCTGCCGCCAGTGAACCAGACTTTTCGCTTTTATGTCAGACAAGTCACCTCCCTGACGGAACTCGCCCTCCATATAGGCATGTTCTTCCGTCACTTGGGAAAAGGGCGTCACATAGACCTTGGTGGTCTGGATAATGCACACAGCCTTACCTTGTCCGTCCAGAATGATGTCATAGCCACCAGCTGTTGGAATTTCTTCTCCCTCCACTGCGTAGAGGGCATGGGCAGAGCTGGTCGAGGTTTTTATGCCCCTGGCCACCAAGTCAGCCAGTCTATCAGCTTCCGCCCCAAAAGCCCAGGCCTCTGGCTCAGGACCTGCTTGGGGATTGATGGCAAGAAATTCTTGCCAAAGTTGTGTAGGGGTCATAGGGGGTCCTTTCTAGAGATTTGCCAATTCTTTGCTTGATCAAGTAAAGCCTCAAATCCATAAGGGATTTGATTTAGAAGTGTTTCGGTTATCCCAAACTGAAGTATCTCAACTAAAGCAATTAATTGAGCATCTGCAATGTCATGAATATCTCCACAAAGAAATTGCCACATCCCATCTTCCAAGTCGTGACTGATATAGGTTATCGGTTTATTCTCTTCACTTATGTGTTTACAGATTACCACTGCTACATGAGGATTATCATCAAAGATCAACATCACTTTCCTCCCTACTTCAAACTCCAGCCACCGTCAATGGTGATAATCTGGCCCTGCATGGAGGCGAGTTTGCCACTAGCCAGCATGAAGGTCAGCTCTGCTATTTCGTTGGGCTGGGTCCAGCGTCCAATCGGAGTCTGGTCTGCCACCCAGTCCGCCAGGCCACCAGGCTCAAAGTCCTTCTGGGTCATGCCTGTCTGGACGGCACCAGGAGCGATGCCGAAGACCTGGACCTTGTCCTTGGCATAGTCCAGGGCCAACTGCTTGGTGAAACCTGCCAAAGCGTGCTTGGAGGCAGTATAGGCAGAGCCTCCTCCACCTGCTAGGCTGGAGGCAATGGAGCACATATTGATAATGATGCCGGACTGCCTGTCCACCATTTGCTGCAGATAGGGACGAGTTAGTCTGGTCACCGCGAAAAAATTGACCGCGAAGACCTGAGCTAATTCATCCTCTTCAATATCGAGGTGGGGACGGTAGTCGTCTAGAATGCCTGCGGTGTTACAGAGGACATCGACTGACTGGCACCAGGAAAAGACGGGCGATAAATCGCCTGTCAGGTCCAGCTGTAGAAAGTGGAAATCGCCTGCCAAATCGGGCTTGCTGGCCTGATCAATCCCGAAGACACGCCAGCCATTTTCCAAAAAAATCTCCGCCTGTGCTAAACCAATGCCGCTGGAGACGCCGGTGATGAGGGCTGTCTTAGTCATGGACTTCTACCCAGTCGGTGGCAAGGACGTCGCAAGGGGTAGGGCTCCACATGGAGAAGCCCTCACCCTCGCCGGTCACGTTGATGAGGAAATAGGGCGTCGCCTCCAGCTTTTGCCCGTGGACCTCGATGGTGTCAAAGAGCTGGACGTAGTTCTCCGCCCCGCCCCAGCCTGTGCGAACGTACTTTTTCTTGGCTTTCAAGCCTGGTAAAATCTCTTCAAATGTCATTTGAAACTCCTTGTTCTTCTATCTTTCAACCATTATACCAAAAAATCGCTTCTATTTCGGTTTCCTCACCAACAAAACCGCAGTTCCAATCCAAAAGGCCATAGCTGCCAGAATGAGCAACACCAGATTGAACCAAACTGGGACGGTCATGACCATATTCACCACACCGCCAACAATCATAAAGAGATAACTAGGCATAAAGAGATAACTAGGCATAAAGACATAGCGGACCAACTTTTCCTTTTGGAAAAATAGCAGAGCGAGACCGAGCAAGGTGAGTGGTACTAGAAGCCCCCAGCCAGTCAAGACTAGGTCAGGTTCCTTGGGGATTGCCCAAAGACGAAGTCCACAAATTACTAGAAAAAGAAGGGGAATGCAGAGAAAGCTTGCCCAAACCTTGATTTTGCTGGTCTGGTAAATCAGACCGCGAATGATGAGGAAAATCCCTGCCGGCAGGAGGAAACTGAGAGCCGTGTCACACACCAAATCCAGCCAGTTGAGCGAAATGGTGCCTGTCCCTGCAAAGTCCATCAGCCATTGGCTGCCCAGGTAAATGATGAGCATGAGGCCACTCAGGTTTGCGACTTCCATGAAACCAATCGGAGGGAGGTAGCTGAGTAGGTCGTCTGCCATCTGCTTGCTGTCTTTGCCCAGAAAATCCTCCGCAGAAAGCCCGTCTTTTTGGGCTTCAAGTACGTCTTGGTAAATGGATAAGAGCTGGGCAGTCACTGCTTCTTCCTGCCTGTGAAAGACAGAGGCAATCATCATATAGCCATTGATACGGCCCATGTATTCCTTGTTTTCCTTGGTCAGCTGGTTTTCAATCACTTCAATCTGCTTGCGGTATTCCATTTGTTTGCTCATCTTATTCTCCTTTCACTTTCTCCACTTTTTCGACGAGTTCTCCCCACTGGACCCAGAAATCGTTTAAGTAGCTCAGCCCTTGGTCTGTCAAATAAAAATACTTCCTGTCTGGTCCGTCTGGCGAGGGCTTGTTTTGGCTGAAAATTAAGCCATTTTTTTCTAACTTCTGGAGCAGAGGATAGACTGTTCCTCCGACCATGTTTTCAAAGCCCTGTTTTCTCAACTCCTGAACCAGCTCATAACCATAAATCTCCTTCTGACTGATAATTTGTAAAACACAGCCATCCAGGACCCCCTTGAGCATCTGGGTTTCTTTCATACGTCCTCCTCTTCCTCTACAAAAAATCCAAACAGCAAGCCTGACGCTAACAGTATACTTAAGATCAAAATAGAATCCAAGGCCCAGCCAGTTATAATAGCCGTCACAAGCGTGATGCCTGCTAGTTTCCAATTTCCCCG
Source organism: Streptococcus sp. 29887 (assembly GCF_032595075.1). Lineage (NCBI taxonomy): Bacteria > Bacillati > Bacillota > Bacilli > Lactobacillales > Streptococcaceae > Streptococcus > Streptococcus iners. Next base: position 626,842 of record NZ_CP118735.1, on the reverse strand, counting down.
ACTTTTCTTATCCAACTTCATACTGCCTCCCTACCTAGTTTGTAATACCGACTAGTCTGATAAAAATAAAAGTGATTTTCTTTGTCATCTATCACTAGTTTGTTTTACCTATTAGCTTTGTATCTATAGTATAACGCAAGCTGACTAGTATGTAAAGCATAATAGCGAATATTGAAAGAAAATAGAAATTTAGTTAAGCTTCTAGCCAACCCAGATTTGTCATTCCACACATATTTCGATATACTTGAAAAAAGAAAGGATTGCCATGCCGAATTTACTCAACTACATCGAAGAAACGCAATACGACAGCTTTTACGACCAGCCCCTCAACAAACTGGACATTCTGGCTCTGACCGAACTAGCCTATCTGCCTTTTGACAGACTGGTTCCCGCTTCCTTTACAGAAACTGGCATCCGGCTGGACCATCTGGCAGAGCAGTTTGAGGCCACCTATCAGAATGATTTCCCACCTTTTTCCATGGTGACCAAAAACCGCCTAGCCTTATTTACCCTTCTAGCCAAATCCATACGCTTCAAGTCTATCAAGGCATTTGGCTTCGTTGACGACTATCAGTTAGACCAAGAACAACAATTCTCCGCTATCAGCTATCGCCTAGATAGACAGACCATCTTAACAGCTTTTCGTGGGACTGACGACACTATCATCGGTTGGAAGGAAGATTTCCAAATGACCTATATGGATGAAATTCCTGCCCAGCGTTCTGCAAGTGGCTATTTAGAAAAGCTGATGGCTAGTCAAGATGGAAATTTCTATATCGCTGGGCATTCAAAAGGTGGAAATTTAGCCCTTTATGCTGCCAGCCAGCAAGCTCCTGAGTTGCAAGAACGCATCCTTGCTATTTATCCTTTTGATTCTCCTGGACTTCATAAAAAACATTTAGATGACCCTGGCTACAAGAACATCCAAGACCGTATCCACCCTATCATTCCTCAAAATTCTATTGTAGGAATGATGTTGGAAGCACCTAAAAACGCCCAAATTGTTCAGAGCAACACAGTCGGACTGCTCCAACACATCAGCTTTTCGTGGGAAATTGAAGGAAATGATTTCAAGTCAGCCCCCACCCTGACCAATGACAGCCTCCAAACCGACCAAACCCTAAAAGCTTGGACTGCCAGCCTGACGGATGAAGAATTAAAAGCATTCTTTGACCTCTTCTTTGGTATTTTCATTCAGGCAGGTATTGAGCGTTTCAGCGACATAACTGTCAATCCCCTACAAAAATTACAGGAAATGGACCGATTAAGGAAAGAATTCACTCCCCAAGAAGCTGAAATGGTGGACAAGCTCATTCGACTACTCTTCGATACACGCTATCAAATATGGAAAGAGCATGTTAACACCTCCATTCCAAGTCCAGACATTTCTCTGCCAGACTGGCGCAAACTCTTCCAATTGGATCATTCAGATAACTCAAAAACTAGCTCAGGTGACTGAACTAGTTTTTGTTATCGAATCTTCTTAAAAATTGAGATAGCTTTTCCAAGCCCTTAATTAAGGTTTCTTGTTCACAGGCAAAACCTAGACGGACATAGCCGTCACGTTCAAACCGATTACCAGGAACTAGAAGAACTCCATGTTCTTGCAAGAGTTGCAAGCAAAATTCTTCCATAGGCATCTCCACTGCAATCTTGACAAAGCTTGTGGATACGACCGCTGGTCGGATATAGGAAACCAAGGGTTCCTTCTCCATCCATTGGTCCAAAATAGCTAAATTTTCTTCTAAGATGCGCCGATTTCTCTTCAAAATCTCTTGGCGAGATGCCAGAGCGAGTTGGGCCACCATGTCATCAAAGACACCTGCACAAATCATAGTGTAATCCCGGTAATCTCTCAGAATATCGGTTACTTGATGATTAGCAGCCACCCAACCGACACGAATACCTGGCAGAGAATAGGTCTTAGACAGACTATTAACCGCAATACCCTTGTCATAGACATCAATGATAGACGGCACATCCAGTCCAGAAAAGGAACGATAGACTTCATCCGATAGAATGTAAGCCCCAACTTCACCAGCAATGGCTGCTAACTCCTCCAAATAAGCCCTATCCATGACAGCACCAGTTGGATTATTGGCATTGTTGATGCAAATCATCTTAGTGTTAGGACGGATGAGCTGACGCAGTTTTTCCAAGTCTGGCAACCAGTCATTTTCTTCCTCAATCTGCCACAAATCCACTTCTGCTCCTAAGGACTTTGGAATATCGTAGAGTTGTTGGTAGGTCGGGTAGAGAGAAATGACATGGTCACCTGGCTCAATCAAACTATACAGAACTAACAAGTTGGCCCCTGTTGCCCCATTGGTTTGGAGAATTTGTTCGGGACTGACCTGTTCGTAGAGCTGACTAACAGCTTCTTTAAATTCCGGTGAACCTTCTATCCAGCCATAATTAAGTTTAGTGCCCTGCAATTTTTTATAAAAATCCTCAGGATTGGTACCCGACAAGGCGAATAATTCATCTAAGGTTAAGGCAGAAATGGACACTCCTGCAATGTCATAGGTAGCGCTGGTTTCATGGACATTTAGCCACTCCTCAACGCCGAAACGTGGTAATTTCATTTTTATTCCAACTTCATTTTTTTACTGTCTATATTGTACCACATTCTTCAGGCTTAGTGATGAGGGATTGTTCCAGTGCCGACACTTGAAAAATATATAGTATTTTAGTTTTCATTTACTACGCTTACCTATTGATGATAGCAAGCGTTTTTGTGTAAACGCTTACTATATAGAAACTAATTTCAAAATATTCATAATCAGGCTATCCACTGAAAATAGAATGCAGGATGACATCTTAAAACATAGAAAAAACCAGCCTAGAAAAATCTAAGCTAGTTTCTTCTAATTAACCTTCATTTCTTTCTTCTGAGACTGGTTCCGTCACAACATCATCAATGGAAATTTCAATATCCTCTGATACAATGACAGCGTCCTCGACTTCTTCTTCCGTCACATCTACCGTTGGAGCCTTGACTGTTTTAGCCTTAATAGCTTCCAAAATATCCGCAGTAGTCAGATTTTGTTCTGCAATTTTTTCCTTGATTTGCTCAAAGGTTTCGACAGATTTTTCCTTACCTGACTTGACCAAATCTTCAACAGTCAATTCACCAGTTTCCAACTGGGTTTTGACTTCTGCAAAGCGGTCTGTAGCTTGTTTACCCAAATCCTGGGCCTTGTTGACCAAATCAGCATTGATTTCCTCATGATTTTCCTTGTAGTCATTGGCAAAGTTGACTACTTTTTCTTTGACCGCTTGACCGGTTTTACTTGCCAGAAAGGCTGCCGCAGCTGCACCACCAGCCACTCCCAATAAGATACTGGTCAAAACACTAGATTTTTTTACCATTTTTTTCTCCTTTCTTACCTAAGAGAGATGAGATAGTTGACAAGGCAGAGAGGGCTCCGCCAGCTTTAACCGTATTGGCACCTGCCGACTTGGCCTTGACCGTCAAATCACGCGCCGAAGCATTCAAGTCAGACACAGAAGTGGACAAATCTGCCACCGCAACAAACAAAGGGTCCAAGGTCGAAACCTTCCCGTTGACATCTTCCACCAAAACATTGGTCTTGGCCAAGAGTTCATTGGTCTGGTAGAGAGTCACATTCACATCGCTGGTCAAGACCTTGAGGGTCTGTTGGGCCTCTTCCGTCACCGTCCCCAACTTTTTCAATAACAAGATAACATAGATTGCAACCGCCGCAATGGACAGGGCAATAATCAAGACAGAAATTTCAATAATCATACCTTCTCCTTTATGATTGATAAAATGGAATAGAAGTTTTTCTTCTCCGCACCACAACCATGCTAATTCCAATGAGGATAAGAAGTCCAGACAGCCATTGGGAAACACGAATTCCCAAGAACATGAGGCTATCTGTCCGCAGGCCTTCTATCAAGAGGCGACCAAAACCATACCAAATCAGGTAAAAGGCTGTGATCTCACCTTGCTTGAGCAAGTTTGGCCGTCTACGCAAGACACAAATCAAACCAAAACCAAGTAGGTTCCAAAGACTTTCAAACAAGAAGGTCGGCTGACGATAAGCTCCATCAATGTACATCTGGTCACGGATAAAAGCTGGCAAATAGTCCAAACTCGCCACTGCCTTACCATAGGCCTCCTGGTTAAAGAAATTCCCCCAACGTCCAATGGCTTGAGCAATCATGACTGAGGGAGCTACCACATCCAGAAAATCTAGCGTATTGATAAAGCGGTAGCGAGTGAAGAAATAAAGTACAAGGGCACCTGTTATCAAACCACCATAGATAGCAATGCCACCATTCCAAATGGCAAAGACAGAGAGCAGATTATCCTTGTATTCACTCCAAGAAAAAGCTACATAGTAAATCCTTGCTCCGATGATGGAAAGTGGAAAGGCCAACAAGATAAAATCTAAAATATCATCCTGCAAAATCTTCTTGCGTGGTGCCTCCTTAGTCGCCAGGTAAACACCCAAGACCAAACCCAGCAAAATACAGATAGCATACCAGCGAATTTCTAAGGGGCCTAATCGAATGGCAATTGGATCCATATACTAGCCCTCTTCCTTATTCTGCTGGATAAGATTTCCTAGACGCTCCTCAAAAATTTTAGTAGCGTCGTAGCCCATCTGCTTAGCACGGTAGTTCATGGCTGCTGCCTCAATGACCACAGAAATGTTTCGACCTGTCTTAACTGGGATACGAATTTGCGGAATAGAAATGCCAGCAATTTCAATAGTATCGCCAGAATTCCCAAGACGATCAAAGACCTTGCCCGTTTCATAATTTTCCAAGTAGACAGCCAATTGAACCTCTGATGAATCCTTAACAGCACTGGCACCATACAAACTCATGATATCGATAATTCCAGCTCCACGGATTTCTAGTAGGTGGCGCAGAATTTCCGCAGGCTCACCCCAGAGGGTCACATCATCCTTGGCATAGACATCCACACGGTCATCCGCAACCAAGCGGTGACCACGCTTGACCAACTCCAGACCCGTTTCACTTTTACCGATACCAGAATCCCCTTGGATGAGAACACCCATCCCGTAAATATCCATCAAGACACCATGAACGCTAGTCCGTTGTGCAAGTCGGCTATCCAGATAGGAAGACAATTCCCCTGATAGACGGCTGGTCGCAGTCTTGCTCCGGCAAATAGCAATCTTCTTCTCCTTAGCTGCTCGATACATCTCCTCTGGGATTTCCAAACCACGCGCCACAATGATTACTGGCGTTTCTGGTTGAAACATCTGCGAGAGCACTTGATAGCGGTTATGGGCTGTCATGGCCATCAAATAGGACCATTCCTTCATCCCCATAAGCTGAATACGCTCTGGAGAATAATAATCAAAGTAACCTGTCATTTCCAAACCAGGCCGGGTAATATCCGCAGTAGTAATCTCTTTTTTGAGTAATTCCTCAGTGCTGTAGGCGCACTCAATCCGCAGATTGTCAAGCAAATCTTTCACAAATACGGTCATTTCTTCCCTCTCTTTCGGTTTTAGTATATTATACCACAAGCATGGGGTGGGAGGGCAAAACAAGTAGAACTTTTCCTCAGAATATAGGTGCTTCTGACATCATAGTAGTTGTTAATCAGATAAGGAATTATCACGCTACTACAAAATTCTTTGGTAATCTGTTATACTATTGATAGAAAAACAACAATAAGGAGAAGAGATTATGGAGCCATTATTCCTGACACCTGTCATGCATGAAAAAATTTGGGGTGGCAATCGCCTGAAAACCAACTACCACTACGACATCCCAAGCGAAAAAACGGGTGAATGTTGGGCTATTTCTGCCCATCCAAATGGTGTCACTACCGTTTCAAACGGTCGCTATGAGGGTCGTGGACTAGATGACCTCTACACAAATGAAAAACAGCTATTTGGCAACCCAAAAGATAAGGTCTTTCCACTCTTAACCAAAATCCTCGATGCTGAAGATTGGCTCAGCGTCCAAGTCCATCCTGATGATAGCTACGGCCTAGCTCATGAAGGCGAACTTGGAAAAACAGAATGTTGGTACATTTTGGAAGCCGAGGAAGGGGCTGAAATCATTTACGGTCACAATGCCCAATCCAAAGAAGAACTCCGCCAGCAAATCCAAGCTGGAGATTGGGACAAGCTCTTGACCCATGTACCCGTAAAAAAAGGCGACTTCTTCTTCGTTCCAAGCGGGACCATGCACGCCATCGGTAAGGGTATCATGATCTTAGAAACCCAGCAGTCTAGCGATACAACCTACCGGGTCTATGATTTTGACCGCCGCGATGATGCTGGAAATCTTCGTGAACTCCACATTGAAAAGTCTATCGACGTATTGACAATCGGTCCCGTAGCCAATTCAACACCTGCCCAACTCAAAGTAGACAAGCTTGACACCACCCTCCTGGTTTCTAATCCCTTCTTCACTGTCTATAAATGGCAGACCAAAGGAGAAATCCAGATGGAGCAAACCGTTCCCTACCTACTTGTCAGTGTTATTGACGGTCAAGGAACCATCCAGGTCGGTGAAACCAGCTACCCACTTGAAAAAGGAACCCACTTCATCCTGCCGGCCGATGTGACTGAATGGACCTTTACAGGCCGGATGGAAATCATCGCTAGCCATGCCAATTAAGAACCTCTATTCTCATTTTAACATCAAAAAACTTGAGCTTTCAAAACTCAAGTTTTTTTTCTATTCAAACCAAGATTTATGTATCTTCTCCGCATCCTTTATCTTTCGAGGACCAGTTCCAAAGCGTTCCGCATCCCTATCTTCCTTGTAGGGCAGGAAGTAAGCCCCTGCAATATAAAGTGCCAGTGTGAGCAAAGAAGTTTTTCCTAAAAAGAGGGCAGCTAGAAAAAGTACACGAGTGACCCAAGCTTCCCAGCCCAATTTGTGGGCTAGACCTGCAAGTACCCCCGATACAATCTTACCCTGTCTTACCTTATACAAATCAATTGACATCTTTTATTCCTTTCACATAGATAGCCCCCTGTCCCATCTGCCCTTTCACAAAGAGCAAATCACTGCCAGATTTTTCAAACTGATAGGGGCTATCTTTCTTCTTACGATTAACTAGAACCTGACCAGATGAAGAAAGCAGTTGCCCTTGTATCCCTTGAGATTTTCCTGGGTAGAGGGTGACTTGCGCCTGGTTTAATTGAACAGATAGATGCTGTGGGTAGCCACCGCAGGTTGTCAAGCGGATATCCTGTTGTTTTTTATCCCTTGCACTACGGATAGAAATATCCTCAAACGGTAAATAATCCAAGCGAGCATCTGCCTGCCCCAGTTCCAAGTCAAGTACGGACATCCATTCCTGAGGCAAATTAATGGTCAGACGACAAGGCAAGCTGCTACTAAAATACAGACCACGTTTCTCCACATAGATACGAGGCAACTGGTTTTCAGGAGCATCTTGATTGTAGATAATTTCAACCCCGACCTGATTAGACTTAGCCTTGGTCATGGTTAGCCGTCCTTCTGATAGCTGTAAAAATAAGGATTCTATCCCTTCAAAGCTATAGGCCTGCTTCAATTTTGACGAAGCAAAGACCTTGAAATTGGGCAAGGTAAAGCCAGTCTTGTGTTTTTCTTCCACAAAGAGCACATCCGGTCGTTCCTCAAATTTCAAAAAACAGGCCCGTGCCTCTTCCTTGGTCAAAATCCCCTTTTCATAAAGCTCAATCAATCGTTCTTGTTGTTTCTGTACCATGATTTCACCTCAATTCCCTTCTAGTATATCACAAACTTCCTGAAAAACATCAGCCCAAAGGCTGATATTGGCAAACCGAGGCTAATCCAGAAGACTGGAGCACCTTTTCTGAAAATAATTGAAAATGTGACAGCGAAACAAGAAAATAGAAAGAAGTATCTCAGATTTGGACGGTAAAAAATGAATACGCTTGGGAACTGCGTAAGGGCTTTCTATAAAATTATATCATGTAGATAGAAAAATCCCAAGACTTTCCGAAATTTAGAATGACAAAGCATAAAGAAAACCAGTCCTCAGTAGGTATCTAAGAACTGGTTCTTTTATGATTTATGAAATTGTCCTCTAGGAGCCCCCGACATTTCCCACATCGGTATTTTTTTAGGTCAATGCGGCGCTTGCGCTGATAGATTTGTCCACAGGACTGACAGCTATAAATCAAACTAGGCTTGGCAGTTTGTTCTAGTTTGGGAGCATAGCGCAGGCCGTCCACCGCAGCCAGCAGTTCCTTAAAGTCCTTGTCCCCATGCCGATAGCCTTTCTTCTCAAAGTAAAGATGGTAATGGCAGAGCTCGTGGCGGACAATCTTCCGAAAGACTTCTAAACCTTGCTCCTCTAAGTGCTTGGGATTGAAGTCCAAGTGGCCATCTTTAGGAAAGAAGCGACCACCCGTTGACCTCAATCGTCTGTTCCAGACTGCGACATGCCGAAATTCCTTACCGAAGTCTTGCAGGGAAACTTCCTGCACATACTTATTCAGATCCATTTGGCTTCAAAAGGCTAAGACCAATACGGTTACGTTTGATATCTACTTCAGCCACCCAAACGGTTACAATTTCCCCAACGGCGAGGACTTCGCTAGGATGCGGAAAGACTTGTTGGCGTCCATTTTTATCCCGTTTGCGCTTAACCATGCGTGAAATGTGGACCAGACCATCCTCGTGGACACCGATATCCACAAAGGCTCCAAAGTCCACAATATTGCGGACCGTGCCTTGCAATTCCTGTCCGACTACCAAGTCCTTGACATCCAAGACATCTTGGCGGAGGACTGGTGCTTCAAAGTCATCCCGTAAATCACGACCAGGTTTGAGCAAGTCTGCGATGATGTCCTTCAAGGTTTCCTGACCGACACCGATTTTTTCTGCCGTATCTGCAATAGCAAGCTGCTTCAATTTTTCCTGCGCAGCCTCATCTAAGTGGTCAATCGCTAGAAGTTCTAACAGGTTTTCCACAGCCTTGTAAGACTCGGGGTGCACGCCAGTATTGTCCAAAAAGTTAGTCGCATCTGGGATGCGTAAGAAACCAGCTGCCTGCTCAAAGGCCTTGTCACCCAGTCGAGGCACCTTTTTGAGTTGCTGACGAGAGGTCAGGGCACCATTTTCCTCGCGGTACTTGACGATGTTCTCAGAAATGGTCTTGTTGAGACCAGCCACGTGAGCTAGAAGGGCTGGACTGGCCGTATTGACATTGACACCGACCTGGTTGACCACAGTATCAACCACAAAGTCCAGGCTTTCAGACAGAGATTTCTGGTTGACATCGTGCTGGTACTGGCCGACACCAATGGACTTGGGATCGATTTTGACTAGCTCAGCCAGAGGGTCTTGCAGACGGCGGGCAATGGAAATGGCAGAGCGTTTCTCGACGGGGAGGTCTGGGAACTCGTATCGCGCCAGCTCAGAAGCTGAGTAGACAGATGCTCCGCTTTCATTGACGATGACGTAAGAAACTTCTGAAAAGTCTTTGAGCAAATCAGCGACGAAGGCTTCAGACTCACGGCTGGCCGTTCCATTTCCGATAGCAATGATTTCCACTTGGTATTGCCCAATCAGGTCTGCCAAGTCTTTTTTAGCCTGAGCAATTTGTCGCTGACCAGCCGGCTCAACTGGATAGATGACCTGCGTAGTCAATAGTTTTCCAGTCTGGTCTACCACTGCTAGCTTGGCCCCTGTTCGAAAGGCAGGGTCAAAACCAAGGACAACCTTGCCTTTTAGAGGAGATACGAGGAGCAGATTGCGGAGGTTTTTAGAGAAAAGTTGAATAGCTCCTTCTTCTGCTTCTTCCGTCAATTCTGTCCGAATACGGCGCTCCATGGCAGGTAGAATTTTCTTCTTAATAGCCTGCTGGATGACATCCTTGATATAGCTATTAGACTGTGGAAAACGCAACTCAAAGAAACGAATCATTTTATCCACATTGTGTTCAAAAGAAACCTTGAGAATACCTAGCTTCTCCCCACGGTTAATGGCCAGGGTCTTATAGCCCTGCATCTTCGCCACTTTCTCAGAAAAATCATAGTAAATCTGAAAGACTTCCTTCTCGTCTGCTTCTTGATCTTTTAGCTCTGAAGTCAGGCTTGAATTGGTTTGTACTTCATGATAAACCCAGGCCCGAAGCTTATTGTCTTCTGAGATAGCTTCCACCAAAATATCCACAGCACCAGCCAAACAAGACTGAGCAGTGTCAAAGCCCTCGCAGATAAAGCCAGCAGCCTGTTCTTCCAAGTCAGCCACATTTTGCAAAATCAATCGAGCCAGCGGGAACAGTCCAGCCTCACGCGCCACCGTTGCCTTGGTCCGACGTTTTTCCTTATAAGGCAGATAGAGCTCTTCCACATCTGCTAATTTTTCCGCTTCCTCGATAGCCTGACGAAGCTGGTCTGTCAACTTGCCCTGTTCTTCAATCTTGGCAAGGACAGTAGCCTTACGGTCAGCAAGAGCAGTCAAGGCCTTATCCCGATCAATGATAGACTTGATGACCACCTCGTCCAAGTTTCCCGTCACGTCCTTCCGATAACGAGCAATAAAGGGAATGGTATTGCCTTCAGCCGTCAAGGTTAGGACTGTATCAATCTGTTTTAAACTCACGCCCAATTCCTGAGCAATTTTCAAATATTTTTCTTCCATAGCTACTATTATAGCATGAAAGTGGTAGGTTGGAGATGACAAAAGAGTATGCTGCAATGACAACATACTCTTTTATATTAAAATTCTGCCAAATCAGGATCCAACTGGCCTTTTAGGCCTGTCAATGTATCCAACTGAGCAACTGCTTCAGGACTAATGACCAAATCTTCTATCTCCAAATTAGCCTGGATGTTTTCTGGGCTGGTTGATTTTGGCAAGGGTAGGAAGCCTTTTTCCAAGGACCATGCCAATGCTAGTTGGGCAACGCTACAGCCTGCTTCCTTGGCCAAGTCCGCGGCTTCTTGACTTTGGAAGAGGGTTCCTGTACCAAATGGACTATAGGCCTCCAAGAGAATGCCTTTGGATTTACAGTAGGCAACTAATTCTGGCTGAGGAGTTCCTGGGGCCAGCATAATCTGGTTGACCATGGGTGTGATTTCAGCCGTTTCAAGCAAGCCTTCCAGGTGATGTTCCATAAAGTTAGACACCCCGATAGCCTTGACCTTACCTGCACGATACAAGTCTTCCAAGGCTTTCCAAACTTGGGCATTGCGCTCCTTCCAGCCGATACCGTCACGAATAGCCTTTGGATTTGGCCAGTGGATGAGGAGCAGGTCCAGATAATCCACGCCCAGCTTGGTCATGGATCCTTCAACTGATGCCAGTGTGTCCTCCACACCAATCTTGTCATTCCATACCTTGGTTGTCAGGAAAATATCCTCACGTGCCACACTGCTATCAGCAATGGCCTGACCGACGCTGGCTTCGTTGCCGTAAATTTGAGCCGTGTCAATGTGGCGGTAGCCTGCTTCCAGAGCATAGAGAACAGCACGATGTGCTTCTTCGCCATCTGGGATTTGCCAGGTGCCAAAGGCGATTTTTGGAATGGAAACACCATTTGATAATTGATATGTCTTCATAAAAGACCTCCTGTATGTTCTAGTTCCAGTATAACCTAAATTGTAAGCCCTGACAAAAATTTTGTAGAAAAAAGACACCCGAAGGTGTCTGCTCACATTTATCTCTAAAACTTATCTTTCGAAATTGATTTTTTTCGCTAACTTATCAATGACTACTGCACCAACCAATAGGGACAGCAATTCTCCACCTGCAGTTGTCAACCAAGTTAAGAAGAATGGCAAATCATATAAGAATTTCAACTCTAGAGCGATTGTAAACATGGTCGCTGCGAAAAAGAATGAGAAATAGAAGAATGCCTTGTTAAACAAGCCTCCGAAGAGATAGTCTTTCTTGTATTTTTCAAAGAGGATCACCCCAAGGCTAACAAAGATAAGGGTTGAAAATCCACCTACAAAGAGGTCAATCACACCGAAACCAATCAAGTTAGAAATCATACAACCGATGGTCACGGCGATGATATACTTACGGTTGTAAAAGGCCAAGAAATTGAGCATTTCTGACAAGCGGAACTGAATGGCTCCGAAGGAAATGGCGTTCAATGGTGGTGTCAGAGTCAAAGCCACATAGATGGCTGCGACAAGAGCGATTTCTGCCAAATCTCTGGCAGTCCATTTAGATGTATTCATAAAAATTCTCCTTTAGCAAAATGCTTAAAATATGCTTGGGTAAAGTGAGCAAGCCCCAAGGGTCATTGAAAATTCAACAACGTTGTCTAGTATAGCATATTTTCCAAAAAAATGGTAGACTATTCCTTATGAAAAAGTTATTTTATCAACTCATAAACAACGAAGTCATTCTTTATTTGATTGCTGGTGTCGCAGCAACCCTGGTCTATATGGTCACTCGAATGGGACTATTTTTAGTCATCCCTTCCATTCTCCTAGTCACCCTTTTGGCCAATGCAGTTGCCATCCTCTTTGCCTTCTGGACCAACGACCGTTTTGTCTTTAAGCAAGAACATAATGGCTGGCCTCAGCGACTGGTCAAGTTTGTATCTGCTCGCATCGCAACCTTGGTTATGGATATGGCCCTAGCCTACTTACTGGTTCAAGCCTATCCACAATTGATTGGACAATTTGTCAATCATGACCTGACTCTTGTCAATGCCATTGCCACACTCTTCTCACAAGTATTGGTTATCGTACTCAACTATTTCTTGAGTAAATTGTTTATTTTTAAAGATACGAAATGAGGCTCCGAACGGAACCTCACTTTTTTTACAAATATAGCTTGTTTTTCCAAGTTTATTCTTTATCTATCGGTGTAAATCGGCTTTTTATTCTGTTCAAGATGGAAACAATATCCCCATCTCTTGCATGAAATTCTTCCACTTGCATACTTTGAACGCTGGCATTGATAACCGCTCCAACAATCAGGACTTGCGCCATAAATATAAACCAGAGCATGAAGACTAGGAAGATAACGGCTGTAACCATACGAAAATCCAACAAGCGATTGGCATAATTATCCACATAGATAGTGAAAAGCTTGCCAACCGATGTCATAACCAAAAGAACAAAGCTTGTTCCAGGCAGAATATAGCGGATTTTCTGAATACGAATATTGGGTAAGAAAAAATAAAGCATGATCAAGCCTGTAAATAAGGCGATTAGACCCACTAATTGCGTCTGACTAAGCAGACCTTTTAGCCACTGGTTATCCAGCGGAAAAAGTTGACTAAGGTAAGAAATAATGACCTGACCAAAAGTCAGGAGGGTCATACTCAGCAGAATAATGACTTGTAAACCAATTCCTAAAAATATGCCTATCAAATGCCCGACAATAAAATCTCGATGCTCAGTGATACCATAGGCCTTGTTGACGGCCTTTTGCAAGATGGTCATACTGCGCGACAGGGTCCACAGGGTCGTCGCAATCGAAATTCCTAACCAAGACGACGACGGCTTGGTCAAAATAGAGGTGATAAAGTCCGATACTGAAGGATAGAGCTTATCCGGTACAAATTCAGCCACAACCGACAAAACCAAGTCAATGTCGAATGGAAAATACGGAAGTAGATTGGCCAGGGTTAACAAGATCGGAAAAATACCGATTAGCAAATAGTAGGCCACCGCCACACTGGTCACATCAATATCCGCATTCCGATAAAAAGAAAAGAAGGTCGAGCAGAATGTTTTCAAACCTTCAACAATTTTGGTTTTCTTCATTCCCTCTCCTTCTCTCTAGCTATTTTAATAGGTTCCCTCTTCACCTTGACTTGTCAAAATGACCGGACCATCTTTTGTAATGACAAATTGATGTTCATATTGGCAAGATAGACCACCATCAAGTGTCTTATGAGCCCAGCCAGTCTTCATATCCGTGTCAATTTCCCAGGTACCAGTGTTAATCATAGGCTCGATAGTCAAGACCATCCCTTCACGCAAGCGAAGTCCACGGCCTTTTGTTCCATAGTGGGGAACCATTGGCTCTTCGTGGAAGGTTGGACCCACACCGTGACCCACCAAGTCACGAACAACACCATAGCCAAGCCCCTCAGCATATTCTTGAATAGCAGCACCGATATCTCCGATACGATTGCCAACAACTGCCTGTTCAATACCGCGGTACAAACATTCCTTGGTCACATCCATCAAGTTCTGCACTTCTTCAGACACCTGACCAACTGCATAAGCCCAGCAAGAGTCTGCACAACCACCACGATAGGTTTGAGTGATTTTCTTCATAGCCTTGACATCATTAAAGTTGAGCTTAGACACGTCAACAACTGATTTGTCCAAAGGCTCACTGAGGACCATATCGACCTTGAGCAAATCGCCTTCCTTGAGTTTGTAGTGGCGTGGAAAGGCATGAGCCACTTCATCATTGAGCCCGCAGCAAGTTGCATAAGGATAATCCATCAACTCACCATCAACACCAATTTGAAGGGGCAAGACATTTTTCTCCTTACAAGTTTTACGAACATATTCTTCCACTTCCCACATGTCAACGCCTGGTTTGATGATGTCGCGCAAACCGATATGGACACCTGCTAGCACATCGCCAGCACGGTTCATGGCATCAATTTCTCTTTGAGATTTAATAGTAATCATTCATTTTCTCCTACATTTCTAAACTAAAATCAGCCCTCTTCAAGCTAAATCTTAGGTATTTTCTCATTTTATGGCTGTAGCGGTCACTGCCACGATATTGCTCCACTTGTACAAAACCCGTTTTTTTGGCAACCATCTGACTGGCCAGATTTTCCTCATGGGTGATGATAGTTAGTTCTTTAAGACCAATTTCATAAAAGGCCAGAAAGACCAGATTTTTCACCGCTTCCGTCATCAGCCCTTGACCCCAGTAGTCTTTTTTTAGGAAATAGCTGAGCTCCGCAGTAAGTTGACCTTCATCGATTTTTTCAAAACAAAGCGCACCAATCATCCGCCCTGAAACCTTGTCAATCAAGGCCCAATTCCCCAAAGGGTTACGCATAAATTTCTCAACCATGGTCGCAAGAGCCAGGTTCTTATCTTTCAAGGCTGGAAAGATAAAAGGAAGATTTTCAGGACGTGCAACAATCGCATAGAAATCATTCCCATCTTCATAAGAAAAGGGCCTCAAAATCAACTGTTCTGTTTCAAAGCAAGCACATTTAGCCAGACTTGTCCAAATTGTCATAGTGTACCCAAGGGGCTGAGAAATTCTCCCAGCCCCAGTTTGTTTGATTAAGTAAAAATTATATTTGAGAGCCGTCCTAGTCCTCAATCAACTGAATGTCAGCCCCAAGCTCAGTCAATTTCTCAATAATGTTTGAGTAGCCACGCAAGATAAACTCAATATTGGTAATTTCTGTGCGACCTTGAGCCATCAAACCAGCAATAACCATGGCAGCTCCGGCCCGCAAATCCGTTGCCTTAACTGATGCACCAGTCAATTGATTTGGACCTTCAAAGGCAATGTAATTACTACGAGTTGAAATATTTGCACCCATATTCGCCAATTCCTGCACATGACCGACACGTTTTTCATAAATGGTATCGATAATTTTTCCAGTTCCCTCTGCTGTCAAAAGGAGCGGTGTAATTGGCTGTTGCAAATCTGTCGCAAAACCAGGATATGGAGAGGTTTTGATGCTCACTGCCTTCAATTTTTCTTGTTTTTCAACAAAGATACTGTCTTCAGAAACGGTCATGCGAACGCCCATTTCTTCCAACTTAGCGATAAAGCTTTCCAAGTGTTCATAAAGGACATTATCAATGCGGATACCTTCACCTACTGCGGCAGCAAGCGCAATATAGGTTCCAGCTTCGATACGGTCTGGAATCACTTGGTGACGGGTTCCATGAAGGCTATCTACACCGTCGATAGTGATAATATCTGTACCAGCACCACGAATATGGGCACCCATGTTATTCAGAAGTGTTGCAACGTCAATGATTTCAGGCTCACGAGCTGCGTTTTCAATGACTGTACGACCCTCAGCTTTAACAGCAGCCAAAATCGTATTGATGGTTGCCCCAACGCTGACCACATCCATGAAGATATGAGCTCCTTGGATACGTTGACCATTGGTCGCCAAACGCATATAGTCACCTTCATAGGTCGTTTCAGCACCCATAGCCGCAAAGGCCTTCAAGTGCAAGTCAATGGGACGTGGACCCAAATCACAGCCACCAGGCAAGCCCACAACTGCTTGACCGAAGCGACCAAGGAGGGAACCGTAGAAATAGTAAGAAGCTCGCAAGCTATTGATTTTACCAAATGGCATAGGCATATCTTGTACACCACGAGGGTCAATTTCAAGCGTTTCCCCATCACGTTTAACAGTCGCCCCCATAGTTTCCATAATATCAATTAAACTATCAACATCTGAAATTGCTGGAACACCGTCTAGTGTGACAACACCGTCCGCCAAAATGATAGCCGGAATTAAGGCCACAACTGAGTTTTTGGCACCGCTAACGGTTACAGCTCCTTTCAGTGTCTTTCCACCATTGATAACAATCTTTCTCATACTAACTAATCACTTTCTCTTATTAACCTCATTAGAGTGGGAAATTTTCATTTCCAAAAAGGCAATACCAAATATTGATCCATTGCTTTTGACAAGTAGTATACCCATCCCTAATTGATTGCCTTAAAAAAGGCATACGTTTTATTCTACCACAAGGCAAGATAAAAAGCTAGATATTTGATACATAAAAGAAAGACAGGTCCTTTCGGACCTATCCTAAAAATCATCTATTTCTATCACTCATTTACAGCAGACTTTAATGCTTCTACCTTATCCAAGCGTTCCCATGGCAAGTCAATATCTGTCCGACCCATGTGACCATAGGCTGCCGTTTGCTTATAAATCGGACGTTTGAGGTCTAGCATTTGAATAATACCAGCTGGACGTAAGTCGAAAATCTGACGAACAGCTGCTTCTAATTTGCTTTCCGCTACTGTGCTCGTACCGAAGGTATCGATGCGAACTGAAACTGGGTGGGCAACACCGATGGCATAAGCCAGCTGCACTTCCGCCCGCTTAGCCAAACCAGCTCCTACGATATTTTTAGCGATATAGCGTGCTGCATAGGAAGCTGAACGATCCACTTTGGTCGCATCCTTACCAGAGAAGGCACCGCCGCCGTGACGAGAGTAACCGCCATAGGTATCAACGATAATCTTACGACCTGTCAGACCTGAGTCCCCTTGCGGACCACCAATAACAAAGCGACCTGTTGGGTTGATAAAATAGTTGGTTTGTTCATCCAGGTATTGAGCTGGAATAATGTCCTTAATGACACACTCAATGACATCCTGACGAATTTGCTCTTGACTAACTTCCGGATCGTGCTGAGTTGAGATAACGACTGTATCCACACGAACAGGTTGATTGTCTTCATCGTATTCAACTGTTACCTGTGACTTAGCATCTGGACGTAGATAAGCAATTTCCCCAGATTTTCGTAATTCTGCCAAACGGCGCACCAATTTGTGACTTAGTGAGATGGGCAATGGCATGAGTTCAGGCGTTTCATCTACCGCAAATCCAAACATGAGCCCCTGGTCACCTGCCCCAATCAAATCCAATGGATCTTGACTAGCATCTTGGCGTGCCTCCAAGGCTTCATTGACACCTTGGGCAATATCTGGTGACTGTTCTACTAGCGACGGATGAACCCCAACCGACTCTGCAGCAAAACCATACTCACCCTTGGTATAGCCAATCTCAGCAATGGTATCCCGTACCACACGGTTAATATCTACATAAGCAGTGGTTGAAATCTCACCAAAGACATGAACACTACCTGTATAAACAGCCGTTTCCGCCGCTACGTGTGCATCTGGATCCTCTGCTAAAATAGCATCCAAAATAGCATCTGAAATCTGGTCAGCAATCTTATCCGGATGTCCTTCCGATACTGACTCAGACGTAAACAACTTACGTTCTGACATAAAAATGTCCCCCTTAAAATAAATTGTTACTAAGGTTACAAAGAACTAGTCGAAGACTAGTTCTTTGCGAAAGACACCTGTCTTGAGCAAAGGAAAAATCCTATTTGCGAAAGACTTTTGTCTTGTGCAAAGGAAAAATTCCAGATACTCAACGAGAAAGACAATACCAGACTATATGAGAGTAGCCTAGCTTTGAAGAAAATGGTGACTGAAGTGTAGTAAAGTTTTCACGCTTACTATTCACTGTTACCTGTTTCTTTGATTGTGTTTCAAATGTTTCTGCAAATGTTAACTAGTCTATAAACTACCTTTTCGGGACCTAATAACGTTTCTAGTATAGCATAGATTGACCGACTATCCTAGTATTTTCTAAAAAATAAAGAGAGGTGTGCAAGACAACCTCCCTTACTAAATAAATTCTGCTTCTGCAATCGCCTTTTTAACAGTTTCCAGTTGTAAATGAACCAGCTCACAGCCCTTTTCCTTGTAAAGATACTGGGCATAGTCATCCATTCGGTATTCGTTGATATAGACGACACGCTTACAACCAACCTGTAGCAATTGCTTGGAACAATTGAGGCAGGGGAAATGGGTCACATAGGCAGTAAACCCTTTTGGAATTCCCCTTTCCGCTCCTTGTAAAATGGCATTGACTTCCGCATGCAGGGTCCTAGCACAATGACCATCAATCATGAGGCATTCCTGATCCAAACAATGCTCGGTTCCTGAAACAGAACCATTATAGCCCGTCGCAATGACCTTATTATCCTTAACCAAAACCGCACCGACCTTGGCCCGCTTACAAGTCGCCCGATTGGCAATCAAGAGAGCTTGGGCCGCAAAATATTCATCCCAGGCTAAACGATTTGTTGACATGATTTCTCCCTTCCACTCAATCCACCATTCCATAAATTTCTGCTATATCTTGTGCCGTAATGATACCAACAATATCTTCAGGAGAATGAAGCTTCTCATTATTTTGACGAGTAACCAAAACAGTTGTCCGTTTTCTTCCTTCAAAATGATTGATCAGCTGGTAAAGGCTTGTATCAGTTGGCAAAATAAGCACCTGAATACTATCCTCCTCGCAAGCCAAGACATCCGCCAGACTGGCTTTTTCTAATTTTTCACGGATAGAGCCCGTTTCCTTACTAGCCTTGGCCAACCAATTTGCCAATCCCTTATCTGACACCAAACCCTGATAGGATGTGCCTGAAAAGATAGGAAATTTGGAAACATGCTCACGCTCTACGATTTCTAAAGCCCTGGTCAACTTATCCCGACTATCAAACAGAATAGGCTTGAGTTTCTGGGTCTTTTGCAAATAGTCTGCGATAGTAATCGGTTCTTGGTACTGGGCAATAACCTTTTCCAAAACAGAAATTAACTCTTGTGAAGGCTGAGCCACTTCTTTCAAGCCTGTTCGTCTTTCATGGACCACAAGATTGCGTAACTGCCGAGCTACATAGAGATTGTCCCAGTTGGCTTGGACAGGATTGACTGGGCTTAAGTCCTTGGCCTTGGCCAACATGGAACCAACATCCGCATGTTCCCCATCCTCAACTTGACAGACCTTGCGCAAGACCTTGTCTAGGTCATTAAAGAGCTCTAAAAAACGGTTTTCATTCATCTTAGTCTACCATTGCTGATTTTAAATAGGCATCCACCATTCGCTCAGTCGCCTGAACAGAATCCAGATGGGTGCGTTCATAAGAATGGCTAGACTCAATCCCCGCACCTAGTAGGGCGTGCTTGACATCTGCACCTGCTCGCATGGCTGCTGAAGCATCCGAACCATAATATGGATAAATGTCTAATTTATATGGAATACCATCCCTCTCCGCCAAGGCTACCAAGTGCTGACGGAGTTCGTAATGATAAGGGCCTGAACCATCCTTGACGCAGATAGAAACTGTATATTCATCTGTCTGCTGGTCGTCGCCCATTGCCCCCATATCCACCGCTAGATACTCAACCACCTGAGCAGGAATGCTGGAATTGGCACCGTAACCAATTTCTTCATTATTGGAAAAATAGAAATGGGTCGTGTAAGGCAGGGCCACTCCCTCTTCCTTATAAACCTTCAAAAGATGGAGCAAGATCGCAGCTGAAACCTTATCATCAAGGTGGCGGCTCTTGATAAAGCCTGTTTCTGTCACAATAGTCCTTGGATCAAAGGAGATAAAGTCACCGACTTCAATCCCTAAGGCCCGCGTCTGATCGGCACTGGTCACTTTTTCATCCAAACGAATTTCCATATTGGTCTGGTTACGCTCGGCTGTGCTGGCATCTCGATAGACATGGACAGAGGTCTGGTGCATCAAAATCGTACCCGTAAAGGTCTTACCATTTTTGGCACAATGGACGAGGCAGTTTTCTCCCTCAATAGAAGGGTAGCCAAATCCCCCTACCAAATCCATTTTAAGTCGGCCGTCTGGCTTAACTGCACGGACCATGGCACCCAAAGTGTCCAGATGAGCAGTCAACATTCGGTGTTTCTGGTCATTTTCCCCAGGAACTGTCACCAAAACGCCTCCCTTGGCGGTCTTGATAGCCTCATAGCCGAAACCTTCTACTTCTGCCTTGATGTAGTTCATCATATCCGTCGTATAGCCCGTTGGCGACGGAGTGTTGGTTAGTTTAACGATGTAATCAAGTGTCTTCATGAAAACCTCCTTATTTTAAACTATTATATCATGTTTTAGGACATTTTTTTGCTATAATGAAGACATGAAAACCTACCAGAAGATTTATTTACTATTAAAAGAAAAAGAAGACTACATCAGCGGAGAAGACTTGGCACAGGAATTAGGTATTTCTCGGACCTCCATCTGGAAAGCTATTCGCCAGTTAGAGGCACACGGACTGACCATTGAGGCCGCCCGCAATCGTGGCTACAAATTGGCTGAAGGCGACTTACTCCTGCCAGACTTGATTGCCGAAGAACTCCAACTACCTGTCCACCTCAAAGCCGACAGTGACTCGACCCAGCTAGATGCCAAGCAAGGTATTGAATCCGGTCATAAAAGTCCAGCCCTCTACCTAGCTCCCCATCAAAATAGAGCCAAGGGGCGCTTTGGGCGTCCATTTTATGCTTCCAAGTCAGGCGGTATCTATATGTCCCTCCGCCTTTCTCCAAATGTCCCCTTCCTTGAATTTAAACCCTATACTATTCTGGCTGCCGCCGCTGTTGTCAAGGCCATTCAATCCCTCTGTGACCTAGATGTCCAAATCAAGTGGGTCAATGACATTTATCTGGGACAGAAAAAAGTAGCTGGCATTTTAACAGAAGCAATCTCTTCCATGGAAAACCAACGAGTGACTGATGTCATTATTGGAGTGGGTATCAATGTTCATATCGATGATTTTCCAAAAGAGCTCCAGCAATCCGCTGGAAACCTCTTTGACGACCAGCCACCATTTACCCGCAATCAGATGATTACAGCCATCTGGAAAGCCTTTTTAGAAACCGATGAAAAAGAATTGATTGCCCTTTATAAAGAAAAATCACTTGTCGTGGGGCAACAAGTGAGCTTTGTAGAAAATCAGGTTGAATTCAGGGGAACAGCCATTGCCGTCACCGACACAGGCAATCTAGTCATCCAACTGGATAACGGCAAGGCAAAAATCATCTCCAGCGGAGAAATCAGCCTTACTTCTTGGTCTGCTTCTCCACCAAACGAATAAATCGTGTCACCTTGTAAGCAAAGTGGAGGTTGCGAAAAGCTATGAAGGCAAAAATACCCGCAAGCAAAAAATCCTTGGAGAGAATAGAGATATTCATAAAGTAAACTGCAATAAGTGTCGAAATAGACAAGAAAAGAAATTGTGACATTTTCATAGCTAAATTATACCAAAAAATCAGCCAACTGGCTGATTTTTTATACCCCTTCTTTCTATGTATGCTAGCTAAACAAGAAAACACCAACTCAGTCGGTGCTTTCTTAAGGAGATTATGAAAAATATTTAGGATTGACTATAGTATACTTTAATCAAGCATATTTCACATCAGTCCTAAGACCGATATTGCTATCAATCATTTACTATCTCAACGGTGTCTGCTAGAAAGCCAAATTCTTCTGGAACAGGGCTTTCTTCTTTAACTCTTTCTTGTGTTTTTTGCCCCTTGGCCTTGGCTGAAAATTCAGCTCGTATGCTGACCCAATCTTCCTGAGCAATGGCCAAAATCTGTGGTGAAAAACCTGCGGCCTTGCTGAGAATGTTGCCAAACATGGTGTTTAGATTATCCCGTTTCATGGTCTGTTCGGCATTGAGTGGGGATTCAAATGCAAGAATGGCGTGGTTTTCATTGGCAGCTACTGGCTGGGAACCAACAAGCAAGGCACGATCTGCTCCTGACAAGCTCTCAATAATTTCACCCCAGGCATTTTGCAGGCGGGTCAAATTCTCACGCGCCTGAGCTGGATTTTCCATGGCTTCCTGCAAAATAGCATGAACCTTGCTGGTATCCAGTCGGTATTTTTTCGGTGCTTGTGGCTTGCGTGAAACGGGCTTGGCAGCACTTGGCTGGCTAGAGAGTTGGCTCAATTGCTTCTGTAAGTCAGCCACTTGTTCTTGTAGTTTACTGATTTGGCTGAGCAAATCCGCTGGCAGCTCTGCCATTGCCCCCGAAGTAGAACCACATTCAGCCAAACGAATAGTCATCATTTCAGCGTAAATCTTGGGTTGGGGGCTGGACTTGATGTCCGCCAAGCCCTTGGTCACCAACTCAATCATGGTAAAAATTCGATCCTGAGCCAGTGATAGATTGTCCGTAAAACCAGCCGTCAGGTGGGTATTCTCACCGCCAGTCCGAACGATGAGGAGATCCCGCAGATAATGCAAGAGGTCTGTCGCAAAACGGCTCATGCTCTTGCCCTGGTCAAACAAGATCTGCAGGTGTCCCAGTGCCGACACACTGTCCGCCTGACGCAGACTAGCTATATAGTCATCTAGAGCGCGCAGGCTAATGGAACCCGTGATTTCCTCGGCAATTTCCAAGGTAACCTTCTGGTCATGGCTGAGACTGAGAGCTTGGTCCAAAATAGACAGGGCATCCCGCATCCCACCTTCTGCACGACGGGCAATGATAGTCAAAGCCTGCTCGTCAAAAGCCAGACCTTCCTGGCTCAAAATCTTAGCCAAATGGGCCTGAATATCCGTCACCTTGATGGACTTGAACTCAAAGCGTTGCACCCTCGACAAAATGGTCGCAGGAATCTTGTGCAACTCCGTCGTGGCTAGGATAAAGACCACATTCTCAGTCGGCTCCTCCAAGGTCTTCAAGAGGGCGTTAAAAGCCCCGGTTGACAGCATGTGGACCTCGTCAATGATATAAACCTTGTAGGTGGCAAGACTTGGTGCATAGGTCGATTTGTCCCGAATGTCACGGATTTCATCGACACCATTGTTTGATGCCGCGTCAATTTCAATCACATCTTCTAGACTTCCCTCGGTAATGGCCTGACAGATATAGCAATCGTTACAAGGCTCACCATCCACCTGATTGGGACAGTTCATGGCCTTGGCAAAAATTTTGGCCGCCGAAGTCTTCCCCGTACCACGAGGACCTGAAAAGAGATAGGCATGGCTGATTTTCCCCTGCTCAATGGCTTGCTTGAGGGTGGTCGCCACCACTTCCTGCCCCACCATCTCTCCAAAGGTCTGGCTGCGGTACTTCCGATATAAAGCTTGGTACATTAAGATTTTTCTCCAAACATAGCAAAATTCCAGTCCGTTTTCTCTACAAGGAGGGCAACGAACTCTTCTAGGTATTCTTGGTCAATGGCATCATAATCAGCCACCAGTCTGGAATCCAAGTCCAGAACGCCCAGCAACTGACCGTTCTTCACCATGGGCACCACGATTTCTGACAGGGCTGCCGCATCGCAAGAAATGTAGTTGTCGTGCAGACGAACATCATCTACGAGAATGGTCTGGCGCTTGGCAGCAGCCTCACCGCAGACACCCTTTCCAAGTGAGATATGGACACAGGAAACGCCACCCTGAAAAGGCCCCAAAATCAATTCTTGCCCATCATATAAGTAAAAACCTGTGAAGACAGAATTAGGCAAAGCCTGATTGAGAAGAGCTGAAGCATTTGACATATTGGCAAGCGCGTTGGTTTCCCCATCTAACAGAGCTTCCAACTGGGTCAAAAGTAATTGGTAATTTGATTTTTTTTCTTCTTTATTCATAGGTACATTATAGCATAGAAAGACGGAGCTTGATAGTGCCGACTGCTAGAAACCAACAAAAAACGAGATCTTTCAATCTCGTTTAAAGGGTTCTTGATTAAGATGATTTGCGTGAGCGTCTTTTCACGACTAGCCCTACTAGTCCCAGTAAGCCCAGACCTGTCAGGTGTAGGACGGAGCTGACTTCACCAGTAGCTGGTAAAGTTTTTGCCTGTGACTGACTAGTTGATGCAGGTTTGACAGTTGTCCCTTTAGTCTGCGTGTGGCTACTTGAGCCAGTCTGATTGCTTTGAATAGATGGAGCTACCACCGGCTGCACTGATTGGCTTACGGAGCCTGGTTGAACCTGACTAACAGGCTTGCTAGCCTGATAAACGATACCATAGTGTGAAAAATGACTCACAACAAAGCTAACTTGATTAGTTGCCTTGTCTACAGTAAATGGTAATTCTTCAACAGCTCCTGTACTTGCTAGGAAGTAGATAACCTTTTCAATCTCTTTTCCAGCTGCCACTGGCAAGGTTACGGTAGCTTCTTCAGTGATTTGGACAAACTGACCTCTAGTATCAAGCGTCTTAATATCGTATAAATCAACCTGATGTTCTGCCAAGCCTTGAGGAAGTTTGGCAAATACTGCAGGATCATTTTCCTTCGTAACGGATAGTGAGGCAACCTTAGCCACATCCTCACCACGCACTCGTACAGTTACAGACGATGACGTTTCGGTCACATCTTTATATGAATCAAGGGAAGTGACCTTACTAGGTTCCAGCTGTTCTTTTACTGTCGGTTTAATTTCTTCTGATACAGGATTAGTAGTTTGATCAGTGCTTGGCTCGACAGGGCTAGTAGAGGTATTGACCGGCTTTCCTACTGTAGTCGTCGTTTCGCCTTCTTGCTTAGGCTGAGAATTCGTTTCGCTCAGTGTGGAAGGGGTTGTAGTTGTAGCATCAGAAGTTGGCTTCGTTTCGTTAGGAGAAGTATCTTTCACTTTCTCAGAACTTGAAGCTGGAACAATCGTCGGCCACACTCCTTGTGCCAATGGGATTCTGGTAACAGTATTTTCTGGAATCTGATTTTTAGGATACTGATAACTCAAGGTAAGTTGCCTTCTGTTATTTTGAGAACCATAAAAATCAGATACAACATAGCTCGATAACTGACCATAATTAGAATTGACTAAGAGCTCTGGAGCCACGGAGTTTTTAGAAGGAATAGAATAATAAGTTAGAGCTCTAAATTCTCCATTTATTTCATGTACTACTTTCAATAAATAAGAATGATCAACTGCCGACAATACCTTTCCAGTATAGTCTTTAGGAGGTATAGGAAGCTCATTTCTTTCCTTCCCTTTCCAAGCATAGATAAAAGAATACATCCCTTTTATTTCTGATTTTCCATCATTGGTAAGCGTTTTAGGGGTATTCGGCAACTCCGAATCTAATGAATACAATTCAAAATCTTCATAGACAGGTGGGGCAAGTGTGATACTTTCTCCAAATTTTAAAGTAATTGATTTGTGCTCAATTGGATAGTCACCAACTCCGCCACCCTCATGGAACAACAATCTAGTTATTACATCAAAAGTAACAGACTGATCATCGGATTTCTTTGCTTTTTTTACTAAATATAAGCTCAGAGAATCGCCATCAGTCACCTCCTCATAACTATATTCTAGTTTCTGAGTTTCTGAAGAGAGATGAGTTTCAGGATTGAAACTAAATGTATAGCTATCACCAGGATTTAAATTCACTACCTCTTCTGATAAAACCTGATCGCTATCATCATAGCTTGTAAATCGTACTGTTTTCGTCACGCCCTCT
The DNA here is from genome assembly GCF_032595075.1 of Streptococcus sp. 29887. Taxonomy (NCBI): domain Bacteria; kingdom Bacillati; phylum Bacillota; class Bacilli; order Lactobacillales; family Streptococcaceae; genus Streptococcus; species Streptococcus iners. The sequence continues at coordinate 600,888 of NZ_CP118735.1, read as the reverse complement.
TCTGATTTACTCGCTTTCTTGAACTGGTCGCTGGTATAAGTTGCTCCATCTTCAACTTCATCGTAATGATAAGTTAAATCTTGTCCCTCTTTCAATGAATAATCAATTTCATTAAAATCAAATGTATAGGCCCCATCTGGATAAAGCGTTACCTGTTCAGAGTTGGTGTAGCTTTCGCTACCATCTTCATTATAAAATTTAACAACAAAAGTAGCAGTTTTAGGTACTTGATGAACTGAAGCGTCTGACTCTGACTTGCTATTTCCCTCAGTTTCATTAGCAGTTGTTTCGACGGACTTGCTATCTGACGATGGAGCAATTGGTTGGTCTGTCGGAGTTTCAAGCGATTTTGAAACAGGAACTAAATCTGCCATGGCTTGCTTCAGGATTGGGATAGCATTCTCAACAAATTGATAACCAAATAAATAGGTTGCATTTAGCTCATTTAATGTTTGGTGATTATCAACCCCATCCAAGCTCAATGAAGAAAAGGTTAAATCATCATTGTAAGCAGTAGCAATACTTTGTGCTCCAAGATAAATCCGAACATCGCCTTCGTAATTTCTATTCCAGGATTCTTCTGTATAGTCCGATGGATTAAGAGCTTTTATCTGACCAACTAAATCACGGTAGCTCTGGATCATGGTCTTTATTTCAGCCTTTCTTGCTTCCAAAGCTGGATCCACCTGCTCATTTGCATATACCTCTGTCGAACCAACTCCCTTAAAATCTACTGGCTCAACCAGTCCACCTAAAACTGCGACCGCAAGCAATCCAATACCTAGTCGAGTCCATTTGTGAACTTGTTTTTGGCTAGAACTTCTTTTGATTTTCATATAAAAACCTCCGTTTTATAATAATACTTCTGTATCAAAAACACTTTCACCAGTATACTAAAAAAAAAAAAAAACTGCGTCAAGCAATTTTGTGCTTTATAGATAAATGTTCGGTTCTTTCAGCTATTTCAAAGGACTTTTCATGATTTTCAGAAAAAGAAAAAGGCTTTCACCTATTTCCAAATCCAAAAGATAATAAGGACATCAATCAAGACACCCACAGCCCAAGCTAGCTGAAAATACTTTTTCTGGGTTTTGTGACGGAAATGGGTTCCACCTGCCCAGGCACCTAGACCACCACCCAAGTAAGCCATTAGTAATAAGGTTTTTTCAGAAATTCGATAGGCATCCTTTCTGGCTTTGCCCTTATCCAGACCATAGGTCAGAAATACAATTATATTCCAGACCATCAAAACCATACTCACCATTTGTTGAATGGACATTATCTTCTCCTTCTCTCACATTTCTTTTATAACTCTATCACAAACTATCTGACAGCACAAGAAAAAACGGCTCTATAATTTCTGTAGTGGGTAAATCCACTGTAGAGATTATGGAGCCTTTTTGAGTATATACAAAAAGTCCCATATGACCTATAATGAAAAGCAACCACACTCACATTAGAAAGACTCATATGGAACAACTTTATCATACCACAGAACTAATTGGAATCAAAGACAAAAACATCAAAATTCTCTTCGTTTTGAAACATCAGACCCATCTAGAAATCAGGGCAAAGCTAGATTACGACAGCCCTGGTTGTCCTCATTGCCAAGGGAAGTGTATCAAGTACGATTTTCAAAAGTCGTCAAAGATTCCGATTTTGGATTGCCAGGGGTTTCCAACCTTACTCCTGCTTAAAAAACGCCGGTTTCAATGCAAATCTTGCCAAAAAGTGACTGTAGCTGAGACAGCTCTAGTCAAGAAAAACTGTCAGATTTCCCAACCTATTTGGGAAAAAGTGACACAACTCCATACAGAAAACATGACCAATATAGCCATCGCTAGGAGATTACATATCTCCGTATCGGTCGTCCAGAGGAAACTGGCTCAGTTTCAATTTGAGCATGATTTTACAACATTACCAAAAGTCTTGAGCTGGGATGAATTTAGTCGGAACAAGGGAAAACTCGCCTTTATTGCTCAGAATTTTGAGACGAGATCGATTGTGACCATTCTTGACAACAACCGCCAAACCACCATCAAGAACTATTTCTACAAGTATCCTAGGGAGGTCAGAGAAACTGTCAAGGTCGTAACAGTGGACATGTCGGGTAGCTATATTCCCATCATCAAACAACTATTTCCAAGAGCTAAAATTGTCCTTGATAGATTTCACATTATCCAACATCTGAGCCGTGCTATGATGACGACTAGAATTGATATTATGAAGACTTTCGATACGCGTTCCCTACCTTATCGATCCATGAAAAATCACTGGCGTATTCTCCAAAAAGATAGCCGTAAACTGTCTCTGAATCGCTTCTTTTCTCGCACTTTTGGGCAAACAGTAACACCGAGAGAGGTTGTCCAGAAAACATTGAATTTCTCTGAGGAACTGAAATTCTATTACGAACTCTATCAGATCCTTCTCTTCCATTTCCAAGAGATGAACTCGAAATATTTCTTCGAGCTTCTAGAAGACAATCTGGAGCTTGTCAATCCTGCCTTTAAAACTGTTTTTAAAACTTTTCTAAAGTATAAAACGTACATCACGAACGCAATGGAGCTTCCATATTCCAACGCTAAGCTGGAAGCGACCAATAAACTCATCAAAGACATCAAGAGGCAAGCGTTCGGCTTTAGGAACTTTACGAACTTTAAAACCAAGATATATATTGCTTTAAACATCAAAAATGAGAGAACGAATTTCGTCCTCTCTAGGTGTTAGCTTTTCGTCTACCCACTACAGTTGACAAAGAGCCGAAAAAACGGCTCGGAAAGCCGAACCGTTACAAACTTGCTAGGGTATCTTCCAACCACTTGAGCTGGGCACGATTGCGCTCGATAGCTCGGGTCAAAATCAAGTAGTGACCATAGTTGTCTTGAATACTCTCCTTGGTTGAGAATAACTCAACCTTGCGACTGTCTAGGTGTTTCAAGTGCTTGGTGACTAATTCAATTTGATTCTCCAACAAACCTGGTATCCGTGGATCTTTCTTATCACGGATAAAGAACATCTTAATAGAAAACAGATCCTTTTGTTGAGGAGTTTCATCATTTGGAATGGATAGCCAATCTTCCAAAATCTGACGACCTGTCGCAGTCATAGCATACTGCTTCTCTTTTTCATTGCCAGGAACCGCATGACAGGTAATCAACTCTTCCTTGGTCATGCGTTTTAGCTCTGGATAGACTTGACTATGAGCTACCTGCCAAAATTCTCCTAAATCGCGTTGAACATAGTCGGTAATCTGCTTACCAGTTACCATCTGACCGCTAGCACCCATTATCCCTAGTATTATATGGGGTAATATTCTCTGCTTGGGCATCTTAACCACGCTCTCTTAATATACTCTCCACCTTGGTGTTGATCAAGTCGATGGCTACAAGATTGCTGACGCCTTCAGGAATGACGATATCTGCATAGCGCTTGGTCGGCTCGATAAACTGGTGATACATAGGTTTCACCACCGTGGTGTACTGTTCAATGATACTATCTAAGCTACGCCCACGTTCTTCCATATCTCTCTTAATACGGCGAATGATGCGAATATCATCGTCAGTATCGACGAAGATTTTAATATCCATCAAATCCCGCAACCGCTTGTCTTCCAATACCAAAATACCTTCCACAATAAATACATCTTGTGGCTCCTGACGATAGGTCTTATCTGAACGGGTGTGCTGAGTGTAATCATATATCGGAATATCCACTGAACGCCCTGCCAACAATTCACCCAGATGGTAAATCATCAAATCTGTGTCAAAGGCTAGTGGATGGTCATAATTGGTCAATATCCGTTCTTCAAAGGTTAGGTGTGACTGATTCTTATAGTAAGAATCGTGTTCAATCATTGATATGCGAGCATTTGGGAAATTATCCAGAATGGCACGCGACACACTTGTCTTGCCACCTCCAGATCCGCCGGTTACGCCAATAATAATGGGTTTCTGAGTCATCATCATCTCCTTCTATTTTCAATACTATTTTACCACGAAACATGGTATAATGGAAAGGATAACACATAAAGAAATGAGAATTTATGCTAAATTTTGGTATTATTGGTACTTCAGACATCAGTCACAAGTTCATTTCCTCTGCTCATTTGAGTAAATATCTTCAATTATCAGCGATATTTTCAAGAAAACTAGAAACTGCTATGTCATTTTCAACAAATTACGAAAATGTAAAATTATACACAGAATGGATAAAATTCCTTTCTGCACCCATTGACTTGGTCTATATTGCCAGTCCAAACGCCTTGCACTTTGAACAAGCAAAAGCTGTTCTCATGGCCGGTAAACACGCTATCGTTGAAAAGCCTATGGTGTCCACACCTCAAGAATTGGCCCAGCTTCGTCAGATTGCTAAGGAAAATGGTGTCTTCCTATTTGAAGCAGCTCGCAATTACCACGAAGAAGCCATCGCTATTATTAAGGACTTCTTGAAGGATAAGACTGTTTGGGGTGCCAACTTCTCCTATGCCAAATATTCTTCTAAAATGCCTGACCTCTTGGCAGGACAGACCCCAAATATCTTTTCAACTGATTTTTCTGGCGGAGCCTTAATGGATCTGGGTGTCTATACCCTCTATACTGCCATTGGCCTCTTTGGCAGACCAAATGCAGCCCGATACGCTGCCCACCAGCTCCCTTCATCCATTGATTTGAATGGAACTGGGCAACTGATTTATGATGATTTTCTAGTAAGCATTCAGGCTGGAAAGAATATCACTAGCAATCTACCGAGTGAAATTTATACTAGTGAAGGCACCCTCACCCTCAACGCCTGCCAACATATCAGCTCTGCTATTTTTACCAAACATGACGGTAGCCAAATTGTCCTCCCTATCCAAGCGCAGGAAGAGCCTATGCTGGAGGAAGCGCAAGCCATTGCCCAAGTCATCCAGCAGAACAATCATGAGCTAGCAGAAGAATGGCTGGATGTGGCTGAGGCCGTCCATCAAACTCTTTACACCATGCGCCAAGACGCAGGAATAACCTTTAAGGCGGATACCCATGAAAACTAATTTCCCAACCAGCTGGACTGACCAGCTGACTCAACTTGGCTTTGAGGACTTTACACCCATCCAAGTCCAAGCCTTCCAGCCAATCAGAACTGGCAAATCTCTCCTTGCCATCAGTCCAACAGGTACGGGCAAGACCCTTGCCTACCTCTGGCCCAGCTTACTGGCTTTGACACCTAAAAAGGCCCAACAATTACTGATCCTGGCTCCCAATACCGAGTTGGCTGGTCAAATCTTTGACGTCTGCAAAACCTGGTCAGAGGCTATTGGTCTTAACGTCCAACTCTTTCTTTCAGGTTCTAGTCAGAAACGGCAGATTGAGCGATTAAAAAAAGGACCGGAAATCCTGATTGGAACTCCTGGCCGCATTTTTGAGTTGATAAAATTGAAAAAAATCAAGATGATGAATATCAATACCATTGTCTTAGATGAATTTGACCAGCTCTTTTCTGATTCCCAATATCATTTTGTGGAAAAGATTATTGGCTATGTACCTCGTGACCACCAATTGATTTACATGAGTGCAACAGCTAAGTTTGACCGTCAAAAGATTGCTCAAGATATTGAAAGTATCGACTTATCTGAACAGAAATTGGATAACATTCAACATTGCTACATGATGGTGGACAAGCGTGACCGCTTAGAAACCCTTCGCAAGTTTGCCAATATTCCAGACTTTCGTGCTCTGGCATTCTTCAACAGCCTATCAGACCTGGGGGCCAGCGAAGACAAGCTCCTATATAATGGAGTAAACGCTGTTTCTCTGGCTTCGGATGTCAATGTCAAATTCCGCAAGGTCATCATTGAACGTTTCAAAAACCACGAACTCAATCTTTTATTGGCTACAGATATGGTTGCGCGTGGGATTGATATTGATAACTTGGAATGCGTCCTTAACTTTGACGTTCCATTTGACCAAGAAGCCTATACCCACCGAGCTGGACGGACTGGTCGCATGGGCAAGGAGGGGCTAGTCATTACCCTAGTATCCAGTCCAAGTGAAGTCAAGCAGTTGAAAAAATATGCTCAAGTCCAAGAAGTCATCTTGAAGAACCAAGAACTCTATAAAGTATAAGAAAAAGGAGGTCGAAACCTCCTTTTTAATGTTGCGCTGGACCATTGGCTTCCTGATCATAATAAATATGTTGGGGATTGAGATTTGGTCCCAATAATTCTGTTGTCGTCACTAGATTGTAGCCCTCAGATGTGAGGAACTGTAAGACAGGTTCCAAACTATCCACTGTCGGCTGACGGATATCATGCATAAGGATGATGCAGCCAGGACAAGCTTGCTCTTTCACTCTTTTAAAAATGGCATGGCTATCTCGATTTAGCCAGTCCTCTGTATCCACATTCCAGTAAATTGATGGAAGTCCCATAGCATCCACCACTGCCTGATTGACAGCTCCAAAAGGTGGACGCACCATGGTTGGACGCTTCCCAATAGCTTTTTCAACAATAGCCTGAGTCAACTCAATTTCTTCTTTAATTTGCTCGGTTGAAAGACGTGTCAAATTTGGATGGCTCCAAGTATGGTTAGCAACTTCATGCCCCTCCGCTACCATACGCTGGAGGATTCCCTCATTTCCTTCTACGACACTTCCCAATACAAAGAAGGTCGCCTTAGCATTGTATTTCTTTAAAAGGTCCAAAATAACCGGTGTCGTCGCAGGATTTGGCCCATCATCAAAGGTCAAGGCAATTTGACGAAGGGCTGTTTTATCCACTTGGTTTTGAGCAAGATACTGATCATAATTGGCCTTGTCAACATCTGCCAGATAATCCCCCTTCATAATCGGGAAGAAATCTGAAATAGCTAGTTCCAGACTAGCTGTCTTAAAAACTTCCTCAGACAATGCCAGAACTAATTGACTATTGGCATAACTAAAGACCACTGTTTCCAAGTCTAGATTTTGAAACTCTGCAATAATCCTGGCTTTTTCTGCCTCATCCAAGCCTTGACTGGTCAATTTTTCCTGCAACTTATTGACCATAATGGTCTTGGCGGCATTCAAGTCCAAGAACATATCCCCCAAGGTAAAGAGTTGCTGGTCCTCTGTCAGCAAGACACGTTCAGGTCTAGCCTCCTCCTCTTTTGTTACTTGTAAGGATTGGACAGCATACTGCTCACTATGGATTTCATGGGCACGAACCTTTTTAAAATTGGTCTGCCCCTCCTTGGTATGAACAACAAGGACATTCTTTATTTTTCCTGACGGCTTCTTATAGCCTAACTTATGGCGGACATGTCCCACTATTTTTTGTTCTAGTTGGGTAATTCTCTGACCAGACGGGTCTTTGGGTATGGTCGCAAGAACATGCGTAGAACCGATATTCCCCTCTTCTAAATCAGATGATTGTCCTTTCAGTACCAATTCTTCTTTCTCTTTAATAAAATGCGTTAATTGCCAATCTTGGAAGTTGCGGTATAGATAAATACTTGCAACCACCATCATGGCTACTAGAAATGCATTCAAGAGAAGCCAAAACAACTTTTTCATTTTATATTCATTCCTTTTCATATTCACCTTATACTATAATATAGGTTTATTCTCTTTCTGTCAAGCATAGCAAAAATTGTTCACCCCTCAAAACGAACATTCTTCCTGTTCATAGAAAAAAAGACTGCCTCGGCAATCTTTTAAGCTTAATTAGCACGGATGACTTCTACACGGTAGCCATCTGGATCTGTCACAAAATAGTAGCGACCTGGACTACCTGGCAAGCCCTTGATGTCTGTCGTTGGATAGCCTAGCTCCTTATGCTTAGCATTATCCCCTTCCAAATCATCTGACGAAAGGGCCAAATGCGAGAAGCCATCGCCTACGATATAAGGACCATGGTCATAGTTATAGGTCAATTCAATCTCAAAGTCATCCCCTTCAAGCGCCAAGTAAACCAAGGTAAACTTGTGCTCTGGATAGTCTTTGCGACGAGTTTCTTTAAATCCGAAAGCTTCCTCATAAAATTTTTGTGAAGCTTCTAAGTTTTCAACACGCAAGCAGGCGTGCAACATTTTCTTACTAGCCATATTGATCTCCTTTATTATTTGATAGATTTAGTATAGCACATTTTCTGTAATAAAACGCCTACTCAGTATGCAAAAACACCTGAGCAAGCTCAGGTGTCAATGAATTATGCTTCCAAGTAGTACTCTTTCACAATGTTCAAGTTTTCATCCAATTCGAAAACAAGTGGTGGGAAGTTTGGAATTTCCACATCCATGATTTCATCATCAGACAAGCCTTTGATGTGTTTTACAAGGGCACGGATAGAGTTGCCGTGTGCACCTACGAAAACATTTTTGCCGTCTTTCAAAGCTGGAGCAATCTTGTCTTCCCAGAATGGAAGTGCGCGCTCAAGCGTTACTTTCAAGTTTTCTGCATCTGGGATAACAGAACCGTCAAGGTGAGCATAACGACGGTCAGTGTGCGCTGAATGCTCATGATCCTTAGCCATTTCTGGTGGCAAAGTATCATAAGAACGACGCCAGATATGAACTTGATCATCACCAAATTCTGCTGCTGCTTCAGCCTTGTTCAAGCCAGTCAAACCGCCGTAGTGACGCTCGTTCAAACGCCATGATTTTTCAACTGGTACCCACAATTGATCTGCAGCTTCAAGAGCCAAGTTTGTTGTCTTGATAGCGCGTTTCAATACTGATGTAAAAGCAAGGTCAAAATCAATACCTGCTTCTTTGATCAATTTACCAGCGTCGATTGCTTGTTGAGTACCTTTTTCAGACAAATCAACATCAGCCCAACCAGTGAAAAGGTTAGCTTTGTTCCATTCAGACTCACCATGGCGAGCAAAAACCAATTTTACCATTTATGGATTCTCCTTTATATTTTGAGGTTTCCCTCTTATACTTCTCTATTTTACACGAAAATGTAAAAAAATGCTAGCTTTTCCACAATCTGTTTACGCTTTCATTCACTTTCATGTAAATTCAGTCTGTAGACCTATCTTTCTTCTTATGAAAAAAAATAAAATCATGGTATAATAGTTGGGCTGAACACGACAGTTCAAAACGATACCATATAGGAGTTATCATGCAAAAAGTAGCTATCGTGTCTGCCTACCGTTCTGCCATTGGCAGTTTCGGAGGTAGCCTAAAAGATATTGAAATCGCTGATTTAGGGGCGCAAGTTCTCCAAGCAGCTTTAGAAAATAAACAAATTTCAGCCAATCTTGTTGACGAGGTCATTTTCGGCAATGTCCTTTCAGCTGGTCATGGACAAAATATTGCCCGGCAGATTGCCATTAAAGCTGGTCTTCCAGAAACCACATCTGCTTACTGTGTCAATAAGGTTTGTGGCTCCGGATTAAAATCAGTCCTCCTGGCTGCCCAATCCATCATGCTTGGTGACAATGATGTGGTTCTTGCTGGAGGCATTGAAATCATGAGCCAAGCTGCCTACCTCTCCAAATCCAGCCGATTTGGCAGCAAGTTGGGTCATATCTCCCTCGAAGATTCCATGCTAACAGACGGTTTGACAGATGCCTTCAACGACTATCACATGGGCATTACAGCAGAAAATGTAGCTGAACGCTATCACATCAGCCGTGAAGCTCAGGACGTCTTTGCATACAGCAGTCAAGAAAAAGCTGCCAAAGCTATTACTGAAGGTCGTTTTGTAGATGAGATTGTTCCGATTAGGCTCAATAGTCGCAAGGGAGAAAGCATTTTTGACAAGGATGAATACCCCCGTCTAACCCCGCTTGACAAACTAGCCACTCTACGACCGGCCTTCAAAAAAGACGGTACGGTCACTGCTGCCAATGCTTCTGGTATCAATGATGGCTGTGCAGTCCTCCTTCTCATGTCTGAGGAAAAGGCTACCGAGCTGAACCTCACACCACTGGCCTATATCGAAAGTTATGCTACAAGCGGCCTAGATCCTGCCCTCATGGGAATGGGACCTGTTACTGCAAGCCAACAGGCGCTGCAAAAGATTGACAAAACAGTTGAAGATATTGACTTGTTCGAGCTGAACGAAGCCTTTGCAGCCCAGTCTATTCCAGTTGTTGACCAATTAGGAGCTGACCCTGCAAAGGTCAATGTCAACGGCGGTGCCATCGCTCTCGGTCACCCAATCGGAGCTAGTGGCAGTCGAATTTTGGTCAGTCTCATCCACGAACTCATCAAGCAAGATAAAGAGCTGGGTCTCTGTGCCCTCTGTATCGGAGGCGGTCAGGGTATCTCCCTTATCGTTTCCAATGCACAAAAAAATAGCAACTAATCATTTGTAAACAAAGGATAAAGTATGAACATCGGTATTGATAAAATCGGTTTTGCGGCACCCGATTATGTTTTAGATTTGGCTGATTTGGCCCTCGCCCGCAACATTGACCCTAACAAATATAAGATTGGACTTCTCCAGTCAGAGATGGCTGTCGCACCTGTTACACAAGATATTGTTACCCTTGGTGCTCAAGCTGCTGCAGCTATCTTGACAGAAGAAGACAAACAAACCATTGACATGGTCATCGTCGGAACTGAGTCAAGCGTGGATCAAAGTAAGGCCGCTGCTGTATCTATTCACGGTTTGTTAGGCATCCAGCCCTTTGCTCGCTCCATCGAGATGAAGGAAGCTTGTTACGGAGCCACAGCTGGACTAAGCTTAGCCAAGAGCCATATCGCTCAATTCCCTGAATCCAAAGTCTTAGTGATTGCAAGTGACATCGCCAAGTATGGAGTAGCTTCAGGAGGCGAGCCAACTCAAGGTGCTGGCGCCGTTGCCATGTTGGTCACTGCTAACCCACGCATTATGGTTCTCAATAATGACAATGTTTGCCAGACTCGCGACATTTATGACTTCTGGCGACCAAACTATGACAAGTACCCTCGCGTTGATGGTCGCTTCTCTACAATCCAATACACCGACTGCCTGACCACAACCTTTGATTACTACCAGAAGAAAACTGGCAAGTCACTGGAAGATTTTGCAGCCATGTGCTTGCACATCCCCTTCTCCAAGCAAGGTCTCAAAGGTTTACAAGCCATCGCTAAAAATGAAGAAACCCTCAACCGCTTGACAGAGCGCTTCCAAGAAGCCATCGTCTATAACAAGGTTGTCGGCAATATCTACACAGGCTCCATCTTCCTCTCTCTCCTTTCCCTTTTGGAAAATAGCAGAGCGCTCGAGGCAGGGGATCAAATCCTCTTTTATAGCTATGGTAGCGGTGCTGTCTGTGAAATCTTCAGCGGTCAGCTGGTGGATGGTTTCCAAAATCAATTAGAAGAAAACCGCTTAGAAAAACTCAACCAACGTAAAAAAATCAGTGTAGAAGAATACGAAAATATCTTCTTCCAAGAAGTCAGCCTAGACGAAACGGGTACGGCTATCGACCTACCCACAGACCCAGCACCATTTGCCCTTATCCAAGTAGATAAGCACAAACGCATCTATCGTAAATAAGCATTTTACCTATCATTCATTGGAATAATGAATGATAGGCTGATCGAATTTCCAGCACACTTTTCACAGTTAGCGTCAACATCTCAGCGCAGTGGTTGATTGGCAGATTTATTCGTGTTACCACACTCTAAATCTGACCATTTCGACTGTTGCGAACAATGTTCGCTCTATTTCCAACTTCCAACTGTCTCCCAGACAGTTGGAACTATGCGGGGGCGGGCTAAAATAGTCCAGTAGACTATTTTAGCCCGAGCCTATTGTTTGGAAGCGAGGAAAACTCTTTTCTATCAGTCAAGTTCTTTCCCGCTCCCCAAAACGGCGCCCTTTGGCTCTCAACCAAGGGCGCTTTTCTTTAGAAATTAGAAAGAGGAAATCATGGCACATTTCTCAGGATTCTATAAAAAATCACGTCAAGAACGCATTGATATTTTCCATCACCATCGTTCCCTATCCGAAGATAGCCTAGACATTCTTTACAAAGATGAAAACCTGTCTGAAGCAATTGCAGGTAAGATGGCGGAAAACCATCTGGGAACTTTTTCCCTACCCTTCTCTGTTCTGCCTGAACTGCTTGTGGATGGACAAATGTATTCTGTACCGATGGTCACTGAAGAACCTTCTGTGGTTGCAGCTGCCTCTTTTGGAGCCAAAATCATTGCCCGGTCTGGCGGTTTTACAACCACCATCCACAACCGCATCATGATTGGACAGGTAGCACTTTTTGATGTTCCTGATCATAGCAGAGCAAAACAAGTTATTCTTGACCAAAAGGACAATATTTTAGAAACTGCCAATCAAGCCCATCCATCTATTGTGAAACGCGGAGGGGGCGCTCGTGACCTGACTGTGGAAAGTAAGGAAGATTTTCTGATTGTCTATCTTCAGGTGGATGTTCAAGAAGCCATGGGTGCCAATATTCTCAATAATATGCTGGAAGCCATTAAGGATGACTTGGAAGTACTTAGCAATGGACAGGCTTTGATGGGTATTCTTTCCAACTACGCAACGGAATCCCTGGTCACTGCCCAGTGCCGTCTTTCCATCTCCAACCTTGCAACTAGCTCAGCTATTGCCCAAGAAACTGCTCAAAAAATCGCCCTGGCTAGCAAGCTGGCTCAGCTGGACCCTTATCGTGCTGCGACCCATAACAAGGGGATTTTTAACGGTATTGATGCCGTGGTGATTGCGACTGGAAACGACTGGCGGGCGGTGGAGGCTGGCGCTCATGCTTTTGCTAGTCGTGATGGCCACTATAAAGGGCTATCCACTTGGACAGTTGACGGGGAGCATTTGGTCGGCTCCATCACCCTGCCCCTTCCGATTGCATCGGTCGGTGGCTCCATTGGACTCAATCCCAAGGTGGCCGTTGCTTTTGACCTGCTCAACCAGCCCAAAGCCCGCCAACTGGCCTCCATCATCGCTTCTGTCGGGCTCTGTCAAAACTTTGCTGCCCTGCGTGCCCTAGTCACCTCTGGCATTCAGGCGGGACACATGAAACTCCATGCCAAATCCCTAGCCCTGCTTGCTGGCGCTGAGGAAGATGAAGTGGACAAACTAGCCCAGCTCTTGCGTCAGGAAAAACACAGCAACCTTGAAACTGCACAAAAGCTCTTAGCAAAAATGAGAGAACACTAAAAAAGAGGGAACCCCTCTTTTTTTAATCAATTATTTTCTCCATACGGAATTTTTGTGGTTTCATACCCAAACGGTCATAAAAGCGAACAGCCCCCGCATTGTCTGCCAATACATCCAAGGTTAGATTGTGGCAGCCCTGCTCCTTGGCATAAGAGAGAGCAAATGTATACAATTGCTCACCAATTTTTTGACCACGCGCAGAAGAGCCTACACACAGATCATCAATATACAAGGTCTTAACTGGTTCCAAAACATCACCAGTCGCAGTCGTGATTTCACAAAAAAGATGACCAACAACCTGACCTTCCAGTTCATAAACAAAAACTGACTTAGCAGGATTGTCCAAAAGTTTTCTTAATTCTTCCTCAGAATATTTTTGACCCTCACTCTTAAAAATATCTGGTCGTGCTTGATGATGAACCTGTAAAATATCTTGCAATAATTCATTTAATACTGGAATATCTGATTGTGTAGCTTTACGTATGGTCATAAAAATCTCCTCTTACTTTTGTTCTCTATTATAACAAAAGTTTGTTTTTTAACAAAATAGGTCTAAAGACCGATGAATTATCTGAAAATTCGGTTATACTGTAAGTGTATCCTAAAATTTTTCATAAATCTCCTTAAAAATCAGTCTACAAGGCTGGTTTTTTTGTTTTTCCAAAGTTACAAGTACTGTGATACAATTTGTCGATTACCTGTCACAAGGTCACCTACTCTTGTCAGCCGTCTAGCAGAAAACAGAGTTCCCTTGAAAGCCATCATGGACCGTGTCGGACATGCAGATGCTAAGACTACAACCCAAATTTACACCCATGTCACAAAGAAACTCAAGGCAAATGTAGCTGAAATCATGGAAAATTACTGATTTTATGCCCCAAAAATGCCCCAAAACACAGAAAAAAGCCCGTCGGACAAGCTAGAAAGCTTGATATGACGGGCTTTTTGATGCTTAGCCTCGCTCACTTATTTTTAGGCGAGGGATAAACCAGTCTATTCCCAGACTGGTTTTGCTCTCCTGTTTTCAAGCAAAAGATAAAAAGGTCCACTGGACCTAGTTTTGCTCTCCTATTTTCAAGCAAAAGATAAAAAGGTCCACTGGACCTTTTTATTATTTTACCGCATCCTTTTAATAGATGATAATTTCATAAGTATTATATAGTAGAAAATCTTGTTCTAATAGTGTTCATAAGTAGTAAAAATGAACAATTCCGACTGGTTAATATTGGTAAGTTTTAAACTTATGCCCCAATTTTGCCCCAACAAGAAATTCTGAATATTTTGGGGCATGCTTACTCTACTTTACTGTATTTTTGGCAAACAAAAAAGCCCCCAGCAATCGCTGAGGGGTTTTTGAAATACAATGATAGCGGTTGGGCGGCGTATCCAACATCTCAGGTACTCTCTCGAGTGCGTCAGGAGCCTTTCTGACCTCGTTATCATTCATTGTATTTAGTTTACTACTTATCTTCTATTTTGTCAAATGCTTTGATGCGACCGTTTCTCTTCATGTGATTTAATTTGGAATCTGTGATGTCATAAACCGAAGCCACAAAGAAATAGTCGTTTTTCTTATCTAGTTTGACAGCGACCAGAACATTATCTGCAAGGACTTTGATAACTTCAAAACTCTCTGTCTTCACATTCTTATTTTGACCAACAAAATCCGGCGAATCCAAAATAGTAGCAACATCTGGGATATATTTGATCATCTTTCGATGTCTGCTTTTTAACATATGTTTTTCAAGATTTTCTTCGTGGATCAGGATATCGGTTGCAGAAGTTTCTAACCCTACTATTTCCTTGATTTTTTGACTGATTTTTACATTGTATTTCATGATTTTTATTATACCACATTCCTTTTCACAAATCATAATCCCCAGCAAACGCTGGGCTGAAAAACTATTCTACACGCCCCCATGTTTCCACGGTCTGGCCATTTTTACGAACCTTAATCGGCATCCAACGACGGACACCAGCACGGGCAGAAACCCACGAAATCCAAACAAATCCATTGTATTCCACACGGACACGGTCATAGCGAACTGTTTCCCCCTTGTAATACATCCCTTGGGTCTTGCCCGATAGGTTAGGTTCATTGCGGAAGTAAATATCCTCGCTGGCTGTGAAACGCCCTGCTTCTGCATACTCCTGAGCCCCAGTCTGTGCGCCAGCCTGTCTAGGTTGGACTGTTGCTACTTGCGGGGCAGGTTGTGGGGTTGCTACTGACTTACCTTGCAGTTGGGCAAGATAGCTCTGGACCTTACGTTTGAAACCTTCCCAGTTGCCATTATCTAAGATACGATGTGGGCAATATTTTCCAGACCAATCCTGATGCTTGCGAATGCGGTCAATCCCCCAACCCATCTGGTGCAGGATAATAGCTGCCAGCTTAGCCCCATTGTCCTCGGACTTGGCATACCTTGGATTACCTGGGGTCAAGCTGTGGCAAATTTCAATACCGATAGAGGTCAAATTACCAGGACCAAGACCATCACCGCAATGCCAAGCATTACGATTGTGGGCAATCGCCTGAATGGCCTGAACATCATCGACAGCCCAGTGATACGAAACTTCATTCCAGTTGCCATTCATGTAGCTAATCTCAGCCAAGGCAGACGCGTCATTGGCTGTGTTGTGGATGGTCAGCCATTGCGGTGTCATGGCATTTGGACACTTGATACCCACCTTAGCAGCAGGCACTGGCATTTGTACAATTTTCAAACCAAGATTAGTCATTTGTTTCCCCCTTACCATCTAAGTCGTCTGTTTCAGAAAAAGTGTGGTCGGCAATATTTTTTTGATAGAGCTTGTCATCAAACTCCATGACTTCATCGAATTTCATTGTATCCTCCTACTGATTTTCTTTGTGATAGTTCTTGCTGGAAATCCCTAGTACAGTCCCTAGGAACGTCGCAAATAAGGCAATTGTGCCTGTGATGACCGACGTATCAAACTTGTATAAAGCACCCAGCCCTGTTATCAGTGTGATAACTGCTGGCACAACCACAGTCACGATACGTTTGGCAAGGTCGTACTCTTTATTGCTTAATGTCATCCTACCCCTCCTTCATAGGCAATTGAATATAGATTTGATACATGGTTTCAATTTCACCATTACCACCCAAAATCTTGTAACTATCAAAGAGTTTGGCAATCTCACGGCGTTCCTCAAGCGTTGTCCAGCCACGTTCGATAGCTGTGTCCAAGTCCTTAAAAAGCGTATAGCGGCGGCTACTGCGACTGCTGTTCTTGAGATTGTCCATATCGCTTTTTACAGCTTTTATGTTGCTCTGGTTGTCGTCAGCTACTTTCTTCAAGTTAGACACATCATCTTTGATACTCTCCATACCCTGTTTGAGTTCACCAAATTGAGCCTTATTGAGATTGTTAGACCGTGCCGCAAGATAGCCAAAACCACCAGTAGCGATGACACCGATAGTAGGTGCCACCGCTCCGATGATGTTTAAAATGTTATCTGGCATAGGCTAGACCTCGGTTGATTCTGCCCCTTGTGGGTCTGACCAATCTGGGTTGCCATGCTCATCAAATTTCATAATCCAATACTCTTCGTTGAGCATATCAGCAATGTTGATAGTCGTCGTAGTACTACCCCACTGGTTAAATGCCCAAATCGTTTCCACGTCCACAAATTTACGGCGACCATTCACAATTGCAGGACGCTTTTGGACATCGCGGTACATGTAGAAATCCTGCGTTGATGACTTGCAGCGGATAAATTCACCATTCTCTTTCATGTAGTGGAGCGCAGTCGCAAGGTCAAATGGTTGAGTAGTTTCTTCGAGGTTAAGCAATACGTTGTCAATAGTTTGAGTCATGATTATTCTCCTTTTTGTTCAATGATTTCTTCTGGTTTAGTAGCTTCGTCCAGTTGCTGAGTTAGATCATTAATTTCTGCCTGCAGACTAGCGATGGTACGCTGTGCCTCAGTTAGTTGTACAGCCAGCAAGTTCTTCGTCGTCATTTCCTCTGACAGTTTTGTCACGAGGTCGTTATTGGTCAAGCGTAGCGCTTGATTGATTTGTTCTTGGTTCATGTTTATCTCCTATTTATTATCCATTGTTTAAACGAATAGGTATTCCCATTCACGATTATATATACATCGGTGTCATCAAAGGCTATCCCGTTGCCAGAGTTTCTGGTAAGTTTCAACCCGGAATTACCAAAAGGATCAAGCCTCAGGTAGCCGTACGATTTCGTTGCCAGAGGGTAAATTTTGTCGGAAAGATATATTGGACTTGCAATACGCACTTCTCCGCTTCCGCCATCAACTTGAATAGCGGTACTGTACATGCCATTCGTCATTTCATAGCCTAAAGCAAGTGAATGATTTTTATTTGTATAAATATCAATCCCTTTTGATAATCCGGTACCTAACCTTGTAATATTTCCATATCCAATTCGTCCGACTACAGAATTGCCATCTTTGAATAAGAAACCGCTTTGATTATTATTTACGGTGATTAGCCCAGTTGTTAAATCAAAAGTAGTCACGTTGTTAACTGCAGATATAGTCTTCCCACGTAGCCAGCCTATCAAAGCATTCTCGATTTTCGCTTTGATAAATTCAGCATCAAGACCCTTGATCTTCGACACATCCAAGTTAATGATTTTAGCTATCCCTGCATCAATCTCACCGATGTGAGCCGTACCGATTTGACCTTTACCGATCATAGCTTCTTTGATGACACCGTCCTCGATGTATGTTTTACCAGTAATTTGTACGAGACTACCGTCAATCTTGACTGACCCATCTTTGTTTAGGTTGAGCTGGTTAAGTACATTGCCTGAGCTGGTCAGATTTTTAATCGCATAAGACCCAGCTAACGTGCTGACTTGGGTCTTAAGCCCGTTAGTACCAGACACCTCTTGGACCAAGCCAGCTGCCGTCTGAGTAACCTTACTGACATTGTCCAAAATGCTACCTGTCTCACCGACAGCACCAATAGTACGAGTGTGACTATCGACCGTGTCTGTGACATTATGTAAGGCTGTGACGGTGGCCAGGTCTTCAGGAGCTGGAGACCATGAACTAGCCATCGTACCAGCTTCTAGCTGCCATTCGCACAAGTCTAAGTAAAACTCAGCCAAATTTGGCACAGGAGGCAAAATCTGAAACGGATTAGCTCGTAATATAGTCATCCCTTTGATAAATTCAAAATCAAATGAATAGGTCTTCCATTCAGGCCCGATAGAGATTTGGCTTTTATTCCACGGCAAGTTGTTTGATGTACTACTTATCAAAATACCCATCACATTCATGTTGACTGGACTGCTTGCCCTTGCTTTAAAGCTAATTTTTCCTTTTCCAGACGTAGGCATTTCTGAGCTAAATCCCCCAATTTTGGTGTATAGTGATATGAGACTAGGATTAAGCGAGGGATTTGACCGTCTAATGCGTATAAACTCTCTGCTTCCATCTTTTAATTGTTCCGTTGATATTGGACAGGCCTGTGTGTCATTTGACAGCACCGAGACAGTTCGGCTACCAAGGATATAATTTCGTCCCCCTGCCTCCGTCGGTATCATGGCTTTAGTCTCACTTATCGTCCGGCTAAAACTATCCGCAGTCTCTCTGACGAGGTTTTGGACTGTTGTAGCCAAGGCATAAGGTTGCAATGCACTACTTGTAATATAACCACGACCTGTGATGTTGCTGTCAACATCAGACTTGGTCTGATAGCCTTTATCTGTGATTGCTTTATCAACTTGCGTACTTGTCAGACGTTTACTAATCTCTTGTGCATTTTGAGTAATCGCTGTCTCTGCACTACTCACACGACCAGTTAGTGTGTTGTAATCCGTTTGAGATACTTTACTTGATACGTCCCCTATCAGTTGATTGATTTTAGTCTCAGCAGTAGAGACCTTATCTTGAGTCGTTGTCAAGCGATTGGATAGTTGAGTCTGCCCTTCGGCGGTCTGAGTAATTAAGGTCTTAGTAGAGCTTAACTCCGAATTGATATCCTCTGGAGCTGGTGACCAGTCGCTTGGAATAGACGACAGTTCGAACTTTGGACGACCAGCTAAGGCTGTTCCACCAACCTGTATGTACATATTGACCCTATTTGCGCTGACGACAGACACGCCTTGCGGGATTTGTTTGGTCACCGAAATCCGTTCCCTCGGTTGGGTGCCTGATACGATCTTTTGACATTGCAGATACAAGACTTTACCGTCTGATAGATTAAGCCTTATCTCACACCCAATACGTGACAGTCCTCTTGAATCAGGAACTAGGTTTTCTCCCTTAATATCTAGACTAATAGTGACATATTTCCCTGAATATGCGTAGTCAATGAACTCTGGAGAGGTATCAAAATACCTACTTCCAGAGGTCGCATACACATCGCTTTTTAGGATATAGTTCCGCCCACCCAAATCACTCGGAATTTTACCCTCAACTCGAGTTAATTCCGTCCGAATTTGACCAGCCACGGTATCTACCTTGGCGCTAGCTGCATCGATTTTGCCATCAAGCGTCCGTGTGTTGGATGTTAGCTCAGTCAACTTACGGTCCACAGTCTCTTGATAAGTCGCTATATTTTGCAAATCGGTCTTAGCGGTATTTAACGCCTGACTAACCGTCGCTACCTGTGCTCTCGCATCTGCGATAGCTTCGGTCTTGACCTGGTTAGCTCTAGCCAATGCACTAGCAGCATCCGTCTTAGCTTGGTTGGCAAGTGATTCGACAGAATGGGTTTTGGACAATATATCCGCAACCTGTCTATCGTGTTCCTCAGATTGTGCTTGCATGGTTGTGTTGACTTGAGCGATTTCGGCATTGATACTTTCTTTAAAAGCCTCGACATCATTTATTACCGGCGGTTCTAGCCACTCCGCACCATTCCAGTAATACATCTTGGTCGTATCGCCAACTGTGAGATACAGGGTATCTCCCTTGGTTAAAGTCCCTTTCGGCACATCCTGTGGAAATTCTGTACCAAAGTACACGGTTGATTTACCGTCGGCTGACACCAGCGCTCTATTCGCTGTTTGAATTGCGCTTTCTGTCTCTTTTGAAACATTAGCTACACTACTCTTCAGCGAACTATATCCAACACTTTGTTTTTTAACTGATCCGATATCATTACAAGTTATGGCATGATCAATCACTTGACCTTTGATATCATATTTGGTTTCAAACGAGACGATACGTACGCGTTCTTTGAAATTGATATCTTCGTCAATGACCGTGATATAATCTCCAGCCAACGGTCTGGTGTATCGATAACCAGCTTTTTGCAAATCCTCCATGGCCAGCTGGACCGAGATAGAGTAACTATTTTCAACAGATTTTTTCAACACCGCCAGGAAGTTCTCGGCTATCGTAAATCGTTCATCAACATACGGCTCACCTTCCAAACGGCCATATATTGCTGCTAACGGAGAGACATACTCTACTTCAAGCCTGCCCTTCGAGTGGTCGTTCTCATCATGCCAAGCCCCCAAGCCTTTTTGATAAGTGATAAAATCACCTATTCGTTTTTCGATGCTTAGATCATTCAAGTTTAACTTTTTGCGGACAACTGTGGATAAATCTGTGCCGGTCCGTTCCAAAATCCGAACCACTTTTCCGCGTACTTGAAATTCAACACCAGCATGTTTTACCAAATCGTTGAATAGCTCAAGTCTCTTTTTCAGTCCAAAATTCTGCTTTCGCAAACTTCCGACTTCTACCTCAAGGTTGTATCGGTAACCACTGCCGTTGAAAATATGGTCTAGAAAAGTTTGAAACGGATAACTACCATCCAATTCCGAATAGACAGACGTCTTATCAAAATCCCAGAAGAATTGATGGACGGCATCGAACTGAACGATGTTTATTTTTCCGAGACTTTTCGGTTTTGCGTAAATGACTTTGTAATACTCATCTTCAAATCGAACACCCCATCCCTTCTCTATCTCAAGATTCCCATGCACAGTCCCCGAAAGCGACCTTTCGCCGTTCACGGAATTGGTATAGTTGAAGGTCGTTAATGCACCAATTTCATTTCCTTTATGATCTAAAAATGTTAGCATAGCACCTCCTTATTTATACAATTCCACAAAATTCAATAACTTAATAGTGCCATTAAAATTTGTGATAATTTGAGATTGTTTTCCAACACTTGGTTTAATCACGAAATATTCGTGGTTGGTTTTAGCTGTCACGCTTTGACCATTTAAAATCGTTTCGATGCCTTTGAGTTTGAATTTATCGCCAAGCGTCAAATTCGATGCCTGTTCAAACGTAAATCGCCTTCCGTCAATCTCAAAATAAAAACTAGATTGACCGCCAGCCGAAACCAATTCAACTTCAAAAGGCCAATCTAATTGACTTAGTTTAGCCGTTCCGTTATACGGTATAAGCTTGTTTGTCACCGCAAGTTCTCTCGGAACAGTCTGTCCAAACGGTAGCTCAGTCGTAACAAAAGACATTGATACGTCATACTTCAATCCTGCCGATGATTTCCCTATAAAAGAATAAGAACATCCATCCTCGGAAAGCACTTGATATCGGTAATGCCATGCTTTGTGTGGTAATTCCGAGACTGCTATGTCGCCAGTCGTGTGTCCAGGCAATTCAAAATTGTACAAATCATCTTTGACTGGCACCATTTTGGTAATATAAAATGCCTCGTCATCCATCAACAAGGCATTTAAGCTATCTTTTTTCGCTTCAAATTCTTCAATACTGATGCATGATAATCTCGCTGAAACCCGTATTGCTTTTTCAACAAAAACTGCATCTGCTAGTATTTTGCCAGAGCGCCCCCGCACCTTTCTAGAATCAAGCTCAAGAGCGGGAGAGGACTCACTGATAGCTATGTTGTATAAACCTAATTGCGAGAGTCTGATTGACAGACCCTCTTTATTTACCAATAAATCCATATTTTTCCTTCCTACTCATAAATAAAATATTCATTCTTTTGATATTCTCTTGATTCTTTCTCTTTGACAGAGGTGTAGATCTCATCGCCAACCAACTCATTGTGGATTTCAAAAACTGGCTCTGATAATTGACTTTCTAAGATGCCACTACTCAAACTTTCCAAGGAGTTTGAAATTCCATTGGCAGAAATCGAACCTGTAGAGGTGATGTGACTTTCTAATCCGTACTTTTGATCTGTAACAGCTTGGGCATATTGCTGACCCATGCTTTCGATTTTCCCTAGCCAATCTGCCATACCATTGTACATACCTTCGCCGGTGAATCCACCCAAAGCGAAAGTTGCACGAGACGGCGAATGGATGTCTAACGCTCTCCTGATAGTATTTACAACGTTATTTGCAATTGAATTAGCAATAGCATAGATAGAACCTGCAGAGCTAGCAAGGCCATTGGCAAAGCCGATACCTGCATAGTAACCGGCGGAATTCATCCCTCCGCTTGTACTTCGCATAACATTAATCATCTGATTTCCAGCATTCCGTGCAACACTTAATGCTTGGTTCATACCATTGGAAACTGCGTTTTGAACGGTATTCATACCATTTCGGGCTACGTCAGATGCCTTGCGGAACGAATTGGTAAATGCCGAATTAAATTTATTGCCAAACGATTGAATATCAGCATTTAATTTATTAAAGCTAGTTGTAACTGTCTGGTTAATACCTTTCATGGAATTATCGACAGATAACTTAGCTTTATTAAAGTTTGTCGTCACATTATTAGCCATTTGTGCACTTGAGGCATTCGCTGAACTTGAGGCTTGGTTTAGTCCAGCCGTAACATTACTTGCCAAACCACTCGTCGCGCTACTTGCGTTTGATTGCATCGAAGCCATGTTTGAAGTGACTGTAGCATTCATGGTTGATGCCGCGTTATTTGCATTTGCTTGAGCAGTTTGTAAATTCGATGTCACCCCAGCGGATAGACCTAAAGCTTCGTTTACTGCCGACAAATTCATCGACGATGCAGCTTGATTGACTCCATCAGCCATTGTCTGAGCTGCAGAAGTTGCGGACACGTTGGCCGTGTTCAAGTTTGAAGTTACGCCATTAGCTAATGCAATTGAGTCAAGGATTGCTTGCGAACTCATTGTCCCAGTCTGCCCGTTAACCCCAGTTGCCATTTGAATAGCTTGGTTGGTAGCTTGCATGTTGGCAAGCCCCATATTTTGATTAATGCTATTCAACATCGCTGTCATGTCTACGTTTGTGTTCGTAGACATCTGACTCGTTTGTGTTGCAACATTGGTAGTCATTGTTTGAGCATCTGTCGAAACCTTTTCCGTCGTTTCCGAGCTCTTACCGGTCAAGAAATCCCAAACTGAAGAAAAGCCCGTCTTGATACCTTCCCAAACTCCAGACAAAGCATTTGGGATAGCTTCTAACATCGCTTGACCAAGGCCGAGGATAAGTTTAACCCCTGCCTCCATAATTTGAGGCAGTCCCATAATCAATGTCACTACCAATTGGAAAATTAATTGTATTCCAGCAGCAATCAATTGAGGCAAAGCTTGAATGATTCCACCGATTAGTGACTGAACAATTTCCATTGCAGTTTGAACAATCGTTGGAAGGTTTTGGATCAATCCGGATACCAATGTGACAATGAGAGTCACACCAGTACCAAGCAAGGTTGGCAAGCTTTGAACAAATCCAGATATCAACGTTGTGATAACTGTACCGGCTAAACCTACCACTACAGGTAATAATTGAATCGCACCATTTACAAGATTAGTTAAAATCTCGGCGCCCTTAGCAATAATTGTCGGCAAATCATTTTGAATCCCGTTTGTAAACTGAGTTATGATTTGCGTTGCCGACTCTTGTATCTGAGGAATATTTTGGATAATTCCCAAAACAAGATTATTTAGGAAATTAAGGCCGATAATTATTAACTGAGGCAAGGCAGAGATGATAGTTGTGACGAAACTTGTAAAAACAGTGAGTGCCGAACTAATGAGAGATCCAGCATTTTGCCCAACCCCACTTACTAGCGAGCTGATAATATCTACACCAGCCTGGACAATGACAGGGAACATGACTGCAAAAGTCTGAGCAAGTTTTGCAATCAATTCGGAACCTAAAGTGATTAATTGAGGAATCTGACTTGTGATTCCTGCCACAAATCGCTGAATGACCTCAGGTCCCTTGGTCTGTACCATTGTTAAAACTTCGTCAATCTTATCTCCAAACATTTTATAGACAAGACCTAGCCCAACCAATACCATTCCAAGGATTGCTGCAGGACCGACTGAAGCAAGCGCAATACTTACGACACTAGACATACCTTGCGTCATCATAGCTAGAACCGACAGTCCTTTGCTGGCAGCATTACCAAAGATTGCTGGCAAACCTGTCATTTTAGCGGCAAATATACCGATAACCGACGATGCGCTAGATATAACACCAGAAAACAATCCACCAAAATTCAGAGCTCCGACAGCTACACCGCCTAATCCTGCCGTGAGCATTTGTAACCCTGCCACAGCTGGACCAAAAGCCAGTGAGCCAACTAACAAAGCAATCGCTGGCGCAACATTGCTAACGCTAGCCTTGAAAGCATCTAATTGTTGAGTTGATACTTTCGTTCCGTTCAAGAAATGATCCAATACCGGAGGAATCTTTTCCATCATATTGACAAAGTTATCTATCGCTTGAGATTGACTTAATTTGTCAATAAATCGATCTAACGCTTTCACAAAGACAGTAAAAATCGGCAAAACGGCACTGCCGACTTTAATTTGGAGCGTTTCGAATGACCCACTGAGCCCTTCTATCGCACCTTTAAAGTTGTTTAACTTCTCGGCAGCTACATCTGCAGCAGTAACCTTGCTGATTTCAGCTTGCATCTTGTTCGCGCCATCAGCGCCTTCATTCATCGCAATGGTTGCTGCACGAACAGCATCAGTACCGAACATGGTTTTAAGTGCTAACTGTTTCTCTTGGTCAGTCAAATGACTAAGTTTTGTATTCAGCAACTCCGAAATTTCTGCAAACGACTTTATCTTACCTTCAGCGGTAAAGAATTGGTTTGCTCCGTCTGCTGTAATCAGACCTAAATCTGACATCAAATTCCGAGCTTTCTTAGTCTGCGGTTGCAAGTTCATCAGCATCGTCTTGAGTGATGTACCTGCATCCGAGCCTTTAAGCCCATTTTGAGCAAACACAGCCAAAGCGTTTGTTGTATCATTAAATGACAATCCAAGTCCAGATGCTACTGCAGATACCATGGAAAGCCCGTACTTCAATTCGCCAACATCTGTAGCTGATGCGTTCGCTGCACCCGCTAACTGGTTTGCTGCATCTACTACTGTCAAATTATCATTTTTAAAGGCATTCAAAGCAGTCGAAGCGATTTCAGCGGCCGACTTCAAATCAAGTTCTCCAGCAGTTGCTAGGTTTAGAGCTCCTGTTAATCCACCTGCCAAGATATCCTTAGTGGACACGCCTGCTTTGGACAACTCTTCAATCGCATCTGCTGCTTCACTCGCTGAAAACGCAGTCTCAGCACCGGCTTTAATGGCCGCATCCTTAAATTGCGCCATCGTTTCGGCACTAGAACCTGTCACCGCTTTGATGCTACTCAACTTCGCTTCAAAGTCAGCAGACTTAGTGATTGCACCACCTATTGCCGTCTTAATGCCATTAAACGCTGCGTATGCAAGAGAGATACCAGCGACCTGTTGAATTAAATTGGTAGATGCGCTCGCAGCTCTATTTGTGTGACTTACTATGCCGGTCAGGGCTGAGACGGCCTTGCTCCCCATTGTTTGGAAACCTGTGCCAAGTCCTTGACTGACCTTTGTTGACAACTGACTAACAGTATTGGTTAATTTACCAGCGAACGAATTGTTAAAAGAATCTGCCTTAGTATTTAATTTCGAAAACAGATTAGACCAAGCGTTAGTAATTGGCGAAACAATTCTGTTTCCAAGGGCCTCTATCACTCTACTACTTGCATTTTGAACGCTACTTATAAACGGATTCAATGCCGTAGACAGCTTGCTAAATCCGTTTCTAATAGGTTCAGGAATCTTTTCGCCTATCCTGGAAGCAATACGTTGAATTTCACCAAGCGAAAGATTCAATCCGGTCGAATAAGCATTGCCTAAACGCTGACCCAAAGATTGACCGTTGCTTGCCAATTGAGCCATGACCTGCCCGACCATTTGAACCAAACGATTTGAACTATTGACAGCTGAGTCTTGAGCCTTTTGAAAAGCTTTTTGAGTAGATGCGGCAATCTCGTTCATAGCTTGCTCGTATGACTTCGTATCTGCTCCGATATAGGCATTTATAGCTCCGTCAAAAGCCATTTCTCACCTCTATCTATTTCTAAAATGAGCGTTTAATTTTTCGATTCTTGCCAACATGTCGGTCGGCTTATTTAGTTTGATTTGCTTCGAAGCATTAAACACTTTGCGTACTTTTTCCTTTTGTTTTTTCTTCGAAAGCTTATTTGGAGACACTTTTTTAGCATTTAATGTGTAGCGTAAGTTCAGAGCTAACTCTGCTAAATGCTCTTGTTCATCCAACTTCCGATAATTCAAGCCTTCAAGTAGGGCATCTAATTCCCACTTATTGCAAGAATAAATGGTATCAAGGTCTGTCAGACCGAGTCTAGCACACTCTGTTAAGACAGAGCGCTTTTCATCGTACCAATAATTTCGTCGAACTCTTCCAGTTGCATTTCTGAGTCCTCCTGAGTTTCGAAGTAACGACGAGCCTTTTCCAAATTCTTCAAATACTTCGAAATCTTGCTCTTGAAAAAACCAGAATCAACCATTTCTTGCTTGATTTCATTGAAGATAGAATCGTATGCTGCCTCAATTTCCATCCCTTCTTCGACGACCAAATGTTCGATGTGATTGCCGACAGCTGCAATGATATCGTTCTCTGCGACATTCTTAGCAGATTTAGGCATGGAAATTTTAATTAGATCCACAATACCAGAATCTTCCTTGTTAAGGATTTTTAAGAATAGAGCTCCAACGCCATCATTGTTGCTTTGACCTGTTTCCTTATTTCGTGTAGCCAATTCTTTGTCAACGCTAAACATCAATGCGTAATCAAATTTAATATTTACAACAGTTGATTTTACTTTAATTTCCATTTTATTCCTCCAATAAATAAAAGGGCTGACCTAAGCCAACCCTAACAAAATACCGATAATTAAGAGCTAGAAGGTTCTGGCTTAACCGGAGCACTTTGAATATTGTCATAGTCTCCAGTTGTTTCACCAGGATTTTGATATTCATAAACGCTATTCAGCATTTCGATTTCTTCCTTGGTGAGCGGGAACATTCCATCTTTCAGCGCTCCGATGACATTGCCAGTCCAACTTACTTCAACGAATTCACCAACAGCGTTGTTTCGCTCAAAATCAGCCACCTTGGCATATCCGAATTTAGCAGGGTACAAATCTTTACCGCCTTCATTCTTCTTGACTGATTCATCCGCAATTACTTCCCATACCTTAATGCTCTTGCCAGTACGCGAAGCCTCTTCTACCACGCCAATTGACGGATCAGCAGGAGCGAAATACTGTGTTAGGTCCACAGAGTGTTCATCCGTTGACTTTTCGACCAGACGTCCTTGCTGAGTCTGCTCATCAAGATATTCACCACCAAGAGTGGTGCTTCCGTCTGTGCGATAAGCCGGCAACATAGCAGCACTGCCAAGTTCTGCATCGACCGATTGGATGAAGTAAAAAATCTTATTCCCCGTAATCGGCTTGGCAGTCGTGATTTCAATATTTTTCTTTTCTTCAGACATTACAGTCCTCCTTTAATAAATTGTTTCTGTTATTTTGACAACAATATGATAGACAAGTCGTCCAACTGACTTATCCTGCAACACATTGCTTGTGATACGCTTGTTTCTTCCGAGGCTACGGACTATTTTCGAACGCATCTCCTCTGCGTAGGTCCTGCTATCTCCTGGCAGAAAACAATCAATTTGCACGGTCATATCCTCGATAAGAGCCCCTGTTTGAGCAGTTTTGCCAGAATCCGTGGAGTTCGTCCCAATGACAATGAATGGCTCGGGGATATCTGGAGATGGAAGCTCAAAGTGAATTGGCAACTCCAAAATCGAAAGTCTATCTTGGATACTTTTCAAGTATACCGTGGATGCTTGATACTCCAAATTCCATTACCTCCTAAACATTTTACTTAGATTCCTCATCAAGACTGGGTACTCCTCCTCAAGAGCAGGAAAGAGAAACGGTTGAGCGGATTGATAGCGAGTACCTAGTTCGACATAAATTGAGTAGTCGACCGGTGAAGATACCATCCACACCAGAAAGCGGTACTGGACACTGTAGATACTCAAGCTCATCCAACCAGTATCCCATGGAGCCAATTCCTTAGCCCTTAACTCAACCCTCAAACTTGACCGGCTAAGTTCTCTATTGACAGCTTGCTGAGCTCGCTTAGGCATCTGTTGGACCTGGTTAAGATACCGTTTTAGACCTTTGACGCGATAAGTTACACTCATAAAAAAATTACCGTACTATTCTTGTGATACTTTAGTCCTGCGATAGCCCTTTCTTTACCTCTATACTTAACGGACTGGATGTCCATGTGATTGCCTTGTAAGTGCAATTTCACAGCCTCGAGAGTATATTTCCCGTACACCCCAAGAAATTCCTTATCAGTCAGAGTTCCTCTCATGCAAGGGATTGGCTTGGATTCAACCTTGACTTTCGTTTGTCCCAAGTATTCATCTTTGGTTATTGTTCGAATTAAAACTACACGGTCGCTATAAATCATATTGACCTCCTAGAAAAATCTAGCAACACCTCGACCTGTCTGTCTACGGCCGAGAGCAACACGACGAAGGGTTGTATCGTACTCGTCGAGATAGCTATCCCAATTAAACGACCGTCCTTCCTCGCTATCAGCCTTAGCCCCTTCACTATTCAAGCGATTGTATCGCTTAATAGCAACATCGCGGACCACGAAAGTCAAACTTTCGGGAATGCTTAGGATATCTGTCTCGCTATAATCATTGATTTTAGCCAGGATGCGTTCAATGGACTCATCAATAGCCAAATTTATCAATTCGTCTTGAGTGGTATCTGTGCTTGCAATCCCTTTGTAGACTTTTATTTCAGCCTTGAGTTTCGTTTTGTCCATTGAATCCCTCCTGTCGTTAATTACCCACCAACGCCTGGTGCGGCTGCTTGAATAGTCGCTTCGATAACACCTTCTGGGATTTCAGCAAAGAGCGTATTAGCGCCAAAGAACACAGACTCAAAAGTCAAGTTTTTCAATTGGCGGTCACGAGATGCTGCGATAAAACCAGTTTCGTCAGTATAGTCAGCAAAGAGATTTCCGAGATCTGATGAGTTGACATTTAAGTATGCCCACACCAAGTTTTCGACTGCTGTCGTATAGACTTTTCCTTGTGGAATAGCGTTTAATACGATAACGTTTTCAGTACCTAAGAAGTTCTTGAGCAAAGTCATGCCGAAGGTATTTGAAGCATCGGCTAGCACTTTAGTATCGCCTAGGTAATCAGCGACATCAAGCGGGTTAACCAGAGAGACAAGCGGTGCACCGTCGAATTCTTCAAAAGTGGCAGCTTTACCCCAAGAAGCAGCAAGAGCCTTTTGCAAACTGGTAGATTCGATGCGAGTTGGATTTGCACCCAAAAAAGTCACAAATTGCTTCTTGATACCGTTTTGGATGTTGCGCATCAACTTCAAATCCGCCTCATCAATAGCGCGGGAAGCACCATGGCGAGCAATCGCTTCAGCACTTACTGCACGGCGGCGTTTAAACCATTCCACAGTAAATTCTTTCGCTTTCTTGCGAGTAACTTTAGACAACGGGATGTCTTCGCCTTCTCCGACCGCGTCAGTCTTCTCTACGACATCCCATTTGTAAGTCTGGATTTTCATGTCGCTGGATAGCGGCAGCATACGTGTCACGCCCAAAAGTTGCAATAGTTCTTTGATATTTGTGGAGAATTTCTCGACAAAGTCAATCGTCTTGATTTCTCCAAGGTCATTCATTTTAGTCAAATTTGTTTCAGCCATTTTAGCCTCCTCTTGTAAATAGATGTCTGTTCTCAGCAATTAATTGCTGGCGTTTTTCGGTGTCTGAAATCGCCATGATTTCAGCCTTTGTATATCCACCCTGGGTGTTCCCTTGGCGTGGTTTGTGTTGAGTCAATCGTGCATCCACACGCTTCTCAACTTCTCCATCAAAGATTGTCCGCAAGTTTGAGATGTTAGATTTTACCTGATCCGCGGAATCAGCCAAAACAACATCTAAGAATTCTATCGGCAGACCTTCGTCTTGTAGGATTTCCAAGGTAGCGATTCGCATTTCCTTTTCAGCAATCGCACGTTCACGTTCTGCGATGGCGTCTAGTCGTTTTTGCTCTTCTTCCTTAGCACGCTCATCTTTTGATAGCTTAGCTAAACGTTCTCCCTCGCTCTTAGCATTTTCCAGAGCTTTGGCTTGTTCGGCCTCCCACTTGGCGCGCTCAGCAGCAATCATCTTGCTTAAGTCTGAACGCGTAAAGGTCCGTTCCTGCTTGGTATCAACTGTTTCCTGTGTGTCGACTTGTTCGGTTTCTGTTGATACTTCTTCTTTGATTTCTTCTGACATAATTGTCCTCCAGCGGTTACGCCGCCACCCGATAATCTCGTTTTACGCCCGGCGGCGATACAGTGCAAGGATTAACGTCGCTAGCAAAGTTTGGACACAAAGAAAACTGGTCGATTTCAACCAGTTTTAAGTAATTTAGAGTAATTTCAAGTAGTCTTTCCTACTGTCAAGATGAGTGACCACCTCCTATTGTAAAAGTACTGCTGATGCAGACCAACCTGCAATATTATCCAAAAAGAACACCCCGCCTTTTTCTTGATTTGTGCTCTTGCCAAAATAATCAAAAGAAACGTATTCATCTGTCACATCCACATTACTTACATCTTGAAACAATAATGTTTCGCCATTTTTCAAAAAAATAATAATTTGTTTTTCCATTTTTCTCCTACTTTCTACCAAACCAAGACTTCTTGGCGTTGCTATTGGCCACTTGTTTTTCGATTTTATCAAATCTCGAATTAGTAGCCTGGGCATTGCGTTCGATAATCAAACGTAGGTCAGTGATTTCTTTTGCCTGCTTAACAATCTTGTCATTCTGCTCAATCACAGCTGACATAAGCAAATGCTCACGAGCTAAACACTCAGCTAACTTAATTTCAAGCCAGCGCTTCTTCTTGATACGCTTGTTCATGATTCACCTCTGAATTTTGAAATAATATCAGACAAAAACTGATAAACGATTGCAACCCACAGCGCTAGCAACAAAAGTGCGACCAACGACAAAAATAAAAAGCAGATAAAATACCAAAGTAGTTGTATCATAATACTCCATTCTTTTGGGAATAAGAAAAGCACATAGATTTCTCTAGGTGCTTAAGTTATAACTAATATTTTTAAAAAGCTCTATATAGTATTCGACATCAATATCATTACCCTTAAATCCATCAATTCCAAGTACATCTAATGCTGCTATTGCTAATGCACTGATTGGGGCATGAGTGACAGGGACTTTTTGATTGTCGAAAAGAAGTGATTTTAATTCGGTCACAGTCTTTTCTGAAATATCCTTTCGCAAAACGGAATTTCTTATAAAATTCGCTTTTTCCATTACACCCATAACTAGTACCCCCTTTCAAGTATTGATTTTATTGCTTCTTCCTTGAGTTTCTCTAATCTAATTATATAACTTTCGGGAACCTTAAGCAACTTATTTAGCGCAATTTCTGCATCATATGCTCTTGTCTCGTACCAAACAGCTAAATCTTTGTCCCAAACATCTCGCGATGCTGTCCAACCTCTCGAATAATCATCATTCGCATGTGTTGCTTCGTGGACCAATGCACTATAGCTAGCTTCTTTATTTATATAAATTCGTCCAGGATTTCCTAAAACAGGAGAGCCTTGATAGGTCATATTTGGTGACTCCCCGAAAACTACTTCAACACCGATTTTTTCTAAGGACTCGATTACCCTCTTGGAATCTTCTGGATGACTTTCAAACGCTGACCCCATGAATTCTCTAATCGGGTCCTCGTAAGTGTTAAATTCTTTCATGTACTCTCTTTCAATCCCAAGCTCCTCCTCATCAGGCACAATCCCTGACCGGCAATTAAAATGAAAAGGCGGAGCGTTCAGCCCAACCTTCATTTCATCTAGTCTATATCGTTTGTCTTCTGCATGAATCCTGCGACAAATCTCTGTTGTACGATTGTCCATGTGGACAAGGATGCGATAATATTCCAACCCTGCGTCCATGTACCGTCTAGCGGTCGCAGCGTTTACCACGGCAGTCCCATCAGTCCTAATCAATGTCTCCGCACGATGCTTGGCCACAGTGTACTTCTTAGCAAGTTCTTTGGCCAATACTCTAGGATGTTCGCCGTGAACAAAACCTCGCTTCAAGGCCTCTTTCAAATCCCTGGCCAAGTTATCGACGTGACCCCACAATTGCTCGGAGTAATTCTTGGCTTCAAACGGGGTCCTGATGACCTCTCTGAGTGCTGGGTCGTTCAACGTGCCCGACCTACCTCCCATGGCCTTTCGATAAGCATACTCGGCACTAGATTTTAGATAAGACTCAAAAGACTTATCCAGCAATCCCTTCAACACGCCCATCTTATAAACAATTTCCATGTTTAGCACATCCATTCGACTGGCCATGGAAGACATATACTGCTCATTGATTCGTCTGAGTAGTTCAGGGTCTTTCTCAGCCTGTTTTCGGTACCGTTCGACATTTGCCCGATAGTTGCTCAAATCTTCCCTGATGAGCCTCTGACGAGCTTCTGCTAAGCTAATCTGATTATCTTCAGCGTACTTGTTGTAAAACTCAAACAAGTCCTTCTGTAAGCTCAAAGAAGCCTCGGAATAGATTTGAGATAACTCCTTAAAAAAAGCCTCGTCGGTCATATCCTGATGTTTGAAGATGTCATCGACCCGCTTCTGCCAATAATCATTGTGATTCTTGGTCATCTTTCTCACCTACAATCCGTGGCTGTGGCTCCACTTCTGGCTCCTGGGCCTTCAAACGCTTCAGCTCCTCTTCAGCATCTACCCCAGTGAATGAAGATAGCAAACTGAACAAAGTCTCATCGCTGATAATGCCGTATAAAGCCTTGATTTGCTCGATCAACTCATTATCGTTCGCAGGTAGATTCGGAGTGAATACGATATTCGTTTGGTTAATCGCATCGTAGTTTGTAGCTTCTGACCCACGGATTGCCCAGACATTGACTGCGAGCCGTAGTCGTCTCATCAATCCCTTACGGAATAACTTTTCTGACATTCCACGGTAATTCTCCGAGCCCATGAGTTTATATCTCATAGCCACACCAGATTGCGTGCCAGCGAAGTTGTCATCGTTGGTGTCTGGTGTAAACGTGAATCGAAGGATATCAGCTACAAGGCGTTTTTTGTAAGCTTCCGCCCCTGATGAATCGTATTCCTTGACTAAGTAAAATGCATTCGGCTGAGCTCCGTCTGGGTTAGGATTGTCATCAAGTAACACGATTTGAGCTTCTTTAAAGCTTTTTGTCACTGCCAAGGCCCCGTTAGGATTAAGATTCCCATCTTCGTCAAAATCTTCCTCACTACCCGTATGAGGATTGCCGATGATAACCAATAGCGCATCGTTACTGTTTTGCTGGAAATTGGCCAATTCTGACTGTGATAAGTCATAAGCATCTATGTTATCTAGGACTGCTTCAAATGCCCCTGTCCTATCCTCATTGTTGCTATATTCGTTTATAGGGACACCTCGCAAATAATGAGGTTCCTCGTTGGTCAATGTCATACCTGTGACTTGCTGATTATCGTCAACATAGGTGTAGATTGCGTTTGCCGTATAAACCTTGATAATGAATTTTTTATGTCCCATACCATAGTCAATATTGTAGTAATTGACTGCCATGAGAGATTGCTTATCATATCCGTCGTCATAGATGACAAAAGTCTTTTCTGGATCAAATTTGTACAATTTCACCAAGACTTGCGACTTATCATCTTTTCGATAAGGCATAATCAATTCGTAAGCACGACCATAGATTGATAAATCTTTCTTGATGAGTACATTGTGGTACTCTTCGTTGTTCTGGTCGCTAAATTCCTTGATTTTGACCAACAGTTCCTCGTCTGCATTCTCGTACTCTACCGGTTGACCAAGCATATAGCCCTGTTCGAAAGTAGTGATATATTTAGCAAAATCGCTTGAAATACGGTTATCGGCGGCATACTCATCGGTCTTAGCTGGACGGTAATTAATGTTATTATCTCCCAGATAGTACCGCTTGAGCTCTTGCAATCGAGGCAGTTGGTTAGTTCTGTGGGTTGACACGTACCGTTGTAATTGTTTGATCCACTCTTGCGACGCCCATTCAATTGCATCAAAATCTTCCTGCAGCATAATTATCTGCTCGTTGGCTAGTTGAACAAAACGAGTGCCTTTCAAAAACTCTACTTCCATCTCTCACCTCCTAGCGAAAAGCCCTAATAGCATTTCTTAATCTTTCTTTTTGTGATTTCTTCTGCTTATAAATTCTATCTTGGATAGCATATCTAACCGCATCTAAGCAGTGGTTGTAACTATCAACAGGCTCATTGATGTACTCATTCGTAGCCTTGTCCTTCTTCCAAGTATAGTTCTCAAGCTCTTCAATGGTCTTCACGCAACGTTCATCTACTACGATGTCATATTGCAAGATATACTGGATGCCCTGCATGACCGACCCAGGACCTTTCTTAGCGTCGATGATTCGAGGTATGCCAGAGTTTCTTAATTCCTGGTTGGATTTCTTCTCGGCCGAGTCCGCCCTGATTTCCTCCTTGGCATATCCGAGGCTTTGAATAACTTCAGATATTTTGTCGTTCGTCAGGTTCTTTCTCACATACTCTTCCATGATGTAGAGCTTTCGGTTTTCATCATCAATCTTGACATGCAGGAATGCTGACGGATCATTGATGAAACCGTAGTCAAGACCAAAGTAGGACGGCAGATGCCTCATGTTGTCCTTGTTGAGCAACTTTTTCTCATATTTTGGAAACACCAACTTGTCTAGAGTTGCAAATTCCCCCAGGGCATAAATCTTGTAATATGCTTCATTTCTGTTAGCCAGCTCCTCGATGTTTTCACGAGTTATTTTGTCCAAGAAACGATTATCTTTATATGTCGTCTGATAGACAACGGTATTTTTAGGTTTTTTAACAAAAAATGCATTATAGACCCAGTTAACTTTAGATACCGGGTTAAACATCAAAAAAATCTGTTTCATTTTGTGCTTCTTATCCCTCAAACGTAGTGTAAGTTGTGTGTAATCATCCAAAGTAAACTCCGACGCTTCTTCCATGACCACGTCCGAAATACCTTTGATGGACTTGATTTTCTCTGGGTTATCTAGACCCTTGAAAATAAATTGAGCACCGTTTGGCAGCTCAATCCGATAGGCTGAATTATTAACCTTGCACTTATCCAGAATCTGAAAATAATCAAGACATTGCTTGACATCCTCAAAAATCGAATCATAGACTGTGGCCCCAACCTTTCGCAGAAATAAAATCTTACGAGGATGCTTCCAGTCCTGACACGCTTTAAAGACGACCTTTTGGATGACTCCGTGACTCTTTCCAGAAGATGCTCCACCGTAATGTACCTCGGTAAATGTCGAGTAGTCGTAGAGCTTGTCGTAGATGTGCTTATTGAAGACTCTGCTGGGATAGTTAATGACGATATTGATTTTAGGTCTAGTCTTCGTCAGCATCCCACTCACCTACCTTGATTTCAATCGTTCGTTGAGTGATTTCTTGCTTATCTGTCCAGATACCGTATCGTTTGCCAATCAATTCAGCAGCCTTAATTCTATCCTTAGCTCCGACATCAATATCTATGACCTGCTGACCAAGCTCGCCTATACTGCACAGTGTCTGTTCCTGAGTCTGACCTCGCATGACTGATGTGAGGTACTCAAGCACTTCCTGCTGATCAGCAACCTTTTCTGATTTCAGCTCCTCCAGCCGTTCGTCGATATAGGCTTTGATAACAGGTTTTAACAAGTTTTCACTTCCAACTTGCTGGGCCGAACGCTTTGCATACCCAGCCCTAATTGCTGCTTCAGTCGCATTTCCGCAGATGATATACTCATCTGCAAAACGTTGTTGTTTAAGCGTTAATTTGCTCAATTTTCTACCACCTTTCTGTAAAATAAAAAGCCACACTTCGTTGTGTGACTTTGCTTAGACTTCCAACTAAGCTGTGTGGGTTTGCGATGTTACTGTTGACACATCTAAGAATTGTGCTGTTTCCAACCAGGTTGCCACCACATTATAACGACTTAGGCACGCTGTAACAGTTGACTGCCATATCGCCTTAACGGGAACAGCAGGAATCGAACCTGCACATAGCGTTATGCCGTGGACGTCACACGGACTTGCTCAGGGCGCTACCCTTGCCAATTTCCAATCTTGGCTCATGTTCCCGAAAGGAGAGTGTGGGATTCGAACCTACGGACCGCACGTAGGCGGCCACCCGTCTAGCAAACGGGCGCATTCGACCAACTCTGCCAACTCTCCCGAAATAGATACCGAGTTCGATTTTCTAAGGAGATTGGTTGTCAATTAATAATGACTGAAAAATGTAAATACATATCTCTTCTCGGTATCCGATAATACTATTTTACTACATAAAAACGCTCATTCACTTGCAAGTTACTAGCAAATGTCTCCCAAAAACTTACGAAAGACCAGTAACTCACCACCACGGTAATTCTCGGCGAACTCAATCGCTCCACGCTCGAGCATACGATAAAACTCGCTTTCAGAATACCCTAAATCGGTATAGATAGCTTTATCTTGCTTAATGTGCCATTTGCAATACTTCTCAATCAGTATCTGCCTAATGTACGGGTCTATAACTCTGTTAATCGCTTTGGTGATTTCTTCTAACTCGTCGCACGCAGCAACTCTATTCGTGACCTGAATTTCAGTAGCTTTGTTAGTAAATCCACTTGATTTTGGTTCAAAAGAGTACGTGGCGGTCAATTTTGGTGTGTATTCCTCGCCAGCCATTCTGGCGTACCGTCTGTATAATTCTAGCACTTCGTAAGCGTTCTTTTTCGTAAAATACTTATCTATTTCTTTAAATAACCGCACTGCCGTACTCCTTTTGTGATATAATAGTTTTAGGTTTTACTCACAGTCAGTACAAGTGTGCTGGCTTTTTTATTTTGTCCTCAACCCGTACCGCAATAGGGTTTTGGACGGTGAAATATTTAAGATTGTTTCCTTTCTTTATTTGCGGTATTTCCCTTGTTTTACCACAATCCACAAGGGACAACGACTGTAAAGTTAAATGTTATTTGTGGCTGACCGTACTGCCATTGGTCCAATAATGTGTATATTTATTTCGCAAAGGAGTTCCTCCTTCTTTTTTTATTTTTGGCAGAATGACCAACCGACCTGTGACAATCGGTAGGCCTGACATTACCGCCACGCAATAACCGGATTTTCAATTTTCACTTTCCACGAAGTCTTGTCAAGTGGGTCTAGCTGACAGAAAGTCGGTCTGTGTTTTCGGAGTTTCGGTCTACTTTGGCCTTTTAACTCATCATACATGCGATTGATTTCTGCTACATATTTCAATTTTGTTTTTGCACCGTCCATCCAATCTTTGACAGACGTTCCATGGCTAGCTCCAACCAATTGAGCCAGGCTGTCATATGATATTCCGAGCCGATGTTTAAGGTAACTGAGTTTTTCAATGATGTCTACACCATCGTCTTTGATATGGTCTTTAGTATCTTCGTGCATCTTCTGCAATTTATGTATAACATCAGGCGGATTGGTATGTTTGCGTTCCCAATGACATATAGTTGTTTTAGGGACTTCCAATAGTTCCGCAAGCTCTTTCTGCGTCATGCCAAGCTTCAACCGTAGACCTTTCAATGTGCCTTCTGCATACGGTTCTGGCTCGGGTTTCGGTGCGTGTTTGTTAAATCTATGCCGTTTAATCATAAATCCTCCAACGCTACCCACCGAAATTGTGGGTATTTCTTTGCTTCTTCTTGGGTGCATTTGTACCCGAATTGAGATACCACCTTTACTACTGCAGTATCTTCAATGCTAAACCTATCTCTGTCATCATCTAATTCGACATAGGTATACTCCCACATGCTCGGCTCTGGCACATCGACCAGAAGCACGCCTAGTTTTTCGTTAGTCATTGGTTGCCTCCACCAATTCCGGATTCTCATAGATGTTGCCGATGAGTTCAAGGTGGTCGGATAAATAGACGTGTAAAGGTGTTCCTCCATTCAGAACCTCTACACAAAAAGCTCCTTCTGAATAATAGATTTTCGACAACTTTTCATCAAAAATATTAACCACATCTCCCTCAAAAATCTCCTTGCCATTTTTATCAAACACCTCTGTGGATGCTCCAATAGTTTTAGGGTCTACTGGACGCCATTCAGCGATAGTGATGTACTGGTCGTTACTCTCAATGACACCATTCACGATATAAGCATAGTTCCCATCTATAATCAGGTTACCATACATCCATTGACCTTTATTATTGTCTGAAATTGACACTCCTCTAAACTTCGGTACTACCATTCTTCTCCTCTTTCTACACGTTCAACCAAACAATCGCCACAGTACCCTGTCTGAAAGATACTGCTATAGTCCGATGTGCCCTCTTTGTACTTGCACCCGCATTCTTCGCAGGTCTCAATTTTCGGTATCATTTTCTGCCTCCTGTCATTTTTTTGTTGTGATTTTTACATAAATCCATACCGTGAAATCTGTTAGAACAATTATCACAGAGTTGCTTGTCACAGGTAAGAAACCTTGGTTGCTGATTTTTAAATAAACTGAAACTTCGATAGAATGTTATTCCTGTCTGACCAATTATAAAATCACACAACTTTATTGCTCTTCTCTTGTAGCATTCATGGCATATATCATGTTTCGGTATGAATTGGACAACGTTGGTCGTCATTTTCTGCCTTCACCTCTTTCGCAAACTGCCAAGCCCACTCAAAATCCTGTTTAATTTCGGATTCGGTGAGTTGATTATCTGGGTCTTTTTTCCAGTTATAGTTGGGTAGCTCATCCCAAAAGATATCACCTCCAATAAATACCTTTCCATTTTCTTTACACAAAAATGTGACCACATCTAGGCAATTTGGGCCTGGTATCTCGACCGTGTATAGCTTCTCCCGCTCAATCTCGTAGCCATAAAGATAAGCTAAGTGTAGTTTTTTTACATTGCAATCATAATTTTTGTAAACCCAATTCCAAACAGATTCGTCAACAACATCATAATTGAGACCGAACAGACCATGTTCATCTAATGTATCTATCCACTCCGCCACATACTTCGGCACCACAACCTTCTGCGGTTCGTGGATTTGGGAGATGATATTTAATACCGATGCCTTTGATATTGGTTCATCTACAAAACGTTCATACTCTCCCATTTGTTCAATTCGTTTTAACGCTTCCTGCTTCTTCATCTGTTTCCTCCAAATGTTCCTTTCTCCAACGTTCTTTCTGGGCAAATATCTTTTCCGCATCCAATCGCCAAGGATGGTTGTCGCTCCGTTTTTCTGGTTGGACCTTGATACCGTGCTCGTAAGCATAGTTTCTTAAATTTTTGACCGTCCCACCAGTCCGCTCAGCTATCTCACGGTATGATAACCCTTGTTCTGCTAAATATCTGATTTCATCTTCGTCGCGATAAATCATCTCATGCTTGCGAATACCTAATCGGACAACTTGTGTCTTAATAGCACTTTTGGTCCGTTTCAATCTCTCACAAACAGCTTCCATAGGCAGAATTGGATACAATTGACGTAATTCGTCAATCTCATCCGATGTCCAAGGTCGTCTAACTAATCCACCTTTATTGGTTCCTTTTGTAAGTTTCCAAACCTTACCTTTCACACCGCATACTGTACGACCAAGTAAAGCAGCCACGTCTTCATAATTGCTCTCTTTATCTTCGATAGCCAGCCAAAGATAATCTAGTTCTTCTTCTGTGTACAATCTGACAAGACCCATTGCTTTCCTCTTTCCTGTGTGGCGTATAGATAGGCGACACCATTCTTCCTGTTAACGTAATACCGCATCTGCCCATCCTTGGACTCGTACACGTCCTGCACCTCTCCGAGATGGATATTGGGCTTGGTGTTGATTTTGTGACAGGTTGTTATAATTTCATCGACTAACATCAACTCCCCCTCCTAAAATAATGTAATCTGCCTAGGATAGACATCCGCTAATGCTATCCCGACTCTATCGCAATCACGTTGGATTGCTAAAACATCAATAACTGATACAGCTTTATTACGTTTTAAGCTGTAATGTGGGTATGTATATCCGTCGTTATCTATTTTGGCAATAATACCCGATTTGTTTGTGGGTGTAGAAAGTGCTAGGTCAATCCATTCCAATACTAATCTCCCCGCCCTTTCAAATCCTCCTCTTTCACAAACGTACCATTCACCATCCGTCCCTTACGGTCTTTGATTTCGTCGTATGCGACTTCTAGACAATCGACCAAATCCAATCGCAACTGATAGGCCAGTACAATCAAAGTGACCAAGGAATCACCGAGCGCATCTTTTAGTGCTCGCTCTGGATTCTCGAACTTGGTTGGTTTTAATAACACATCTCGGATTTCACCGACTTCTTCTGTCACTCGCATCCATTGGATTTTAGGGTCTGCCTCATGTA
Source organism: Streptococcus sp. 29887 (assembly GCF_032595075.1). Taxonomy (NCBI): domain Bacteria; kingdom Bacillati; phylum Bacillota; class Bacilli; order Lactobacillales; family Streptococcaceae; genus Streptococcus; species Streptococcus iners. The sequence continues at coordinate 560,065 of NZ_CP118735.1, read as the reverse complement.
AATCCCTCTCTAATGCCCAATGGACAACTTTATTTTTCAATTCTTCAAAATTACTCATGTATCTCTTTTACCTCTATTTCGATTCTGTATTTATCTTTCAGGCCACTCAAACCACCATACTCAAACGTCATAAACTTAATCACCTCATGACTATCATCTGTCCAGATGCCAGCGTCTGTCATGCCGTCAACCAAGGCTTTCACAGTCGGATAAAAGTTCGGTGGATCCATCCGTCTTTTAGTCGGTGCGTATATCGTCACCACAAGCCCACAGGGGCGTTTTTTTGTGTAAGGGGTATATTTACCCTTGGGAATATTTAAACACCCAATTTGGCGAAGATAGGCGGTAATTTTAGCCTTCCGTGCCCAGCTCATTCTGTCATTAGCGTTCAACATCTCTTTTTTGCGCTTAGTGTTAGACAAAATAAATTCAAACTTCAACTAATCGCCTCGCTTTCGTCTCGTTGGTTCGCTTGATATAGGCCGGCGACTTGTAAAAATGTATCGTCGATACCTTCACACCGAATTGTTCAGCTAATTCTTTTGCGGTACCGATTGCCAGTAGCTTATCGCCTTTGTAGAGAGCGTACTCTTTTTCATGAGCTACCATACAAAATCAGAATGGTAAGTCATCATCAGAGATGTCCATAGGGTTTGAATTACCAAATGGGGGCTGATAGCCTCCTTGGTTGTTTCCACTTTGGAAATTACCACTATTTCCATTTAAAAATGTATCGATAATAATCTGCGGTGTCTTAATAACCTGACCTTGCTGGTTTGTGTACTCGTTTAAGCGATAAGTACCCTCGATCTCTACCAACTGACCGATAGCATTTTCCAATCGTTGAATGTTATCACGGAAAGCAATAACATTGATGTAGCCATTCTTCCAATTTCCGTCTTCGTCTTTCCCATTCGCAAAGCTCATACTGGCAGTCATCATTGTGTCTGTCTTTTTGTTGTACTCGTTGTTAAAATTGATATATCCTTTGTTTGTTACTTTCATTGCTTATTCTCCAATTTCTTTAATAGCCCATCTGCTAGCGAGATTTGCTCCATGGTTATATCTTCGATTCTGGCAACTCCTAATTTTTCACAAAACCATCTTGTGATTGAACCGTCATTCTTGCCTGTCCGTTCGATAACAAACTGAATAGCGTCCTTGTATGCTTTGACTACTTCTGTCGGTATTTTAGTCTTCGCTTCTTTTTTCTTCTCGATTTCATCAACTAACGAATCAACATCCTCTTCACCAATCCCAAATAAACCTTGCAAAGCATATTTTCCTGCATAGGAACTAACTGCTCCTGTCCATTGCGGCACCTGCATTTGTTGGACTTGTTTAAGCTCGCCAGTTTTATAATCTTTTGTGTTCAAAATCGGCACAGTGTCAAGCTCTGAAAATCTAGTAGCGCAACGAACTTCATCACCTTTCTTAGCAGTCGCTGTAGCTTTAACAAATATCCTGTCACCTACTTCCACCAAATCGTCAGACACATTAATTTCCCAACCGCTATTCAATGTTTTGAAATGCGTGAAAATATCTTCTGCATTTCGAAAAGTATATTTAACTCCCTGCTTGCTAGTCTTACCGATTTGCATTTTTGTTTGTAATTCCGCAAAACTCATCGTCATATCACTTTACCTGTAAACTTTCTTTTTCAATCAATGTTGCGCCTTCGATGACTTCACCAGATTTTAAATGTTTAGCCAATTCAGTCTTAATAGGCTTGTACTCCAATTTCATAAACTCAAGTGGTATTTTTGTTTCGTCTAAAATGTCCACTTGCTTTGATTTTCGGAGTGAGACAGTGAACAATCCAGCGATCACTTTTTGTTTATTGCTCATCTTCAAAGCTCGTTCAATGGCTTCCTTATATTTTTCTGCCTTAGCTTTGGCATTTTTTTCTTTTTCGTAAAATTCCTGTTTCGCCTGTTTGAAACATTCTGCATCTGATAATGCGTTTTTCCACATCTTGACAAAATATTCGATGTTCTGTTCCAAATCTCCTTGGAAGTCAATGCTATCCAAAGTGTCATTGAATGTTTCATCGTCTAACTCCATCGCTTCCAGTTGTGCATAAATCCCTTCAAGTTCGTAAAGATAGCTCATTATTTTCTCCTTGCTAAGCCTCATAGCCTATAGCTACATTGTCTTTCCATTCGTCATAGGCTCTGTCTTCATCTTCGTCCATCTTCCAGATGTCGACCAGCGGTTCTGGCGGTGTGCTTAACCATGTATCATAATCAAACATCAAAACTCCACCTTTCCGCCAATCTCGGACCAACCGGCCCACTCATCCAGTTTCTTCTGGATAATGTGGTGTTTCTGCTGCAATAACAGTCCTCTGACCTCGTCGCCTATCTGACCATACCTCTCTTCATGGTCAGTAATCATTTTCAATTTTTCTTGCATTGTTCCTCCTAAAACGGTAATTCTCGTCTACTCTGTGCATTATCTGGATATTTAAAGATATTGTTCATCGCACCTTTCATAATTCGGCTAACAAGTGAGCGGTCATACACCTTCTGCATCTGTTCCCCTGTCAAATTGGTGTTGATGATGGTTGTGTCACGTTCGTCTAAAATCTGATAGAGGATATTTTGCTTCCAGTCGTTCGCTTCCTTGGCTTGTCTGCCAAATGTCGATTCCTTACCCAGGTCATCCAGAAAGAGATAATCAGCTTTTGTGAGCATGTCAATCATCTGCTGGGCGCTAGTCCCGTCTTTGTAACCAAACCCCTCTTGGATACGCTGAAACATCTTCGGCACTGAGATGAACAACACGCTCTTCGGTTCAGAGATTGACCGCCAGTCCATATTTAGTTTTCTAGCGATACTGATAGACAGATGGCTCTTGCCGATACCGGGCTTACCTTGGATAATAGCGTTCCCTTTGCCTTGGTGCTTAAAGTAAAACTCATTCAGCCTTAAAGCAAACTGTTTCGCTTCTCCCTCGATTCGATTGGTAATCGTGTAGGTTTTGTAAGATGCGTCTTTTAACTCTTTTGGTATCATGCTCTTCTTGGCGAATATGTCGTACGAACTAGCCCACGTTTCAGCTTCCAAGGCTTGGCCTACCTCTCTAATCTGTTGCTCGTTCATCTTCTCCCTGGTGCATTCAGGGCAACAAGTGATATACCGTGGCACTGTTTCATTCTTAACCATGACCTTATGCTTTGTTCGCCATAGGTAGACCTGATGTTTCAAACACATCTCATCTATCACATCATGGACTTCTCCAATCTTCATTTGCGCCTCTTTCTAGTAGGGTGGTGGGTAGTTTGGGTCTGGTGTGTCAACCTCTTTCCTTGTCCAACTCTTCTTAGCGAGTAAATAATCCTGTATCGCCGTGACAGTTTCCAAGTTGTTATGGACATACCAGTCTAGACAACACCTCTCCACCCAGCGAATTGTTTTCTTATTACGCAATGTCGCTTCTGAGATAGCGAAGTCAATAATCTCAAACGGGTAATCACCCAACATCTTCGTTACGGTTTCAAGTTCAATTGGTGTTAAATCTTTTCCCCAATTTTGTCTAATGGTGTAGACAATTTTTTTCAAGGGATTTTGCTCGCTAGTATTATTATTTATATTATTTAATTCAGTATTATTTAATTCAGTATTATTAGGGTAAAAATTTTTTACCTCCGTAGGTAAAGATTTTTTACTTACGAGGTAAAGATTTTTTACCTCGTTAGATAAAGTATTTTTACTAACAACATACTTAATCAAGTAAAGTTTACTAGCTTGGTTGAAAGTTTTTTTTTCTTCTAAGAGCCCAAAATCAATCAGTTCTTTCTTTGTTTTAATCGCAGTGGGTTTAGAAATCCCTAGAATTTCTTGTATCGCCTCGACAGTTAGAAAATGATAAACTCTTCCGTCACCATCTATATAGTTGTTTTTAATGGACAACTTATGTCTATCAATCGCAATCATGTATAATAATTTGGCATATCCAGAAAGTTCTCTGTACTTTTCCCCGTGGAAGAAATTTTTGGGCATTTGATAGAATTGCGCCATCTCAAAATCGTCAACAGTAAAGTATTTAGATTCCATTTGAATATACACCCTCTATCGCTATGTTGTTGATACGCTCTAAATATTCCTGTTTAGCAATTTTATTGATTGCTGTTACATAGCTAACTCCAACTTTGATTCTTTTTCTGCGATTAGTTTTTGTTATGCAGTCGACTATAATGAAACTATCTTCCTCGTAGTCGTTATTAAATTCTGCTTGCTTAAATCTACAAAATATAGTGTTTCGATAGTCTATTTCAATAGCAATGTAATCGTTGTAATTTACAGTAATACAATATCCGACAGGTCCTTGTTCGAAACAAGCTGTAAATGCCGGCTTAAACTCACTTAATCTTGCTCTCATATTCTTCCCTCAACTTTCTAATGTTTCCAATCGCTTATCATAAGCACGGATATACCACTCTTTCAGTTCTGCATATAGCTCCTGCGCCATTTCGTATTCCTCTTCGGTCAAGTCTCGGTTATTGGATTTGCCGAAAACATTCAAGACCAGAGAGCGAACAGAATTGTGAATCTGTCCAAATGACAACTTGTGGTAGCTTGTTTCGTCTATCACTTCGTTATACCGTGGTTTGTTGGTGTAGATAAAGCCAACAGGGTTGACGGACTTCACTCGCCAATTTTGGCTCAGCCTTGCTACGACTTCAGGATACTTCTGGTTGATTTCCAGCAACTCGCTACCCTCAAAAGCTACAGGGCTAAACAATCCTTGCGGTGTGATTGGCTTGTGTTCCATGCGTTCCTTGATAAGCGCTTCTAATTCTTCTTCGGTTAATGTGTATGTTTTTGCCATCTGATTGCCTCCTAGTTGTAATATCTACCTTGTGACTGAATATAAGCCCCATAATTCGCATTAGTCAGGGGTCTGGTGTGTTTACCCTCGGAAACTTTTTTCGGCTTGCTATGGGCTTGAAAAGTGCCTAAACCAACGCAAAACCATAGAAAGAGGTTCAGAGGTGTCAAAATGGCAATCAATGTTAATGTTTGCTCGATTGTTAATGTTAGTTCTTCCATGATGTGTCCTTTCGATTTCAAGGTACACAAAAAGCGTACCCTATTTTATCCCTGTATCTTTTAAGGGTTCACAAAATAGAGTACGCATGTTATAATATTTACGTGCCTACTTTGTGGGTGCTAGGACTTGTTACACTATCGCTTTGGTCGGTTGAGAGTGTAGCAGGTCTTCTTTTTATTTTGTAAGATTTTCAAAAGCTTTTCTCAAAGTCTCTGGTTTAGTCAAGTTATTTTCTTCAGCATATTTATTTAATTTGCTGTCCAACTCCTCGCTAATTCTCACAGTCAATTTAACTGTATTTGAGTTAACGCCTTTTGGTCGTCCTACTTTTTTAGGTTTGTCGCTCACTGAGTTCATCACTCCTTTCATGTCGACACAAATATTATAATTTATGTCGTCAATAATGTCAACCCCCTAAACCAAACTTTTTTTTGCGTACTCTATTCAATTTTTAAAGGACACTGCAATCTAACACGATTGCGGATTAACTAGCCACTAATAACTGATAAGCTTCTAAATCCAACTCCACCATGACACCTAAATTCTTAATAGAGGTGTCAATCTGTTTGCGGTATGCTGCGATACCTGCTTGCCGTTCTTCTTCTGTCTGAGCGATGAAATAACCGAAATGGTTGTCACGTTTTAGCCCGTAAACAGGGATTTTGAACTTGTTTCTCAACTTAACGACAATTTGTTCTACAGTTCTTTTCTCAATCCCAGTCACTCGAGTAATATCTTTTCGAGGTTTTGGGTTATCAAATGTTGCATATTTTACCTCTGCAAAAACAACCCGCTCATTTTCCGTCATATTGTTAATCATCTTCTGAAATTCCGTCATATTCTAAAATCCTTTCTACTTACAAATCCCACTATTCTTCATTACGACCGCCACAGAATCGACGATTGTTCTCAAATATCGATTTTCTGTCTGCAAGTCATTTACCTTGTTCCGGAGTTGAATATATTCTTCAACACTGATTTCAACCGTTGTATGATTATCCTGCATGTCTGCCCCACTTTCTAGCCGAGCAGGCTGGTGCATCAGCGAATTTGATTGGTTCCCAATTGGCAAGTGTTTGTTGAGCACTAGATTTCCGCGCTAACCGATCAGCTTCAACTGCACGTTCACAAGCTAGGGCTGTCAGTTGCTCTCTAAGTAATTCCGCTTCACGTTCCTTGCGTCGTTTTTCCGCATTCCTGTAATCAATCGCCGCAACCACTACACACGGAATGGCAAATACTGCACAGGTTCCGATGGCTATAAAAATAGATTCTGTCATTCTAAACTCCTAACTGTTTTTCTCGTTTGATATTTTCTAGCATTTCTGCCAATGTTTCTTTCTTGGGTCTGTATCGATTACGACTTTTCCACTTGATAAACAATCGGAAACCTTCGTAGTTAACAAAGACAATTCGATGAGTTGGATTTTCAATGTATTCCCTGAAGTCCGGATGCTCACGCATTTCTGCAGCCCAAACTTTAGCCGTTGTAACAGTCAATCCTTCCCAGATTTGGCAAAGGTGTGCATAGTCACCAGCTTCTGCCTTTTCAGATTGCTTAGCTGGTCTGTAAACTAATTCTGCTTTTGGCATAGCCATTCATTCCTTTCTGTGATATAATTTTGTTAGAAATTTTTTGTAAGCTCCTGACCTTTGTCATGGGGCTATTTTTATTAGCTTTTTGCTAATTCGTCCAGACTCACATCAAGAGCTTTGGCGATTTTTTTTACTGTTTCAAAGTGCAAATCTTTAACCTTTCCGTCACGAAGTCGATAAAGCATTGCTGGATCAAGTCCTGCATTCAATGCTAGCCTATAAACCGAAAAATTTTTTTCAGCCAAAATTCGTTCGATATTTTTCCACAACATATTGTTTTACTCCTTAGCCCAACGCACAATTGATTCAATCAAAAACAGTATTTCTCCAAATTCAAATGTCATTGACATGACTGATGATTAAATAGCGAGATAAGTTCTGCCGAACACTCTAATAAAATATCTTTATTTTTCTCCAAATCTTCAATAGTTTGGAGTTTTTTTATTATCGAATCCAATTTATCCATATTCTCACTCCTTTCTAAATTTGCTATAATAAAAATAAAAACGTGAGGTAAATTATGCTAACTAAAATAAGTATTGCATCTTCATTAAAGAAAACTGTTGAGATTGACGACTTTTGTCCTAATTGCAAAAAGCCAACCAATCCCCATTTAGTAAATTCCACTTACTTCGAACTAAATAATACAGCGAATAGTGTAGTAGCTACTTTTAGATGTTTAGGGTGTCTTCACTTTTGGAATGAAGAGTTTATTGCAACCTACACTTCAAATGACTACATAGTCGAACATCTTAATGTTACCCCTAGCCTCCCAAGTGACATACCTATATCTGACGATGTAGAGTTAGTTTCTCCAATTGGAAAACAAATCTATGTTCAAGCTCTAAAAGCAGAACATGAACAGCTCGACCACATCGCAGGCATCGGATATCGAAAGGCGCTTGAGTTTTTCGTTAAAGATTTCTCTATTGTCACAAATCCTGATGACGAAGATAAAATCATTAAAATGCCGTTAAAACAGGTTATCGAAAAATATATCAAGGATGATGATCTTAAAACATTTGCACTAGCATCTGCTTATATTGGTAATGACGAAGGTCATTACTATAGAAATAATCCTGATAAAGATTTTTCTCATCTCAAAAATTACCTTCACGGAGTTATTCACTACATGGAAATGAAGCTCAATTTTCTTGATGCTCAAGAACTTGTGAGTCGCTCGAAGAAATCTTAGCGCCAAGTTCATCCACCTTCTCCGCAATATACGTCACAGTCCTCAGTATTTCATTGAGGGCTGTTCTTTCTAGTTCGTTCATCCCCTTCTCCTTTCTAGTTTGGTCGGTTCTCCTCCCTGTGCTATAATCGATATATCAACACAGAAAGGAGGTGAATCACATGGAACCTAACTACTTCCATGTTCGATTCAAGCAAAGCGACAATGTGTCCTACTCAACACCGTCTGCTGAAGGTAGAGAAATCATCTCTATCAAAGGTGCTGAAGTGACAAAAATGCTCTTTGCTGACGGCAATGAATTATTGAGTGTTATTCACGATGGCTTCGTCGATGTCTACGCAACGTTCCCAATCGTTCTTAAACACCAATAATTCTCCATCTCTATACCAACAATCGCCCTCTACTGCGTTTGTTGGTTTTTCGTTTCCATGAAAAATTCGATTCGGTCTCATAATCGTCTCCTTTCTAGCCCTCAAGAACTAGACGCTTAGTCTTGATGATGACTTCTTCAATACGAGCACGTTTCAAGCCTTCACTGATAAAATAATCAATAATAGCACTACGGCTCATTCCTGTACCAAGCGACAAGTTATCAACCTCGTCGTAGTTCTCACGACTAATGACCACAGTAGGACGGTTATTCCCTTTCTGCCCTGTACTTGGGCGACCGTATCTTTGTTTTGACATGTTAGCCCCTTTCTAGTTTGGTTGGTTTACAAAATTACGTTTTAATTCGTAATTCGTTCCCAAAAAAATATCGTCTTGTGCAACTTTGTAAAATTCAGCTAATTGAGCAAGTAAGTCCGCTCTAATTCGACTGCTATCATTTTCGTATTTCAAAAGCGTTTGCTGGTGGATGCCGACCATATCAGCTACCTCTTTGGCAGTAAGACCAGCATTGACACGCAATGCTTTTAAAGACCATTTCAATACCCCTCACCCCTTTCTAAATTCATCTAGGCTGACATCCAAAGCGTCAGCGATTTTTTCCATTTTTTTGAAACCAATATCGTGATGCTTGACATTATATATGCTTGTCTTTGGAATACCTGCCATTTTTGCCAAGTCAACGACTGTCAGCCCTCGTTCTACCAATATTTTTTGTAGTTTTTCCCACATAATATCCTCCTTGTAAATCACTAGATATAGTAATGTAAGATATTTGTAATACTATATCTAGTAATTTGTGCTATAATATTCTCATGAATAACCCAACATCTTTTATTCATGAAATTTTGATAGAAAGGAGATAGGTATGAACAAATTAAATCCAAAACCAACCGCTAGTAAAAAATATAGTTGGGAGGAATTAGATTCCTACTTAACTATGATTTTTACTACCCAACATGATCATCCTAAAGCGTCGATAAACTACCATAACTACAACATGTCCAAAGACGAGATTATTGAAGAAGCAAGAAAATCTGGTTACCATGTCACAGATGAAGGAAACGGCTATTTAACTTTCGAGTAAAAATAATTAAGATTATCAGAAAGTTGGGATAGTATGACTTGCAACTTCGATATTTCAAAAGCAATCTGTTCTTCAGGTTGCTTTTTTATTCGCCCGCTATACGGATAACGCTTCGGTTTCATCTCTTCCTCCTTTATTTCTTCTTCCTCCACTTCACAATCTGCCGTATCACAAACGATAGAACCAACAAACCAGCTAACCAATAGATCATTGCATTCTTTGGCAAATGGTGGTATACTTCAAATAAGAGGTTGGGGCTTTCGCCCCTTGCTCTTACTTTTTGTTTTGTAAGTTCCGCTTGTGCTCAAGCACTTGTTTGTGCCATAAGCGAGCTTCTCTTACTAAGCCTAGAATGATAATCGGGATTGCTAAATCGTTATCAGCTAGGCTTTTTAGTATGTCCACCATTTGCTTTTCCTCCTGTTTTGATTCGGTTAATTCCTTAACCTTGATTAGATTATACTACGAATTAAATCGTATGTCAACAGTTTTTACGAAAAAAGTCGAAAAAATTTTGTATTTTTATTTTACAATTACGAAATAATTCGATATTATATAGTAAAGATAAAAAAGGAGATAATGTTATGGTTCGCGGTAGAGGAAAATTAACACCGCAAGAAATTGAATTGATGAGCGTGATTTCTGCTAACATCAATAGATATCTGACGGAACAGAATAAAAAACAAATCGATTTATCAAGGGGGACGGGTATTCCGCCGAGTACATTAACAGGGTATGTGAAAGGAACATCATTGCCAATTCCTGGTAACGTCCAAAAAATCGCAGATTATTTTGGATTGAAGAAATCAGATATAGACCCACGGTTTAAATCCACAATCCCTTCTTCTTCCATCCCTCTTCCCAACTTCGACCCACGTAAGACTATTCTGCTATCTAACTATGACAAGCTCAACAACACACGCAAGAATAAGCTCCTAGCGACCTCTGAGACGCTTCTAGCCGAAGAGCAAGGAAAAGTCATTGACATATCAGAAAAACGGGCAGAATACGACGCTAGGAAGCGTATCAGCCTACCCGTACCAGGCAAGGTGTCCGCAGGGACAGGCTACTGGCAAGAAGATGACTACGACACCATGGTGGACTTCTACGCAGACGACATTCCGGACGAAAGCAAGTACGACACCGTCGCAGTCGTCGTTGGCCACTCCATGGAACCCAAAATCAAAAACGGCGACTTCCTCTTTATCAAACTCAAGGACCAGGTAGATCTAAACAAAATCGGAATTTTCCAAGTTGACGGCGAAAACTACGTCAAGAAACTAAAAAGCGACCATCTACAGTCACTGAACCCAGACTATGACAACATCCCCTTCACCGAAGACATGCGCACCATCGGTGAAGTGGTGGATATTTATAGGGGATAGGAGGAAACATGGTAAAACAAATGACAAATAAAGAGGTCACCCATTTCAAAAAAGAAGTATTGACCGCATTAGATAAGTATCTGACCAGTTTAATATCCAAAGGAGAAAGTTCAAAAGCTACTAAAATAATAACTTGGATAAGAGATTGGACAAATTTTCTTAAATTTGAAAATAAATTCCAATCTAAACGGCTGCCTGCATTACAAAGAGGGAGCATTGTTAGCGCCAATCTCGGTTTCAACCTTGGCCAAGAGTACGGTGGTCCTCACTATGGAATTGTTTTAAATACTAGTGACTCACGTAGAAACTCCGTTGTGACGATACTCCCACTAACATCAATAAAACCTGAAACAAATTTGGAACATCTAGAGCATTTCAAATTAAATCTCGGGGACGAACTCTATCAATTACTAGGCCTAAAACTCCAAACTAAGAAAGCTCAATTAACTGAAAAGCAAGCTGAAAGTAACAGACAATATTCAGACATAATAGAAAGACTTTCCAAACTTGAACAATCACTTTTGGTAGAGTTTGAAGAGTATAGCTCTGATCCAATAACTTTAGCCAAAAGGTCGCAAGCCATTCTTTCCGATATGGATGGAATCACAAAGGATAAAGAGAGCTTTGAACAATTGATAGATGAATTGGATAAAGAAGAGGAGAACTTAAAAAATATCGCAAGGCAAGTTTTAAAAATGAAAAAAGGGAGCATAGCACTCTTAAACCAAGTAACGACTATTAGCAAAATGCGGATTTTTGATCCTAAAAATCAAACATCTGTATTATACGACATTGTTCTCTCAAAAGAAACAATGGATCGAATTGATGTAGCTTTGAAAAATTACATCATAAAATAATTGACATTTTTACAAACGAGGTTTATAATTATCTTACAAGGTCGCTAGACGACATAATAAAGATTTGGTCTCTCGAAGACCATTAAGCCTCACTTTAGCGAGTGAGGCTTTTCTTCTTAATTATTGAAACGTAACAAAAAAGCCCACGCTATCAACCAACCAAAGCGAAGCGTGAGGCAACATGTATAAAGAATTAGGCATTAAAAAGCCCTTTTCTTTGTACCCATTTTAACACAGAAATGAGGTAAAATCAATGTGGACTGAAGCACATAAATCCGGAAAAGTGAATTTTGTTGAAAGATACAAAGATCCATATACTCAAAAGTGGAAACGAACATCCGTCCTCATGGAGAAAGATACTCCACGGATCAGAAAAGAGGCCCAGAAAATACTGGATACAAAGATAGCGGACATCCTCAGCAAGCTGAAAAGCTCTGAAATGCTATTTACTGATTTATTCGACCAATGGTGGACTTTCTACCAGCAAGAAATCAAACGCACTTCAATCGCTTCTCTGAAGGGCAATATTAAGGAAATCAGAGACAGTTTTGGTCTGGGTATCAAAGTAGTCAATATTGACCCAAAATATGTCCAAAATTACCTAGACAACCTAGATTGCTCCAGGAACAAGAAAGAGCGTACCAAATCCATGTTGAACCTTGCTTTTGATTATGCAGTTGACCTGGACATCATCAAAGACAATCCTGCTAGGCGAGCTAAACTGCCACGGATAAAAAAGACCTTGGAAGACTGGAAAAAGATTGAAGAAAAATATCTTGAGGAAGAGGAAATTAAGCCCCTGCTGAAAGAATTGTTCAGGCGACCTAGCACATACCGAGCTGCATTACTAGCAGAATTTATGAGCCTAAATGGCTGCCGTATTGGTGAAGCGGTCAGTCTTGAACCAAACAATCGTGATTTTGAAACCAAGGTCTTACAACTGCACGGGACCTATGACCACACAGAAGGTTACCGCAACGGTGAGAAAACAACGCCAAAGACTAATGCTTCCTATCGCGAAACAATTATGACCACCCGCGAAATGGAAATTATTCAAGAGTTTGAATTTATGAATGAGCTAGAAAAAAATACTAACCCACGATATAAAGATATGGGCTACATCTTTACAACCAAGAATGGCGTACCTATACAAACCAACTCTTTCAACCTAGCCTTGAAGAAGGCAAATCAGCGACTTGAAAAACCAATTCAGAAAAACTTGACCAGCCACATCTTCCGCCATACCCTTGTCAGTCGTCTAGCAGAAAACAGAGTTCCCTTGAAAGCTATCATGGACCGTGTCGGACATGCAGATGCTAAGACTACAACCCAAATTTACACCCATGTCACAAAGAATCTTAAGGCAAATGTAGCTGAAATCATGGAAAATTACTGATTTTATGCCCCAAAAATGCCCCAAAACACAGAAAAAAGCCCGTCGGACAAGCTAGAAAGCTTGATGTGACGGGCTTTTTAATGCTGAATTATTTTACCGCATCCTTAAGTGCTTTACCAGCTTTGAATGCTGGAACTTTTGAAGCTGCGATTTTGATTTCTGCACCTGTTTGAGGGTTGCGACCTGTACGTGCTGAACGCTCACGAACTTCAAAGTTACCGAAGCCAATCAATTGTACTTTTTCACCAGCTGCAAGGTAGTCTGCTACTGCTGCAAATACTGCATCAACAGCTGCTGCTGAATCTTTTTTAGTCAATGAAGTTGCTTCTGCAACTTTTGCAATCAAATCTTGTTTATTAGCCATTTTGCTAAGTCCTCCAATAATTTTCTGAGATTTTACTCACTTTTATAGTGTACCGAAATTTAGTCATTTGGTCAAGTTTTTAATGCTGGTTTCTTACCTTTTTCTGTATATATCAACAATAATTTGGTCATTGTATAAATCAATGGTATTGGCCTGACCGTAAAGGCCAAATTTATTGTCCAATTCTGTTATTTTTAACTGAATTGCTGCCTCTTGGGAATTTATTTTGACAAAGGTGGGTAATTTGTAGTTTTTTTGCAGATAGGCTAAAACTTCTGCCTTGGGCAAGGACAAATTTCCTGCTGAAATTTCCAATATTCGTAGAAGAACATTGCCATCTTCCATTTTGAGAGGTTGAAAATAGATATAGAGGGGAATTTTCGCACCAAAAACCTGATAGGTTCCTTCAAAAACAACCTGTTGGTTAGTCACAAATAATTGGTAAGAAAAATTCTCCGTTTGATAATCTTTTAAATAGTTGGCAATGGTTTGATTAAGGGCTTCACGGTTGGTCGCGAAAGTCCCCACTTTTGCATCTGTCTGGCTAGATGGTACCAATTCCGTCATATTTTCTCTCTTAACTTGGATACGATTGAGAAAAACCAGACCCGCCCCCAATGTCAAAGCCAATTGAACCAAGAAGAGCCACTTCCAGATATTAAGGTGTCCAGCTTTTCTCAGTTTCATACATCTTCTCCAATAGTGCTTTTTTCATGATTTCATATCCCGTATTATTGGGATGAAAATGATCATCTTCGTACAATAAATTATTTGTGCTAGCCGAACTAGACTGGCTAAGCCCCATCTCGCCTTCCAAACCTTTATAGAGCAAGTCATTGATTTCTACAAAGTAAACATCCTTGTATTTTTCCGTGATTTGCTTGGTTGTCTGATTCCATTTATCAACCACAGTCTGCATCTCGGTCAATTCAGGAAAACTGAGATAGAAGGGATTGTAAATTCCCAAAATATAGATAGGGAGATCGGCATTCTCCTGTCTTGCCCGTTTGACAATCTTTTCTAGATTTCTCCCATATTCCCTTGCCGGCTTATCAAAGGTAGAGAGCTTGAGGTTACTTAAATTACTGACAATGACCTTACGAAGATCATTTCCACCGACCGTCAAGGTTAATAAATCAGCTTCTTTTAAGGCCTGTTGGAGTTCCTCATTCTCCTTCATCCGCTTCAAGATTTGCTTACTGGTATTGCCGGAAACTCCAAAATTTTGAACGTCTACCTCATAACCGTACTCATTGACTAGCGACTGGGCAAGCAAGGGGACAAAACCACCTTGACCTGTCACATCTCCCACTCCTTCTGTCAAGGAGTCCCCAAGAGCCAAATAGCGAAATTTCCTATTCACTGAAAGACCTAGCTCTTCCTGACTGATGCGTGACGGCGCCTGTGGGATTAACTGATGGAATAGGAAGATTGACCCTAATAGACAGAGAAAAAAGAAGACAAGTCCCTGTATCAACTTCCGATTATTCATAGCGAACTAGGATAGCCCAGGCATCTTCACCAGTGTGGGTTTGGATGATGGAACCTGTTTCCAATACAGAAATATCTGTTTCTACATGGGGCTGGAGCAAGTCTTTTATTTCATTGGCAAAGTCCGCCTTACCTGAGTAGGAAATACCAATTTCTGCAAGATCTTTATTGTTCAGACCGATTGCAAATTCATCCAACCATTTTTTGAACGCCTTATTGCCACGTCCTTTTACAATCGGAGTTAATTGATGATTCTTCATTTCCATGATAACACGGATGTTAAGCAGGCTACTAAGCATGCCTTGTACACGACCGATACGACCGCCCTTGACAAGATTTTCTAGGGTAGATACCCCGATATATAGTTCAGTCTTATCTTTGACCTCTTCAATGGCCGTAAGGATTTCTTCCTTGTTAGCACCAGCTTGTGCCAGTCTAGCCGCTTCCACTACCTGAAATTTTGCTGCCTGGTCGGTAAAGCCAGAGTCCAGAACAGTCACATCTGCACCAGACAAGGTAGCTCCTTGACGGGCTGCTTCAACCGTTCCTGACAAGGCATGAGAAAGAAGGATCGCAATAATCTGACTACCATCTTTAGCTAATTGGCTAAATGTTTCCGCAAAAAGACCTACCGGTGGTTGACTGGTCTTCGGTAAGTGCTTGGCTCCTCTCATCAATTCGAGAAACTCACCTTCTGATAAGTCGCTATCTGAATAGACAACCCCATCCACCATAACAGACAAAGGAATGATGGTAATCCCCAACTCCTTAGCCAAACCAGCTTCTATTGTAGTACTAGAATCTGTTACAATTTTAATCTTCATCATCAAGTGTCCTTCCGTTCTCTTCTGTATTATCCTTTATTATAACAAATTTCAAGCTAAAAATAAACATAAAAACAAAAGCAAAAAAGGCTAGTTGCCTAACCTTTTTCAACCAATTCTTTTGCTTGGCTACGGGCTGCATCCGTAATCTTGTCACCTGCCAACATCTTGGCGATTTCCTCGATACGCTCCTCTTTGGTCAAAAGGCGGACGCGGGAAACAGTCGAGTGGTCATCAGATATTTTCTCAATAAAGAACTGATAATCCGCGATGGCAATCACCTGTGGCAAATGTGAGATAGCCAAGACCTGACCATATTGTCCAATTTTATAAATCTTCTGGGCAATGGCCTGGGCAACACGGCCTGAAACTCCTGTATCCACCTCGTCAAAGACGATAGAAGTCTTGCCTTCCTTACGAGCAAAGGCTGACTTAATAGCTAACATCAAGCGGGATAATTCCCCACCCGAAGCAACCTTGACCAAAGGCTTGAAGTCTTCACCAGGGTTGGTAGAGATGTAAAACTCCACCATTTCATTCCCCTCTCGGTTAAACTTACCCTTGGCAAAACGAACCTGGAAGCGAGCCTTTTCCATATACAAGTCTTGTAATTCTTGACGGATAATCTCTTCCAGCAACTGGGCCAATTCATGTCGGGACTGGCTGAGCTGACTAGCTAAGGTCACTAATTCCTTCTCCATGGTCTTGAGTTGCACTTCCAAGTCATCTCCAGATAGGTCATTTCCTGTTAGAAGATTGTATTCTTCGCTGATCTTAGCAAAATAATCCAAGACATCATCGACCGTTCCACCGTATTTTTTAGTAATGGTGTGGAGCAAATCCAACCGACTTTCTAGCTGCAACAGGCGATTGCCATCGAAGTCTAGATTATCCACCACATCACTGAGGCGCTTGGTCACATCTTCAACGACATAGTAGGCTTCTGTCAGACTGCTAGAAAGCTGCTGGTATTCTGGGTCAAATTCTTCTAAGCTTTGCAGGTCCCCCATGGCTGAACGAAGGTTGTTCAAACTTGAAAAATCTTCATTGTCCAACAGAGCATAGGCATTGGTCAAGGTATCCGCAATCTGCTTGTGATTGAGTAACTTATCCCGCTCTTGATTGAGCTGAACATCCTCGCCAGACTGCAGGTCTGCTGCTTCAATCTCAGCAATTTGGTATTCCAGCATCTCAATGCGGGCCTTATGCTCCTGCTCATTTTTCTGCTTTTCGAGCACTCGTTTGCGGAGGCTACGATAGGCATCAAAAGTGGTCTGATAGCGGTCTTTTAAAGCCCAAAACTCATCTTCTCCAAAGCTGTCTAAAAGACGGATATGGTGCTGGGCCTTCATCAATTCTTCCTGGTCATGTTGGCCGTGGATGTCCACTAGGTGCTGACCGATTTGTTTCAAGACAGATAAATTAACCATCTGCCCATTGACACGGCTGACCGAACGGCCATTTTGTAGGATTTCCCGACGGATAATGAGTTCGTCCGCAACTTCAATCCCCTGTTCACTCAAAATCTGTTCCAGAGCTCTGCTATTTTCAAAGGAAAAAAGCCCCTCAATCTCCGCCTTGGCTGCTCCGTGGCGAATAACATCCGTCGTCGCACGCGCCCCTAACATCAGGTTCATGGCATCGATGATGATGGACTTTCCGGCCCCCGTTTCACCAGATAGGATGGTCATCCCCTTTTCAAAATTGAGGGATACCTGTTCAATAATGGCAAAATTCTTAATCGAAACTTCTAATAACATGACCTACCACCCTTTTATCGTACGTTCTAAATTGGGGATGGTTTCCTGGTCCTTCAGAATGAGCAGAATACTGTCATCATCAGCAATAATCGAGAAGATTTCCTCTTGGAAATACTCACAAATCTGCCTTTTTACGACCGTTGCACTCCCTGGTACCAATTTTAAGTTGACCATCTTGTCCATGACTGCAAAGTCAAGAATATTATTGGACTTGACCTTGACTAGGCTACTTTTGGGCAAGCCATAGACATATCCCTTGTCAGCTGATGGAACCTTGATAATGCCTAATTCCTTGATATCACGGGACACCGTAGCCTGGGTTGCATGAACCCCCAAGGCTTCCAAGCGTTCCACAATTTCTTCCTGAGTATCAATGGGAAATCGGACTACCAAATCTTTAATGACTTCTAATCGTTCTCGTTTATTCATCCTTCTTAAATTCCTCGTGTGCTTGATCGACTATATTTCTTATTTCACTGTGTTCAATCGGGCTAGGCTGGCTTGATTTCTCCAAATGAGCTAAAAATTCCGTGTTGCCATGACCGCCTTGAACAGGTGAAAAACTAAGGCTCTTTACAGAAAAACCGGTTGCGACAGCCATAGCAGTCACATCCTCCAAGACCTTGATGTGAACTGCCTTATCCTTGACAATCCCGTTCTTACCGATATGCTCCCGACCTGCTTCAAATTGGGGTTTAACCAAGGCCACGACCTGACCACCGTCTGCCAAAATACCGTGAAGGGCTGGTAAAATCAAGCCTAGAGAGATAAAACTGACATCAATCGAAGCAAAACTTGGCTGACCCACTTCAAAATCCGCCAACTCAGCATAACGGAAATTGTACTGTTCCATGCTGATGACACGCTCGTCCTGGCGCAATTTCCAAGCCAGTTGATTGGTTCCGACATCAACAGCATAGACCTGCTTGGCGCCAGCCTGCAACATGACATCCGTAAAACCACCTGTAGAAGCTCCAATATCAATGGTCGTTTGCCCCTCAACTGATAGGTCGAAAACCTGCAAGGCCTTTTCCAATTTCAGACCACCACGGCTGACATACTTGAGTTTTTCGCCCTTGAGTTTAAGCTCAATTCCCTCGTCAATCTTCTCGCCTGGTTTGTCGTAGCGTTCGCCATTGATGACCGATACCACTAGCCCTGCCATAACACCGCGCTTGGCCTGCTCTCTGGTTTCAAAAAGCCCCTGTTTGTAAGCCAGTACATCTACTCTTTCCTTAGCCATTGATTCGTAAACTTTCTATGATTTTTTTGATTTCTTCTCTTGAAAATGGGACTAGTTGAGCCACTTGATCTAGCTCACTGCTTGCTTGATTCAGGCTGTCTTCTAGAAAGACTTTTGAGGCCTCCAAGCCCATCAGAGCTGGGTAGGTAGACTTCTCTGCCAATAGATCCTTTTGAGGTGTTTTTCCGATTTCCTCAAAAGTGGCCGTCACATCCAATATATCATCCCGCACCTGAAAGGCTAGACCGACTAATTGACCTGCTTTTCGCAAATGGTGGATAACCTCATCTGACTGTCCAGCAATCAAACCAGCTGCGACAAAGGGAAAGGTCAATAATTTTCCAGTCTTATTGGCATGGATGGCTTGTAATTGTTCGAGAGATAATTTTTGTCCCTCGCCTGCCATATCCAAGACCTGACCAGCAACCATTCCAAAAGTCCCAGATGCCTGAGAAAGCTCTCTCACGAGAGCAAGGATGGTCTCAGCTGGCAAATCTACCTGAGCCAAAAATCCAAAAGGATCTAAAAATAGACTGTCCCCTGCTAAAATAGCTGTCGCTTCGTCGAATTTCTTATGGTTGGTCAAACGTCCCCGACGGTAATCATCATCGTCCATGGCTGGCAGATCATCATGTATCAGACTACCAGTGTGAATGAGCTCGACACAGGCAGCCACTTGGTAATGAGCTTTTTGCAAGGTCACTCCAAAAGCTTCCAAAAGCGTCAAAAGGAGCAAGGGACGAATTCGTTTCCCGCCAGCCTGTAGCGAATAAAGAACCGCTTGATTGAGCCGCTCAGCTACCTGAAGTTGGTAAAAGTCTGCCATGGTTTCCTCAAGTCGCTGCAATTTACTGGCTCCCATTAGTTCATCTCCGCTTCACTTCCATCCGCCTGCATGACCTTGACCAAGGTCTTTTCCGCTTCAGCAAGTGTCTTTTGTAAATCCTTAGATAAAACCATACCCTTTTGAAACTCGGCAAGTGCCTCTTCCAAGGCTACATCCCCACGCTCCAATTTGGTTACAATTCCTTCTAATTCAGCTAAATTTTCTTCAAATGTTTTTGTCTTTTTGGACATGTTTTACCTCCGCATCAAGTTGACCATCCTTCATCTGAATGGTCAGGTGTTCACCCTTTTGTATAGTTTCCACACTGTCTAGGACCCGACCATCTTGTAAAAGCATGGCATAACCACGAGCCACAATGCGACTGGTGTCCAGCATGGTCAGTGCCTCAATCAGCTTGTCTGCCTTGGACATCTTATTGTCATAGATATTGGCCATATTGCTCTTCAAGAGTCGTTCCTGCTGGATAATTCTTTCTTGGAAACTCTCGACTTTACGGCCAAGTTGTAAGCCTTGTAGGCGTTGATTGAGTAATAAGCTAGCCTGTTTCTGCTGGCTATATACTTCTTTCATCCGTGTCTGCAATTGATTGGTCAAGCGGTCTAATTTTTGCAAATAACCATCGTATAAGCGTTCAGGCTGGCGGAACATAACTGACTGACTAATTTTCTCAACCTGCCCTCTCAGGAATTTCAAGCGATTGGTCATGGCCTGATAGGCTCGATTTTCCTGCTGATTTAAATAGCCCAGTAAGTCTGCCTTGGTCACAGGGGTCGCCAATTCTGCTGCAGCTGTCGGAGTGGCTGCCCTTCGGTCTGCCACAAAGTCTGCCAGAGTTGTATCCGTTTCGTGACCCACACTGGAAATGATAGGAATACGAGATTCAAAAATAGCCCGAACCACTATTTCCTCATTGAAAGCCCACAGGTCTTCAATAGAACCACCACCACGACCAACAATGAGGACATCCAAATCATCACGCTCATTGGCTCTTTGGATATTGGCAACAACTTCTTGAGCAGCCCCATCTCCTTGCACCTTGGTCGGATAGAGGACTATTTCCACACCAGGAAACCGCCGACTGACTGTGGTAATAATATCTTGAATGACCGCTCCGCTAGGACTGGTAATGACACCGATTTTCTTAGTAAACCGTGGCAATTCCTGCTTGAATTCCTGTTTAAACAGGCCTTCCTGGGTCAGAGCTTGTTTGAGCTGTTCAAACTTGATAGCCAAGGCTCCAATACCATCTGGCTCTGCCTTTTCAATTATGATGGAATAAGCACCACTAGGCTCGTACAATTGCACACGCCCGACCACATTGATTTTCATTCCCTCTTCAAGATCAAAGCCCAGATTTTTATAGACACCAGCCCACATGGTCGCCTGAATGATTGCCTTATCATCCTTGAGCGAAAAATATTGATGGCTAGGTCGTTTGCGGAAATTGGACACTTGCCCTGTTAAATAGACCTTCTCCAAATAAGGATCTCGGTCAAATTTTAATTTTAAATACTTGGTTAGATGGCTAACCGTTAAATATTCAACCATGTCCACTCCTTCTGTCTGTATCTCTACTATTATACCAAAAATTGCACATTTATACAGAACTGGACACATCATTTCCAATAGCTTTCCTGTGTTTTTTTCTGCAATTTGCTATATAATAGTTTGTGAGAAAATAGGAACTTGATAACAGGTTCTAAGGAGTTTATGATGAAAATTGACGATTTACGAAAAAGTTCCAATATTGAAGACCGCAGGGGACAAAGAAGCTCAGGTCCGTCTTTCTCTGGTGGTTCAGCTGGCGGAAATCTCTTACTAAGCTTGCTCTTCTCCCGTCTAGGTTGGAAGGGAAAATTGGTGCTAGTGGTCCTCCTATTTGCTTTTGGTGGCATGTCCAATCTAGGTGGCCTACTTTCACCAACAACCAACACCAATCCTTATCAGTCTAGCCAGGTTACGACAAGCGGTAGCAGTGTTTCTGACGCAGATGCAGAATTCATGAGTAAGGTACTGGCCTCAACAGAAGATTTTTGGACACAAGAGTTTGCAAGAAATGGTCTAACCTACCAAGCACCAACCCTTGTTTTCTATACGGACCAGACCCAAACAGGCTGTGGAACCGGTTCTGCTCAAGCCGGCCCCTTCTATTGTTCAGCTGACCGAAATATTTATATTGATACATCTTTCTATCAGGAATTATCTAGCAAATACAAGGCTGCTGGTGACTTTGCCATGGCCTATGTCATCGCTCATGAAGTTGGTCACCATGTCCAAAATGAATTGGAAGTCCTTGGTGCCTACCACCAAAAACGTGCTCAATTATCAGACAAGGAAGGCAATGCCCTCAATGTCCGTCTAGAATTGCAAGCTGACTACTATGCAGGAGCCTGGGCCAAATATGTCGATGGTCAGGGTATCTTAGACGTTGGCGATATTGATGAAGCCATGAATGCTGCCCATGCAGTTGGTGATGACACTCTTCAACAAGAAGCCTACGGCCGTACTGTCCCAGATAGTTTCACCCACGGTACTTCTGAGCAACGTAAAAAATGGTTTAACCTTGGATATACCTATGGTGACCTTGCCCACGCCGACACCTTCTCAGTAAGCAATCCATAAAAGCAATCCCCAGTTTCATGACTGGGGATTTTCTTATAAAAAAATGAGGTCAGCTCTTGCCAACCTCGCCTACTTACCTATTTCCCACTTCTGACACAAGCCTCGAAGGTCTGCTCCATGAGCATGGTAATGGTCATAGGGCCAACTCCACCTGGAACAGGGGTAATATGGCTAGCAACTTCTGCTACTTCATCATATTTGACATCCCCAATCAGTTTGCCATTTTCATCACGATTCATACCCACGTCAATCACTACTGCACCTGGCTTGACAAATTCCTTGGTTACAAAATGTCCACGACCAATTGCAACGACTAAAATATCCGATTGACAAGCCAATTCTGCAAGATTTTTTGTACGTGAATGAGCAATGGTTACAGTTGCATTGGCATCCAAAAGGAGCTGAGCCATAGGTTTCCCAACGATGTTGGAACGACCGATAACCAGAGCTGACTTGCCTTCTAAATCTATCTGGTATTCCTTAAACATTTCCATAATCCCTGCGGGTGTGGATGGAATCATTACCGGGTGGCCTGACCAGAATTTACCCATGTTGGTCGGGTGGAAACCGTCCACATCCTTGTCTGGATCAATGGCTAACAAGACTTTCTCTTCACTGATATGGGCTGGTAGTGGCAACTGTACCAAGATCCCATGCCATGCATCATCTTGATTGTAGCGCTCAATCAATTCCAAAAGTTCATCTTCTGAAATGCTAGCTGGCACTCGTACAACCTCACTCTTGAAACCAGCTGCAAGGGCTGAACGTTCTTTATTTCGGACATAGACCTGGCTGGCTGGGTCTTCTCCAACCAAAATAACGACCAAGCCTGGTACCAGGCCCTTTTCCACTTTTAATCGAGCTGTTTTTTCTGCCAGAGCTGCCTGCATTTTGGCTGCCAAGGCCTTTCCATCAATCACTGTCATTGCTTAAAATCTCCTCATTTTTTCTTCATTATACCCTATTTTCCACTGATTTGACTAGGTTCTCACCCAATTCATCTGAAAACAGCAAAAAACTCCGAACAATGTCGGAGTTCCTTTACAAGACTTTGGATAAGAAATCCTTGGTCCGTTCTTCCTTGGTGTGTTCAAAAACTTCTTCTGGAGTTCCATCTTCAACAATGTAGCCTCCATCCATAAAGATAACACGGTCTGCCACTTCACGCGCAAAGCCCATCTCATGGGTTACGATAACCATGGTCATCCCAGACTTGGCCAAGTCCTGCATAACCGCAAGTACCTCACCAACCATTTCAGGGTCAAGGGCAGAAGTTGGTTCATCAAAGAGCAAGACATCTGGATCCATAGCTAAACCACGGGCAATGGCAATCCGCTGTTGCTGACCACCTGATAAACTTTGTGGATAGGCATCCGCCTTATCCGGTAAGCCAACCTTTTCAAGCAATTCCTTGGCCTTGGCTTCAGCTTCTGCCTTAGCAATTCCTTTTGTCTTAATAGGTGACAAGGTAATATTTTCTAATACGGTCATATTTGGAAAAAGGTTAAACTGCTGGAAAACCATCCCCATCTTTTCACGCATCTTGAAAATATCATTTGATTTGTCCGTAATATCGACCCCTTCAAAAGTCACCGTCCCCTTGGTCGGCACCTCTAAGAGATTCATGGTACGCAAGAAAGTTGATTTTCCTGAACCTGAGGGACCGATAATGACAACCACTTGACCTTGCTGGATATCTAAATCAATCCCTTTTAAAACTTCATTTTCACCAAAATACTTATGAAGATCTTTTATGGAAATAATTGCTTCTGTCATCTTAGTGTCCTCCCTTGTTTAATTTTTTCTCAAGAGCTTGAATGCCTAGGGTCAAAATACTGGTCATCATCAAATAATAGAAGGCTGCAAAAATAAGCGGACTTTGAGTGAGATAAGTCGTTGTCGCAACTGTCTGAGCACCATTCCACAACTCAATAACACCAATGGTTGATAGGAGCGAACTGTCCTTAACAATGGTTACAAACTCATTTCCCAAAGCAGGGAGAATATTCTTGATAGCCTGTGGCATAATGACATAGCGCATGGCTTGTTTTGGACGAATACCTAATGAATAAGCTGCTTCCAATTGACCCTTTGGCACAGCATTGATACCCGCACGAATGGTTTCAGACACATAGGCTGCGGAGTTCATAGAAATGACAATAATCCCTGGAATTAAACGCGTCAAATCTACATCTAAAATCCCTATTTGGATAGTCGGTGCAACAAAATTGGTCATGGCAAAGGCAATCATAATCTGTACTACCATTGGAGTACCGCGGAAAATCCAGACATAAATATTGGCAAGCCAAACCAGAACCTTATATCTACTGCGTTGGGCAAAGGCCAAGAGCGTCCCTAAAATACTACCAAAGAAAACCGAGAAAAAAGCGATAATAAGGGTTACAAGGGCCCCATAATTAAAATATGCCCAATAATCAGGCAAGAAAGAAAAATCCATTCATTCACTCCTCAAATATGATTTAGACACCATTATACCATTTTTGAATATTTATGCAACTGTTTTTGCTTAGATATTCATTTTATTGCAAGAAAAAAGCACCTATCGGTGCTCGAGCTTGTTCTTAGTACAACAATTCGTAGATTTCCATCGCAATCAAGTCAATGCTGTCAAACGTATAGGTTTCACGAGCAGCGACATCACGCAAGGTAAATACTGAACCATTTTCCTCGTCATAGCTATAAGCCACTTCTGCAACAACAACACCTTCACGCTCAAAATTACGTTTCAATGTACCGCCATCGTTAGCCATAGCTTCCAGACGATTGATAATTCTCACCAAATGTGATTCCATATTCCTTCTCCTAATCCTTTTTATAAAAACATTTTACCACATATTATAAAAAAAGTCTTGATTTTTCAACATTTTCTTGTCAGTTCCAAGGCATCCAAGAGATTATGTTCCGAATATAGCAGTTTCTTGATTTTTCCCTAAATCTTGTTATAATAAAGCTATAACTGACCTTTATTGACTATTTGACAAAGGTCCATTGCAAAGAAAGAGGTAGAACGATGCTCTGTCATAACTGTAAAATCAACGATGCAACCATCCATCTCTATACCAATCTAAATGGTAAGCAACAACAGGTAGATCTCTGCCATAACTGCTACCAAATTATGAAAACTGACCCTAATAATGCCATCTTGCGTGGTTTAGGGGATTTAACAAACCCAAATAATATGGACCCTTTCAGCGAGTTCTTCAATCACTTGGGAGGCTATCCAGGAAACACTCCAGCTGGCAAGAAACGTGACCAAACCCCACCAACACAAGCAGGAGGGAACAACGGGCGTGGTGGGCAAACTCCATCACCTCAGCAACCACAACAACCAAATGGATTGTTAGAAGAGTTTGGTATCAACATGACGGAAATTGCCCGCCGCGGTGATATTGACCCAGTGATTGGCCGTGACCAAGAAATTACACGTGTCATCGAAATCCTCAACCGCCGTACCAAGAACAATCCTGTCCTCATCGGTGAGCCAGGTGTCGGTAAAACCGCTGTTGTTGAAGGGTTGGCTCAAAAAATTGTCGACGGCGATGTGCCACAAAAATTGCAAGGTAAGGAAGTCATCCGATTAGATGTTGTCAGCCTGGTACAAGGAACTGGTATCCGTGGTCAATTTGAAGAACGTATGCAAAAACTAATGGAAGAAATCCGTAATCGTCGTGAGATTATCCTCTTTATCGACGAAATCCACGAGATTGTCGGTGCTGGCTCTGCTGGTGATGGCAATATGGATGCTGGAAATATCCTCAAACCTGCCCTTGCCCGTGGCGAAATGCAGCTAGTCGGTGCAACAACCCTCAACGAATACCGTATTATCGAGAAGGATGCAGCCTTAGAACGCCGTATGCAACCTGTAAAGGTCGAAGAACCAAGCGTTGAAGAAACCATTATCATTCTCAAGGGTATCCAGAATAAGTATCAGGACTACCACCATGTCAAATACTCTGACGCCGCTATTGAAGCTGCTGCGGTCCTTTCAAATCGCTATATCCAAGACCGTTTCTTGCCAGACAAGGCCATTGACCTACTGGACGAAGCTGGTTCTAAAATGAACCTGACCCTCAATTTTGTTGATCCAAAAGAAATCGACCAACGTTTGATTGATGCCGAAAATCGTAAGGCCCAAGCAACTCGTGACGAGGACTATGAAAAGGCTGCCTATTTCCGTGACCAGATTGCCAAGTATAAGGAAATGCAAAAGGCAACCATCAGCGAGGAAGACATTCCCCTCATTACTGAAAAGGAAATTGAAGCCATCGTAGAACAAAAAACCAACATACCTGTTGGCGATTTGAAAGAAAAAGAACAATCTCAATTAATCAACCTGGCTAGCGATCTCAAGGCACATGTTATCGGTCAAGATGAAGCTGTTGATAAGATTGCCAAGGCCATTCGCCGCAACCGTGTTGGTCTTGGTGCCCCAAACCGCCCAATTGGCTCCTTCCTCTTTGTTGGACCTACCGGTGTCGGTAAAACAGAGCTGTCCAAGCAACTAGCGATTGAACTCTTCGGTTCAGCCGATAGTATGATTCGCTTCGATATGTCTGAGTACATGGAGAAACATGCCGTTGCCAAGCTAGTCGGTGCCCCTCCAGGTTATGTAGGCTATGAAGAAGCCGGTCAGCTAACGGAAAAAGTCCGCCGCAATCCTTACTCTCTCATCCTCTTGGATGAGGTAGAAAAAGCTCACCCTGATGTCATGCACATGTTCCTCCAAGTCCTAGACGACGGCCGTCTGACAGATGGACAGGGACGCACAGTCAGCTTCAAGGACACCATTATCATCATGACTTCAAATGCTGGAACTGGTAAGGTTGAAGCAAGTGTAGGCTTTGGAGCAGCCATGGAAGGTCGCACCCAGTCGGTTCTTGGCCAACTCAGCAATTTCTTCAGTCCAGAATTCATGAACCGCTTTGACGGAATCATCGAGTTCCAACCACTCAGCAAGGAAAACCTTCTCGAAATTGTCAGCCTCATGCTTGATGATGTCAACAAACGCTTGTCTAACAACGGTATTAGCTTACATGTGACAGATAAGGTCAAAGAAAAGCTAGTTGATCTAGGTTACGATCCCAAAATGGGGGCTCGGCCACTACGCAGAACCATCCAAGATCAAATCGAAGATGCCATTACAGACTTTTACTTGGAAAACCCAAGCGAAAAAGACCTTCGCGCTGTTATGACCAGCAAGGGGAACATTCAAATCAAGGCACATACAAAAACAAAATAAGTAGGAAAAGCGGGACTGGTAACTTGACCAGTTCCATTTTTTCAAAAATCCTTCCTCGCATAGAAAAAATACCTGATTTGACCAGAAAAGTCTAGTCTGAGGAAAAATGTAAGAAAAATGGTATAATATAGTCATCTCAATTGAAAAAGGATTTAGTTTACTATGAATATTGCCGTTTTTGGAGAAAAGAAGGCTGACGTAGACTATCAAAATCGATTTGGTGTCTATGCTGTTATCCCTGATGAAAAGAAAGAAAATATCATCCTCGTTCAAGCACCAAATGGTGCCTGGTTCCTACCAGGTGGGGAAATCGAAAAAGGGGAAAATCATCTCATCGCCCTAGAACGCGAACTAATGGAAGAGCTTGGTTTTACAGCTGAAATTGGTCACTATTATGGTCAGGCTGACGAATATTTCTACTCTAGCCATCGAGATACCTACTTCTACAACCCCGCTTACATCTATCAAGTGACCAGCTACCACCAGGTCGGCCTACCTTTAGAGGATTTTAACCACATTGCCTGGTTCCCAATCGATGAAGCCATCGAAAAACTCAAACGAGGCAGTCACAAGTGGGGAATTGAACAATGGAAATTACAAGAAAATGTGTCTGATAACTAGCCAAAACACCCCCTAGCGTGCTATAATGGAACTAAAGAGATGTAGGAGGTTCCACATGAAAATCATAAATACGACAAATAGTCATTCATACCTGGTCCAAAATCAGTTGGCCAATACCGATGCCTTTCTAGTAGAAACCTATTCTGCTGGTAATACAGATGTTATTTTCACACAGGCCCCTCGTCACTATGAACTCTTGATTAGCAACAAATACAGGGCTGTGCAACAATCCGAAATCGAAAAAATCCGTGATTTCTTCCTTCACCGCAAGATTGATGAACGAACAATTGACAAGGCTGCTATTCAAACCATCCATACCGAACGGTTGATTGAAATGTCTATTCCCATTATCACTGAAATCTAAGAAGCCGAAAGGCTTCTTTTTTTGACCAATTGACAATAAAAAAGCCTATCGCTAGATAGACTTTAATTAACGAATATGGATTGCTTAGGCTTCAAAACCTTGAGCTACTGCTTCAGCAAAGTTTTCTTCTACTACGCTAGCACAGTGGTCACAGATTGTTGCACCATAGCTACGCTCAACAACGCTAGTATCAATGCGGCGGCAACGGTCACACACCTCTCCAGCTGCACGTTCTACAGCAAAGGCAACTTCATCCACCACAAGTGCTGTTGAAGGGGCAGTTTCAGTTGTTACTGTCAAGTTTGAAACGATGAGTAACTGAGCCAGGTCTGCATTCAAGCTCTCCAAGAAGGACTTGGTTTCAACTGACACATAGGCAGTCAGATGTGCTTCTAGCGATTTACCAATCACTTTAGCATTACGTGCTTCTTCCAAGGCTTTTTGAGCTTTTGTACGGAAGACCATAAAGCTTTCCCAATCAGCTAAAAGCTGCGCTTCATTGCCAAATGTTTCCACCTCTGGCATTTCCGCCAATTGTACAAATTCTTCTACTTCATGTTCCAAGTAGGACCAGATCTCTTCTGCCGTGTGTGGCAAGATCGGAGTCAAGAGCTTGGTAATTTTCACCAAGATGTCATAGAATACTGTCTGCATCTGACGACGAGAAAGCGATTTAGCACCATCAATGTAGACGACATCTTTGGCAAAATCGAGGTAAAAGGCTGACAAATCAAGTGTTACAAAGTTTACTACAGATTTGTAAATAGCCATGAAATCATAATTGTCGTAGGCTTCACGGATTTGAGCTACCAACTTGTTAAATTTCACCAAGAGATACTGGTCAACAGAACGAAGCTCGTCGTATGCCACCGCATCGCTTGCAGGATTGAAATCAGAAGTATTTGCAATCAAGAAACGAAGGGTATTACGGATTTTACGGTAGGTTTCAGAAACCTGTCCAAGAATATCCATAGACACACGTACGTCGTTTGAAGTATCCACAGAAGTTACCCACAGACGTAAGATTTCTGCACCAAACTGTTTCTCAACATCACTTGGAAGGATGGTATTTCCTAGGGATTTAGACATCTTCATGCCTTTACCATCAAGGACAAAACCTTGTGACAAGATAGCTTTGTATGGGGCATGACCATTTACGGCTACAGAGGTGATCAAGGATGAGTTAAACCAACCACGGTATTGGTCAGAACCTTCTAGGTAGAGGTCTGCTGGATAGGCAAGGTTTTCACGGGCATTCATAACGCCATTCCAAGACGAACCTGAGTCAAACCAAACGTCCATGATGTCTGTTTCTTTGGTAAATTCGCCATTTGGTGAACCTGGGTGAGTGAAACCAGCAGGCAAGAGGTCTTTTGCTTCAGATTTCCACCAGATGATAGACCCATGCTCTTCAAAAAGGGCAGCAACGTGGTCTGTCACTTCCTTGGTCATAATGGCTGTACCATCTTCTGCATAGAAGATTGGAAGCGGCACACCCCAAGCACGCTGACGAGAGATGACCCAGTCACCACGGTCACGGATCATGTTGTAAAGACGCGTTTTACCCCAAGATGGATTGAAAGTTGTTGCTTCGATTTGGTCCAAGATTTCCTGACGGAATTTAGAAACAGAGGCAAACCATTGCGGTACTGCACGCCAGATGATTGGCTTCTTGGTTCTCCAGTCGAATGGGTAGGAGTGATTGATCACTTCACTAGCAAGGAGCAAGTCACCCAATTTTTCTTTGACAGTTGGCACAACCTTGTCATAGAATTGACCTTCAAAATCAGGACCCGCAGCTTCATTCATCAAGCCACGTTCGTTGACAGTTACAGCAACTTCCAAGTCATATTTGACACCGACATTGTAGTCATCCTCACCAAAGCCTGGAGCCGTATGGACGATACCAGTACCCGAGTCCGTTGTGACGTGGTCACCCAAGATAACCAATTCATCAACTTCAGCATCCCATGGGTGTTCGGTCACAATGTATTCAAACTCAGCACCCTTGTGTTTTGAAATCACTTCAAAGGTTTCCCAACCGAATTTGGCTGCCAAGCTATCTACCAAAGCTTCTGCCAAGATGTACTTACGGTCTGAGCCAGCAGGTTGAACCAAGACATAGTCAATGTCTGCTCCCATTGTCAAACCGCGAGAAGCCGTTACCGTAAATGGAGTGGTTGTCCAGACAACGATGTAGCTATCTGTATCCAAGAGTCCCTTGCCATCTTTGACCTTGTTGGCATAGTAGAGAGAAGTAGAGTCAATGTCATGGTATTCGATTTCAGCTTCGGCAAGGGCTGATTCAGATGACCATGACCAGTAAACAGGCTTGGCACCACGGTAGATATAGCCCTTGTCTGCCATAGCACCGAAGACACGGATTTGAGCTGCTTCGTAGTCTTTTGTCAAGGTGATGTATGGATTTTCCCAGTCCGCAGAAACACCCAAGCGTTTGAAATCATCACGTTGCTTGTCAACCTGGCTGAGAGCATAATCACGGCACATTTCAAGGTATTCGACCAAGTCCATTTCCTTGCGTTTGACACCTTGTTTTGCCAAGACTTGCTCAATCGGAAGACCGTGCGTATCCCAACCCGGTACAAATGGTGCACGGAAGCCAGACATAGACTTAGAGCGAACGATGATGTCTTTCGAAATCTTGTTCAGGGCATGTCCAACGTGGATATTTCCGTTTGCGTATGGAGGGCCATCGTGGAGGTGGAAGGCTGGCTTGCCTGCGTTGAGTTCTTGACGACGAGCATACAAGTTTGCTTCATCCCAAGCCTTTTGCCATTCTGGTTCACGAGTTGGTAAGCCTGCACGCATTGGAAAGGCTGTTTGACCTAGATTAAGGGTTTCTTTTAATTTCATTTTATCTCCTTTTAAAAAGTTAATTCCATTTTTATTTCTTGTCCAATCATACCAACTGATTGGAAGCCAAATTTTTCTAAGATGTACCGCATTTTATGATTGCCGATTACATAATTCATGGTAATTGTGTGGCAACTTGGATCTTCCTTAGCCAGACCAATCACTTGCCGGATGACTTCCTTACCATAGCCTCTATTTTGATAATGCCTGTCTATTAACAAACGCCACACATAGTAGCTCTTGTCTTCTTGTATAGACAACAATACAAAACCTACGATTTTCTGTCCTGATTTGACTGCATAAGGAAGGAGAGTTCCTTCATCCCGATAGAGCCAAGCCTGAGCTAGAGAATATTCAACCGTTGCAACTCGACGCTGGTCCTCTTCTAAGACCTGCACTTGCAAGACTTCTTCAAAATTATCCTTATTTACTAATTCTAATCCGATCATAACAAACAAAAAAACTCCCGCCAATAAGGACGAAAGTTCGTGGTACCACCTTAGTTTAGATAGGGTTGCCCCCATCCCTCTATGTTCGTAACGTGAACCGACGTCTTTCCCTACTTAACTGTTCAGGAAAGATCAGACAAAGGGATCCTTGACTAGAAAGGGATTGCAGGTCTTCCACCATCACCTACTCGCTGAAAATATTTCTAGCAATACTGTCTTTGTATCTGAAAACTATTCTGTCACGGAAACTTCAACTGTTTCCCCTTTGTCGTAAGCTTCTGCTTGACGAGCTAATTCTGCAATTTCTTCAGAGGTTAACTGACGAGTATAATCTAAGCTATCCTCTTCAATCGATACTTCCTCATCCAAAGCCTTATGAAGCACCTCACGGAAGGCTTCATCACTGGTTTGAATATAGGTCGCTGTCGGACGAAGAATCTCTTCCCATTCAGACGAATTAACCAGTGATAATTGACTTTCCATGGTTGATTTCAAACGCTGATGGAAAATACGAGTTTTATTCTTCAATTCCTCAGTTTCAATAACAATTTTCTTAGCATTATCCGTTGCATTACGAAGGATTTCGTTAGCCTTATCCTTAGCTTCATGCAAAAGGGTAGCTGCATCGTAATCGGCTTGCTTAACAATATTTGTTGCCTGATCCTCAGCCGCATGTTTTACCTTTTCCGCTGTATCTTGCGCTAAAAGTACTGACTTACTCAAGGATTCTTTCATTTCATCGAAATATGTCAAGCGCTCACGAAGTGTCTTTAATTCTGTTTCTTGCTCATGATTTTTACGTATCAATTCCTCATAATCACGAGTAACAATATCCAAAAAATCATCTACTTCGTCCGCATCATAACCTCTAAATTTGGTTGCGAAAGTTTTATCTTTTAATTCTAGTGCTGTAAGTGCCATTTTTCCCCCTATGTTTTAATCATTTCTAACTTTAATTTTACTTTACCTTGCTTAGAAAAACCTAAAAGTTCGCTTACTCGAATTCTACCGTATTTCCTAAGACTAATCAATTGTCCTAACTCAACCTGCCTACCTGCTTGTTCTACCTGAACATAGTCCAATTTTACATGACCAGCTGCAATCAACTTGTCTACCTTGGTTCGTGACAGATGGAAGGCTACAGCAATTAGCTTGTCCAATCGCATACTGGAAACCAAGACTTCCTTAAAGAAAGGTTCTTCATTCATTTGGACTGGCGTAGACTGCCAATCTCGTTCCATCAGCTTAACAGGAACCCTTGCAATTTTAGCAATGGTCTGAATTGCCAGTTCTCCAAACTTCTTATCCAAAAAAATGAGTAACTCATCTTCTCTAATAAGAATATCACCTAGGTATTCTCTCCGAATACCTAATTTATTCAAGAAAGTTCCCAGTACCTGTGAATGTGATAAACTGTGAAACTTTCTAGAGTAGACAAGTTCTAGGGCCATCACATCAAAATCTTTTTTGTCCAAGACATAGTAGCTAGGAGCAAGAATGACACGAGAATACTCTGTCGGGACAAGGTCCCTTGTCGAAAACGCTTGTAAGTGGTAATAATTGGCAATCATCTGAGCAATAGCATCCTGCCTAGGATTTAGAAAACTTGTCAATCTATAGGAATAAGTATCCTCAACTTGCTGACACATATCCATCACCTTCTCGACAAATTCCCTCTCCTCTCGGGCAAAATGTTCCAAAATATGCTTTTCACTCTTCATGTTTATACCAGGCCAACTAAGAGTTGCACCAATAGGCGCGTTCCCATATTCAAGACTAGCATGGCCACCAGGACTGTCAAATCTAAGCCCATAAATTGTAAGTTCAAGCGCCGAAAGGGTTTCAAGAGCGGACTAACTAGACTTTCTAAGAAACGACCAAGGGGACTTGTGAATAGAGCAGGGAACCAACTCAATAAAGCGTAGGCAAATAAGAGATAGGAATAAATCTCTACAAATTTTAATAGGATTAAAATCAGAATTTGCATACGCTTATCGCTTCATATCAAAATCGAAAGTCGTATCTGCCCCTTGTCCATTATTGGCATTACGCAATTCTTCAATATGTACAGTAACATTGACGGGCGTCAATAACCACATGGTATTAGACACCTTCTTTAAATTACCAGATAAAACCGAACGTGCTCCATCTAGATAATCCAAACAACGTCTTGCCTGCTGCTCAGACATATACTGAAAATCAATCAAAATACTAGCATTGTCCAAGAGTAGATTAACCATTTCCGGAGCATCTTCATACCGCTTTGGAAACTTAATGTCAATCGTAGATTTGTTTTCCGTACCAGTGTCAACCACCTCGTGTTGACGCTCCATACGAGGACGTTGATTATCTACACGAACTTCTCTTCTATTTTCAATCTTAGCAGGTTGTTCTTTTGAAGCGACACTTGTCTGCTGAGCAACTCGCATTTTTGGTCTTTCATTTGGCATAGAATAAGCTTCTTCTTGCTCAGTTGCCTCATTGACATCGTCAACCTCAAAGTAATTGAATAAATTTTTAAATGTATCTTTTAGTGCCACGGTTTTCTCCCTATTTCACTGACTCAAAAAATGCCGTTCCTATTCTCACATAGGTTGCCCCATGTTCAATAGCTA
This sequence comes from Streptococcus sp. 29887, assembly GCF_032595075.1. NCBI lineage: Bacteria > Bacillati > Bacillota > Bacilli > Lactobacillales > Streptococcaceae > Streptococcus > Streptococcus iners. The sequence goes on along the minus strand of NZ_CP118735.1, from coordinate 525,773 downwards.
TGTCAAAATCACCACTCATGCCCATGCTTAATTCTGTAAAGGGCATACCGGGTAACTGCCGACCTGCCAACTCTTCTTGAACTTGCTTCATTTTAGAAAATATAGAAGCAAGCTCTACTTCATCTGCTTCAAAAGGAGCCATTGTCATCAAGCCAACAAGCTCAACATTTTTATAGTTAGCTATTTCAGATAAGACATCATCAATCTCCGACAAGGCAAAGCCATGCTTACTTTTCTCACCAGATATGTTGACTTGTAAAAAGCACTTAATTCTTCTGGTTGCTCGTTTATCGATCTCTTGAGCTAATTTGACAGAATCTAAGGCATGGAAATAGTCTACAAAATTGATGACATCTTTAACCTTGCGTCTTTGCAGTGTACCAATCAAGTGCCAAGTGAGATTTTGGTCTGCCAAGGCCTTATATTTATCTAAAAACAGGTCAACTCGGTTTTCACCGATGTGCCTTACCCCTGTTTTTACTAGCTTATTAGCAATAGAGCTGTCAACATACTTGGTGACAGCTATTACATTTACAGATTCAATTGGACGCCCTGCCTTTTCAGCTGCTTGAGCCACAGCTAAAAATACATTATCCTTGTTCTTTTGGAAATCCATCTTAACGGTTTCTGAAGAATGGTGGGGTATCCAACTCATCTTCATCATGCTCCATTGAAAACTTTTCAACAGCTACTGTTGAAGCTGGTTCTGTATCAGTGGGACGGATTAGATTTTCTCGACGTAAGTCCCATTCACCAAATGCTGAAGCTTTTGGCGTTTCTACCTGAGCTACTGCAGTGCGAACGGGAGCCGTTGCTGGAGCTACTGGATAATCAAAACGTTGTGTCTGACGTGGTGTAACAGTTTCTGTACGATGACGGACAGCTTTTTCAGCCGCATCCTGACGAACACCTGTCGCCACAACGGTTACGCGGATTTCATCCTTCATGGTCTCGTCAATAGATGTTCCCAACCAGATATTCACTCCTTGACCAGCTGCTTGATGAACAATCTCAGATGCATCCTCTGCTTCCGTCAAAGTCATATCATAGCCACCTGTAACGTTGACAATAACATCTTCCGCACCATCGATAGTTGTTTCAAGAAGTGGTGAGTAAATTGCTTTACGAGCGGCTTCAATAACACGGTCTTCACCAGTACCGATACCAATACCCATAAGAGCATTGCCCTTGTTTTCCATAACAGTCTTCACATCCGCAAAGTCCAAGTTAATCAAACCAGGATTGGTAATCAAGTCTGTAATGCCTTGAACACCCTGACGAAGAACATTATCAGCTTCACTCAAAGCTTCCAAAAGAGGTGTCTTCTTGTCAACAATTTCAAGAAGATTGTTATTTGAAATAATCAAAAGTGTGTCGACTTGTTCGCGAAGTCCTTCAATACCTTCGATGGCAAAGTTGCCACGTTTGTTTCCTTCAAAACCAAATGGACGTGTTACAACAGCTACTGTCAATGCACCCAAATTTTTGGCAATACGTGCGATAACTGGTGCTGCACCTGTACCTGATCCACCGCCCATACCAGCAGTGATGAAGACCATGTCAGCTCCTGTAAGAACATTGGTCAAGACTTCTTCGCTTTCCTCAGCTGCCTTACGACCAACTTCAGGCTGACCCCCAGCACCTAGACCGCGGGTTAATTTTGGACCCAACTGAATAACCGTTTCCGCTTTTGAACTACTCAAAGCTTGCACATCTGTGTTGGCTGCGATAAACTCAACACCTGCTACACCTTCTTCAATCATACGGTTGATAGCGTTACCACCGCCACCGCCGACACCGATTACTTTAATGACAGCACCATGACTTGCTGCTGCTTCAAATGAAAATGCCATAGTTTATATCACCTTTTCTATTCTCTTATTCAAACATACTACCGAACAAACCACGGATACGCTCTGTAATATTGCCTTTGTTTGCTGAACGTTCCTCATTCACTTCGTTATTGTAAATAGGAATAGATGTTTCTTCACTTTCAACCACATTCAATTCCTTAACAATTTCCTTTTGGATTGGTTGGCTAACACGAGGACGTGGAAGGCTAACATCTATTGGTTTGTGTCTTAACATGGTTTCACCATTTACTGCATATTGAGCAATTTTCTCAACGTCCTCTAGTTCACCCACGTATTCTACAAGGCTAATCACACTTGCAAAGGCTGGATTACGGATACCGATTTGATTTGGAACGAAGAGTTTGGTATGAACACCGAAGACCTCTTGTGCCAAGTCAGTAATACCTGGCAAGATAGCACCGCCACCTACAAGAACAATGCCACCTGGCAAGTCCAAGGCCCGTGTTCTTTCTAAGTCCTGTTTCACTCGCTCAAAGATTTGGCGAAGGCGAGCTGCAATCACTTCTGATAGGTAGCGTTCTGTTACTTCTACAGGCGCATTCTCACCAATAACCTCAACTGTAAATTTTTCCTTATCACTTGCTTCTTGTGGGAAGGCAATGCCATAATTGTATTTCAAATTCTCAGCAATGCTCTTTGAAGTTGTCAAGACTTTAGAAATGTCATTGGTGATGTAATCTCCGCCTTCTTGGTAGATATTGGTATATTGCAATTCCTGACCACGCATGACTGCTACGGTTGTTTGACCACCACCGAGATCAATCACTGTTGCACCAAATTCACGCTCTCCCTCATTCAATACAGAACGGGTCAAGGCAAGGGGAGAAATGACAACATTCTCAACCTGTACACCTGCACGTTCAACCGTTTTACGAAGGTTGTGAAGGATGGTACGTGGACCAGTATAGAGCATCCCACGCATCTCCAAACGAATACCCATCATGCCACGAGGATCTTTAATTCCTTGGAAACCATCAACTGTGAATTCCTCTGGAATAAATGAAATTACTTCACGTTCTGGGGTCATGCTCTTAGTCAATGCTGACTTCACAACATTTTCTACATCTACGTCTGTAATTTCTTGAGAATCCGTTGTGACAGGAATCATGCCTTGAGTTGGCTCGATTTGAAGTAGATTTGCAGGCAAACCAACGTTAATTGACTCAATACGCAAACCTGACTTTTCTTCCGCCTGCTCGATAGCTTTTTTTATCGCACCAGCAGCAACCTCAATATTGACAATAATCCCATCCTTGACACCAGCACTTTTCACATTGCTGACACCAATCACGTTCATTTCATTTTCATTATATTCTGCAACCAAGACTTTAACGGAGCTTGTACCAATATCTAATCCCGTAAAAAAGCCGTTTCTAGCCATTCTATCAGTCCTCTCTTACTTCCACTTTAACAAATCATCTTCCATTTTAAAAAATAGTATAATTAGTCATCTTTCATTATACCATATTCTATTCGAATTTGGGGATAATAAAGGATTATTTTATAATTTTTTCTTTATCCAACTATCAAATTTCACTTGAATAGCGATAGATACCAACTTCCATATCAATTGTTATTGGTCCCTCTGCTTCTGCCGCAATTTTATCATAATAAACAAGTTTTTCAGTCAATTCACTAAGGGGCACCATAACTGTATTTCCATCTGTCATACTGAATGTTAATAAATCAGCTGTTACCTGACTTGGAGTTAAACTTACAGTCTGGATTTTCTCCCTAATCGTAGGTTCAATCTCTCCAAGGGCAATGGCTAATTGTTTTACCTGATTTTTATCTGATAATTGAATGGTCGTATAGGTTTCCGGTAAGAAATCGGCTGCTACTGCCTCAGTGCCTACATTACCACTAGATAGAACAGGGTATAGCTGATTATTCTGCTGAATATAGCCAATGATAGCGTATTCTTTGATGCGGATAGTGAACTGGTTTGGAAACTGATAGCTAATCTCCGAAGTTTCCACAGATGGATTATTTTTTTTCACATTCTCAGCGTAAGCTGATGCATTCAACAAGGTAGTCAAGACATAGTCCTTCTCAGAAATCAAACTATACTTGATGACCTGTTCAGCTGTCAGCTTATCCTGACCTTTGACAACGATGTCTTTCGCCTTACTAGTTGGGGAAATGAAGTAGAGAGAAAGGGCCGCAAGTAATAAACTGACCACTAAAATAGGGACAGATTTCCAAATTACTTTTTTAGGTATTTCTACTTGCTTAATCTTCTTTCCTTCCAACTTATTCTTAGGAACAGAGCTAAGCTTGCCAGGCTTCTTAATCCCCTGAAAAAGCTTTTTCTTCTCTTGAACAATTGAAGGAACTTCCTCACTATCATCCGCTTTCACCTTACTTGCTAAATAGGCCTGATGCTTAGCCTTCCACTGTTCAAAAAAGGCACTTTTTTCTTCCTGAGAAGCTTCCATAGAAGGAACTTCTATGTCTGTCTGGTCATGGATCGTAGGTTCCTTATCATTTTTTTCGGTCATTGCACCTACCTCCCCATATCATCCCGCAATAAATTGTAAAAACTATCTACAGATTGGATTTCTTTAGAGTTAGCCATATTATTTTTGTAAAATTCCTTGTTTTCCAACAAATTTTCAACTTCGGCTAGTAGATTTTCCAAGGTCAATTGACTTTCATCAATTTGTTTGGAATACCCTTTTTTCTCCGCATAGAGAGCGTTTTCTATCTGATCCCCTCGACTAGCTTGACGTCCCAGGGGTACAATCAAGTGAAGTTGTTGCATGGCAATCAACTCAAACAGGGTATTGGAACCACCACGGGTAATAACGACATCCGCCAAATCCATCAAGGGCTGGTATAGTTCTGTTACATAGTCAACTCTATATAGGTTTCTATCTAATCGGTTAAGGCTACTATCCCCTGTCAAGTTGATAATATTGAACCGTTCTGTCAAGGCTACCATATGTTGACTAATCAAATCATTAAATACCTTAGCTCCTCCTGAACCACCTACAAATAAGAGAGTAGGTAAGGACTTGTCAAAATGACTAAGGATTTCTGGCAACTGGATTGGTGTAACTTTATCATTGGCTTGCCCCACTTTTGTAACCGCGCCAACATGTTTGACCTTGGTCAAACTAGCAGGTTGTTCAAAAGTACTATACATGGTTGTTGCAAATTTGTAGGCAATTTTATTGGCCAAACCCATAGACAAATCAGACTCATGAATGAAAACCGGTACACCGAGTAGTTTGCCTGCAATGACCGGCGGAACTGATACAAAACCACCTTTTGAGAACAGGGCCTGGGGTCTAATTTTAGCAATAATAGCTAACGATTGTAGCACCCCAAAACCAACCTTAAATACATCCAGCATATTCTGGAAAGAAAAATAGCGTCGTAATTTTCCTGTAGCAATCGAATGGAAGCGTACATCTAAGTCTGATTTTACAATCTGCTCATGCTCAATTCCATTTCCATCACCTATATAGTGAACTTCCCAGCCATCTTCAATAAAACGGGGAATCAAGAGAAGGTTGAGGGTCACGTGACCCACAGTACCTCCACCTGTAAAAACAATTTTTTTCATTAGTTACATAACTCCTCGTAGGTCTGCAAGAAAACATCTCCACGCACTTCAAAGTTTGGATACATATCCCAACTTGCATTAGCAGGGCTTAAGAGCACAACATCCCCTTCTCCTGCCGCTTCGAAGGCCTTCCGAGTTGCGTCCGCAATATCCTCTGCAGCAAGAGTTGGTACTCCTGCCTTGTCTGCTGCTCGCTGAACACGCGGGGCTGATTGACCCAGAATAACCATTTTCTTCAAACCAAGCAAATCTGGAACCAATTCATCAAATTCGTTGCCTCTATCCAAACCACCAGCAATCAAGATTACCTTACTATTATCAAAACCTGACAAGGCTTTTTGGGTCGCCAAAATATTGGTCGATTTACTATCGTTATAGAAGGTTACTCCCTTGATTTTACCAACCAATTGCAAGCGGTGTTTCACTCCACCAAAGGCAGACAAGCTTTCTTGAATAGCTTGGTTAGCAACTCCCCACAACTTAGCAACAGCAATCGTTGCCAAGGCATTCTCAATATTATGAGTTCCTGGAACACCAATCTGGTCTGCATCCATGATGAACTCACCCTTGAAATAGAGTTTGCCATCTTGCAAATAGGCACCATCCACCACTTCTTTGGTTGAAAACGGAAGAACTTTAGCCTTGGTTTTTTGAGCCAAATCCTTGGCTTCTTCTTGATTGAAGTTCAGAACAATCGTATCTTCTTCGTTCATCTGGCGTTGAAGCATCCATTTGGCTGCTACATACTCTTCATAGGTTCCATGATAGTCAATATGGTTGGCACTCAAATTAGTAATAACTGCCACATTTGGATGGAAAGCCTCTGTTCCCATCAATTGGAAAGAGGACAACTCCATTACCAAGGTATCATCCTTGGTCGCTGTTTGCGCGACAGAACAGGCTGGATAGCCAATATTTCCACATAATTTTGCAGACTTATTTCCTGCATTTAGGGCTTCCGCAATCATGGTTGTGGTTGTTGTCTTACCATTTGACCCTGTAATTCCGATAATCGGAGCATCTGAAATCAGGTAGGCCAATTCAACTTCTGTCCAGACCGGTATGCCTTTTTCAAGGGCTTTTTCAACCATCGGATTATCATAGCGGATACCTGGGTTCTTAACCATAAGAGCAAAATCCTCATCCAACAACTCCAGCGGATGGCCACCACAAACCACACGAATTCCTTCCTCAAGAAGTCCTTGAGCTGTCGGATTTTCTTCAAATGGCTTACCGTCATTTACTGTTACAATAGCCCCTAAGGTATCCAATAGGCGAGCTGCCGATTCGCCCGACTTAGCCAAACCGAGCACCAAAACTTTTTTATTTTTAAACGTATCAATCATTTTCATAGTATATTTCCTTCTTAAACCTCTAGAATGGTTCAGACGCTTCCTATCCTGTTTAGAAATCCCAAACATTCTAACACTTTATTTTACCCTTTACATGAAGCTTTTTCAAGCTAAAGGGAGTGGAAAAAGCTGGAATAGGGGGAAAATTCATCTTATTTGTCAATTCCTTATAAAAGTGATAGACTTAAAACGAAAATATTTTATTATAAGGAGTATTATATGACTACTATAATCGATAGTTTATTCTATCCTTTGCTTTCTGCTTTGCCAGGCGTCATCCGTATGCTTGTCCTGGTTATCATTGCCTTTGTGTTGGCTGGTTTATTACGCAAGCTAACTCTAGCTGGTTTGAACAAAATCCAGTTCTCACAAAAATTACAAGAATGGGGTGTTATTAAGCCTGAAGATAATGGCCAAGCCCTCATCAAAACACTTGGTCAACTTGTTTACTTCCTTGTGATTCTCTTCTTCCTTCCATCTATCTTGTCTGGTTTGAATATCAGCAGCACGGTAGATCCAATCTCTAGCATGTTTGAGAAATTCTTTGCCTTTATTCCAAACATGATTGCAGCTGGTTTGATTATCTTTGTTGGAACTTTCTTCTGCAAATTTATCAAAGGTCTGTTGACTGGTGTCCTAGAACGTTTAGACATTGATGCATGGTATACTAAAGTTACTGGTCAGGAAAAATTGCCATTTGACAGCAAACAAATCATTTCTGTCCTATCAACTGTTGTCTATGTATTGATCTTCATTCCGATCTTAACCTTGGCTTTGGAAACACTTGGTATCACAAGTATTTCTCAACCAATCGTTACCATTCTTAATCAAGTGATCGGTATCCTACCAAATGTTTTGGTTGCCCTTATCTTGATTGCAGTTGGTAGCTTTGTAGCTAAATTGATTGGCAACCTTCTTGAAAATCTTCTTGAAACTGCCGGCATCAACAACTACTCTAAATACCTATTCGCTAAAGAAGAAGCTAACTTTGAATTGTCAGCTATCATTACTCAAGTCGTTCGTGCTATCATCATCGTTTTCTTCTTTGTCCAAGCTATCCAAGTATTGAACCTTGAAGTATTTAATTCTGTTGGTTCTGCCCTACTTGCTTATCTGCCATCACTTATCAGCGCTCTTGCTATTGTTATCTTGGCAATCATCGCAAGCAATCTAGTAGCTAACTTCCTACAAAAAGTTACGGATAGCCCTCTTGTTATCACCATTGTACGCTACTTGATTATCGTATTTGCAGTCTTCATGGCTCTCGATCAATTGAAGTTTGCACAACATATCGTTCAATCAACCTTCACAATTATTCTTGGTGCACTAGCAGTAGCCTTCGCCCTTGCCTTCGGTTTAGGTGGTCGTGACTTTGCTGCAAGACAACTTGAAAAATTAGAAAAGAAAATTGATAAAGAATAACCATTACAAATAGCCTGAACACTCGTTTGGGCTATTTTTATACCTTAAAATCCTGAGAAAAAAGGCCGAACCAACTGTCCAGCCTTTTATTCTATTATTAACTTATTTTCCTTTAGGAGAACTATCTAGATAGTGAATATCCCTCATAGCCCAGCCCCCAATGAAAATCATGATCAAACCAAGCCAGAAATTTGTAGAAAACTGCATGATTTTTAGAAATCCAAGAATGAGCGCGATAACCAGTACGACTAGCAAAAACACTGCTAAAATCAAATTGATAGTCCCCTTGACATTTTTAGGGGCTACAAAAATATAAAAGAGTACCAATAAAATCGCTAGGATGAGGTAAAACATAGCTCTTCTCCTCGGAATTATTCTTCAGTTGCTAATTTTTTCTTCTTAGCCGCCTTGTCGCGCTCTGCCTTATTCAAGATTTGCTTACGAAGACGGATTGACTCAGGCGTTACTTCCATGTATTCATCATCGTTCAAGAATTCTAGTGATTCTTCAAGGGTCAAGATACGTGGTGTCTTAATTACAGACGTTTGGTCTTTGGTAGCTGAACGAACGTTGGTCATTTGTTTAGCAGTCGTGATGTTCACTGTCAAGTCATTTTCACGTGAGTTTTCACCGATAATCATTCCTTCGTAAACCTCAGTACCTGGGTTGACAAAGATTGTACCACGCTCTTCGATACGCATGATTGAGTAAGTAGTTGCCTTACCTTGATCGATAGAAACAAGGGCACCACGGTGGCGACCACCAATCTCACCTTGAACAACTGGCAAATACTGGTCGAAGGTATGGTTCATGATACCGTAACCACGAGTCATAGAAAGGAACTCTGTTGAGTAACCAATCAAACCACGCGCAGGTACAAGGAAGACAAGACGAGTTTGACCATTACCAGTTGAAATCATGTCCAACATGTCACCCTTACGCTCTGAAAGAGATTGGATAACAGAACCTTGGTATTCTTCTGGTGTGTCGATTTGCACGCGCTCAAATGGCTCCATTTTCACGCCATCGATTTCCTTGATGATAACTTCTGGACGTGATACCTGTAGCTCATAGCCTTCACGACGCATGGTTTCAATCAAGATAGACAAGTGCAATTCACCACGACCAGAAACAGTCCATTTGTCTGGCGAGTCTGTAGCTTCTACGCGGAGAGAAACGTCTGTCTGCAATTCTGCCAAAAGACGCTCTTCGATCTTACGTGATGTTACCCATTTCCCTTCACGACCTGCAAATGGTGAGTTGTTGACCAAGAAAGTCATTTGAAGAGTTGGCTCATCAATACGAAGAACTGGAAGTGGCTCAACCGTATCAGTTGGTGTTACAGTTTCACCAACGAAGATGTCTTCCATGCCTGAAACGGCAATCAAGTCACCAGCTTTTGCTTCTTGGATTTCTTTACGCTCAAGACCGAAGAAACCAAAGAGTTTTGTAACGCGGAAGTTTTTCGTTGTACCGTCTAGTTTTGAAAGGGTAACCTGGTCGCCAACTTTAACAGTACCACGGAAGACACGACCGATACCGATACGACCTACGAAGTCGTTGTAGTCCAAAAGCGATACTTGGAACTGCAAAGGCTCATCTGAGTTATCGACTGGCGCTGGAATATGCTCGATAATGGTATCAAAAATTGGTGCCATTGTTTCTTCTTGGTCCGCTGGATTGTCAGACAAGGAAGAAGTTCCGTTGATAGCTGATGCATAAACTACTGGGAATTCCAACTGGTCATCATCTGCACCGAGTTCGATGAAGAGTTCAAGGACTTCATCCACAACTTCTTCTGGACGAGCAGATGGCTTGTCGATTTTGTTGACAACAACGATTGGTGTCAAGTTTTGCTCAAGAGCCTTTTTCAATACGAAACGGGTCTGTGGCATAGTTCCTTCGTAGGCATCTACGACAAGAACCACACCGTCAACCATTTTCATAATCCGCTCAACCTCACCACCGAAGTCCGCGTGTCCTGGTGTATCCATGATGTTGATACGAGTACCGTTATAAGCTACAGCAGTGTTTTTAGCAAGGATAGTGATACCACGCTCTTTTTCGATATCGTTTGAGTCCATGGCACGCTCATCCAATTGCGTACGCTCATCAAGGGTTTGAGATTGTTTCAATAATTCATCAACGAGGGTTGTTTTTCCGTGGTCAACGTGGGCAATAATGGCAACGTTACGGATGTCTTCTCTAAGTTTTGTCATAATATCCTCTGTATCTTTTAATTTAACTAAAAAAGTATATCATAGATTGGCGAAAAAATCACAGATAATCACATTGTAAATGTTTTCAGACAGGACTTTGGAAGAAAAGGAAAAGAGATTGAAAACCAACCTCTCCTCTTTCTTACAAGATATTTTCAAAGTTATCACGCACTTCCTGTGGCCATACGCTAGATTGAACTTCACCGATATGTTTCTTACGAAGCAAGAACATGGCCAAACGAGATTGACCAATCCCACCACCAATAGACAGTGGAAGCAAGCCGCTCAAGAGCGCCTTGTGCCAGTCAAACTCTAGGCGGGCCTGATCACCAGTAATGGCTACCTGACGACGAAGGGCTGCCTCATCAACTCGAATACCCATTGATGACAATTCAAAAGCTGAACCCAGAACTTCGTTCCAGACCAAGATATCCCCATTGAGTCCCTTGTAATCCCCTTCTGATGGACTAGTCCAGTCATCGTAGTCAGATGCACGGCCATCATGTGGCTTACCATCTGCCAGTTCTCCACCAATACCGATTAGGAAGACCGCTCCGTATTCTTTAGCGACAACATTTTCACGTTCTTTTGGCGTCAAGTCTGGGAAGTTTTTCACTAGGTCTTCTGTATGAATAAAGGTGATTTTCTTTGGAAGAACAGACTCAATGTCATAGCGAGCCTCCACAGCCAATTCTGTCAGGCGGATGGCCTTATAAATCTGCTCAACCGTTTCCTTCAAATAAGCTAGGTTACGACGACCTGCTGGAATAACTTTCTCCCAGTCCCACTGATCCACATAAACCGAATGAATTTCATCTAAGGAGTCCTCATCAGGACGCAGGGCCTTCATATGAACAAAGAGCCCTTCTCCCTCATTAAAACCGAATCGAGCCAGGGTATGACGCTTCCACTTAGCAAGAGAGTGTACGACTTCGTAAGTTGCATCAGGAATCAATTTGACATTAACTGACACGGCATTCTCCACTCCTGACAAATTATCTTGAATACCGTCCCCGACACGACTTAAAATCGGTCCTTGCACTTCGACGATTTCTAACTTGTCTTTCAAATACTGTGTGAATGTATTTTTGACGAAAGAAATCTCCTCTTGCTGATGAATGAAGCTTTTCTTCATACCTTACCTCCTCGTAAAATTGATACACCTATTATACTCTTTTTTTTCAACTTGTAAAGCCTTTTTATTAAATATTCTGATAATTTAATGAACTATTAGAAATCCTGATAAGAAAATTGTTTCTGCAATTCTCTTATCAACTCTTCTGTCAACCGTCTAGGTCCACGGACAGCTTTCACTCCTAGGTCCATCATGCGTGATTTCGGCAACACATCATCAGTTAGTTGAGCAAGCAACTCTACCTGCATGAGTTTCTTTTCTGTCGGAATATCTGATTCCCCGTGATTTTCTAAATTCGCTCCTAAGACACGACAAACATAGCGAATGACCTGTACAGGCGCCGTCACATAGATGGCTACAATATCTCCAGCTTGAATGGTTGATTTTTGTGGCCAATAGACTACCTTATTTTCCGCAAACTCTGTATCAATATCATAGACCTTTGGATTGGCTGGAATAACCCAGTAATCAGGCCCTTTCGCCGCCTTGTAGGATTTTGGCCCCACCAGATAGCGACTTTTCTCAAGGAGGGCAAACACCGTCTGGTCCTCCACAGTCTCATCCAGCAAGACCGACACCCAAGACTTCTTAGACATGTGATAAGCTGGGAAAATGCCCGACTGACTTAGCAGCTTTGCTATTTCTCGACTATCGACCTTGAGATTGACAATCTCCACCTCTTCTTGAGAACCGCTCCCATCCAGCTTGTCCCTCGGAATCTGACTGACCAGGGCGTACCACTTGTTATTGTTGGGATGGCGAAAAGCCCCATAGGTCGGCAACTTGGCAAAAGGATAGTCAGGAAGGTCGCCCCACTTCTCCTTGATGAGCTGGGCTATGCGGTTGCTTTGGTCTTTGGAAAATGGCAGAGCGACACAGCAGGCTCTCTCTACCCGAGCCAAAATGGTCTGGTAAGCCTCACGCACCTGCCCCACAAAAGCCCCAGCCGGCGCAGTCACCATATGGGCAGTATAGACCTCCTCCATCTCACAATCCCAAACATAGGACGACAGCTGACCAGCCTCATCAACTTCAATCACCGCCTCAAACTGCCCCTCCATGAAGACCTCACGGTAGGTGTAACGATTGTTGGAGAGGATAAAACCGAAAGGGATGAGAGAGGGGAGGTGGATTTTGTAAGAATTAGTTTTGTTCATAGATACCTTTCACTAAATTATTAATCCCACTCACCTAATAAAACTTCTTTCAAAAATTTTTTAGGAATCCAAAATGAGTGTTTCGTTATTCTTCTTCCGTCTGGTAGTTTGTCAGTATCTGATAATTTACCCTTACCTACAAATTCATTTGGTCGGATTTCGTAGTAGGTATTTTGAGCATGAATTTTTGTAAATAAAATTGTATTTACTTTACTTTGAGGAAAGTTTGTCGAGACTTTATTACCATTTAGCTTCAGTTCAACTCCATCTCGAATAATGTTTCGGGTTTCATTCCAAACTCGTTGAATCTCAGGAATTAGCCTATCCGGAAATCCCCAAAACTTTATACCATCTAACACAAATAACTTATCTGATACTTCTCTAAAGATAACAAATAGAAATCGTTTATTGCAAATCTCCAAATAAGGATGAGATTCCTCCCACATATCATTCCTTGCCAATTCTTCAAATTGATAAGTTTTAAAAGGAGAATCTTCTTTGGGCAAGCCATTTTTATCTACCCGAATGACTCGTAAATTCATATTGGCTTTTTGAAATTCTTGTGTCTTATCAAGGTCACCAGTTAGTCCCAAAATATTTTTAATTAAGGTACTATTTTTTCCTTTTGCTTTAGGATTCACCTCAAATCGGCTATATAATTCTTCCTCAGAAAATCCTTTATAGGCTAAAATTTTGTCTGCAATAACCTGTGTAAATGATTTTTTCTCGCCTCTGGCAGTTGCTAATATACTTTCTTGATCAACTTGATTGAATATCTTATGATTGATTAAATAAGTCATATAACTTGACTTTAATTCCCAAGCCCTTTGTTTTGCTAGAATGTCACTAAACGGCTGAATACGAAAATCTTTTCCTTTTCCCGCACCTTTTGTACAGGTAGACAAGTAGTTTCCATCGGATTCAGAAAGTTCATGGGCTTTACCTTGCTTAATCTTTTCTACAATGCGATTATAATCCTCAAGGATAACCTCCATATCCTCTTCAAACCATTCATACAAGAAGACTTTTTCAATGATATAATCTGACATGGTCTGCCCCGGAATGAGACCATTGTAAAACAGTAAAAGTATTTTAGAACATTTTTGCCATAGATGAGTGGAGTAAAAGTCATCTAGATTTTCCTCCATATAGTTTAATATTGTTAAAACTAATCGCTCTTTTGCACTAATTGTTCCATTCTTGTTCACTTTAAAAGGCGTTACTTTTAATTCCACTCCAACCTTATCAAAGTCAGCGGCAGAATCACTATTGGGCTGATAACCATAGAAATACTTTTCTATGTAATTGCCATATTGCCCCTTAGATTTCATGCTGATTTCTTTATCAACAACTTCTGAAGGCGTACCCTCTTTAAAATCTTGATAAGTTTTATAAGGTGAAACTTGGTATTCCGCAATAATCTCTCCAAGTGATCTATCTAATAAATATTGAGAATAATCAAGAATACTTTGAATATCTGTCTCATCATAATTGAATAACTGCTTTTCCATATTAATTTCCTTGCTAAATTCTTATAGCTCTATTATATCAAATAAAAATCCTTGATCGAAATTGTTTTTTACGCTATAATAGATAGTATTAAATGAACTTGAGGAGAAAAAATGAATATTCTCGAACTCTTTGCCGGTGTAGGCGGTTTTCGCATCGGTCTTGAAAATGCTGACAAAGATTACTTCCAAACAAAATGGGCAAATCAATGGGAGCCTTCTCGAAAATCACAGGATGCTTTTGAAGTTTACGATTTGCATTTTCCAGATAGTGAAAACATAAATATTAGTATCTCGGAAATTTCTGACGAAAAGTTTGCTGAGATGGATCCAGACATGATTGTTGGTGGTTTTCCATGCCAAGACTATTCTGTCGCTCGCAGTAAAAAGAACGAACAAGGAATTGAAGGAAAAAAAGGAGTTCTCTTTTGGGAAATTATCCGTGCTACTCGTATCACTAAACCTAAATATCTTATTTTAGAAAACGTTGACCGTCTTCTAAAAGCACCTTCTAAACAAAGAGGACGTGACTTTGCAATCATGTTGACAGCCTTTAACAATCTCGGCTACTCAGTTGAGTGGAGGGTTATCAATGCTGCTGAATACGGACGTAGTCAACGTCGCCGTCGTGTCTTCTTCTTTGTTTATCGAAATGACACGACTTTTGCAAAAAGACTTGACAAACAATTTGAAAATACTGAATCTGTATTTAACGAAAATCGCTACGATGACTACCTGTTCCATTCAGGATTATTTGCCACTCAGTTCCCAATTAAATCAACACCAATAAAAAATCGCCAAGTCTACTACGAATTGGCGAATGATATTGTTGAAGTATCAGACAATTTCACAGGTACAGTTTGGAATACAGGGGTAATGAGACACGGCAAATACTATTCCGTCGATACTCAGTGTGACTATAAAGGTCAACCAATCACTCTTGGAGAAATCTTACAAGATGAAAAAGATGTACCTGAAAAATACTTTTTGACAGACCCCGCTAAACTAGAAAAATTCCAATATCTACGAGGTCCTAAAAAAATTGAGCGAACTTCGGCAGACGGTCATACCTATACTTATTCCGAAGGTGGAATGTCACCAACCGATGACCTAAATCTACCTGGACGAACTATGTTGACTTCCGAGGGGACAGTTAATCGCTCCACTCACTTTATCAAAGTGAACAATCGACATCGTCTGATTACTCCTGTAGAAGCTGAGAGATTACAAGACTTCCCAGATGATTGGACAAAGCAGAAAAAATTAGCAGATGGCTCCATTGTAGAAGTATCTGATAAAATGCGTATGTTCTTTATGGGAAATGCCCTCGTAACTGAAATTGTACGAAAAATTGGGGAATATATAAAAACACTCGACTAAAATTAGTTGAGTGTTTTTGTAATCAAATTTCTTCCCTCATCATTTCAAGAATTTCATTTCGCTCATCAATAGTAAATTCTGGACTAATGCATTCAGATTCAATTGCACTAACCATTACTTCCTTTTTATCATTCAACCTATTGTATATCTTTTTATCAATTGTAGAACGCATCCCCTCTTGTCCATCCAACATCAAATAGAAATAGTTGGTTTCTTGGTTTTTTGGTAGACCAAGCCTGTGTATGCGGTCTCTCGACTGGAGCATATGTGTTAGATTAAAAGAGTATTCAAAATAGATAGCATCATGAGCTACCATATGTAAAGAGACTGACTCAGCAAGCGTATGAGGATTTGTTATTAACACATCATATTCCTGATGTTGATAGTCTAAAATTATCTTTTCCCTTTCTTCTGCATTAATGGCTCCATAAATTGTCGCAACTCTCATACCTAGTTTTATTAAAGCATCCCGCAATCTCTCAATAGAATCTATAAAAATACACCAGATAATGTGTTTTCTATTTTGTAAATACAATTGTTTCGAAAGCTTAATACACTCATTAAATTTCGTGCTGGCGCCGATGGAATCCAACAATAAAAGCTCTTCTTTAGAGTAACGAGGGGTATCGTCGATGATTTCTAATCCAATATCACTTATGTCATCATACTCCCCGTACATCTCACTTGTAATACTTTTTTTTAATAATTCTGGATTTGAAGATAGCTGAATCAATCGAATATACAATTTAAATGGATTATGACTGAATTTTCTCCATAATAAATTGATAACATCTTGTTCTGCATCAGTTGCATTCACTCTAAGTAATTGATCCTCATTTTCAACTGGAACATTTAACTGTTTTTTGGTAACTCTCCAAAAGAAAGGAGCCAACTTATGATTTAGTTCCTCAATTTCAGTCTTCTCAAGATAATTCAACTGTTGTTTTGTGTATCCAAAAAAAGAATTATATTCATTAGAGTACAGTATTTGAAGAAAATTCCAAATATCTTGATAACTATTTGGAATAGGCGTACCTGTCAGAACAATGCGATAAATTACGTTTTGACAAAGTGCAATCGCAATCTGTGATCGAATCGAATCAATCCTCTTTATCTTGTGAACTTCATCAAACACAAGCAATGTTTTTTCATCAATGATTTCGCTCAACTCTTTCTCATAGGTTGGAAGCGACTCATAGTTTATCAAAAACAAATTAAACTTGCCCGTATTTTTATAAAACATTGCCGAAGAAAAATCTGGTGAATGGATATCAAATACAGTTAAAGTCCGTTTTTGATCAAATACTTTTTTAAACTCTTCTTTCCAGGATAAGAAAGAATTTTTAGGTCCAATAACTACTAATTTATTAATTTTATTAATCTGAGAACTTGATAAATAGGCATATGCCCCATAAACCATAGATGTTTTTCCTGCTCCAGGAACTGAAAAGTTCGCAGAACGCTTCATAAATGTATGAAAAAAACTTACCCACAATTGTAAATCAAAAAGAGGGCGACTAATTTCAGCCTGTACAATTTTTGCAAACTGATTAAATTCTTCTTCAAAAGCTCTATCTTTTTTCTTTATTAATAACCCTCTGTTAGCTATCTCTGAAATTTCAAATTTATGCAAACTAATGAATGTTTCAACTGAATTAGATACTACAATTTCTGTTTTTGTTCTTTGTCCATACCTATTGAAGCAAGCAATAATTTCTTCCACTTCATTAGAATTAAGATTCGATCTAAAATCAGTGATTTCAGTGTTTAAGAGTCCCTTTTTGATTAACTTTTTTAACGATCTCTGTCTTGAATCGATTTTTTTATCCAGAAGATTATTTTGAATTTTTAGTCCATCATCATAATATATTACTATTGCATTTTTTCTTAACATCGCTTTATCCACTAAAAAACTACCATTACTATATGAGATTAACTGAGATTTTACAATCTCATCGATGGATTTTACAAATATCATCCCATCACTTGAGTCATTATTCCACAATAGCTCAAATTCTTCTAATTTCATTTGCAAAATTGTTGAATTATTTTTCCAACTTTCTAAAACAGTAATTTCTTCATAGTTTTTAATGAAAGCTGCCTCAGTTTCATTCAAAGAACCAGAAAAATAAACAATATTCCCAATCTGATCTTTAAAAATTCCGTATTTTGCATGAAACAACCCAGATGTCGTAAACCCTATTTTTATATCTACTAATCCGATTTCAATTAAAAAACCTAAATTTGCCAAATTTTTCTGTTGATTTAAATTCAGAGTTTTCAAGTCTATTTTGGCAATTAATTCTTGCTCAAGTCTCTTTCTATTTACATATCCAGAAACAATATCATTATAATCAGTTTCCGATAATTCATGTGATACAATTAACCGAAACTTGCCCTTATTTTTGTATAATGACTCTAAGCCCGCTGCGAAGTATGATAAGGACGCTCCGCTAAAATACCCACTAACTCTATTATATTCTACTGCCTCACTTAAAGCTATGTTATAAAATGATTTTGGTATATCATCATTTTTTGTTGAATATATTTGTTTAAATGAAATACTCGATAACATTAATAATCACTCAATTCTTGAACTAATAATTTGACATTTTCTAAAACTCTTCTAAAGTCATTTATAGAAGATTCGTCTAATCTAGATAATGCATCTCTATCAATTTCGTTAATAACTGTATAACCTCTATTGAGAATATCTAATGGTTTATTCTTCGCATTTTGAAGTTTCTTTTTTTCTACGAATGACTCTGTAAGTTTTGATACTTTTTCTGATATTTCTTTATCTAATTCAATTTTTTCATCGGATCCACTTTCAGCATAAAAATAATCAGTTGTATCATCTAAAATTTGAGCCTCTTCCACTTCTTCCAATAGCTTTTCACAAAGTTTCCTATCTTCAAAAACCATTTTCAATTCTCGAATTCGACGTGTTACATCACCATCTAGAGTCAATATATTTGTAAATAGGTATTCTTTAATATCATCTTTATCATAATCATCAATTTTTTTACTAGTTAGTATTTTATAGATTTCACGCAAGGGGCCGTCTACCTTTTGATCTCTAGCTAAATAAAATCGTTTTGGTTGATTAATAAATTCTAGATATTCAATTAATAACTTAGCAATCTCAATTTCTTTTCGAATCTCAGAAACAGAAAGTTGCGTTTCTCTATGATACTCTTCAACCGAAAAAGTACCACCATTTTCTATTAAATCTCTATAGATATCAACTAAGCGATCAATAGGATTATAATCAACCCGAGACTCTACAGCATGCTGAAGATTCAATTCTAAACGCTTAATATCTTTCTCGGTATATTTCTCCTTATCTAATATGATTGCTTCCAGGTAATTAAACTCTGCCCCGGCACCATCTCTTGACAGTTGCCTCATTGAAGTGAAGCGTCTATTCCCATCCAGTACAATTCCATTGGACAAAACAACTGCTGGTTCGGTTTGAGACATAATTTTGATATTAGCTTTCGTTCTTTTCAATGCCTCCGGATTGCTTTGTTCAATGTAGCCTTCGATAATATTGTTGAATTCTACGGTACTCTCTGGAAATATATTCCCATCATCTATATATTTTGAAACATAGGTAGCAATACGACCATTCTTTTTATTATATACCAAGTAGTCTATAGGTACTCGATAAACATCAAAGATTCTTCTCTCTCCTTGAATTGATAACTTCTTAGTAGAAATTGGGTCCCCCAATTGAAGCGAAAATAAATTCATTTTCCATATACCTCCTTTAAAAAATCTTCTTTATAAACATATACCTTGTTTAAATCCTCAGAATAATGAATACCTTGTTGGATCAGTCTTCTTCTTACATCATATTCCTCTAACTTTATACCATATCTATTATTAATATCCATTGTAAAATCCTCAACATTTACAAATTTTATATCTAATAATAAGTCGACTAAAAAATCATTCAAATTCTTTTTAATACCTGATTTGCAATAGATGTTTGGAAATCCTACACTTACTGCTTTAAATTTATCTGATGTACTAATTAATCTATCCAAAGAAATTTTACTAAAACCATCGTCAAATAAATCTGTTTGTAGCCCATCTGTTAATATTGATATTACCGAAAAATAAGCATTTTCATCAACGAAATTTTCAACTTTAGTTACAAATTCTCTTAATCGATTCGAATCAAATCCTCTATTTTCTAAATATTTAACATTTATAAATGAATCACTAGTAATTTTTAAAATTTTATATTCAGTTTCTAACATTCTTATTGTATTATAGTATTCGCTTGATTTGACAATTTCATTATCCTCTTGCTTAAAAATTTTATGTGATAGTATATAGGTAGATAAGGCTTCAATTGCACCTCTATAACTATTTTTAATGATTATTGAACCACGTTGAAAAAATCCTAAGGCAAATATTTTTTCAGGGCTCAAAGGAAAAATTCCATGTTCTTTTGCAATTTTCTCAAATACTGACAACGAATAAAATTCTTCCGTAAAGTACTGCTTTAATGATTCAGTAAACCCGATTATGTTAGATTCTGTTATAAATATCGTTGAAGTACTTAAATATCCACCAAATTCAACTGAAATGTAAGCTCCTAAAGACCCCTTGTGTAATCCAAATTTTTTATTCATAAAGTTTAAAAACTGATCCGTCTTCTGATTATTAAATAATTTTAAATAAGAAAAAACATATTCTTTTTTACTTAAGGCCCCCTTTACAAATTCTGGATTTCTATTCAATTGAATCCCAAGATTTTGTACATTGTATTTTTTAATAAAGTTATGCAATTCTGAACCATCTAGAATATCTATACTTTCAAAAAAGTCAATATGACGCTTGTAAACATAATCCATGTTATAAGCTCCATCATCTAAATAAGAAAATATACTATGTAGATAATTACTTATTTCATCATTAACTAAGAATTTATGATAGCGATACCCATTCCCCATTGAAAAAATAACATGGTTATAACGTTCTAACTGACTCTCTAACGATTTAATACTCTTAAATTGTAAGCTAGTTTTTTTATTTTCCTCAGAGAATAAATACATCAATTCATCACCTTTAAAATACTTTTGCAAGTCACAATATTTTTTAAGTACGTTAATTATGATGTTTTCTCTGGATTGTTTTTTGATTTCCCCATCAATAATCATATAATTCGATAATGATAGGATATATTCTTTAATTTCATCTGAATAATCTCCGTTTAATATTTCAGTACTTATTGATTTTTTCCCTTTTTTTAGACTAATATTCAGAAACTCATAAATTCTATCGTCTGCAGCAAAAACTTTTTTAAATACTTCTCTTGAAATATCAAATTCTGAAAATAATTGACCAAATTGGTTAACTTCAATGATTGGAGGCATACTTTTTTGAATTTTTTTTAATATCTGACGTATTCTTTCTCTAGTTAACCCAAATTGATTTCCTATCTGTTGTAAGGTATTACCATTCAAGCGTGATAACAAAATATCTTTATGTTTAAACTCTGATTCTAAGAAGGAATCCAAACTTACTGCTGATTCCAATAAAAATCCATTTTTTTGTATTGTTGATGTTTCAAAAACCTCTTCATTATCTATCAGCTTTACATCTTCACTAGAAGTACTCTCGGAAAGCATATTATCATATTTTAAAAGATTAGTTGGATTGACATCTGTTTTCCCCTTTTTATAAAGTAATCTTAATAGTTCATACACTCTTCCATCAGAGTTAATAATCGATGTAAACACCTCTTTTGAAATATTCAAATCCTGATAAACCGACTTATACTTTTCGATTTCTTTTATAACCGGCATTTTGTTTTGAACAGTTGATTTTATTCGATATCGAACAACTGCCTCTTTGGTATCAGTTATTTTTGCGATTGTAGAATACTTGTTTCCCTCTAATCTTAAAAGAAGAAGCTCTTTATTTTTAAAATCAGACTCAAGAAAATTTTTAATAGAGATTTCTTCATTATCTGTTTCTATTTCCTTCTGAGATTTTATAAAATTTTGCACATCGAATGAATAATTATCGTAATTAATTTTAAAATACTTATCAAATTTATCTAAAAAATTCAGACATTCTAAATTTAATACAAATTCTCCATCAACCTTAGTAACTAATCCTGATTCTACCAATTGCTTAACTATTTTTTTATTTTCTATGATTAGCTGGTCGTTCATTTCTATAGTCATTTTTGATATAAATTTACGAAATAAATTCCATCTGCTCATTTCATTTCTAACAGTTTCTTCGAAAGCTTGTTGTTGATATAATTCAAGATAGTCTTTTGCTTTTTGCATGGCTGCTGTACTCTTATTTTCATCTGAGCATTTATGGACCAAAAACTCAGTAAATTTTTCTATTGAATCCGTTTTACAATACAATTTACCCCCTTCAATGTTAGCCCCAACAGATTCAAGCAAGAAAATCTCATCAAAAATATTACTATTCATGATTTCAACAAAATTTTGATAAATCATTCTACAAATTTTATTGTACTTTCCTCTGGTCAAATTTTTATTAAATTTCTCATATTTCACAAAAAAATCCAATAATTCTATACCCAATTCTGAATATGACTGTGCCAAATATTTCGTTAGACCAAATTTTCTTAAAAAAAATAAAGTTAAAGTCATCTTTTCACCCTTAAAAATTTCATTATTCTGATTACATCCGTATATTATTTTCCATTAAATAAGAAAAACATAAAATAACTATTTCAATCATCAATTCGATATATTTTAATTTTCAGCTATAAAATCCCAATTGTTATCAAATACCATTATACCACAAAACCCAGCCTTTTTAGGCTGGGCATTTGTTTAATCTAGTATGGCTAAAATCAGCTTGAGACTAGGAAACGACACCGCAGACAGTACTTGAGTACGGCAAGGTGAGTTGACGAAGTATCAAGTGGTTTTAGACCACTAGACCAGTTTTTTCATCTCTTCAATCCGTCCTACTGTCGCATCGTATTTTGCTTGGTAGTCGGCTTGTTTTTCTTTTTCTTTTTCAACGACTTCTGGTTTGGCGTTGGCGATGAAGCGCTCGTTGCTGAGTTTTTTGCCGACCATGTCTAGTTCTTTTTGCCATTTGGCAAGCTCTTTGTCTAGACGAGCCAACTCTTCTTCGACGTTGAGGAGGTCGGCGAGTGGCAAGAAGATTTCAGCACCGGTGATAACAGCTGACATGGCTAATTCTGGTGCAACGATACTTGAGCTGATTTCCAACTGCTCTGGATTTGTAAAGCGTCGGATGTAGTTTTCATTTGCCTTGAAGAAGGTTTCAAGATCAGAATCCGCTGTCTTAATCAAGATAGTAATCGGCTTAGATGGAGCAACATTCACTTCTGCTCTGCTATTTCGCACCGAACGGATCAAGTCCTTGAGGCTTTCCACACCCTTATGAGCTTCCGAATTGTCAAAGGCTGGGTTGACAACAGGGTAAGTTGCCACCACGATAGATCCCTCTGCATACTGGGCAAAGATCTCTTCCGTCACAAACGGCATGATAGGGTGGAGGAGGCGAAGGATTTGGTCCAGCGTGTAGAGGAGGACAGAGCGGGTCATGACTTTCTCAGCCTCGTTGTCGCTGTAAAGCACTTCCTTGGTCAGCTCCACATACCAGTTGGCGAACTCTTCCCAGATGAAGTTGTAGAGGATGTGACCAGCCACACCGAACTCGAACTTGTCGAAGTTTTCAGTGACCTTGGAAATGGTTTCGTTGAGGTTGTGGAGAATCCAGCGGTCCGTCACGTTGCCAGCCTGACCAGCTGCGACTTTTGCGACATTCTCACGCGCCGCATCCAAGGTCAAGCCTTCATTGTTCATGAGGATATAGCGGGAAATGTTCCAAATCTTGTTAATGAAGTTCCAAGACGCATCCATCTTCTCATAAGAGAAGCGGACATCTTGACCAGGGGCAGAGCCGTTTGACAAGAACCAACGCAAAGCGTCTGCACCGTATTTCTCGATAACATCCATTGGGTCAATCCCGTTTCCGAGCGACTTGGACATCTTGCGACCTTCTTCGTCACGGATCAAACCGTGGATCAGCACGTTCTTGAATGGCTGACGACCTGTAAACTCAAGCGATTGGAAAATCATGCGTGACACCCAGAAGAAGATGATGTCGTAGCCTGTTACCAAGGTTGAAGTTGGGAAGTAACGCTGGAAGTCCGCCGCATTTTCGTCAGGCCAGCCCATTGTTGAAAATGGCCAAAGGGCAGAGCTGAACCAGGTATCTAGGACATCCTCATCCTGTACCCAACCGTCACCTGCTGGAGCCTCTTCTCCGACGTACATTTCGCCAGATTCGTTATACCATGCTGGAATCTGATGACCCCACCAAAGCTGACGCGAGATAACCCAGTCGTGTACATTTTCCATCCATTGTAGGAAGGTATCGTTGAAACGTGGTGGGTAAAATTCTACCTTGTCTGCTGTGTCTTGGTTGGCAATGGCATTCTTAGCCAATTGGTCCATCTTAACAAACCACTGGGTTGACAAGCGTGGCTCGACTACAACACCTGTACGCTCAGAGTGTCCAACAGAATGCACACGGTTTTCGATTTCCACAAGGGCACCTAGTTCTTGCAACTTAGCAACCGTTGCCTTACGAGCTTCAAAACGGTCCATACCTGCAAATTCACCTGCCAACTCGTTCATGGTACCGTCGTCGTTCATAACATTGACTTGTGGCAGATTGTGGCGTTGACCGACAAGGAAGTCATTTGGATCGTGGGCAGGAGTGATTTTCACAACCCCTGTACCAAATTCTGGATCTGCGTGCTCATCCGCAACGATTGGGATAGGTTTATTCACGATTGGCAGGATAACATTTTTGCCAATCAAGTCCTTGTAACGCGGGTCTTCTGGGTTAACCGCCACCGCAACATCACCGAACATGGTTTCAGGACGAGTGGTCGCAACTTGAAGGGCACGTGAACCATCTTCCAACATGTAATTCATGTGGTAGAAGGCACCTTCGACATCCTTATGAATGACTTCGATATCTGAAAGGGCTGTGCGAGCCGCTGGATCCCAGTTGATGATAAATTCGCCACGGTAAATCCAGCCTTTTTTGTAGAGTTCTACAAAGACCTTGCGAACAGCTTTTGACAAGCCTTCGTCCAGCGTAAAGCGGTCACGTTGGTAGTCCAAAGACAGACCCAACTTACCCCATTGCTCACGAATGGTCGCTGCGTACTCATCCTTCCATTCCCAGACTTTTTCGAGGAATTTTTCACGCCCCAAGTCATAACGGGTCACGCCTTGCTCCCGCAAGCGTTCCTCCACCTTAGCCTGAGTCGCAATCCCCGCATGGTCCATACCTGGAAGCCAGAGGGTGTCAAAGCCCTGCATACGCTTTTGACGGATGATAATATCTTGAAGGGTTGTATCCCAAGCGTGTCCCAAGTGTAACTTACCAGTTACGTTTGGCGGCGGAATGACGATAGAATACGGCTTGGCCTCCGCATCGCCTGACGGCTTAAAGACATCTTGGTCCAACCAAGTTTGGTAACGACCAGCCTCAACCTCGGCTGGATTGTATTTTGGTGATAATTCTTTTGACATTATTTTTTCTCCTTTAGTATTCTTTAAGAAAATTGGTTTATACTATCCTCAAGCTAGAAATAGCCCAATTCTTTTTCATATAATCTCCTAGAAATAGTCAGTCCTTGGGGCTGGCTATTTCGTTTGTTCTTGCTCAAGTTCCTCCATTTTTTGGAGAATCAGTTGAGCTACGTCATTGGCAGAAAGATGAGTATTATTAATTTTGAGATAATGCTGAATGCCCTCTGGAATGCCTAATGAGGTATATCGACATGTATCAGCTGTAGAAAGAATCTCAGCCTCTGAAACTTCAATGTGTCGTTTCAAAGGTTTATGGGTCAGTCGATTTTCTGTCCGATTACGCCGCAGACGTTCTTCCAAAGCAGTTTCCAACTCAACAAATAAAATTTCCTGACCATGATGATGAAAAATCGTCTGAACAGTTGTAAGGAATTGAACATCTATGAGATTTTTAAAATTAATCAAGGCAGTTCCGATTAGTTGGCGGCCTGACCTAGCAAACACATCATAAACAGCAAATGTAATACGTGTATTGAGGTCAAACATATCCTCAGAAAATTCAGGAATAAAACGTAGGCTAAAATCAATCGAATCGTGATTATGAAAAAGGGTCATCCCTGTCAATTTCGCAACTTCCTGCCCAACGGTCATCTTGCCAGAAGCTTGTGCTCCAATAATAATTAGATTCATACTCCCTCCCCAACCAACTCAATCTTTATCCCATCTGGATCTTCCAAATAGAGGGCGTAGTGGTCTGGTCCTCCTGCATGGGGATAGCGGTCGTCGTAGAGAAATTTGACTCGTCTGGTCAAAAATTCCTTCCGCCATTGGTCAACATCATCAGGTGTTCCTGCATGAAAAGCTAGATGATTGAGCCCCGTACGGCAACGGTGATAGCCTGCCTCTAGGAAATCCTTTGGCGTTTGGACAAAGACCAGGTACTGCTCTGCTTTTTTATAAGATAGCCCTTCCTCCCACTCCTGATAGAGCGAGTAGCCCAGCTTGGTCAGGAGAAAGTCGTAAAATGCACGCGAAGTTTCCAAGTCAGAAACGTAAATTTCAACATGATGTAGCATATTTCTCCTTTCCAAATGAAAATCCCTGCCTAGACTTGCTAGACAGGGACGAAGTTATTCCGCGGTACCACCCTTGTTCAGATACATTATCTGCACTTTGCTTATTCGATTCACATCATCAGCAACCAGTTTTGACATTTGTGCGGATTTCTCAGTACCACCGCTTCCTGTGACAAATGGGGCTCAAAACACCTCTGAATAGCTTTATTGTAACAGAATTATGAACTGTAAGCAAGAAAAATAAGTCTAAGATTTGAATTGAATTCCTTGAGCTTTTAAGTGTTCGACACTAGTTTTTCCAATGCCATCTAAAGCTAGTAATTCTTTTTCAGTCCATTTTTTAAAATCTTCTAACTTATGAATACCATTTTCGTAAAAAATTCGAACTCGTTTTTCCTGCAAATGCACAAGCTCTGGCAGTTGGTAGAACTTATAGAAATGTTGAATCGTTCCCTCACGATTTTCCTCAATTTCCCTGGTCATTTGATTGACTCTTTTAACCAAATCCCGTCTACGGTCCAGGAAATCCTGCATAAATACCAGCGAGTTAAACATGGTATCTGATTCACTAATAACAAATAGACCATTTTCTTCAAAAGCCACCGTCGGCCAATGACCAATTTGAAAGATCCATGAATATTCAGGATAGCGTTCAAGAATTAGTCGCAAGACTGACTTAGCCACAGCAAATTCGCCCCTAACCATAGAAGCTATTAAAAAATGTATAGCGGTCGCATCTTGAACTGTTGCATTCTTTAATTCATTTTCAAACTGGTTCTGTAGATATTCAAAGTCAAAAACCTGATTTTTAACGCTCAATAATATAAAAATAAAGTCGCGATGATAGGCTTCTTGGGGATGACTTATAATAATATCGCACAAATCATTGGCTAATCCGTACAGACCTTTTTCAAAATAAAAATATAAGATATTTAAAACGATTCCTAAACTGTAACTTGGTTCTTCCTTATTCCAGGCTGGGCAACCTTCCTCGAGCCACAATTCAATAGCCTCTGCCGCAAATAAATTGATATCTTCGAGATTTTCATATCCCCATTCAGGGTATTCAAACTTGTACAATTCAAATCGAGCACCTAGATGCTCTGGATTCAACTTCAAAATCTCTCTAAGACCACTCTTGATTTCATGTGGATACTTCCTGTAAACAACCTCCCAAAAGAGTTGATCTGTTGATAAACCATTCATTTCTTGTCCAGTAAGTTTTTTCTTCGAATGAATAGAAACAACTTTCTTCCGATTTTTCTTCTTTGCCATTAGATTTTCTCCTTGAATATTCTAATTCTATTATAGCAAGAGAAAAAGAAAAAACCAACTCATTTCCGTTGGTTTCTGTTATATTAAGCGCTCAACTCAATCCCTTTTTCTTTCAACTGCTTGATGGTTGCAGGACCGATACCTTTAAGAGCCAAGAGCTCTTTTTCTGTGTGGCTTGCAAAATCAGCCACAGATTGAATACCTGCTTGGTAGAAGGTTTCCAAACGTGCTGCTGCAATGCCTTCCAAACCAGGAAGTGACAAAAAGTCTTCCAAAGAAGGCGCTGAAGAAGGCACCTCTGCTGCAACTTCTTTCACTTGTTCAAGAGCCTTCTCCACTACCGTTTCTACCTTTTCAGCGACAGGTGCAACTACCTCACGCGCTACATTCGTAGTCAGATGACCTGCACGTCTTAAGTCTGCTATGTATTTTTTCAATTGTTTCTTACGATTTACTTTTTTCTTTGCCAAGATTTCTTTCCTCTCTTTAATAATGTCTCTGGCCAAACAAGCCATCTGGTAAATCATGAAAGCCCTTGCCAGCATGATAGTTGGCAAATTTCCCCTGGATAAAGCGATAAGCGTCTAACTTACTTTCGTAACGGATGTAAGCATCCGCAGCACGCGCATCCCTATCCTCTTCCAATACACGACGGCTTTCTTCTACCGCCATCTCGTTTACCATGACCTGAGTGTTGACCCAAGCTTCAAATTCCTTTAAAAATTCTTGTTCTTTTGTCATTATTTTCCTCTTTCGTCTGCTTCAATCGAAACACACCGATTTATTATACCACATTTTCCAAAAAAGACAAGAAGCCCTATCTGTCTAGCAGGTAGAGCCTCTCCTTCTTACCAAGTAAATTGATAAACTGTTTCAGACAAGAATTCCTCATCTTTTTCCAGCAAAATAGAGCCAAAGCCATCTAGGTTGCAAGCATTTGGCAGAGCCTGGCATTCCAAGCTAAAGGCACCATGGTAGGCAGCCAAAGCTTCAACAGGATAATTGTAGGTGTAGATGACCACTGATGGCTGATTGGTTCGCACGCGCAGACTTATTTTCCCATCTGGGCTGACAACTTCAACCGGAACCTCTACCTGCTCCAAAAGCCATGGATGGTCATAACCTTTCACAAGGATATTCTGAGGGTACTGGCTGTCAAAGCCCTGAGCAAATCTTGCTCTCTCCCTAAAGTCAAACGGTGTTCCCGTTACATCCTCTAAGACACCTGTTGGCAGATTATCCTCACCAAGCGGAGCATAGCGATTTGCCTCAATCCGAATTTCATGGTCTGCTACTGACTGCTGAAAATCCCCAGTTAAGTTGAAATAGATGTGATTGGTCGGATTGAAAATCGTATCTTTGCTAGACACCGCTCGATAATCCACCGTCAACTCGTTCTGGTCTGTTAGACCATAAATAGCCTCAACCCTCACATCTCCTGGAAAACCATTGAAACCATCTTTTAGGACAATCCCAAAGTTAACTTGATTTTTTTCATGGTCAAGAGCAACATCCCAGTACTGTTCATTTGCCGTATCAATCCCACCATGCAAGGTTCTGCTAGGTTCATTTTCTGTGAACTGATAACTGGTTCCCTTTATCTCAGCCTGAGCACCTGAAATACGCCCCGCTACTGGGACAATAGTTGAACCAGGGTACAAGTCTGTCTTACGGTAATCATCATCCGACTCAGCAGCCAAACTGACATTCCGTAAGCCACCATTTTCATCTACTGGTAAGAGCACTTCTACCACTCTGGCACCAAAATCTGTCAGACTAACCTGCATACCATTTTTATTTTTTAAGCAATAGAGCTTCGCTTTTTCACCAAAATCTTTTACGTCAATCATTGCTTTTCCTCACAACATCAAATGAGGGGAGGCAATCAACTTGCTTCCCCTCAGGATACTTAAAGCCTCATCATATAGATGACTAGTCAGAAAACTGGAATGAGAGCAATTCTGCCAAACCCATTTCTAGAATCGGGCTTTCTTTGGTCACTTTCTTATTTCAAGGTGACCAGCTGAAACAGTTCCCCGAACTGTTTCACTCATCATCCTCATCGCTTGTTAGTAGGCTGTTGACGTGGACGAGGTTGTTTGTACCAAATTCCACATAGTCAACTGCTTCACCAAGTAGGACGCCGTTCAAGAAACCAATGACCATCGGCATGTTCATACCTGCATAGAGGTCAAACTGCCCACCGTCAATCAATTTACGGGAAACAACGTTGGCTGGTGTTCCGCCCAACAAGTCAGCGAATACAACAAAGTCATCTAATTTAGCAACTGTTTCTTCAAATTTTTTCTGGAAGTCTTCTGGACCTTCTTCTGGCAAGAGGGCTACTGTATAGATGTCCTCCTGAGGACCCATAATCATCTCAGTTGATTTTTTCAACTCTTCACAGAAGATACCATGACTTACTAAAACTAAACTCTTACCCATATGCTTACATGCCAAAGACAAACTTACCGATTGCTGAAAGCGTTACTGCAAGCACAATGATAATCAAGATAGCCTTAGTAGAAGTCATACCTTTGCGTCCTAGCAACCAGAAGACAAAGCCTGTGAAGATAGCTGGTACCAAACGAGGGAAGATCGTGTTGAGCAAGTCTTGTACATCAATCACTTTTTCACCAACACTTGGAGCCCAAGATACTTCAAAGTTAATCATAGTTGCAATCAAGGCACCCATCATGAAGACACCCATTACAGAAGCAGCATCTACAAGAGCTGTCAACTTATCACGCATAGTTGTGATGAGTTTAGTACCTTCTTTATAGGCAATTTCCAACTGTTTCCAACGGAAGATGTCATAAGCTACTGCTACAGCTACCCAAAGGAAGATACCTGCTGGAGTTCCTTCTTTAGCCATAGTCGCTGCTACAGTACCCATGATAGCTGGAACAAGGGAACCAAAGATAGAGTCACCGATTGGGGCAAATGGTCCCATCAAGGCTGTCTTAATACCGTTAACCGCATCCTTAGAAGCTACACCGTCGCTTTCTTCAAGCGCCAAGTCAATACCAGTAATGATGGTATGGAAGAATGGAGAAGTGTTGAAGAATTGAGTATGCAATTTCATCATTTCCTTCAATTCAGGAGTACCATCTCCATACATTTTACGAAGCTGTGGCAAAATCATGTAGAGGTAACCAGAACCCTGCATCCGCTCATAGTTCCAACCTAACTGATAAGTGAACAAGCTACGTTTGTTGATTTGATTAAAATCTTCTTTTGTTAGTTTGTAATTAGATTTCGTCATCTTCAATTTCCCCACTTTCTGAAACTGATGGAGCAACCACTGCTACTTTTTGGCTATTTTTGAAGTGAAGCACTGAAAGGAAAGCACCCACAATAGCGATACCGATCATTGACAAGCCTTTAAAGTTGTTCACAAAAGCGATACCTGCATCTTCAGGAAGAGTGCCAACGATACCAGCAACAGCACCACCCAAAGCTGAAACGTTACCGTAAAGAACAGTCAACATAGCTGTAAGGGCAAAACCAACTGCCAAGTAGTGAAGGTTGCGTTTCAATGGAAGGTAGTGGAGCAAGATTGCAAAACCAAGACCTGGAAGCATACGAGCCGCAAGTGTCAAACCATCTGCAATCCATTTATAGGTTTCAATAGCATCAACCATTGTTTTAACGAATTCGCCACCAAAAGCAAGGGCAAGGAACACAGGAAGTGCACGAGATGCTGCCCATGGAATAGCTCCAAGAAGGTAGTTGCGTTCGATTGCTGCATAGTCAAATTTTTCAACAGCAGCATCTACACGGTGTGCGAAGTATGTAGTAGAGAAACGACCTGCAATATCTGTATAAACAAGAAGTGCTGCTACAGGTACTGCGATAGTAGATACGGCCAATTCTGGGTCAATACCTTGTGATACTGAGAAAGCTGTTGCAAGAACCGCACCAGAAGTTGCGTCGATACGTGATGCACCACCGAAAGTACCTACACCAAGTACCATCAATTGAAGAGATGCTCCAATGGTCAAACCAGTTGCCATGTCACCCATGATCAAACCAGAGATGAACCCTGCGAAGACTGGAGAACCAGCTGACGATACAATTGTCAACTCATCACAAATCTGATAAGCAGAGTAGAGCGTTAGAAGTAATATTTGCCACCATTGCATAATAGTGAACCTCCTTTAAAATTTTTCAAAAATATCCGAAGTTTATCTGACCTTATCCAAGAGTGGCATAAAGTCTTTTGGCGTGTCGCCTGGTACCATTTGAGCGATCAATTTCACTCCCTTAGCAACCAAGGCATCAAAGTCCGCAATGTCCTTGTCTACAACGTTAATAGAGCGAGTAACAGAGCGAGTTTCTGGTGATTGTGACATATTGCCGACGTTCAATTCAGCAAGTTCTACACCATATTCAACCAAGCGGAGGAAGTTTTCAGGACGACGGGCAACAATCAACAAACGTTGCGCATCATATTTGCCTTCCTTGATGTTATTAGCTGCTTTTTCGATTGGCAAAATAGATAATTTTACCCCCGGTGGGCAGGCTAATTTCAAACCTTGTTTCTCAATGTCGTTTTGAGCAACCGCATCATCGATAACCATGATCCGACTAATATTTAATTTAGTCGTCCAAAGGTTAGCAACCTGACCGTGGATCAAACGACCATCAATACGTGTAGCAATAATTGCCATATACTTTTCTCCTTTTCTTCATAAATCTTTCTGCTAGATGTTCTCTGCAGAACACCTACACCTCTTTATAAACGGGTTCCTGTGAAAAACTAATCTTCTCTCTATATTGTCCTTCCGTTTCAAAAACGACTATTTCATTAACTCCTTTCTTTAAGTATCCTTTTGGAATATAGAGATAGAGGATTGGACCTTTTTCCCAGAAACGTCCGATATTTACATTGTTAACAAATACAACACCCTTACCAAAACCTGTCATGTCCAAGTAAGTGTCTGCCAGGTCTTCTAGTTCAAACTGGTAGCGATAGAAGGCTGGTTGCCCCTCCTGCCACTCTTTCGTGAAGTCTAGTCCAGAAATATCATCCAGTGGCAATGAGTACATATCCCAATTACTGATATAGTGCAAATCTGCTATGGCACCACGACCCAAACCTTTGGATTGTGTAGGTGCAGTCAATTTATGACCGTAATTGACTCGTCCCATGTTTTCAACTAATACTGCTAGTTCAACCTGGTTAGACTGGAACTCTAATTCAATATCTTCACCAATTTCTGTCTGATACTGGGTTGTAACCAAACGACCATCGGCATAGACCTGAATACGATCTCGAGCATCAATGACACGAAGTCGCTCTGCCTCATCCTTATCACGTTCTAGCCGTGTTTTATAAAGAATATAGCCTGTCGATTGACCCAACTCTTCCATATTTTTTGGATAGAAGCTAGATGAGTAATCGCTTACATTTTCTAGTGTCGCAAATAGGCTAACTTTTTCTTTCAAACTTACTGACGGAAAGGCTTTGGCTTCCTTAATCAGTGGTTCTGAATACTCCAGTTCAGGATATTTTTCCTTCATCAAGCCTTGCAAGGCATAGAATTTCTTGGTAGGATTACCAGCCTCATCTAGAATTGCATCATAGTCATAAGAAGTGACCTGTGGCAAATCGATTTGACCTCTAGCTGAGCAACCATTCATGAATCCAAAGTTGGTTCCACCATGGAACATATAAAGGTTAATCGATCCCAATTCAATACAATCCATGACTGCTTGAGCTAGCTCATCTGGATCCCGTCGAATGACTTCATCACCCCAGCGGTTGAACCAACCATCCCAGAATTCCATACACATGAGCGGCCATTTCTTATCGTACTCGTCAAAGAAATCCTGCATCATAGCGAAGTTTTCCTTGGCTTTCGACCCGAAATTCCCTGTCACCAAGACATCATCCGCAATCATGCTACCTGCTCTCAGACAGGCTCTCCATGGTCCATCTGATGTAAATAGCGGAGCTGTCAAGCCATATTTACGCATCAATTCAGCCACTGCTCTTAGGTACTCTTTTTCTTCACCATAGGAACCATACTCATTTTCAACCTGGAACATTAGTATGTTGCCATTTTGCGAGAGTTGGAGCTTGGCTAACTTAGGAAGAAGAGAAGCGTAATATTCATCTAGGTGCTTCAAGTATACAGGATCACTCGAGCGTACTTGAAGCTCTTCCGTCATCAGCCAAGCGGGTAAACCACCCCACTCCCACTCTGCACAAATATAGGGGGAAGGACGAACAATTGCATAAAGCCCTAGTTCCTGAGCAATTCCCAAGAATCGCTCGATATCTAGTATTCCTTCAAATGAAAACTCGCCTTTCTTAGGTTCATGCAAGTTCCAAGGAACATAGGTTTCAACTGTATTAAAACCTAGAGCTTTAAGGTTAAATAAGGAATGGTACCAATCATCAGGATGAACCCTAAAATAATGAATGGCTCCTGATAATATCTTAAAGGATTTACCATTTAAATAAAAGTCATCTTTTATCGTAAATTCATTCATATTGGCTCCTTTTTCGTAACCGTTTTCTTATCTGTCATTATATTAACATTTTCCAGTGGTTATGTCCAGTCTTTTTTGAAAATTATTTGTAATTTTTTTACAAATAGACAAAAAATCCCGTTCTAATGCGTTTTCATAGCGCATTTTTTATATTTTGAGCTATTTCCTTTGATTTATCAAGATTGATTTAGTATACTAACAAGTAGAAAGGAAGTTATAGTAATGAAAGTACCAAAGTATCAACTCATACAAAATGATTTACGCCAACAAATCATTTCTGGAAAATTTGAAAATGGCGATAAATTTTACACAGAATCTGAATTGACAAAACTATTTAACGTTAGCTCTATTACGGTTATCCGTGCTGTAAATGAATTGGTTAAGGATGGCTACCTGATTCGGCAACAGGGCAAAGGAACCTTCGTTTCCCGTTCCCGCAAAGGGCGCTTGGTAGAATTCTCCGATATCGAAGTTTTCCCAATGGATAAGGATACTGTTGTCGTGCTCTCTTGTGAAAAAGGCAATGACCCTGAAATCCTTGAAAAACTCAACTTGGATAAGAATGATTTCTACTATAAGATTGTTCGTGTGCGTTCAACAGAAAATACACCATACATCTTCCACAATTCCTATATCCCTCAACGATATATTCAAAATCCGGATGCTCCACTAGAACATTATCAGTCTATCTACCAACGCTTCAAGTTGGACTACAACATCCATATGTCTGAGGAACCGTTTGTTGAAACCAATGAAATTGTTAGCCCTTGTCCAAAAGACGTTTCAAAACATTTGAATTTAAAAGCAACAGAACCTGCAGTTCTTCAAAATAAAACAACCACTCACAGTGCAAGTGGCGAAATCATGGAATATACTGAAACCTACAAGCACTGGAAATATTACAAATTCGAAATCACAGCTAACCACCGTTAAAAGCAAAAAACGCAGACTTAACCATCTGCGTTTTTCTATTTCTGATGAATAATCTTATATCGAAACTGATCCGCTCTAGCAATACTAAATGTATACTCAATCAACCTATTTTTATCATTATAGGTCTTTCTCACCAGATGAAGAACTGGACTATTACTCGGAATCCCCAATATCTTGGCTTCATTGTCTAGAGAAATACTGGCATAAAATTCTTCTTCTGCCAAACGAACAACCTGTCCATAGTCTTCCAGAAAAATTTCATACAAAGGTTTTTCGCTCATCCTACCACTTGT
Organism: Streptococcus sp. 29887; assembly: GCF_032595075.1. Lineage (NCBI taxonomy): Bacteria > Bacillati > Bacillota > Bacilli > Lactobacillales > Streptococcaceae > Streptococcus > Streptococcus iners. The sequence continues at coordinate 490,487 of NZ_CP118735.1, read as the reverse complement.
CAAAGTAGGAAAAAGTGAAACAGGCACATAAGTCCTCTCCAGCATCATTGGAATCTCATCAGCTAGACGAAGACGTTCTATTTCAAATACAAGCTCTCCACAGCTGACCTGCAACTGCTGAGCAATAAAATCGGTAGCCTGTATATTTCTAAAGGATAAGATAATCGTCCGAGGCACTTTCCCCATTTTTCTCATCTGATCAGTGAAGCTATAAGCCTGGGATAAATCTACAGCAGTATCCAAGATTTCTGAAACATAGGTTCCCTTGCCATGTTTCTTATAGACCAAACCACGCTTTTCCAACTCCTGCAAGGCTAGGCGAACGGTAATGCGACTGACCCCATGTACCTGTGTCAATTCCCGCTCTGAAAGCAATTTATCATTTGGCGCCATTCTCTCACGAATAGCTACTTCTAGTTCATCGACCAACTGCAAATAAAGGGGTTTGTCATCAAATTGACCACTCATAGTATCCTCCTTTCGAATCTGCACAATCTTTCACCATTATTTTACAACAAATTCACTATATTAACAAGATGTTGATGTAACATAATTTATACAAAATGGAAAAAACTGAGCAAGAGCCGAAAATTAAAGGTTACTATAAGAGGGTCACTTCATCTGGTAGGGTAATGGTTTCCTTGCCCTGCTTATCCATCACCAAAATCGTTGACGGATAAAAAGGATCAAAGCGACTGTTCAAATCTAAAGCAATGGCATTTTTATAGCCCTCTTGAGAAAAAACAAGTGTCACCTTCCCCTTCCTATTTTTGATGGAAAAACGCAAGACACTTTTTAAGGGAATGACTCCCTTTAAGTAGTTATCAATAAAATACCAAAAACTGTCAATGACCTCTCCTGGCAATGAGGTGACAACACCAAAACTTGCGTACCGTCCATTTGTTTGATCAAAAGCCATCTTTTTCTCCTTCATGGTAAGAAAAAAACCTGTAAGACAGGATTTTCTTTTCTAACTTTATCTACTTCGCAGTTCTAAATAGCGTTTGTACCAGATATTAACATAGGCTGGAGAGAAGGGACCACGTTGATTGTTGATCCAGTCCACCAGAATCTTGACATTTTCCTTCAAAATAAAATCAATATCACTAGAATACTTCATAGCCTTGCGGTGACGCTCGTATTCGTCCACATCCAAGAGCCTTTTCTCACCATCAGCAAAGACCTTGACATCTAGGTCGTAGTCGATGTACTTGAGGGCTTCGTTGTCTAGAACATAAGGACTAGCAAGGTTACAATAGTAGGAAACACCGTTTTCACGGATCATTGCAATGATATTGAACCAGTATTTTTTATGAAAATAAACGATTGCTGGTTCTCTCGTTACCCAACGTCTGCCATCATTTTCAGTCACTAAGGTGTGGTTATTGACCCCAATAACAGCATTTTCCGTTGTTTTTAATACCATGGTGTCACGCCAAGTGCGATGAATTTCACCGTCATGTTTATAACTTTGAATAGTAATAAAGTCGCCTTCCTTTGGTAATTTCACTTTGTTACCAACTTTCTACTATTACAATTTATCTTGACTATTATACCATATTTTTTCAACCTAGGCGAAGATTTTTCTCACAGATATTCACGAAGGGCTGTTTTTATAGTATCGAAATCAAATCCTTTGCGGGCCAAAGCCTGTGTCAAACGTTGTTTCAGCTCATATCCCTCATATTTTCGACTGTATTTCCGATACTGCTTATCCAACTCCTTGGCAATCAACTCTGCTTCATTTTCTTCATCAGATGTCAAGTCTAATTGAGCAAGGCTTTGTTTGGCAAGCTCATAGGAAAATCCCTTGGACATCAAGCCCTGAACCAACTTATCCTGTAAGGCTCGAAGAGGCAATTTAGCTTGGTATTTTCGACATAATTTTTCTGCAACCCTTTCAGCCAGATCTGAAAAATCAACCTCTGCCAAGCCTCCATCAATCAAGGATTTTGAAATTCCCTTGGCCATTAACTTTTGACGAAGCATAGCTGGTCCCTTGTCACCGTTCAAGCCATTCTGACGGATATAGGTTTCTACATAGGCTTTATCGTCAATCCACCTATCTTCTTCCAAATTAGTAACAATTTTTAGAGCAGTGGCTCCTGCAATCTCATATTTTTGCAGATATTCCAATACTTCTTTTTTAGTTCTCTGCTTGAAGGAAATGAAATACAGGGCTAAATTTTTTCCATAGGAAAATTGGGCAAAATCCCGAATGGCTTGAAATTCCTCTTCTGTGATGTCCTTGTCCTTACTGAGCATGAAGCGAACAATGGTATCTTCTGTAATATAGGTGTTTTCCTGTCCTTCAACTTCTAAGAGATAGAGCCGTTTTTTCTTTTCGATTTTTGTAATTCTCATTCTTTCATTATACAGGAATTTTCGGTAAAATAATAATATGAATTTACAAGTAAACCAACGAATTCCCTTGAAAATCAAGCGAATGGGTATCAATGGCGAAGGTATTGGCTTTTATCAAAAAACGCTAGTCTTTGTTCCTGGTGCCCTCAAGGGAGAAGAAATCTATTGTCAAGTAACCTCTGTTAAACGTAATTTTGTGGAAGCAAGGCTACTGAAAATTAACAAGGAATCAAAATTCCGGGTCAAACCAAGCTGTGACATCTATCAAGCCTGTGGTGGTTGCCAAATCATGCACCTCCGTTATGACAAGCAACTGGACTTCAAGCAAGACCTGCTCCAACAAGCCTTGAAGAAATTTAAGCCAGCAGGCTATGAGGATTACCTCATTCACCCAACTATTGGAATGGTTCAGCCAAGTCATTATCGGGCTAAATTACAGTTTCAAACCCGTTCATTCAAGGGTCAAGTCAAGGCTGGGCTCTATGCTGAAAATTCCCATCGCCTGATTGGTATTACAGACTGCTATGTCCAAGACAAGGAACCCCAAAAGGTTATCAATAGGATTGCTGACCTCCTAACTAAGCACCGTATCCCTATTTACAACGAGCGTAAGGAGCAGGGCATTCGTACGGTTATGGTTCGTAGAGCCCGTCAATCTGGTCAGGTTCAGGTTATTTTTGTCACCTCCTGCCAGGTCAATCTGACCAAACTCATTGAAGAAGTAACCAAGCAATTTCCTACCATTGTCACTGTTGCTCTAAACTGGAATAGACAGAAGACCAGTGATATATACGGAGAAAAAACGGAGATTCTCTGGGGCAAACAGGCCATCGAAGAGGCTGTTTTGGACTACGAGTTCTCCCTGTCACCTCGGGCATTTTACCAACTAAATCCCCAACAAACGGAAGTTCTCTATGGTGAGGCTGTCAAAGCTTTGGATATAACAGGTAATGAGGCCCTAATCGACGCCTACTGCGGCGTAGGAACCATTGGCTTTGCCTTTGCCAGAAAGGTCAAGTCTGTTCGGGGGATGGACATCATACCAGAAGCCATCGAGGATGCTAAGGCCAACGCCAAACGGATGGGGCTGACTAACACTCACTATGAAGCGGGGAAGGCAGAAGAGATTATTCCTAAATGGTACAAAGAAGGCTACCGTGCAGATGCCTTAGTGGTCGACCCACCTCGGACTGGCTTAGACGAAAAGCTCCTCAAAACGATTTTGGAATACAAGCCTGCTAAGATGGTCTATGTATCCTGCAACGTTTCAACCCTGGCCAGAGATTTGGTTGAGCTGACTAAAGTCTACAAGGTTGAATACATCCAATCCGTTGATATGTTTCCCCATACCGCACGAACTGAGGCAGTTGTGAAGTTGAGTAGGAAATAGCATAGGGGAAACTAAAAATAGGACGATAGAAAAGTTAAGCTATAAGAAGCAGTTTCAAATAAAACAAAACGAATGCTACAGGGTAGAATTTTATAACTACCTTGAGCCATTCGTTTTTATATTCGGCTATTTACTCCAATTTTTTAAACGGTATATTAGACATTACTAAAGGACAAGGAAAGGTACTAAATGCCCTAGAACTACCATATTCCAACGCCAAACTGAAAAGCTACCAATAATCTCATCAAAGTCATTAAGAGAAATGCCTTTGGTTTCAGGAACCTTGAAAACTTTAAAAACAGATTTTGATTGCTTTGAACAGTGAAAAGGGCTGGAAGATCCCTTTTCAGCTTATCTCCCAAAAACAAGAAAGAGATAAAGAAAGAAAGAACGAATTTCGTACTCTCTAGGTGTTAGCTTTTCATCTACCCACTACAGTCTTATGGAGCCGCAAAAAGCAAAAAAAGTAGCATTGCTACTCTTTGAAAAATAAATCGGGAAGACAGGATTCGAACCTGCGACACCTTGGTCCCAAACCAAGTACTCTACCAAGCTGAGCTACTTCCCGCTGTTATTAAAAATAAAGCTCCCCTAATGACATCATTAAGCGAGTCATGCACCCTAGAGGATTCGAACCTCTAACCGCCTGATTCGTAGTCAGGTACTCTATCCAGTTGAGCTAAGGGTGCTTCTATAAAGTCCATGCCGAGGACCGGAATCGAACCGGTACGATGTTGCCATCGCAGGATTTTAAGTCCTGTGCGTCTGCCAGTTCCGCCACCCCGGCCTCTCAAAGCGAACGACGGGATTCGAACCCGCGACCCCCACCTTGGCAAGGTGGTGTTCTACCACTGAACTACGTTCGCAATCTCTTCAAATGCCGGCTACATGACTTGAACACGCGACCCTCTGATTACAAATCAGATGCTCTACCAACTGAGCTAAGCCGGCCTATTATTATTTCCTTATGCGGGTTAAGGGACTTGAACCCCCACGCCCGAAAGCGCCAGATCCTAAATCTGGTGCGTCTGCCAATTCCGCCAAACCCGCATATGACTCGTGCTGGGCTCGAACCAGCGACCCATTGATTAAAAGTCAATTGCTCTACCAACTGAGCTAACGAGTCGTAAATATGACGCAAACTCTGTTTGCTCTATTTCCAACTTCAAATAGTCTCCTAGACTATTTGAACGGTCCCGACGGGAATCGAACCCGCGATCTTCGCCGTGACAGGGCGACGTGATAACCGCTACACTACGGGACCTATGGGAGTTAACGGGATCGAACCGCTGACCCTCTGCTTGTAAGGCAGATGCTCTCCCAGCTGAGCTAAACTCCCTATTCGCTAAGCGACTACCGTATCTCACAGGGGGCAACCCCCAACTACTTCAGGCGTTCTAGGGCTTAACTGCTGTGTTCGGCATGGGAACAGGTGTATCTCCTAGGCTATCGTCACTTAACTACTGAGTTTTGTCAACTCAAAATTGAATATCTATATTCTAACAAGAAACCGAACGCTTGTCAATATTGACTTCGTTGAATTTTGCTTATCTAGGATAAGTCCTCGAGCGATTAGTATTGGTCCGCTACATGTGTCGCCACACTTCCACTTCCAACCTATCTACCTGATCATCTCTCAGGGCTCTTACTAACATAAAGTTATGGGAAATCTCATCTTGAGGTGGGTTTCACACTTAGATGCTTTCAGCGTTTATCCCGTCCCTACATAGCTACCCAGCGATGCCTTTGGCAAGACAACTGGTACACCAGCGGTAAGTCCACTCTGGTCCTCTCGTACTAGGAGCAGATCCTCTCAAATTTCCTACGCCCGCGACGGATAGGGACCGAACTGTCTCACGACGTTCTGAACCCAGCTCGCGTGCCGCTTTAATGGGCGAACAGCCCAACCCTTGGGACCGACTACAGCCCCAGGATGCGACGAGCCGACATCGAGGTGCCAAACCTCCCCGTCGATGTGAACTCTTGGGGGAGATAAGCCTGTTATCCCCAGGGTAGCTTTTATCCGTTGAGCGATGGCCCTTCCATACGGAACCACCGGATCACTAAGCCCGACTTTCGTCCCTGCTCGAGTTGTAGCTCTCGCAGTCAAGCTCCCTTATACCTTTACACTCTGCGAATGATTTCCAACCATTCTGAGGGAACCTTTGGGCGCCTCCGTTACCTTTTAGGAGGCGACCGCCCCAGTCAAACTGCCCGTCAGACACTGTCTCCGTAGATGATAAACCTACCGGGTTAGAGTAGCCATAACACAAGGGTAGTATCCCAACAGCGCCTCAGTCGAAACTGGCGTCCCGACTTCGTAGGCTCCTACCTATCCTGTACATGTGGTACAGATACTCAATATCAAACTGCAGTAAAGCTCCATGGGGTCTTTCCGTCCTGTCGCGGGTAACCTGCATCTTCACAGGTACTAAAATTTCACCGAGTCTCTCGTTGAGACAGTGCCCAAATCATTACGCCTTTCGTGCGGGTCGGAACTTACCCGACAAGGAATTTCGCTACCTTAGGACCGTTATAGTTACGGCCGCCGTTTACTGGGGCTTCAATTCAGATCTTCGCTTGCGCTAAACCCTCCTCTTAACCTTCCAGCACCGGGCAGGCGTCACCCCCTATACATCATCTTACGATTTAGCAGAGAGCTGTGTTTTTGATAAACAGTTGCTTGGGCCTATTCACTGCGGCTGACGTAAAGTCAGCACCCCTTCTCCCGAAGTTACGGGGTCATTTTGCCGAGTTCCTTAACGAGAGTTCTCTCGCTCACCTGAGGCTACTCGCCTCGACTACCTGTGTCGGTTTGCGGTACGGGTAGAGTATGATACAACGCTAGAAGCTTTTCTCGGCAGTGTGACGTCACTAACTTCGCTACTTAACTTCGCTCCCCATCACAGCTCAATGTTATAGATACAAGCATTTGACTCATATCACACCTCACTGCTTAGACGGGCACTTCCAATCGCCCGCTTTAGTTAGCCTACTGCGTCCCTCCATCACTTCATACTCTAGTACAGGAATATCAACCTGTTGTCCATCGGATACACCTTTCGGTCTCTCCTTAGGTCCCGACTAACCCAGGGCGGACGAGCCTTCCCCTGGAAACCTTAGTCTTACGGTGGATGGGATTCTCACCCATCTTTCGCTACTCATACCGGCATTCTCACTTCTATGCGTTCCAGCACTCCTCACGGTATACCTTCTTCACACATAGAACGCTCTCCTACCATAACACCTAAGTGTTATCCACAGCTTCGGTAAATTGTTTTAGCCCCGGTACATTTTCGGCGCAGGGTCACTCGACTAGTGAGCTATTACGCACTCTTTGAATGAATAGCTGCTTCTAAGCTAACATCCTAGTTGTCTGTGCAACCCCACATCCTTTTCCACTTAACAATTATTTTGGGACCTTAGCTGGTGGTCTGGGCTGTTTCCCTTTCGACTACGGATCTTAGCACTCGCAGTCTGACTGCCGACCATAAATCATTGGCATTCGGAGTTTATCTGAAATCAGTAAACCGAGATGGCCCCCTCATCCAAACAGTGCTCTACCTCCAAGATTCTTAATGTCGACGCTAGCCCTAAAGCTATTTCGGAGAGAACCAGCTATCTCCAAGTTCGTTTGGAATTTCTCCGCTACCCACAAGTCATCCAAGCACTTTTCAACGTGCCCTGGTTCGGTCCTCCAGTGCGTCTTACCGCACCTTCAACCTGCTCATGGGTAGGTCACATGGTTTCGGGTCTACGTCATGATACTAAAGCGCCCTATTCAGACTCGGTTTCCCTACGGCTCCGTCTCTTCAACTTAACCTCGCATCATAACGTAACTCGCCGGTTCATTCTACAAAAGGCACGCTCTCACCCATTAACGGGCTCGAACTTGTTGTAGGCACACGGTTTCAGGTTCTATTTCACTCCCCTTCCGGGGTACTTTTCACCTTTCCCTCACGGTACTGGTTCACTATCGGTCACTAGAGAGTATTTAGGGTTGGGAGATGGTCCTCCCGGATTCCGACGAGATTTCGCGTGTCTCGCCGTACTCAGGATACTGCTAGGTATAAAGACTATTTCGAATACGAGGCTATTACTCTCTTTGGCCTACCTTCCCAGGTAGTTCTTCTATACTCTTTAAGTCCACATTGCAGTCCTACAACCCCGAAGAGTAAACTCTTCGGTTTGCCCTCCTGCCGTTTCGCTCGCCGCTACTAAGGCAATCGCTTTTGCTTTCTCTTCCTGCAGCTACTTAGATGTTTCAGTTCACTGCGTCTTCCTCTACACTACCTTAACAGTAGTGAGTGACAGGCATTACCTGCCGGGTTCCCCCATTCGGACATCCCTGGATCATTGCTTACTTACAGCTCCCCAAGGCATTTCGTCGTTAGTCACGTCCTTCATCGGCTTCTAGTGCCAAGGCATCCACCGTGCGCCCTTATTAACTTAACCTTATTAACCTAATTTTTAAAAAAATTAGAAAACTCATTAAATATTCACAGCGTTTTCGGTTTATTTTCTTGTTACTATTTCTTAATGTATCCTTGCAGATACATCAGGAATGTTTGATAGATATTCAATTTTCAATGGACAAAATCTTAACAACTTCCGTTGTTAATGGAGCCTAGCGGGATCGAACCGCTGACCTCCTGCGTGCAAAGCAGGCGCTCTCCCAGCTGAGCTAAGGCCCCACAAGACCTCTCAAAATTAAAGAAGACTAACGTACAGGTTCCATTTCCTTAGAAAGGAGGTGATCCAGCCGCACCTTCCGATACGGCTACCTTGTTACGACTTCACCCCAATCATCTATCCCACCTTAGGCGGCTGGCTCCTAAAAGGTTACCTCACCGACTTCGGGTGTTACAAACTCTCGTGGTGTGACGGGCGGTGTGTACAAGGCCCGGGAACGTATTCACCGCGGCGTGCTGATCCGCGATTACTAGCGATTCCGACTTCATGTAGGCGAGTTGCAGCCTACAATCCGAACTGAGACTGGCTTTAAGAGATTAGCTTGCCGTCACCGACTTGCGACTCGTTGTACCAGCCATTGTAGCACGTGTGTAGCCCAGGTCATAAGGGGCATGATGATTTGACGTCATCCCCACCTTCCTCCGGTTTATTACCGGCAGTCTCGCTAGAGTGCCCAACTGAATGATGGCAACTAACAATAGGGGTTGCGCTCGTTGCGGGACTTAACCCAACATCTCACGACACGAGCTGACGACAACCATGCACCACCTGTCACCAGTGCTCCGAAGAGAAACCCTATCTCTAGGGCGGTCACTGGGATGTCAAGACCTGGTAAGGTTCTTCGCGTTGCTTCGAATTAAACCACATGCTCCACCGCTTGTGCGGGCCCCCGTCAATTCCTTTGAGTTTCAACCTTGCGGTCGTACTCCCCAGGCGGAGTGCTTAATGCGTTAGCTGCGGCACTGAGTCCCGGAAAGGACCCAACACCTAGCACTCATCGTTTACGGCGTGGACTACCAGGGTATCTAATCCTGTTCGCTCCCCACGCTTTCGAGCCTCAGCGTCAGTTACAGACCAGAGAGCCGCTTTCGCCACCGGTGTTCCTCCATATATCTACGCATTTCACCGCTACACATGGAATTCCACTCTCCCCTTCTGCACTCAAGTTTGACAGTTTCCAAAGCGTACTATGGTTAAGCCACAGCCTTTTACTTCAGACTTATCAAACCGCCTGCGCTCGCTTTACGCCCAATAAATCCGGACAACGCTCGGGACCTACGTATTACCGCGGCTGCTGGCACGTAGTTAGCCGTCCCTTTCTGGTAAGATACCGTCAAGTGAGAAACTTTCCACTCTTCTCACAGTTCTTCTCTTACAACAGAGCTTTACGATCCGAAAACCTTCTTCACTCACGCGGCGTTGCTCGGTCAGGGTTGCCCCCATTGCCGAAGATTCCCTACTGCTGCCTCCCGTAGGAGTCTGGGCCGTGTCTCAGTCCCAGTGTGGCCGATCACCCTCTCAGGTCGGCTATGTATCGATGCCTTGGTGAGCCGTTACCCCACCAACTAGCTAATACAACGCAGGTCCATCTCATAGTGAAGCAATTGCTCCTTTCAAACATCTACCATGCGATAAATGTTGTTATGCGGTATTAGCTATCGTTTCCAATAGTTATCCCCCGCTATGAGGCAGGTTACCTACGCGTTACTCACCCGTTCGCGACTCACTTATCTCGGTGGAGCAAGCTCCGGTGAAATAAGTGCGTTCCACTTGCATGTATTAGGCACGCCGCCAGCGTTCGTCCTGAGCCAGGATCAAACTCTCATAAAAAGTTTTGATTCAAACTCAAGCTATCACTAGCTTTCCGTTTTATTGTTTTTGTTCATTGACGATTTATCATTCGATAAATCACCCTGCACGTTTGGTTCGTCTTCTTTAATTTTCAAAGGTCTTGCTCGTCGCTCTTGCGACAACTATCTTAGTTTATCATTTCTTCAACTGCTTGTCAACACTTTTTTGAAACTTTTTTTATTTTCTTTTTTCGTGTTGTCTCGCTTCAGATTTGACAACTCAATTATTCTATCATCTTCATTTGACCTTGTCAACTACTTTTTGAAACTTTTTTTCAAACGGTTAACAGGTTCTCCAAAAGACAACTCAATCATTCTATCATCTTCATTTGACCTTGTCAACTCTTTTTTAATATTTTTTGATAACGAAAAACAGCTACAGGTGTAGCTGTTCAAATCGCTTATTGGCGAACTTCAAGAAGTCCCAAATCTCCGTCCTCGCGTTTGTAAAGGACGTTGGTTGTACCGTCGTTAGCATCAGTATAGATGAAGAAGTCGTGTCCTAGCAATTCTAATTGAAGGATAGCTTCTTCCATATCCATGGGCTTCAAGTCAACTTGTTTGGTGCGAACAACTTTTACTTCTTCTTCCGCTTGCTCTACAAGTTCATCTGTAAAGACTTGACCTGTTGCAACTTTTTGACGGTGTTTTCTTTCAATCTTAGTTTTATTGCGACGAATTTGGCGTTCAATCTTATCTACGACAAGGTCGATAGAGCCGTACATTTCTTGTGAAATGTCTTCTGCACGCAGAGTGACAGTTCCTACTGGGATAGTCACTTCAACTTTAGCACGCTTATCTCGGTAAACTTTTAGATTGACCTTAGCATTCAACTCTTGATTTTCATTGAAGTATTTCTCAATCTTTGCTACTTTCTCTTCTACATAAGTACGAAGTGCATCTGTAACTTCAAGGTTTTCTCCACGAATACTGAATTTAATCATATTAGTACCTCTTTCTTGGCTTTCGCCTTTCTTCACTATTATTATATCACATTACCAAAAAAATGCAAGCGTTTTCTTATCGTGCGAGTGAAAATGTTTTGATTTCTTTCTGACTTGTTTTCATGAAAAGCCTTGTAGCAAGCTGGATTGTAGCCCCTGTTGTGTAAATATCGTCAACTAATAAAATTTTTTCTGGGAGACTTTTTTCATCCACCAGATAAAATGTTTGTTCTGTTCCTAGCCTCTCTTCTCGACTTTTTGAGGATTGCTTTTGGCTAGCTCGTTTGCCTAACAATTCTTTATAGGGGACCCTAGCCGCATCCAATATTCCTGTCACTTGATTAAATCCCCGTTCTTCTAGTCGTTCTTGACTGAGCGGAATGGGAACGATTGTATAGTCGGAATAAGGTTCTAGAGCTTTTTGGACTTGTTCTGCAAAGATTTTCCTGAGGATGTAATCGCCTTGAAATTTGTAGCGACTAAAGTAATCTGCCATGGCTTCATTGTACTGAAAAATAGCTGTGTGAGACACTGATTTCCCTTGGCTTAACCAGTAACGACAGTCTTTGCAGGTCTCTTCTTCTCCACTTTTAGCACAATGCGAACAGTGTTGCTCTGCTATTTCTTCAAAAGTAGCCATACAGTCATTACAAACTCCTGACTGGGACTTACCAAAGAAAATAAGCTCAGAAAAGGTTTGTCTGGTTTTCATGGTTTGATCACAGAGTAAGCAGTTAGACATAGCCTGCCTCCTTGTTCATTTGTTTGATTTCTGCAATAGCCTTTTCAATGGAACGAGTAGACCCCTCGTGGAAAAATTGGAGCAAGCCTGTCGGACGGTCTATACTTCGACCTACACGACCAGCAATCTGTACAAGACTAGACGATGTGTAGAGGTAATGATTGGCTTGGACCACTATAACATCTACTTTTGGAAAGGTGACACCACGTTCTAAAATGGTGGTAGAAATGAGAATGGTAATCTTTTGATTGCGAAAGCCTTCTACTATATCAAGTCGATTTTCAGTTTGACTGGATACAAAGCCAACAGTTTCTTCTGGAAATGTTTTTTCCATTATCTTAGCAAAATCTTGACCTTTGGAAATTTCTGGCACAAATATGAGCAAGGGGTGACCTGTTTTTCTTTGTTCTTGAATGGCTCGAGTAAGTTTGGGGGCTAATTTCTGTTTTTTTAGATTGGCATCAAATTTGGAAAACCAAACCTTTTGCGGAACAACCAGTGGATTGCCGTGAAATCGTCTGGGGAGGCTGAGCCGTTTTAATTTGCCTGTTTTGACTTTTCTGTCCAGTTCATCTGTTGACGTTGCCGTCAAAAATACTTGGACACCGTCTTCCTTAACCGCGTTATCAGCAGCACGGTAGAGCATGGGGTTGTCAGCATAGGGAAAGGCGTCGACTTCGTCAATCAAAACCAAATCAAAGGCCTGGTAAAATTTTAGTAACTGATGGGTGGTCGCTACAACAAGCGGCGTTCGGAAATAGGGTTCTGACTCTCCATGTAGCAAACTAATCGGTACTGAGAAGTCATCTTGAAGGCGCTTATAGAGTTCTATGCAGACGTCTATTCGAGGACTAGCTAGACAGACTGCCCCTCCTTTATCAATCACGGATGCAACTGTATGATAAATCATTTCCGTTTTTCCTGCTCCTGTTACAGCATGAACCAGTGTAGCCTGTCTTTTTCCTACATTCTCAACCAATCCATCTGAAATCATTTGCTGCCAATCTGTTAATGTCCCCTTCCATTTCAAACACCTATTTACAGGAAATTCTTCCTGTGGAAAATGATAGAGTTCTTCATCTGACCGTACTCTGCCTAGAAGCAAACAGGCTCGACAGTAGTAGGCATCATTTGGCAATTTATTTTCTTCTTCAAAAGCTGTACCACAGCGAAAGCAGGCATGCTTGTCGGTGACACTGGATAGCTTCTCTGCTTTTTCTCGCTCTGCTGGGGTCAATTGGTATTTGGTAAATAGTCTTCCATAATAATTTTCTAATTCTTTCATCACTTATTTATTCGGAATTTCTTGTCAGTTTTGAAAAAAATTAGTACAATTTGCTTATGAAAGAATTTAAGACGATTAAAGAAGACGGTATTGTTGAAGAAGAAATTAAGAAATCTCGTTTTATCTGTTTTATGAAGCGAGTGACCAGTGAGGAAGAGGCTCGCGACTTTATCAACAAGATCAAAAAAGAACATTACAAGGCCACCCATAACTGCTCTGCCTTTGTCCTTGGAGAAAATATGGAAATCAAGCGGTCCTCAGATGACGGGGAACCGTCTGGTACTGCTGGAGTACCCATGCTAACGGTTTTAGAAAATCACCAACTGACCAATGTCGCAACAGTGGTTACCCGCTATTTTGGTGGTATCAAGTTAGGTGCTGGCGGTCTAATTCGTGCCTACGCTGGTGCTGTTGCTAGTGCTGTCAAGGAAATTGGGGTTGTGGAAGTCAAGGAACAGGAAGGAATTTCCATCACCATGTCCTATGCCCAATACCAAGAATTTGCCAATTGGCGTGCGGAGCGAGGTCTGGAAGAGTTTGATACTCAATTCACGACCGAGGTGTCAACCATGATTTTTGTGGATAAGGAACATTTGGAAAAAACTTTGGCTAGCCTGACGGAGTTTTACCATGGAAAAGTTCAGGCGGAGAAGACTGACAGCCGTATCGTTGAGGTACCTGTCCATTAAAAAAGACTATCGTTATGATAGTTTTTTTACTTATTATATAGCTATTTATAGTTACAACTCCCCGACTATTCCCCGACCTCTGGACAAGGTCTTTTTTTCCGCAAAACGGCAATTTTGCAAAATGTCCGTGATAAAGGTAAAGTCTATTGTGCAATTTTGACTGCTTTTGAACAATAGAATACTGTATCCTACTGTATCCTACTGTATCCTACTGTATCCTACTGTATCCTACTGTATCCTACTGTTTCCTACTGTATCTTGAGCAACAAAAAAGGCCCAGCAATCGCTGGGCTGAAATCTATTTTATTGTTCCCCACAGGCTGATTCTGTTGCCTGCGCTATCCGTCTGACCTATCGCCACATAATTACGATAGCCGGAGCTACCGATATAGCTAATCCAACGGTAGCCATTAGCAGAGCCCTTGCTGTCATATTTGACAGATCGGCCAGGTTCGTAAACAGCTACGATTTCACCGTTAAGGCTAGGCGCACGGCGTACATTGATTGGGCTATCTCCGACAGTAAATGTACCGGTCTCTGGAATCAGCTCAATTTCATCCGAAGTTGGTTGGGCAATTTGGGTATTGCTACCAGCTGAGTACGGTGGACGGAACCATCCTACCACGTTTGAAAAACCACGCTCGTTAAAACGGGCAGGCCCTCCAACCTCTAAAGCGTCCCAGTTGCCGTCAATGTTTTGCTCGACGGTTTGCATGGTATATCCGTCGCTATCGGCTATCACGATACCAGTATGTCCGTAATTAACACCGCCGAAGAAGGCGTTAGATACAAAGAAATCGCCTGCTTGCGGATTGGCATCAGTAGGCATGTAATGGACTTCCCAACCGACTGCAGCAGCCGAATTGAGCAAGTCGATAGCGTTGCCCCACAAATCAACACCAAACCAATGTTTGGCAGTGTAGCTTGGCACATCCGCACATTGCGTACCAAACATGCCGTCCTTGTCAACACCCATGCCAGCGTTGGCTAGGTTAACGAAAAATTGTACTACTTCATTTGCGGTTGTCATTTAACACCTCCATAAATGGTAAAAGCAAAAATGCAATCGGCGCCAATATAATCAACGCCAACACACAAAAAATAATTTTAAGAGTCCTCATCAGTCCACCTTCGGCTCGTAGTAGTGTAGAGCCTGTTCGCTATCAGCAATCCCGTTAGTTGTCGGGTCGTTGATGACACCGACCACGGTTAAGATGGACATGATTGTGCCAAAAGTGGTTTCCCAATCCTTCGGCACCCAATTAAAGCCTAATTGCTGTGTCAATAGCACAATCAATGGCATTAAGGTCCACCAAAATGTCTTATTTCGGAGTCGTACACCCCAATTGATTTTACGCATATTATCCCTCCTTTATTTGTAATTGTATATAAATTTGGTACATGGTTTCTATCTCGCCGTTACCACCAAGTATCTTGTAGCTATCAAATAGCTTGGCAACTTCCCTGCGTTCTTCCAGCGTTGTCCATCCACGCTCGATAGCCATTTCCAAGTCCTTGTACAGCAGATACCGACGGCTACTGCGACTGCTATTTTTAAGCGTTTCTACTTCTTCCTTGACATCATTAAGGCTGTTTCGGTTATCGCTAACGACCTTTTTTACATTGGACACATCGTCTTTGATGTCTTCCATACTCTGTTTAAGTTCGCCGAATTGAGCCTTATTGAGATTGTTAGACCGTGCCGCAAGATAGCCAAAACCACCAGTAGCGATGACACCGATAGTAGGTGCCACCGCTCCGATGATGTGTAAGATTTGATCTGCCATAGGCTAGACCCCTGGTGTTTCTGGTGCCTGTGGGTCTGTCCAGTCTGGGTTGCCATGTTCGTCAAATTTCATAATCCAATACTCTTCGTTGAGCATGTCGGCAATGTTAATGGTAGTGGTAGTACTACCCCACTGGTTAAATGCCCAAATCGTTTCCACGTCCACAAACTTGCGACGACCATTTACAATTGCAGGACGCTTTTGGACATCACGGTACATATAAAAGTCCTGTGTTGCCGACTTACAACGGATAAATTCCCCATTTTCCTTCATGTAGTGGAGTGCAGTCGCAAGGTCAAATGGTTGCGTTGTTTCTTCCAAATTAAGCAATGTGTTGTTAGTAGTTTGAGTCATGATTATTCTCCTTTTTGTTCAATGATTTCTTCTGGTTTAGTAGCTTCGTCCAGTTGCTGAGTTAGATCATTAATTTCCGCCTGCAAAATGGCGATGGTATGCTGTGCCTCAGTTAGTTGCACAGCCAGCAAGTTCTTCGTCGTCATTTCCTCTGACAGTTTTGACACGAGGTCGTTATTGGTCAAGCGTAGCGCTTGATTGATTTGTTCTTGGTTCATGTTTATCTCCTATTTATTATCCATTGTTTAAACGAATAGGTATTCCCATTCACGATTATATATACATCGGTGTCATCAAAGGCTATCCCGTTGCCAGAGTTTCTGGTAAGTTTCAACCCGGAATTACCAAAAGGATCAAGCCTCAGGTAGCCGTACGATTTCGTTGCCAGAGGGTAAATTTTGTCGGAAAGATATATTGGACTTGCAATACGCACTTCTCCGCTTCCGCCATCAACTTGAATAGCGGTACTGTACATGCCATTCGTCATTTCATAGCCTAAAGCAAGTGAATGATTTTTATTTGTATAAATATCAATCCCTTTTGATAATCCGATACCTAACCTTGTAATATTTCCATATCCAAATCGTCCGACTACAGAATTGCCATCTTTGAATAAGAAACCGCTTTGATTATTATTTACGGTGATTAGCCCAGTTGTTAAATCAAAAGTAGTCACGTTGTTAACTGCAGATATAGTCTTCCCACGTAGCCAGCCTATCAACGCATTTTCGATTTTCGCTTTAATAAATTCAGCATCAAGCCCCTTGATGTTCGACACGTCCAGATTGATGATTTTAGCTATCCCTGCATCAATCTCACCGATATGTGCCGTACCGATTTGACCTTTGCCAATCATAGCTGACTTGATAACACCATTTTTGATATAGGTCTTGTCACCTATGCTAATAAGACCCTCATTAATCCTGACAGAGCCATCTGGATTTAGGTTAATCTGCCCCAACAC
Source organism: Streptococcus sp. 29887 (assembly GCF_032595075.1). Classification (NCBI taxonomy): domain Bacteria; kingdom Bacillati; phylum Bacillota; class Bacilli; order Lactobacillales; family Streptococcaceae; genus Streptococcus; species Streptococcus iners. The sequence continues at coordinate 473,645 of NZ_CP118735.1, read as the reverse complement.
ATCGCCTGCTTTGGTCAAGTTTTTAATCGCATAAGACCCTGCCAATTGACTCACCCGTGTAGCCGTACCGCTAATCTTATCCTTTACTTCGGTTAGAAACAGGCTATCAGCCATAACCATACGAGCTACTTTATCCTTGATACCAGTTTCCGTTGAGCCGATGATTCGCTCGTAAAGACTTGTCGTTTCCTTGACTGTTTGAAATTCCGTCTTCGTCGTATAGTTTGCTAAATCACCAGCGTTTGCAATTTTTGTCCATTCTTCCCACGTAGTGCCAGCACCATAGCGCTCAAATGTAGCGCGGTCTGTTTTAGCGGTCTGTTTGACTTTCCCTCCCGACGAATCATCCCATTGAACGTTCGTTGTCAAAATTGCATATGCGCTTTCGCCGATTAATCCAATTACTGTTGATCTTTTAAATTCCTCGACTGTTTGTCTTGGATAATTAGTCCAATACCATTGCGGACTTTGATTGTCACTACGAGTATCTTTAATTTTTTTATCAGCAAGTATAGCTTGATTAACCTGCGTACTTGTCAGACGTTTACTAATCTCTTGTGCATTTTGAGTAATAGCGGTCTCGGCACTACTTACACGACCAGTTAGCGTGTTGTAATCGGTCTGGGATACTTTGCTGGATACGTCCCCAATCAATTGATTGATTTTAGTTTCGGCAGTAGAGACCTTATCCTGAGTCGTTGTCAAGCGATTGGATAGTTGGGTCTGACCTTCGGCGGTCTGAGTAATTAAGGTCTTTGTAGAGTTTAACTCCGAATTGATATCCTCTGGAGCTGGTGACCAGTCGCTTGGAATAGACGACAGTTCGAACTTTGGACGACCAGCTAATGCAGTACCGCCAACTTGGATATACATATTCACTTTGTTCGCACTTACAACCGAAACTCCCTCAGGAATTTTTCGCGTAACCGAAATTCGTTCCCTCGGTTGCGTTCCTGATACGATTTTTTGGCACTGGAGATACAAGACTTTACCGTCTGACAGATTTAATCGCAACTCGCACCCAATACGGGATAGTCCTCTTGAATCAGGTACAAGATTCTCGCCCTTGATGTCCAAGCTAATGGTCACATACTTTCCAGAGTATGCGTAGTCGATAAATTCGGGAGAGGTATCAAAATACCTACTTCCAGAGGTCGCATAGACATCGCTCTTTAAGATATAGTTCCGCCCGCCCAAATCACTCGGAATTTTACCCTCAACTCGAGTTAATTCCGTCCGAATTTGACCAGCCACGGTATCTACCTTGGCGCTAGCTGCATCGATTTTGCCATCAAGTGTCTGTGTACTTGAAGTCAATTCAGTCAACTTACGGTCTACAGTCTCTTGATAAGTCGCTAGATTTTGCTTGGCAGTGTCAGCTGTTGACTTAATCTCATTGAGTTTCAACGTTGTTCCGCGGACATCCTCTGTGTAGGTTGATTTCGCAACATAGTCGGTAGCAATCGCAGTTCGCTCTGCTGCTATCTGTTTAGCAGTCTCAGTCCGACTAGCAGTCAAATATTGGCTGGCTCGTGTGCCTTCCGCGTCTTTGTACGTTTCCAGGCTTTCAATCCTTGACTTAAAGCCTTCTGCCGTCTGTTGAGCGTATGACTTAGCATCTACTGCTTTACCATCCGCTGTTTCTATCCGTCTAACAAGTTCTGCGCTATTCTCGGTCGCATTTCGGACATAAGTTGCAAACTCAGAACGAAAATCTTCCGAAGGTTCCGCATAATCCTCTTTAAAATCTGAGATATAAAGCATCATATTTTTGATTGACACGTTTGTATTTACCGGGAACGAGTTGCTAAAACGTATAAATACATTATCTGCCCAATATGATGCATTGGAACTACTTAAGTCAATAATTAAGTCAATATGTTGTACATCTGTCGTGTTGCCTTTGAAAGTAACGCTTGATGAGTACCAAGGTGTCGCTTCGAAATGGACTCTCGTTGTAAAATTTTGCGGAAGAGCTGGACTAAAAGCAATATCAAACGACACCCTCACCTTATTTCGCTCAAAACGTAAGGTATTTTTCCAAAAATCTTCGTAGATATATGTCCGAAAATCCTGCGTTACGGCATTAGTGATAAGGTAGCTTCTATCTTTTGCATTTTTGAAGTAGTTTCGATTGCCAATTTTGATACTTTCGAATCTCTCTTGTATCCCAGTTAAGCCTACCTCAATCGTACCAGTCCGACGATTGATACTATCAATCTGCCCTGTCTGAGCATTGACAGTCTGCGTTAGGGCTTCGTACTGGGTTCTGGTTTGGCTCAGAGTGTCTTCTACTGTCTTGGTCCTAGCGGTGACACTAGCGATATTCTGCGTAGCTTCCTGCATGGTTCGTGACAGTTCTGCGACTGTTGACCTGGTACCATCTGCCAGAGTTTCAACGGTCGTCACACGATTGGTCAAAGCCGTCTGTGCTCGTGCTTGCTCCAAAATCTTGCTCGCTTGCAAGTTGAGGTCATTGCGCAAGGCTGTGGCACTTGCTTGGCTATCTCTAGCCTTTTGGTCCGCACTAGCGATTGCTGACTGTAGCTCAGTCTTAGCAGTGTAAAACGCCTGACTAACCGTCGCTACCTGTGCTCTCGCATCTGCGATAGCTTCGGTCTTGACCTGGTTAGCTCTAGCCAATGCACTAGCAGCATCCGTCTTAGCTTGGTTGGCAAGCGATTCGATAGACTGGGTTTTGGACAATATATCCGCAACCTGTCTATCGTGTTCCTCAGATTGTGCTTGCATGGTTGTGTTGACTTGAGCGATTTCCTCCGCAATCCTATCTCGCAAGGCTTCACTCTCGTAGGTTCTCAGAATTTCTTCCCAGACTTCTCCAGTCCAACGAAGCATGATTTTGTGCCCTTCGTGCTCTGGATCTGGCTTATACCAAATATCGTTAATCAGCACTTTACCTGGATACTTGACAGTAGGGTCTTCAGCACCGTACCAGTTGTTGTTAAAGCCGTCTGCACTCGGCAGATAATCAGGTAAGTTCTGGACGAAGTTGGAGAATTCATTATTAACAAACTGTTCCACAGCCTTGTCCGCAATGGTCTGAACTTTGGCTTCGTTACTTTCGCCAATCCTATCTCCAAGCTTGATGTCGCTGGATTGATTATTGAGTCGGTTAAAGGTAATTTCGAAAATCCGAGTATCATAGTCCAGTTTCTTGTCATGCCGAACTACTCGAATGGTATCCCCGATTTTTACACCTTTCAGGTAAACGCTAGATGTCTTCAAGGTCAACTGCGGACGTGCAGAATCCACTAAAGCCCTGTAAGTCCGTTCAATCAAGACTTCTGGATTTTCTTCTTCTGAAAAGTCCACAAAGCCGATTTTAGGACGCATAGAGCCATCAGCATTCTTGATACCATATTGTCTGGTCATCAAGGGCAATTCTAGGTATTTCTGCCCTTTAGGCTTATCAACTGGTTTGCCTTGTGTCCTTGACCAAACCACATCTTCAAATGTGATTTTTCGACCGTAGCCGTCACCAGTTTCTTCACCCTTGCCACGTCCGACCAGGGCAGTAAAGATGTTGGTACGTTCCACCTCTTGTAAGATTTGCAAGGCATTGTGACCATAAACCACACGCTTACCAATTGCTTCACCGATTCTTTGTTTAAAATCAATATAGCGAGCACCGATGCGATTGCCGTTCATCTCGACGAAAAATTGCATCTCCAAATCCCAAACTTCACAGACCTTTTTCAAAGCATCGAAAATCGATGTGTAATAAAAATTGGTACTGTGTGGAGTGGTTTCTCCGACAAAGCGAGCCTGCCAGTTAGTTCCAGCGAGCAAGTCTGTAATCACATCACGGGCAAAGGCATTCTTTGGACGCTTGTCATAGACAGGTGACTTCCGAAGCTCCTCAATCCCAGACTGGACACCAATCAGAGTTGTCAGACTATCTGAAAATTTCTGGGCCACGTAGAAATAATGAAAGGTATGAGCATCTTCCATGGTCTGAATAGCCATGTATTCGACCTGCTCAAGCTCATCCGCATTCAGTCCTTTGAGTTCAACCGTCAATCGATCAGACACGTAGCGTTCAGTTGTCAATGCGTACTTCTGCAAGGCAGTCTTGACAGCTGATTTTCTGACAATCTTGATTAGCTTCTCATCTTTATCAAATAAATAAATCACGCTCTCTCATCCCTCCAAACTACATTTTTTACTGTGGCATTCTTTGCCGTGATAGTATCTCCATTCTTGACCGTGAATTGTTCCAGCGGACTGAACCGCTCCAGCTCACTGAGGATGTTTCTTCCGTTGTAGGTGGCAGTTACTTCTTCATCTCCAAATGTGACCACAATGTCTTTTCCAGCCACATAAGAGCCAGCAAAAGATAAAATTTTAGTCCCGTTGATAATCTGTACCTGGTTAACCGTCCCAGTCGGTGTGACCGTGATAGACTCAGGCAAGACTTCAATGGCATCGGATAAAAAAATCAGCCCAGTGGAATTCTGGGCATTTTTCTTTTTGTAGCCATCTGGCACTATCAGGGCGAACTTGCTGACAACAGACAAGGATTTTTCCTCAATGTCATCCGCTCCGCTGAAATAGCCATAGTAGGTGTAAGTCGGCTCGTCCTTGAATGTAATTTCCAGATAACCGCTACTAGCAAGTGTCCGCAAAATCCTGTTGAGTTTCGCAAACTTATCCCGCATATCCGCACTGGTTCTAGCTTTTAGTTGGTACTTGATTTCAAGTACACGCTCATCATCAGACACATCTTCCACCCATACGCCACGGCGGCCAGGGACAGAGGCTGTCTTAACCGATTGGCCAAGCAACCCCCTACCTGTTACCGTCAAATGGCGGTAGCCCTCAACCAGTTGATTGAGGGGTACACCGTTGATGGACATGTTGTCGGAGGGGACAGCTTGATTTAGTTGAGTACTCACTGTTGTATCTTTAAAATCGTACATATTCCCTCCTAGTATTCTTCTAAAACTAATTCAAGTTTTTGAGTATCTGTAATGTCATTCGTAAAGGCGCGGAAACTATTCGTGCCAAGTGTTAAATTAATGTAAGCTGGCTCTTTTCGGTTCAGTTTCATTTCGTGTTCCATAGCTCCGCTAAATGCGACAGATGGACTGAAATTGTTAGATAGCGCAGAGATTCCGGTCTTGATTACAGCAAAATCCGGAGTGATATCTATATTGTTCGATAGCAAATTTGAGATGGTGTCAGCGACCCCGGACACAGTATTTTTTACGGTGCCAAACCCAGTTTCTAACCCTTTATTCAAACCACCCATGATAACATTACCAGCTGGAATCAAGAGTCTTCGGTCATAACTGATTGGGCCTTTGTTGTTTCGAATCCAGTCAGCGATGCCGCCGATGAAGTTCTTCACACCTTCATACGCAGATTTCAAACCATTCAAAAATCCATCAATAATGGCACGCCCTGCTGCGAAGAGGTCGATGTTCTTTAATCCATCGAAAATGCCTTTCACTCTTTCGACCAACTCCGACACACTATTTTTCAAATCTTCCCACGCACGCTTTGCCCCAGAAACAAGATTGTCGATTGTGTTTTGGACGCTTGATTTGAGGTCGTTCCATGCATTGATTGCTGTTGACTTAATGTTTTCCAATGTTGTCGCCAAGAAAGACTTTAACCCTTCCCATGCACGTTTCGCGCCATCAACAAGATTTTGAATAGTATTCGAAACGCTTGTTTTTAGGTTCTCCCAAGCGGTAGATGCCGTTGACTTGATACTTTCCCATGTTTGGCTCAAAAATTGTTTTGTGTTTTCAAAGCTTGTCTTGACGAAGTCGACTACAGCGTTAACCACGGTATCAAAAATCAGCTTGATGCCGTCCCAAACCTTTTGAAATGCATCTTTAATGGATTGCCAGATTAAATCAATATCGGCTTGTAGCTGAGTAAAATTCCCTGTCACGAGGTCGAGAATAATCAACAAAGCCCCCATAAAGATGGATTTGATGAATTCCCAGACACCTTGAAACATCATCTTGATGCCTTCCCAAAGCGGAATAATAAAGTCTTTAATCGAATTCCAAACGGTCTCCCAGATTCCTTTGATTAAATCTAGCCCAGATTGAAAAACAGATTGTAGAAAAGTGATGGCGACTTGAACCGATTCAAGAATAGCCGTCCATGTATCTGATGCAAAGGTTTTTATCGCTCCCCAGACGGTTTCCCAAACACCTTTTAGATACTCCATACCTGTCGACAAAGCTGCCGAGAGAGAATCAATTGCAATTTGCAATATAGACTTAATCGCTTCCCAAATCGTTGAGAAAATCCCTTTGAACGATTCCCATGCTGCATCCCAGTCGCCGTTGATTAATGCAGTTGCGGTATCAATAATTCCTTTAATAACATCAAAAGCAGTTTGGATAATCGTTTTAATAATTTCCCAAACACCAGATATAATTGGACTCAAGGTGTTCCACACTGCAGTAGCGACCGAAACAATAGTGTTCCATAAACCAGACATAAACGGCTCAATTGCTTGCCATACTGATTTCACTTTTTCGACCACAGTAGATATAACAGATGAGAAAGTGCTCCAAGCCGATGAACCGAATGAGGTGATACGATTCCACAAGGCGCTGAAAAATTCCTGAAGCGATTCCCAAACCCCTTTGATAGATTCGACGATCGGAGCGGTTTCAGCCACTAACCAATCCCAAACCTCTGTCGCTTTCGTTTTGATGAAATCCCATGCTGTTGCGAAAGCGTTTTTGATTGACTCCCAAGCGGATGTAACGACATTTCTAAAACCTTCGCACTTAGCCCATAATGTCGCAATGACAGCGACTAGGCCCACCACAAGGCCGATGACCCAACCAATTGGATTGGACATAAACGCAGCACTCAAAACGCCCCAGGCGGCTGAAAGACCTCCTGTGACAGTTCCTGCCGAAGTTAAAGCGGTTCCTAACGACCCAATAAATCCAAGGGCACCACTAATCCATCCACCAATTTTGCTAAAAATATTCAGACCGCCAAGAGCTGCACTAGCAACCTTTGACTCCCCCGCAAGAAACGTCAACGCAGAACTTGCCGCTTGCGAACCTTTGCTCATGCCGAGTAAAGCGTTCCCTGTATTGAAGATATTTTTTCCGATGTTCAATCCAGTTTTGGCAGTCGTTACCGCACCAGAAAATAGCTTAATCGCGCCTGTCGCGGTGTTAATAGTCGATCCTGCTAACTTAAACGCACCAAAAGCTAACGCAATAGCTTTTATCTGAGCAGGTGAAAGTTTCGATACAGCATTCGCAACTTCAGTTACCGCATCAGCGACTGTTTTAAATGCAGTTCCGACTGTTGCGCCCAAGTTCGACACATCTCCGCCAGAAAATGCTTTAACGACATTCTTCAAGGCTTCCCACAAAGCATTGAGCGCATCTTTTGCACTACCCAGCGCCCCAGAACTAGTAAAACCCGAAACAAAGCGCTTAGCAGATTCATAACCTTTTTGAAGGCTGCTAGAGATTTTGGAAATTACGCCATCGATATCAATCCCGTCTAAGAATTTCCCAAGCCCATTTGCAACCTTAGAAAAATCAATCTTATCTAGTTCAGCACCAACAGCAGATATAGCTTTTATTCCAAATTTATTTAGATGGTCAAAAGCAGACATCAATTTATTGGATAACCCTTCCTTTGTCCCATCAATCGCCTGGTCAACCGTTTTAAACTCTGTAGCCATCTTTTGAAACGAACTATTTGCGTCTCCGGCCACAGCAATCATTGTGTTAAAGAAATCTTCCGTGGAGACTTTTCCGTCTTGAACAGCCGTCACCAATTCAGATGTCGTCATCCCCATTGCTTTTGCGACAGCTGAAATACCTGCTGGCGTTTGTTCCAACATTAACTTAAAATCAGCCCACGCAACCGTTGGTTTGGCTGCCATCTGCACTGCTTGTTGAGACAAGGTTTTCATGGCCTGTGCTGGATTTTCAGCCGCACCAGCCAAACCACCAAAAGCCATGACTAACTTTCCTGTGTCTTTGATACCAACCGCAGCAAGCTGAGCATAAGTGGAAGCCATGTCAGACGCAGAATAAATAGTCTTGGTCGCATAGTCCTGCATAGAGGCCTTTGCGGCATCAATTTCTTTTCGACCAAAACCCAGCTCTGACAAATTCCCATCGAACGTTTTCCATGCCTTGGCAGAGCTAGTCAAATCTACACCCATAGAGGAAAGACCCGCACTAACAAGACCGGTCATCTTAGAAACCGCAGAGCTGACCAGATTTGCCCCCAACATGCTCTTAAACATGGAGGTTGCTTTATTGCTTGTTGAGTTAAAAAAGTTAGACGCTTTGTCTAGACCGGTGATTGCCTTATTGGCCTTATTTAATGTTGAGGTAAATGATTTATCAACGACTGATAATACCGCTTCAACTGAGTATGATTCAGCCATTTAACCCTCCTTTCTAAACGTTGGCTTTTTTCAGCAAGCTATACAATTTGTCATCCTGTATCACATCCAAATCCATCTTGCCAGTAATCTTCTCGATAGCCTTTTCATGATCAAAGAAATCTTCAAATTTCTTAAAGACATAGACTTCATTCTTGCCCCTTTTCTTAGTCGCCTTAACTTGGCGATTGAGCCAAGCTTGTTGATGAAGATTATGCATGGTGTCGATACTTTGTAGAGCCTTTCCTGTCATAAGCAGGTCATACTCATACAAAGTCATTCGCCCGATAGCGTCCATATCTGTAATACCAAGAAAGCGAACGCAGTTGATGACAATTTGCTCAAAGGTTTCAGCCGAGCTTAACGGCTTTAGGCTTCGACCTTCTCCATTTCGCGCTTGAGATTGCCGATAAAGAGCTTTGACGCATTGGACTGTTCCAATTCTGTCTCAACTTCCAAGAATACCGCCTCGATATCCTCAACCTCATCCAAATAGTCACAAATCGCATCAAAACTTGGACGGGATTTCTCTGTAATCGTACCAACATGGAGATATTCAGCCAGTGTCGTAATCTTACGAGCCAACAAGAATGGCGCCGTTGTTTCAAGACCCATTCCGAATTCACCACGATCATCTTTCATGACATGGCGCTTGTCCATTTCCGTTACAAACTTCACGCCAAACTTAACTTGATACGTTTTTCCTTTGATTTCCAATTGCATGTGTTTTTCTCCTTGCTAAAAAATAAAGCGCCCAATAACGGGCGCAACCTTATGAACTAGATTTTACAGTCGTATCCTCAAAGACGTACTGCACCACTTGAGCCTGTTCTTCGGTAAGTGTCGCTTCTCCTTTGGCTCCTACGCCATTAATGCCAAATTCCATTTCGAGCTCAACAAGGTCTTCGGCGTTCTTAGTTTTGTTAAAACTGGTTAAATAGCCTTGGTAGTACGTCGCCTCATACTTATTGTTAGATGTATTCTTTGCACCTTTTTCAATTTCCCAAATTTCAACTATTTTCCCTGCATCCATTGCAGATTCCAATTTTTCGACCAACGGGTCTTTTTCAGCCATAATAGATGTCGCTGACAATGTTGCTTCGATACCGCCGACCGTTTGAAGCACTCCGTCTTTGGTTTGAGACGTGCTGGTATCACGGCTCTTCTCTGTGCTATGTTCTGTCTGGAACGCTAGCTTTGCAGCAACCTCTTTAGTCGCATCGTCTAAAATACGAAACAACAAAATTGAATCAATACCTTTTTTTGCTACCGGCATAATTACTCCTATCTAACTGTAAAAACAAGGGTTAACCTCGCTCGTTTGAGCGGGTCAACCGTAGTAGTATCATCCATCATTTCGATAGATGATTTTGCAATATTTAAAGACCAACGATATCCGTCAGTCTGCTCCACGGACAGGGCTTGCGCAAAAATAGCAGACCCCATATCTGAGACCTGCTTTCTTTTTTTCTGCAAGCCCCAGACGCTAACAAGCAAGGTCACAGCCCCCTTGATATCTGTCTTATTTGGCACATGGTCCGTAGTCGTTGATTCTAACTCAACAAATGGATAAGGCACCCTGTCCATCGGCTTATAGTCATAGACCGAAAAACCGAGATTCCTAATCCGTTTGTACATTTCATCGAAAATTGATTGGTCTCTTGTTTTAATCATTTAACCAACCTTTCTAGATCTTTGACAAAGTCTTTTTTCACTTCGTCAAAAGCTGGGCCAACAAACGGTTGAGCGCTCATATATCGCGTACCTTTTTCTAGATAGGCGGAATAATGAGTGGTCGGACCAGCTTTCGCAGTCAGTTTGTTTGCAGAAATGGACAACTGCACCGAACGCCTCGTTGCACCAGTCGGTTTAACAAATTTCTTGCCTTCCCAGTGCCCACGAAATACAGCTTTCCTAACAATCGTGCGTTGTAATTTTGCGCCGTTTTTTTGGACAATGTCCTTTACTGCGTCCATTTTTTGAATCGCTTTCAGCTTCTGCCCTAGTTTATCCAATCCAACAAACTTCATCGTTGCTTTAACCAATGCTGTTGTCTCCTTCCAAGTATAAAACCTTTGAGTTCTGTTTATCAGCCAGGACTTTGTATTTTTTATCTTTGTAAACACAAACGACGTTAGTGACTGTTAATGGATTTTGAAGATAGCATATCTTTCGCTCTAATGCATAATCGCCAAAAATCTGCATCGATTTCTCAACGCCCAAATCGACGATGTGACAAGGCAAAACAAATTCTTCATTGGCACCGCTGATGTACTCGCCAATATCAGGGTCATAGAATTCAGCTCCAGTTTTTATGAAAACAATTCTATCCGCGTATCTCATATCATTTTAAACCCCGCTTGGAAGTCGCTAGCAAACTGACGGTGAATAACCTTGTCGTAGCTAGCAAAATCATCAAGGTCAAACGACATAGACAGTCCTTCGACCCCGTGACTTGACATTCCTTCTGAACCTAGCTTGTTGAATCGTTTTACCATCACTTCGACAATGACAAACTCCAATTTGGCAGGGATTATTTCTTGCCCTGTATAAGCTATGAAATGAGCTTCTGTGAGCTTCTGAATCACTTCCAAGAGATTATCTTGCAAGTTATCAGAAATCCCCAACAGTGCCTTTACTTGCTCGATAATCCCCATATCGTTACTCCTTCAAGGCTTCAATCAAAGCTTCTTTGTCAAGGGCAGAATAACCCTCAACGCCCTTTTCTTTCGCCACTGCTTTCAATTGCTTGATTGTCATTTCTGACAAATTAAGCTGTTCTTTTTCGTAATGACGACGTAATAGCATTCCCATTAGTTGCCTCCGAATCGTACCACTTTCGTATCGTCATAGAGATAAACACCATAATGCTCATCACCAGTGATGACTGTAGTTTTCTTCAAGATGTCGCGGTCAGTCTCAACAGAAACATCGCGTTTCATGTTGATAACAAAAGCGCCATAACGAGCATCATCCTCTGCATCTGTCGAACGTGCGGAAATGGCAACGATAAAGCCTTGGCCAGCCGTCACTTTCTTAGAACGAACGATTTCAACACCCAAGACTTCACCAAACACACCAGAAACAAGCGCTTGAGCCCCAAGCTCAGACCCACGCAAAAAGTCTTTGCCTGCTGCAGTACGTAACTTCATAGCATCTACCGGGTTGAAGATACCAACATAACGCACATCTTCCTCATCAGCAAAGATATCGAGTGCTTTTTGGATGGCTTCAAGTGTATTCGGCGCATCTGTTACGTGCTGGGTAGCTGTCTTAGCCAATTCGATAATATCGCTATCCATCTTATCGGCAATAGCCAGACGGAGTTGACGAACAGCTTCACCGACAGGGTCACCCATGCCAGATAGGATAGCTTCATCAGTGATTTCATAACCTGTAGCGATTTTCTTGATGGTCATTTCAGTAGTAGTTGTTCCAAGCTTGTTCAACGGAATTGCTTGACCTTCTGCTACTTCGGATGCAGCACCTGTATAAGTAAACTTCGGTACAGTCAATTTTGTACCAGGTTGACCAACAAGTGTGCGTTCAATGGTTGCTAGAGGCGTAAACTTCAAAGACTTAGGCAATTTAGCAGAAATATGATTTGCCATTACCTGTGGATTGATTAAATCTGCGATTTTAGTTTGTGTCATACTTTAATATCCTTTCGATAATTTCTCATATAGTTCTGGATCAGATTTTTGCAAATCCAGTTGAGCACGATAGCTCATGCGATTAAATTGCTCTTGGGTAATACTTGCTGAAGTGGTTTGTTCAACCTTCTTCGGCGTCTTACCTTTGAGCATTTCGCTAACTTTCTTGTCAGCAAGGTCATTCACTAAAGCCGAGAAGCTATCTACGGCCTCTTGAGTAGCTTCTGCGGTGTCTTTGACGACAAAGCCTAGGATTTTATCATCAGCAACCAAACCACTCTCAGAAAGCATTTTGGATGCTTCTTTTTCGAGCCCACTACGGTTGATTTTAGCTTCAAGTTCAGCGATGTAATCAGCTTGTTTCTTAGTTTCATACTCAGCTTTTTGCTCGGCGTTCATCTGACGTAGCTTTTCGGCCTCATCCAGCTTTTCCTGAATACGTTTGTTAAACGATTTTTCTTGTTTAGCCAAACGCTTTTCAATCAATGCGTTCACTTCCTCTTGAGTGAATGTTTTTTCAGTAGTCTCAGCCGTCTCCGAGGTGTCGACTGTCTCTTTTTCGGTTTCAACTACTGTATCTTTAATATCTTCTGCCATACGGCACCTCCTTTTTAAGTCCAGAGTGGACTGATTAACCTTGGCTTTTAACGTCTTCAAAGTTTGGACAAAAAGAAAACCGTATGGAATTCCACACGGTTAGGTTATGCGATTGGCGCAGTCTTTCCTGCTGTCAAGATGTGGCACCTCCTAGTCCAGAAGGTCAGCCGATACAGACCAACCTGCAATATTATCAAAGTAGAAAGCACCACTTTTTTCTTGATTTGTACTCTTTCCAAAGTAATCGAAAGCAACATATTCATCTGTCACATCCACATTACTTACATCTTGAAACAATAATGTTTCGCCATTTTTCAAAAAAATAATAATTTGTTTTTCCATTTTTCTCCTACTTTCTACCGAACCAAGATTTTTTGGCATTACTATTGGCCACTTGCTTCTCGATTTTGTCAAATCTCGCATTTGTAGCTTGTGCATTGCGTTCAATAATCAAACGTAGATCAGTGATTTCTTTTGCCTGCTTAACAATCTTGTCATTCTGCTCAGTCACAGCCGACATAAGCAAATGCTCACGAGCTAAACACTCAGCTAACTTGATTTCAAGCCAGCGTTTCTTTTTGATGCGTTTGTTCATAGCGACCTCCTTTCTATTTTTTGCAACAAAAAAGCACTTAGATTTCTCTAGGTGCTTATTAAACAATTTTATAATCAGCTAAAAAACCATTGGTTAAAGGCATAGTTGGATAAAAATCACGTTTGGCAACTCTATCAAAGATTTTTCTAACCTTATTCACAGGATCCCAAATAATGAGGTTGCCGAAATCATTTCCGTAATCCATAAAAATATAATTCAAAGGTGTCTTACCGTCAATCGGACTCTTGCCTGGAGTTCCTATCTTACTGATATTTACAAAACATTTCATCCAATCATCATACATGGTTAATCACCTCTTTCTAACCTTATTATACCATACTTCTTCGGCTTTTTGAGCTAATAACTCGTATTTTTCAGGATTATTATAGACTTCCTCAGTACCGTAAGTCAAATACTGTCGAACATGCTCGTTCTCATGAAGTAATGTTTTAACCAGTTGCTCTTCGCTAGTAAAAGCATCGGGGTATAAATAAATTTTTCCGACCTCTTCTGCCGAAGCACCCCCGCAAAAACCTGTTCCAATCAAATCTTTTTGTTTGACAAGGATTATCTTAGAATTGCTTAGGTCGATATCAAAGTCACGAGCTAGCCTACGAACGCTTGAAAGCCTCATCGGGATTTTAAGAGCTTTAAACTCACCCTTCAACGCTCCTCTACGGAATAATTGAGGTTCTTCATTCGACAGAGTATATGTTGATTTCGAAACATTCGCCCCTGTCGAACAATGGCACCAAGGGTGCATGGGAGCAGCATTCTCTCCAGGCTCCATGTCCTTGACTTTGAATATCTTTCCGTCCAACTTAGCGCAGTCCCTACATGCTGACGGTTCTGCGATGAATTCATATTCATCATAACCATTTGCGATATAGGCTTGTTTCTGTCCCTCGGTAGCTACTCGAGCACCTTCTGTGACTGCCAAACGCTTGGCTTCACTAACAGTAACATTGAACTCCTTCCGAAGTTGGGCAACCATGGTAGTCGGGTTTTTCCCTTGTAACAACAATCGCTCTGTCATCCTGGCAACAACTTCACGCAAAGCAGTTTGCCTTTTCCAGATATTGTCAGACCAATTGGCTCCATGGAAAGGAGTATTTAAGATAGCCTGTGCCGTAGTACCGATTTGACTAGCTGTCAAAACAGACTGACCAAGCAAGCCAGATTGTGTTTCTATGGCCTTGATAAATTCGTCGTTCAAAAAACGCTCCGTCAAATTTCGCTCATCTTCTGCCAGAGCAATCAATTCTAGATCCAGATTATATTGCAACAAAGCTAGCCGATTGGTCTTCATTTTCAAGTTGTACAATGCCAACTCAGAGTTTGCCCGTGCAGAAAAATTCTTCTCGGCCACATACCGCTTGGCTTTCTCCTCGAAAGACTTGACATCAAAATCATCAACTCGAGCCTTTACTTCAGCCAAGGACAAACCATTCTTATCAGCGTAACGTTGCTCAAAGGCTCTAATTTCCTTTTCTAGCTCGTTAAAGTGATAGGAGTATAATCTATCCATTTCAACGCCTAACGTCGCACCACGCTCCATTTTGGCTAGCTGTTCAGCTTGTATCCGTTTTTTCCAATCATCACTCGCCATCAGCAATCACCTTCTGACTATCTGGCTGAAGGTCTTTGTCCGTCATCCGCTCATTTATGGCGATTTGTTTAGATAACAAGCTGGAACTCTCTTCTTCTTTTGCCATCTTCTCCAATTCATCTTGTGGGCTATCCACAATAGATAGAACAGATAACTTAGTAGCATTGGAAACTTGACCTGAAAGCTGAGCTACAATCTGCGCTTCCTCGAGTACGTTGCGTGGCACATTTCTTGTGAATTGGTACTTGATACCCGTCCAGCCATCGCTCGGAACACTTGCCATAGGCACATTAAAGACAATCTCATACAGACGATTAAAAGCGGACTGCATCTTCCTATCTTTCATCTTGGCTAGATTATCCATAGCTTGTAATTTAAACGCTAGGGCAGTCCCTGAAGCATTTCCAAAGTCTTCCTCGGACAGATTTGCGACCATAGACACCGCAAAGATGGACTCTTTGAGTAAAGCAATTAGATTTTCTTGAGTTGTATCTGAGTTTGGCTTCTCCAGGAAGCCAACATCAGGCAACGGGCCGTCCAAACCGTTCTTCCATAAATTGAAGATACGATTCTCACGAATCTGCCCAGCCATATCTCCGTCCAACTCAACACCTACTACTTTCAAATAAGCGTCAGCAAAATAGTCAACATCATTGGCTTTCTCGCTTGCAGCCTTGTTCAATGCATTAATTAGTGTCTTGACACTATCAAAGATGCCTTGACGTTCCTCGTTCTCAATCAATTCAACGACTGGTAATCTGCCGTAGATGTGAGGAGTACGTTCGTGAAATGTGACGCCACCTCCCTGTTGAAAAGTTGCGTCAATGACTTCCGACGCAGTGATAACCTGTCCATACCCAGTTGCCGCACCCTCATCAAATGCGTACCGAACAGCAAAAAACGGCTTTTCTTGGATACTGTCATCGTGGACAATAAGCATATTGACTGGGCTATTGTAGGTTGTTCTGGTATTACTTTCTTCATCCTGATAGACATATAGAAAAGCATGGCCGAAAATATCTGCAATCTTGGCCAGCTCAAACTCGCTGTCTTCCATGTCATTCAATTTACGGAAATTGTCAATGAAATCTACAACAGCAGTATCATCGTGAGTAATTTTCACTGGAACTCCGATTTGATACCCACTGAACGTATCAACGATATATTTAGCATAATTGATGACTAGTCTATTATCTGGTTTCCATGGGTCTTTAGGACTACCCTTTAAAATACTATGATTTGACATGTACATGTCTTCGTTTTCAAGATAGCCTTTAAGTAATTTTGAACGATGCAAGTCAACAGCATCTGCCACCAACTCTGGCGTAATTTCTTCCGCTGATGTTGTCAATAGCTTTCGTTTGTTTATGCTAACTAGCGACATTAAAAACCTCCCTTAAATAATTTGATTTTGCTACCAACCCCCTGAAATTTTGAATAGATAGCATAACGAAGTGCATCCAGTACATCATCATTCTTCTTTTCTGGCTCGCCTGTTTTCTCATTCCAGACATACTGATAGACCTCATCCTTGAATTTTTCAACCTTTTCTGAACAAACAAAAAAGCGACCTTGCTTCATCAACTTAGCCACTTGTTCAATTCCACTCAGAACAGATTTATCAGCGTTCACACATTTTAAATGCTCCCGTTCAAACCGTGCGACATGTTCAGGTCGGGCGGAGTCTGCATAGAAATAGATATTTCCATAACGAGATTTGATGTCTTTAGCAATCTCCACCCAGTAATCAATTTCTTGGTACTGCGCCGAGTATTCTTCTAAAAGGTAGACTCTACCATCTGCCGTTTGTCCACAAACAACAATAGACCCATGGTGTTCATATCCCCAGTCAACACCAGCATAATAGATTGTGATGTCGTCTGTTGGAATGTCCTCGCTAGATATGAGCATATCTTCCTTGAAATCACGATAAACAGCCCCTTCACCGCTGACCCAACGACCGTAGATACCACGTTCTGTAAACATACCGCTCGGCGTTGTTGCGATAAGGTTCTCAATGTAGCGCTGATTTAAGAAGGTATTATCGAATATCGTAAAATGATTGGCGATAATACTCTTGTCATCTGCTTTGTCGATATAATCTTTTTTTAGCCAGTGATTTGGATGGTCTGGGTTAGTGTCGCAAATGATACGAGCGCCAAACCCTGAACAACGCTTGCGAATTTCATCAAAGACTTCCTTGTTGGCAAGTGTCGCTTCGTTGATATAAGCTCCGTATGCCGTCATACCACGGATAGCGCGTAAACCAGCGACAGAACCTGTGAAGGTCGTAACCACATACACGCCAAACAATGTGAAGTTTCCGTGCTTATCAAACTTGAAGTCGATACCGTATTTCTCCGATAGTTCCTGCAAGATGTTAGTCCGCAAAGTACCAGCACTGGTAGCACCAAGGATGTACATTGGATTGTCAACACCGCAAGTCTTAGCATTTCTTTTCGCTCTGCGCAACTCCATGAGGAACAGATCGTTGTCCAACTGGGTCTTACCTGCACGAACAGCTCCATGGTTTATCATCATGTACCAATCTTCACGCAAGGCCCGTTTTAGAATGCTGAGTTGCTTATTGTGGTACAATCTATCTATTCCCATTTATTTCCTCTTCTAATTTGTCAAACAGCTTGTCTAGGGCTAGTTCTGTTCGATTGACGTTCTCGCTGTCAGACAGCATTTTAACCAAGCTATCTGCTGATTTTTGTCTTTCTTTGATTCTCGGAGGGACTTCCTCGATGCTGGTAGTGCCGCTGATCGAAGTCACAATCTCGAAATCAGTTTCTTCTCCTCGTAATACTCTTGTGTGGAATTGCTTTATTTCGACCAAGGATGCAATGGATAGTTCTGTACTACGTTTTTCAAAGTTTTCCTTTAATATTTTAATAACTTCTTGGACGTGAAAAAAGTCGGATAAAGTGACAAGTTTATTTGCTGTATTTTTCGCTGACTTATCCGAATACCCCGCCTGTCGCGCTGCTTCCGTAGCATTCTTAAATCCACTTGAAACATAAGCGAGTACGAACTGCTTCTGTTTTTCTCTTGCTGATGGCCAATCTGACATCAGCTTAATTGCATCGCTAGTTAGCTCGTCAATAATTTGTTGATGTCTATCAATGACCATCACCTCCAATCAAAATTAAAAAGCCACACTTCGTTGTGTGACTAATGCATATTGGGTCAGAGCGATATGCAATTCTCTGACCTCATCGAGCCAAGCCCCTCTTAGGGTTACTTGCTCTTGACACGGGAACAGCAGGAATCGAACCTGGTGCCCTATGGTTGTTCCAAATAAGCACTACCTCATCTGTCCCCCAAACGCTGAGATTACACGTCTTATTGATTGTCTTTCGCAACCTTATGAGTTAGTCGCTTATCCACTAGAATCCCTCCCAGTAACAATCATGCACGGTTGGTTAGACCAACCACCCCTTACGTCACAAACTACTAAGCCGTTTTTCAATTAACGAAAACCCCGCTAAAGGTCTAGGCTGCTTTACTCTTCGACTTCACTCTCCTCCTTGCGAGATTCAAGTGGGTAGCCTAGCTACCGAAGTGCACTTTCATTTTGCGACGGGCGATGTCTTTCGCTTTAAAACAATATTTTTATTCCAAACATAATAAACTCTATGCATTGTCAGCATACCATAGACGTGCATCGCCATGCGTTTCGTTTCCTTTTGAGAAACAAAATGCGCAACGCCTATTATTACCTTCTGGTTAGCAACCTTCCGGCTCGTTACATATCCACGGGTATTCAACCCAACAATATGTAACATGGTGTCCGCTCTTGACGCGACTCTCGAACTTTGACACCTTCTTCATCCTCCATATTCGTCTCAAGCACTACTGACGTAGTCCATCACCGATTGGCTCTTGGAAAAGCTCTTTGACTTCACACGTTGCCACCTAGCAGATGACACAAGAACTTGATTGCTTAGATTGACCATTGCTGGCACTAAGATTGGTATGTCATAATCTTAGTTTTCCTGTGTCACCACAGATTATCTAGGCTAAGCCCTAAAGGAGAGTGTGGGATTCGAACCCACGGACCGCACGTAGGCGGCCACCCGTCTAGCAAACGGGCGCATTCGACCAACTCTGCCAACTCTCCCGAAATAGATACCGAGTTCGATTTTCTAAGGAGATTGGTTGTCAATTAATAATGACTGAAAAATGTAAATACATATCTCTTCTCGGTATCCGATAATACTATTTTACTACATAAAAACGCTCATTCACTTGCAAGTTACTAGCAAATGTCTCCCAAAAACTTACGAAAGACCAGTAACTCACCACCACGGTAATTCTCGGCGAACTCAATCGCTCCACGCTCGAGCATACGATAAAACTCGCTTTCAGAATACCCTAAATCGGTATAGATAGCTTTATCTTGCTTAATGTGCCATTTGCAATACTTCTCAATCAGTATCTGCCTAATGTACGGGTCTATAACTCTGTTAATCGCTTTGGTGATTTCTTCTAACTCGTCGCACGCAGCAACTCTATTCGTGACCTGAATTTCAGTAGCTTTGTTAGTAAATCCACTTGATTTTGGTTCAAAAGAGTACGTGGCGGTCAATTTTGGTGTGTATTCCTCGCCAGCCATTCTGGCGTACCGTCTGTATAATTCTAGCACTTCGTAAGCGTTCTTTTTCGTAAAATACTTATCTATTTCTTTAAATAACCGCACTGCCGTACTCCTTTTGTGATATAATAGTTTTAGGTTTTACTCACAGTCAGTACAAGTGTGCTGGCTTTTTTATTTTGTCCTCAACCCGTACCGCAATAGGGTCCTTGGACGGTGAAATATTTAAGATTGATTCCTTTCTTTATTTGCGGTATTCCTTCTCGCTTTACCACAATCTGCGAGAAGACAACGACTGTAAAGTTAAATGTTATTTGTGGCTGACCGTACTGCCATTGGCCCAATAATGTGACTTTAATCTACAAAGGAATCCTCCTTTTAAATTTATTTTTGGCAGAATGACTTACTAACCTTTCACAGTTAGTAAGCCAGTAGAAAAGTATCCGTCTTTAACATAAGATTGAGATACCATGAGCCAGTTACACTCAGACAGTCGGCTCTTCACTGGATAGCACATTCTCATAGCACAGCATAAGCTTGGAGAATACAAATGACAGAAATTTCAAGAAATATGTAGAGGGCGACCTATGAGTTTACATGGGTCGACAAACGTGAAACCTATCGCTAGGTCTCAGGGGTTGTTAGCCCCTGAGCGCCTCTCTTTCTGTCTGTTTATTTGTCATATATTCACCATTTTTAACCTTTCTTTTTAGAGACAATTCTTGACCACGGAAAAAGGTCTCCGCCCAGATATCTATTGTTTCCTACTAACCAAAACTAGGAAAGTGTTGACAAAAACGTTTCGGTTAGATTAGTCTTGATATTGTTTCCTCTTTTTTATTTTACCCATTCGGGTAATAAGCTTGTGACCTGTTACAATCACAAACCCTTAAATATGTTTTCGTTGTAGCCCATAAACTCCAAGCAACCGCATTTTCTGAGTTCTAAAGCAATTTCGTAGGCTAGCCTGGTTGTCGCTTCTTTCGAAAAACCAACATAGACATCATCTAAATATGTACCGTTCAAAAACAACTTGTGCAGCTTAATCGCAAACTCTCGAACGTTTTCTACGTCAATATCGACCACAAACCAGAAAGACTTCTTGTCCTCAACCCATCTGCAATAAAGCATATTTTTGACGACATAGCCATCAATACCCGGGATTTTAAAATCGGGTTTCAAGCCCATTAATTCTTTAGGTCTAGACTTTTGCACTTTTAGCATGATGTCTGTGAAACCTTGTTCGTTCGCCTCGTCCTTGGACAAATGCTTTAGATACACCCCTATGCCACTCTTTAAGACACCGCTCCTGACGCTTTTTCCAAAAGCATTCTTCGGTATCTGGTATTCAAGTAAAGCTAGCGCTTCATCTGTCACCCACTTGTCAATCTCAATATTTAATACATTGCTCCACGACTTACGGAAAACCCAATCATTAGCGATATTAACTAGACTCATCGCCACGCAATAACCGGATTTTCAATTTCCGCTTTCCACGAAGTCTTGTCCAGCGGGTCTAGCTGACAAAAAGTCGGTCGGTGTTTTCGGGGTTTCGGTCGGTGTTGGCCTTTTAACTCATCATACATGCGATTGATTTCTGCTACATATTTCAACTTTGGTTTTGCACCGTCCATCCAATCTTTGACAGACGTTCCATGGCTAGCTCCAACCAATTGAGCCAAGCTGTCATATGATATTCCGAGCCGATGTTTAAGGTAACTGAGTTTTTCAATGATGTCTACACCATCGTCTTTGATATGGTCTTTAGTATCTTCGTGCATCTTCTGCAATTTATGTATAACATCAGGCGGATTGGTATGTTTGCGTTCCCAATGGCATATAGTTGTTTTAGGGACTTCCAATAGTTCCGCAAGCTCTTTCTGCGTCATACCAAGCTTCAACCGTAAGTCTTTCAACGTGCCTTCTGCATACGGTTCTGGCTCAGGTTTCGGTGCGTGTTTGCTAAAACGATGCCGTTTAATCATAAATCCTCCAAAGCTACCCACCGAAATTGTGGGTATTTCTGAGCTTCTTCTTGGGTGCAAAGCATCGCCTCTGCCCTAACCGTTTCTTTTGTATCCGCCATGAAAATACTGTGAGTTCCATCGCTATATTCTAAGTAATTATACTTTGCATGCCTCGGCTCTGGCACATCGACCAGTAGCACGCCTAGTTTTTCGTTAGTCATTTAGTACCTCCAAATCAAAACCGCTGTCAATAAATCTATAAGTCAATTCTGGATTGATTCCATTGCCTAATCTTTGATAAATCAAGGCCATACCTTCGTTCGAAAAGAGTGTGCCTAAATAATGATTTAAAGACATTTTGACAAGCTTCCTAAATGCATTATTTCTACTTTCGCTACGAAATGGTTGACCTTTTACAATCGTTCTGCTGCACCACATTAATAATTTTGCAATTATATCACGTTTGTCTTTACAATCTTCAATTTTGAAATATGTATTTGTTATCGATATGAGTATCAATTCAAGATTATGGTTAATGTATGAACCAGGAAAGCAATCCATTAATGCTTTTAACTCTCCTAAAATACTAGTTTCCATTTCCTACCCCTCCCTAAAATCTGGGTGTTCTAACAACTCAGGATTTTCAAAAACATTTCCAACCCTCCCAAAGGCACGGCTGGCGTAATAACAAACAGGTTCGAACATGCCGTGGTGTAGCTTTACTGGTAAAAGCTCGCCTGAGTGCATTCTAACAATATCGCCCTCAAAAATTTCCTTGCCGTTTTTATCAAACACCCCTGTGGACTGCATGAGGATTGCTTCACTAAATGGAATGTATCTTCGGATTACTTTTGAGTAGAAAGGATACACTCTTTCCTCTGTATACACAATTATTTCAACCTCACTCATAGCTTTTTTGATGGTATCCCACGCTCTAAACTTCGGTATCATTTTCTGCCTCCTTCATAAAATAGCCAACTAGAACCTAATCCAAACATTATCTTCTGAGCAAGCATCATCTCGTGGATGATGTTAGGGACAAACGAATAAAATATCAGAATAAATCCAATAGACCTCAATAATTGTTTCATCTACTCAACCTCTCGATTTCTCCCTGCGTTTGGTCTTGTTCCTGAATCAGACGTCTAAGTGTTTGCTCTTTCTTCGCTTGAATGATTAAAGGTAATTTATTAAGCTCATCAACCTCTTCTAATAACCGTTCTGACCTTTTTTTAACTCTATTAAAATTCTCACTCCAGTCATATTCATCCCAACCGAATATCCGTCTCATCTCATTTTTATATTTTTGTTGCTGACTATCAAGATTTTTAATAGCTATAGCGTAAACCAAGATAAGGGCTGTATTTAGCACGACACCTATTATTCCTAAAATGACAATTCCGTACATTAAATACTTATCCATCACTCCACCTCTTTCGCAAATTGCCAAGCCCAGTCAAAGTCCTTTTTAATTTCTTCCTCGGTTAGCTGAAAACCTTTTTCTTTCTTCCAGTCATTACCAAATTCTTTTTTGATAATTACTTGCCTAAAGCCATTCATCATTAGCACATTAACTTCATTCCCAATTTTGTTAGGGTTAGGTATTTCAACTGTATATAGCTTTTCCTCCTCCACTTCGTAGCCGTCAAGCCATGCACGAGCAAAAGCATTTTGATTAAACCCCACCCAACTAAGGCATCTGTTTAATTCCCCTGTGAACGTATCAGCAAGTCCTTTACCAAATTTTGATATTGGTTCAATAGCTCCTAACAAAGTTAAGCCATTAGCCTTACAGTAACCAATCCATTCAGATACATATTTTGGTATCACAACCTTTTGTGGTTCATGTGGTTTCTGAAACTGATACACTTGTTCAACCGTTGTTCTAAAAGGCCTTATGGGACCGTGAATCGTGACATCAACTCCGTCATTGTATCTTTCATTGATTGTTACAGGTATAAACTCCGTACACCCGTTCACTTCGTAAAAATCATTCTGTTTCATCTGTTTCCTCCAAATAATGTTTTCATGTCATTCCGCCAAACGTGCGACCCATCGCATTTTACAAAATCAATACCATAATGGTAGAGATACCAACTAACAGCACTGATTGAGATTCCGAGCGTTTTAGAAATCTCACGTTTGGTCATACCAGCCCTTGCCAACTTTTTAACTTCTTCTAGACTAGGTTTCTGACGGTATCGTACAGCGCCAATCTCGAAACGCTTATTCTTTACAGCACTTACCGTTCTGCCTAGTACATCGGCCTGTTCTTGTATCGTTAACGTGATGCATGTCTTTTTAATAAATGCAATCTCTTCATCCGACCAGCCTCTAATATGCTTCTTGGTAATGCCAGCTTTCTCCCTGCGGTAATAATAAGCACGTCTAGAGATACCTAGATGTCCCGTTACACTTTTGACAGTGCTGTTCTCTGGGTATTGGTATAAATGACGGATATAATCTAATTCATCCTCTTGGATTCGTTTACCACCGATATAAACTCACCTCTTTTCTGTGTGGCGTACAAATAAGCCACACCATTCTCCCTGTTAACGTAATACCGCATCTGTCCATCCTTGGACTCGTACATATCCTGAACCTCTCCCAGATGGATGTTGGGCTTGGTATTGATTTTGTGACAAGTTGTGATAATGTCATCGACCGTCATCTACTTCTTCCGTCCTTTCAACCACTCAGGCATCTCATCGCCGACAGATACGCTGTCATACTGCTCCCTGGTCACCAGGAACTTACCATAAGGCTTGACCTCGACATAGTAATGTCCGTCAACCACATCCTTAGCCGTGACCTTGCCGAACATGTCTATTCCTTCGTTGCCGACACGGTAGATGATGATAGGTTCGCGGGATTCCAGTCTATTGATTTCAAGCAATGCTGCTATCAATGCAATCCCAAAAATTATTGCAATAATCAACGATAGATTATCTTCTTTCATTCGCTTTCTCCGTCTCCTCGATTAGCCAGTCCAGGTATCTGCCTAGCTTTTTTAGGTCCTCAAGGCCATTCTTGCTCCGCTCCCGAAGTAGGTATTTCAGGGCATTCCCCTTGTAGTAACCTCTTAGCTCTTCCTCGGTCAGGAAGTTCTTGATAACCTCGATAGCTTCCAAACCATACTTACCTTGGTAATGTTTTGGTTTGGTTACGTTGTCGAATTGCCCCTCTTTTCCTTCTACACTTGCTAACGCCCAACTTTTTGGCTCACCCATCACAAATCCTCCTCTTTCACAAACGTACCATTCACCATCCGTCCCTTACGGTCTTTGATTTCGTCGTATGCGACTTCTAGACAATCGACCAAATCCAATCGCAACTGATAGGCCAGTACAATCAAAGTGACCAAGGAATCACCGAGCGCATCTTTTAGTGCTCGTTCAGGATTTTCAAACTTTGTCGGTTTCAGCAGTACATCTTGGATTTCTCCGACCTCTTCCGTCACTCGCATCCATTGGATTTTCGGGTCAGCTAAGTGTAGATTTTTTTCAAATGCCCAACAGACAACCATATTTTTTAGTTCTTCAAAATTCTTTGCCATTCTTCTTCCTCACTTGTTCAATATATTTTTGCTTTTGTTCTTCAGTCAGATGGCTGGCTAAAAATAGCGTGTCACCTTCCACCCAATAGAAACCCTTGTTTCCAACTACGGTATCAACGATCGATATCTGCATCAATTATCCTCCTTGCATCCTCAACACTTCTAGCTACACCAGCTAAGGCGCCAGAAATACGCATCCTTTCAATAAATTTTACTTGCTCAGGTCTCACACGACCTTTTTCATTTTTTACTTCGATAAAAAATATTTGTCCATCTGGTCTAAATCCAAACAGGTCACTAAACCCTCTTGGCAGACCTGTATCAAAATAGCGTCCATCTGCCGTGCGGACTTTACCCACATTAGCACGGAAAGTTGGATAGCCACACTTGGCCAATTCCATGCGGATCTGCGATTGTATGTCATGTTCCGATAGTGACATAATTCACCTTCCTTCTTGCTGATTCTATTGTTCGTTCAAATTCTTCTTGTGTGAATACATCTCTGCCCTTGACTGTTCCAATGATGACCATTAAATCTGCGAGACTTTGATTATTCTCAATAGCCCAGCAGCTCGCCTTAAACAAATCGTCGTTCCGATTCATACACGTTCCAGTGATGATTCGGTCATAGGCCTCTTTTCCTTCGTGGCTACCATTCAAACTCGTTGGCAATGAGTCGCTAAAATACTGTGTGATAATCTGTTGTTTCGGTTTAAAAACTTCCTGTTCAAATATGCCATCGTAATACGGCAATTCTTTGACTGCTTGCAGCACTTCTCTACCTTCAGATGGAAATATCTTCACGTAGTTGTTTTCATTGGCCTTAATATCAATTCCAGGCATGACTCCGATTTTCTGTGCATAGGGTATATCTTCACGCTTTTTAAATAAGACATGCATCCCACCGCTTGCAGTTAATTCCAGAAATGTATTGTTAAAATTATTAATCAGTTCTCGCCTGTACTCGCTTCGTAATATTGATGAATACCCATCTAAGCCATAGTCGTTCTGGTCAGTGGACAGAACAGATAGCAAGTCCGCTTTCTGCGACCGTAAGAGAAATTTCAATCCTTCTGCAATCGTCACATCCATATTGTGAGTATCAATATCAATAGCCCACACGCCACGCATCAAGAGGGCATAGTCACAATTAAACCAATTGACTGATTTGATAATCTCTTCTGTTATCGGAATATCCTTAAATTTAATAATCGGATTGCCAGTCTTTCGGCTTAACGGAATGACCTGATAGCCTTTTTTTAGAAAAGCTAGTGCTGTGTCGTGGTACATGGTGTGAAACCCCCTTAACTCTAGTCGTATCAAGGGTTTACACCCTTTCGGTAACGAGGTTTACGGAATTCAGCTCCCCCACCCCTTATATATATAAAATAAAATAATTAACAATATATAAGTCTTATTGATGAGTGGGTAACTCCGTAACCTGTGTAAAATAATAGCTGAAACCTTTATTCAGTAAGGGTTTAGACGGTTACAAGGAATGTATAACTACCCCAATACCGCCTGTGACCTCACATGATAAATTTGTTAAAACGCTCTTGATTTTCGATAATATATCCTCTAGCTGACTTGCCATTAACCTTCTTAGAGGTAGCTTTGACCCCAATCCTTGCTAACGATTCACCTAAAGCGTTCATATTCTTTCCGTAAACTCTATCAGACAGTGCGACTACTTCCTTATTCCCTGTCCTCTGCACGAAATCAATCTCTTGCAGAGCGTTTATCAGTGCCATCTGAAAATCGTCCAGGTCAATATCGTTGAATACTTCCACATTCTTCCACAGATACATCTCATCCTGTTGCTTGAAATATTCCATAGAATTCAGTAGAAACCCAAGACTGCCTGCGACTTTCGGCGACTTGTCTCGATTCGTGAACGCCTGCCAGTATTTTGCGAATATCTCTTCACGTTCAAAATCTGTCTCACCTTCTGGCCTATCCTGATACTGAATCAAGATTTTCCGTCCATTCATCTCATCAGATAGCGCGACTGTCCTGTTTGTATCAATACACAGCACACTAGACAGACTAACCAGTGACTGGTTCTGTCCGATTGACCGTGCAACGTGCGTTCGTTCGGTTGCGATGATTTTAAGTACTCGCTCCATTGCAAGGCCTTGAATATCACCCTGCTCCGTCGCAAGGGCCATTTCTCCGCCTGAAAACATCGCCCAGGCTTGCAGGGCCTCAAAGCCATTCGATTTTAGCGTGTCCAGCTCGACATCGATTTTTTTAAATAACCCAGACAACGCTATGTGCCGAAGACCCTTCCCCGTTCGTACCCCAGATTTTGAGATGAAGAAATTGGTCTTGGGTCGAATACCACATGCGACTTGTGCCATGTAGTAGGCTTGAAGCTGTGCGTTGTGAAGCGACTGACTGTCTGCGATGACATACTCAAGGAATTCCTGGGCGATTCTCTGCGATGCCTGGGCATCCGATAGTTTCACAGGGTAATGCTTGAAATAGGATACATTCTGCTTGGGTGGTTCGATTCGTAGTTCGTTGGCTTCCAGATCAATGATGAAATCCTGCCCTGCGATTTGATAAAGTTGGATATAATTGATTGGCTTAACACCTAGAAAATGATGGATACCTGATAGGATTTCCATGATGTGACTGGCATCTTTGAATCCGTAACGTGTCTGCAGAGCGTACTCGTCCAAAATCCGAAACTGCCGATTGCTGACATCGTAGAGATAGCCGTCAGAAATCGTATACCTGCCAATCAGATAATCAATGACTAACTTAGCGAAGGGCGGAAAATTCTTCTCTGAGTTGTATTTCACAGTCGCTGGATTGTCATCCGTTTCGTTGGACATCCAGACATCGCCATAGATAAACCTGTGTGTCTTGCGACCGTCACTTGCGAAATAGCCGATGTCCTTAGGTTCAACCGTTGCTGATTCAAAATAGTAGTGTACTTGGTTTTTATCGTTCACATAATGGATTTTGTATAATTGTTTCTTTAGTTCCGCTTTTAACACCGATTCGCCAAACAGACTGGACCCCCAGTCCGTTTGATAAAGTAACCGGTCAAGCGAATCGGATAGCGATTTCATAGATTACCTCGTAGAATTAAAACGGTAAATCATCGTCAGCAACTGGTGATGCTGCAGTAGTCTGCTCTTTCCAAACGTGGTGTGAATTCGGTACATCTGAAGCGTTGGTGAACCGTACTTTCGGATATTTCTCACCGTTGTATTCCTCCAATTTCACACGAACCTTCGCAGTGCGCCCCTTGAAGTCATTGAGAAAGGCTTCAAAACTGTCATAATGCTTGCCCTCTGGGATACCGAGCGCCTTGGCTTTACCCATCAAAATACCCATGTGGTATTTATTGGTCTGTGTCGAACGGTACTGTTCATCCCACAAGTGAGCATTCTGCTTCTCTTGCTGGACATCGTTTCGGACAACGTAGTCAATGACAACACGTAGCTTACCATTCTTGTTCTCTGCTTCGTACGCATCGAATACGATCATCTCGTAGTCCTGCTCTTTGAATTCCTGATACTCTTTAACATCTGAAAAATCTGTTGTAAATCCCATGTTTAATACCTCGTAATAATTTTATTTTTTTGTTTTTCGACCCATTGCAAAGCTCGATAGTATTCCTTGCTAGAAACACCCGAGATGCGAATGATGTCATCGTCTGGTACATCTGTACCTGCGTAGTAGAAAAGTAGTTTATATAGCGGTTTTCCGCCTTTGATACTGGCCCGCGCTTTGGCTATTTCCCAGTTCTTCGCTAGGTTCTTGCCGAATTTCTGTTCAGCCAAACGTGCCTGCTGAAATTCTTTCTGCTTGATTTCAACCAATTCAGCTTCAATTCGTTCTTTCTCAGCCTGCTCACGCTCACCGAAATTATATCCACACATATCACACACCGATTGATTCAATGGCCACATGGCCGAACAGTCTGGGCATTGTTTCGCCTGGATCGTGTTTTCGGTTTTACGTGCTTTCTTCCACCCTCCTTGGAAATACTCTTTCCAGTTGTGCGGGGTGTAGGGCAGACCATGTATCTGCCAATTGACAACACAGTCGATGATAATGGCTATCTTGCCAGGTTGGTAACGCATGGACCGCATGGACTGTTGAAGATACAGTACCAGTGATTTCGTGGGCCTACATAGTATCGTCACAGAGCAGTCCGGCACATCGAAGCCCTCGCTGATTAAGTCCACATTGCACAAGACTTGTATCTCACCGTCACGAAAGGCTTGCATAATGCGCTCACGTTCGATTTTAGGCGTTTTAGAGTCGACATGGACCGAAACTATACCTGCTTGATTAAATTCGTCAGAGAAGCTCTTAGAGGCCTCTATCGAATGAGCATACAGAATAGCTTTCTGACCGTCTGCACGTTTTCGGTACTCCTTGACCACGTTGCCATAGATGGCCTTGCCGAACGCTTCATCAATCGACTGGTTGGTATATTCACCATTTCTGGTCTTGAGCTTTGAGGTATCAATCGAAAGTAAACTGTAATACCTGCAATTCGCAAGCCTTTGGTTATCAATCAACCATTGGACAGACTTGCCCTCAACCATAACATCGTATGTATCGGTGAAACCAGACCCATTAAGTCTCCAAGGGGTCGCCGTAAAGCCTAACCGTGGGACATCTTCGAAATATTTGTAGATAGCCTGGTAGGTACTCGCTTTCCCATGATGCCCTTCGTCTGTGATGATCAGCGTAGGTTTCTGGATAACAGATAGCCTGTTCTTCGCTCTTCCGACTGTCAGTAAGTCAACACGACTGAGATTGACCTCGTGTCTTGTTAGACTGCCAGTTATCTGCTCAATCAATTCCTTGCGGTGCACTAGGAACAGTACCCTGCCACCTTTTTCCGTAGCTCGTTTGATAACTTCTGATATGACAACGGACTTACCGCTTCCAGGTGGGCTGACAATCATAACATTCTTATCAGCTATCTGCTTGCGTGCCCTATCAATCAAATCTAGTTGGTAGTCAAATAACTTAAACATTAAATGCAAACAACTCCTCAATCGGACAGGCTGTCCGTTCATCCAGTCGATTCTTAGCGTAGGTCCCTTCCGAACCTTCGAGGATAACCCCGCGATTCCCACTCTTAGCGTTGACCATGATTCGACCGACAACATCTGTCAATCCAAGCAACTGGTTCAGCACATTAGACCGAATCTGTGGCACATACTGAGTGATTAACTGTCCTGTGTCCAGGGTCAATTCTCGCGTATCTTCCCAAGCTGTCACATAGATATTGATAGGCTTAGAGTAGATAGCTGTCAGCACACGCAGAAAGTAGTTGGTCCATTGGTTGTAATGTTGTAATTCATTGGAAATACCATTCTTTGATGACTTTCCTGCTTCGACAAACCAATCAGATTGAAAGCTGGTTAGATTATCAATGACTAGATTGTCATATTCGCTGAGTAGAGAATCGACTTCGGTCAGGAATATCTTCATAAATTCTGTTGGGTGATTCCGGTCGAATTCGATGACATCGATATTATCCGTACCGCCCAAGACCTTGCTAGAATGGTCCATGTCCAAGACTAGCGTTCGGCCCGTCAGAGACTTGATAACACTGGTCTTCCCAAGGCCGGGCTTTCCGTACAGCAGGACACGCCAATTCTTCGTCCGTTCGATTTCGCTTGCTTTTGTAATCTTCATTTCTGCCACCTTTCTATCACATCAGCAACTGCTTGCTCTGTATCATAGGATTCACGCACTTGCTTGCGTTTTTCGTTAAAAATATCTTCTAACGGTAACTCTTCGAAAAGCGTCTGAAATCGAGCGATGACTTCAGCCATTGTTTTTCGTATATCTTGCTCAATTTCTTCCGCAACCTTTGCCTTCAGTTGTATTTTTGTTTTCGGCTCATTTACATAAATCTCGCCTTTATAGTCAAATCTATCAAACCACGAAGGTTCGACAATCAACCGCTTGTCATCCGCTATGTAGATTTTCATAAATCCTCCATAAAATGATTTTCCAAAAATTTAACGTATGCAACGATATACTCCAACTGGTCATGGTCGTAACCTTGTTTGTGAGTGATCATGCAGGTAACATAGTGATCATGCATAGCCATAAAATCTTTGATACCTATTGCTGCATCACTTTCCATCAATTCGATTAAATCTTGTCTTGTCATAGCTTGCTTACCTCGTAAAGCAGATTTCTGATTTCGCGAGAGTTCAATCGGATTTGGTTGCTATCACTTTCTCTGCGATTGGCCTCACGTAAAATCTCAATCTGTTCTAGCAAGATTTCCTTGGCATACTCACGAAATTCAGCTTGCTGTTCTGTGATTTTAAAATGTTGGGTGTAATCAATGCCCCCATCCGGCAACCGAACGCAAAGATTATGCTTGCAATCTCGGGATACAGTGCCCTTGACCGTCGTTTCTTTGATGCCCAATGCTTCGGCTACTTCGCTAGATGTAGCGTTAGGATGTTCCTTGTAATATTCTCTGATTCTTTCTGCGTTAGTCATAAGCTCTCCATTTTCCAATAATTCTTGGTTCTTCATCTGATTGGCAGTATGGACAAAATGTCATCGGCTCTTCTGAGCGTGATTCCCATTGTTCAAGACAGTCATCACACACGTATTCCCTATCGTAAATTGTCATACCAACCCTGCCTGTAATTTAGCAATCTTCAATTCCATAGCCAGCTCATAGGGCGACATGGATTGATAAAACTGTCGTGCTTTACCTGTGATATAGACAATCTGGTCGATAAGGTTTTCTCTGCCGATACCCTCGTTAATTCGCATGTCTACCCCACTTTCTAGCTGTCCGAGTTGGTACCTCATCAGCAAACTTGATTGGTTTCCAGTTTATAAGAGACTGTTTAACACTGTTCTTCCAGGCTTGTCTATCTGCTTCAACTGCCCGTTCACAAGCCATAGCGATTTTGTAGTCGAGCAAAAGCTCCTGCTCACGTTTCTTCCGCTCCTTCTCGGTCTTCCGTTGCTCCAAAATGCCTACTGCCAATACGGGCAGGGCGAAAATTGATAATGATAATAATGCTTCTGTCATAAATTATTTCCTCGTTTCAGACCTTGTCCAGATTGGTCTTTTAGTCTTTTTCGCTAAGCCAAATTTTAATAGCTCTTTTCTTCCATTTTGTTCCCTCTTGTTCTTTAGGGAAATTCGGTAATTTTCTGTATTTATCAAAGACGGTCCCGTCTACCTTTAGAAATCTGATGCAATCCTTTCGGTTCATCATTTCTGGGAAACCATCGTCGTTGTCCTTTTCTAGTAAAATCTCGTTTACAACATCTCTTATTATCGATTTTATCCAGTCGGACAAGTCAACAAATATCTTGTCCATAATAGGCCTCCTATGTTATAATTCTGTTAGATAATTTTGTAAGCCACTGTTCCCGCAGTGGTTTTTTGTTACCTAAATTCGTCCAGACTGACACCCAAAGTGTCAGCTATTTTGACAACATCCTCAAACTTCAAGGATTTCTTTCTTCCCATTTTTAGATCGATTAGGCTATTTTGATGCAAACCAGCTTGTCTAGCAAGTTGGTTTTTATTCAACCCTCTTTCTTCGAGTAATCTTTCAATTATTTCCCACATATATTCCTCCTGTATACTAGATATAGTATTTAAAAAGCTATTTTCAACTAGATATTGATTTTTCAATATCATTTTGCTATAATATTCTCATGAATAAAATCCTTTACACTCTTTATTCATAATTTTGATAGAAAGGAGAAAATTTATGCAGAAAGTTATAAATGCAATGGCGAAAGATGAAGTTACGTTTCTTCCTTACAGTGTAGAATTAACTAAAGGGACAATTCTGCACGAACCAGAAGCCTTGTTAAAGTTTGCTACTACGACTGATAATCAAACTTTCATACATAACTTAATCGTCTATGAGGACGGACTAACGATTCTTTGCGATTCAAGCGTGCCAACTGTATGGTCAAACAGAAAGCCGCATGTTTTTACCGATGAGAATGGCGCGCAAATCATCACTTTTCCAGATCATGAATAAACATCGTACCATCAGGAACATGAAATATTATTCGTTTGTTCTTGGATATTAGAATCTGCTTCTTGGTAGATTCTATTTTTATTATCTTCATCCCTTTCTCCTTTCTAGTTTGGTTGCTCTCTTTCCGTGATATAATAAATACGGAAAGGAGGTGAAGTTATGAATGTGAAATATTTCATTTCTGCAAACTTGAAAGAAAAGCAGGTCACTCTTATTTTTTCAAGTGGTACAGAACTAACATTCGTTAAAGAGAATATTGATAGTAATTTTAAGTATGATGACTCGTTGATTGAACTCATTGAAAAAGATACCAACTACAATCACTTAATCAATCTCGATTCAGTAATAGCCGTACGCGTCATTGATTAGCTCGTAGCCTATCAATGTAGTCAGCATAAGTCTCATGAGGAAATTTCCGCCTATCTTCCTCATATTCATCGCCTATCGCTACTGTGGTAGGCTTTTCTAATGCATCAGCAATCTGTGTTTTTAATTCCAACTTTATTTCATTGAGCCGTTGAATTGCCTGTTCCAGTTCTTCGGCTTTTTTCTTTACATCGTCAATCGCTTCATGAAGTTTTTCAGCTCCTACGAATTCAATATTGACTTTCATTTTTCCTAGTTGCATTTTTCCTCCTCCTTTCTAGTTTGGTCGGTTCTCCTCCCTGTGCTATAATCGATATATCAACACAGAAAGGAGGTGAATCACATGGAACCTAACTACTTCCATGTTCGATTCAAGCAAAGCGACAATGTGTCCTACTCAACACCGTCTGCTGAAGGTAGAGAAATCATCTCTATCAAAGGTGCTGAAGTGACAAAAATGCTCTTTGCTGACGGCAATGAATTATTGAGTGTTATTCACGATGGCTTCGTCGATGTCTACGCAACGTTCCCAATCGTTCTTTAACACCAATAATTCTCCATCTCTATACCAACAATCGCCCTCTACTGCGTTTGTTGGTTTTTCGTTTCCATGAAAAATTCGATTCGGTCTCATAATCGTCTCCTTTCTAGCCCTCAAGAACTAGACGCTTAGTCTTGATGATGACTTCTTCAATACGAGCACGTTTCAAGCCTTCACTGATAAAATAATCAATAATAGCACTACGGCTCATTCCTGTACCAAGCGACAAGTTATCAACCTCGTCGTAGTTCTCACGACTAATGACCACAGTAGGACGGTTATTCCCTTTCTGCCCTGTACTTGGGCGACCGTATCTTTGTTTTGACATGTTAGCCCCTTTCTAGTTTGGTTTGTTTTGTTTAAAGTTCCGTTTTAAAACGGATTGTTTGCCTAAAAAAATATCATCTTGATTAACACGGTACAGTTCAGCCAGTTGCGCAAGTAAATCAACCCTAATGTCCATGCTATCTCTTTCGTATTTCAAAAGCGTTTGCTGGTGGATGCCAATCATATCTGCTACTTCTTTCGCAGTAAGACCTGCATTAACACGCAATGCTTTTAAGGACCATTTCAATACCCCTCACCCCTTTCTAAATTCATCTAGGCTGACATCCAAAGCGTCAGCGATTTTTTCCATTTTTTTGTAACCAATATCGTGATGTTTGGCATTATATATGCTTGTCTTTGGAATACCTGCCATTTTTGCCAAGTCAACGACTGTCAGCCCTCGTTCTACCAATATTTCTTGTAGTTTTTCCCACATAATATCCTCCTTGTAAATCACTAGATATAGTAATGTAAAATTTTTGTAATACTATATCTGGTAATCTGTGCTATAATATTCTCATGAATAACCCAACATCTTTTATTCATGAAATTTTGATAGAAAGGAGATAGGTATGAACAAATTAAATCCAAAACCAACCGCTAGTAAAAAATATAGTTGGGAGGAATTAGATTCCTACTTAACTATGATTTTTACTACCCAACATGATCATCCTAAAGCGTCGATAAACTACCATAACTACAACATGTCCAAAGACGAGATTATTGAAGAAGCAAGAAAATCTGGTTACCATGTCACAGATGAAGGAAACGGCTATTTAACTTTCGAGTAAAAATAATTAAGATTATCAGAAAGTTGGGATAGTATGACTTGCAACTTCGATATTTCAAAAGCAATCTGTTCTTCAGGTTGCTTTTTTATTCGCCCGCTATACGGATAACGCTTCGGTTTCATCTCTTCCTCCTTTATTTCTTCTTCCTCCACTTCACAATCTGCCGTATCACAAACGACAGGACCAACAAACCAGCTAACCAATAGATCATTGCTTTATTTGGCAAATGGTGGTATACTACAAATAAGAGGTTGGGGCTTTCGCCCCTTGCTCTTACTTTTTGTTTTGTAAGTTCCGCTTGTGCTCAAGCACTTGTTTGTGCCATAAGCGAGCTTCTCTTACTAAGCCTAGAATGATAATCGGAATTGCTAACTCGTTATCAGCTAGGCTTTTTAGTATGTCCACCATTTGCTTTTCCTCCTGTTTTATTCGGTCATTTCCTTGACCTTGACTATATTATAATCCGTTTTAAAACGGATGTCAAGTATAAAAACGAAAAAAAACGAATTTTTTTTGTATTTTCATTTTACAAAAACGATTTAAAACGGTATTATTATAGATAGAAAAGTAATCGGAGGTATTAAAAATGGCCAGAGGGCGAGGAAAAGCAACCCCGCATGACCTAGAAGCAATGCAACATGTTTCAGGTATGCTTCAAAGGTTACTTGCTGAAAACGACTTAAAACAATCTCATCTAGCGGACAGGTTAGAAATCCCAAGAAGTAGTTTTAATGAATATGTAAAAGGAACAGCTTTACCAAGACCTGGTAACGTCCAAAAAATCGCAGATTATTTTGGATTGAAGAAATCAGATATAGACCCACGGTTTAAATCCACAATCCCATCCACTTCCATCCCTCTTCCCAACTTCGACCCACGTAAGACTATTCTGTTATCTAACTATGACAAGCTCAACGACACACGCAAGAATAAGCTCCTAACAACCTCTGAAACGCTTCTAGCCGAAGAGCAAGGGAAAATCATTGACATATCAGAAAAACGTGCAGAATACGAAGCCAGAAAGCGTATCAGCCTACCCGTACCAGGCAAAGTGTCCGCAGGTACAGGCTACTGGCAAGAAGACGACTACGACACCATGGTCAGCTTCTACGCAGACGACATCCCAGACCAGAAAGATTTCGACACCATCGCCATCGCCGTCGGACACTCCATGGAACCCAAAATCAAAAATGGCGACTTCCTCTTTATCAAAATGAAAGACCAAGTCGACCTAAACAAAATCGGAATTTTCCAAGTAGACGGCGAAAACTACGTCAAAAAACTAAAAAGCGACCATCTACAGTCACTGAACCCAGACTATGACAATATCCAATTCACCGAAGACATGCGCACCATCGGCGAGGTCGTGGAGGTGTATAGGGAGAGGTAAATACAACACCAGAAATAAATATCCTTGACTATTTCACTCATTTTGGTATAATGAGGTTAGTCAAAAGCCTTGTTCGTCAAGGATACGATATTTATTTATAAAGCCTTGTTCGTCAAGGACAAACAGTCTGGTGTACTTTTCTAAGTGCACCTTATTTTTTTATCAAGGAGTTACCATGGCATTTCAACAAGGAGAAGTCTACCTTGTCAATTTCACACAAAAAGGCGGAAATGAATTTTACGGCAAGCACTACGCTATCATTCTGACGCCGCCCGATAAAACAG
Organism: Streptococcus sp. 29887; assembly: GCF_032595075.1. Taxonomy (NCBI): domain Bacteria; kingdom Bacillati; phylum Bacillota; class Bacilli; order Lactobacillales; family Streptococcaceae; genus Streptococcus; species Streptococcus iners. Next base: position 436,932 of record NZ_CP118735.1, on the reverse strand, counting down.
ACGGCACACTCTTAGCTGTACCATTAACAGGCAAAAAAGCAGGCAAAAAATACCGAGGTGGTATCACACTGGATAATACCAAATACCAAGACACACCATCAAAACCCAAAGCCTACGCCTATGTCCGAAAAATACAAGAAATTGACAAACGCAAAATCATCTACAAGACCAAAAAGCAAGTAGCCCCCTCTGGAGTTCCCCTTACCGACAAATCAGGAAAGGAACTATTCCAGAAAATATACAAACCAACCTACCAACTCGACCAGACAGATCTGGACAAGCTAAAAGCAAAAATCAAAGAAGTCTTGCAATTAGATATCGAATAACAAAAAATCCCCACACTTCCAACCGACCAAAGCCGAAGTGCAGGGTAACCAAATAAGCAAAGACCAGCTATTCAGCAGGACCTTTTGCGTACTCTAATTATATCACTTTAAGGAGGTGATGCCAATATCCTTTCGAAAAAACCTTGTCCAGATTGGTCTTACAGAAAGGAAAAGAGAATGAAATATACAAAAACAAAATACCCAAATATTTTTACGTACGAAACCCAAAAAGGATTGCGTTACTATGTCCGCAGAGGATACTTTGTTAATGGCGACAAGAAAGAATTTACCAAGAGCGGACTACGAAGCTTGAAGGACGCCCAGAGAATTCTAAGGGATATTGAAGAAAGGATTTATCATGATGAAATGGATGTCAACCTAGAACTGACTTTAAATGAATACTGGGAAATCTACTCAGCAAAGAAAGAAAAAACAGGTCAATGGAATGATACATCCATCTACACTAACGCAGGCATTTATCGTACCATGATAAAAGAAAAGTGGGGAAACCTCCCGCTTAAAAAAATAAATCGCAACGATTATGAAGAACATCTGGCAGAAATGCTTGGCCAGTACCGCAGAAATAGTGTGCTTACCAGTAATCGACTTTTGAATTCCATTTTAAACGATGCTGTCAAAAATGGAAATCTTAGACAAAATAAATTGTCTGGCATTTATCTTGGGGAATCAGAGTTAGAACCTCTTAATAAAGAGTTAAAAATCGATGATTTTCAAACGTGGATAAAAACCGCAGAAGAATTACTATCGACCACACATTTTGCATTTGTCTACCTGACTATTTTTGGACTTAGACGCGGGGAAGTCTGTGGTATCAGGTTCATGGACGTTACTTTCGATTCGAATAATCGAGCAGTCTTAAATATAAGAGACTCTCGTTCCAACAGGACAAAAGATGGTGCTGGAAGAACAAAAACAGAAAGTTCTGTGCGTTACGTAGTTTTAAACGACAGAGGCAGCGAGCTGTTGTTACAGATCATGGAAACAGCAAAACAAGTCAAAAAGAAAGCAGACGTCATTATTGAGCAAGAAAAGGATTACCTGAGCATCCGAATAAAGAATAATAAATACTATTTGGAAAGACCTGCTTTTTTAAACAAAATTTTTAAACGAGTAAGTGAGGAATGTGGTATCTATATCACTCCACACATTATGCGTCACTTCTTTACCACTCAATCGCTCATTGCTGGAGCTAGACCAGAAGATGTCATGCACTTCCTGGGACATGCAAGCCTTCAAACAACCAAACAATATACTCACATCAAAGAAGAACGAGCACATAATGTTACTGATCTATTTGACAAGAAAGTTCTATAATTTTCCCCGACTTCTTCCCGACAATTCCCCGACAACTACACCGAGTTATGACAATATCAACAATAAACATTTTTTCAAAAAGCTAGTAGTATCAACGTTTTCAAATTGTTACATAAATACCATGATTGGTTGGGTATAGCTTTTTCTTAACGCTAAGATAGTTTTTTTATATTATACTTTTTAGCTTTTCTACTATATACTAATAGTAACATGATTTGGAGGTGCCTTATGGCTATTTATCAAAATATTACGCAATTAGTTGGAAAAACGCCAATTATCAAGCTCAATAATATTGTTCCTGAGGGAGCAGCGGATGTCTATGTTAAGTTAGAAGCCTTTAACCCAGGTTCTTCTGTCAAAGACCGTATCGCCTTGGCGATGATTGAAGATGCTGAAAAGGCTGGTACTATCAAGCCTGGCGACACTATCGTTGAGCCAACCAGTGGTAATACTGGTATCGGACTTGCATGGGTTGGTGCAGCTAAGGGCTACAAGGTGATTATTGTTATGCCTGAAACCATGAGTATTGAGCGTCGCAAGATTATTCAGGCCTATGGTGCTGAACTTGTCTTGACACCTGGTAGTGAAGGTATGAAGGGTGCCATCGCCAAGGCAAAAGAAATTGCCGAAGAGAAAAATGGCTGGGTTCCGTTCCAGTTTGCCAATCCATCCAATCCAAAAGTTCATGAAGATACAACAGGACAGGAAATTTTGGAAGACTTTGGTGCAACAGGTCTGGATGCCTTTGTATCAGGCGTCGGTACCGGTGGTACCGTATCAGGTGTTTCGCATGTTTTGAAAGCGGCTAACCCAAACATTTCCATCTATGCCGTAGAAGCTGACGAGTCCGCTGTGCTGTCTGGTGAAGCTCCTGGACCTCACAAAATCCAAGGAATTTCAGCTGGTTTCATCCCTGATACCTTAGATACGGCCGCTTACGACGGTATTATCCGTGTCAAATCTGATGATGCTCTGGCTACTGGTCGTGCAATCGGTGGACAGGAAGGATTCCTTGTTGGTATTTCATCTGGTGCAGCTATCCACGCAGCTATCGAAGTTGCGAAAGAATTGGGTGCTGGTAAAAAAGTATTGGCTATCTTGGCAGATAACGGGGAGCGTTACTTATCTACTGCCCTTTATGAATTTGGGCTCTATAATATCTGTAGTGGGTAAATCCTCTATGGATATTATGGAGTCTTTTTGATTGTAGAAAAAAAGTCCCATATGGCCTATAATGAAAAGCAACCAAACTCACATTAGAAAGACTCATATGGAACAACTAAATCTTATCACAAATCTTCTCAGAATTAAAGACAAAAATATCACTATCTCTAATGAATATGATATGGGAACTCACTTAGAACTTCATGGTCATTTGGATTATACAGCCCCTAAATGTCCCTCCTGCAAGGGACAAATGGCAAAATACGACTTCCAAAAACCCTCCAAAATTCCCTACCTAGAAACTGCTGGTTATCCCTTGCTTATCCGACTTAGAAAGCGTCGCTTCAAGTGTAAAGATTGCAGAAAAATAGCGGTCGCTGAAACTCCTCTTGTCAAGAAGAACCACCAAATCTCCGTCGCTGTTAACCAGAAGATTGCTCAATTACTCATCGAAAATCAAGCAATGACACATATTGCACACAGGCTATCTATCTCAACCTCATCAGTTATGAGAAAGCTTAATGAGTTCAAGTTTGAAACAGATTGGAATACCTTACCTGAGGTGATGAGCTGGGATGAGTATGCCTTCAAAAAGGGGAAAATGAGCTTTATCGCTCAAGATTTCAACTCCCTAAATGTCATAACTATTCTAGACGGAAGAACACAAGCAACCATCCGAAACCACTTTCTACGCTATCCTAGAAAGGTTAGAAATCAAGTCAAAGTCATTACCATGGATATGTTTAGTCCTTACTACAAATTGGCTAGACAGCTATTTCCAAACACCAAGATTGTTCTGGACCGCTTTCACATTGTGCAGCACCTTAGCCGTGCTATGAACCGCGTTCGTATTCTAATTATGAATCAATTCGACAGAAAATCGCAGGAATACCGGTCCTTGAAACGCTACTGGAAATTGATACAACAAGATAGCCGTAAACTCAGCGATAAACGATTTTATCGCCCTATGTTTCGCATGCACTTGACTAACAAGGAAATCCTAGAAAAACTACTGTCTTTTTCAGAGGAACTACGACAGCACTATGAACTCTATCAGCTTCTCTTGTTCCATTTCCAAGAGAAAAACTCAGATCATTTCTTTGACCTTATCGAACAGGAAATAGCCAATGTTAATCCTATTTTCCAGACGGTATTTAAGACATTTCTAAAGGATAAAGAAAAGGTTTTAAACGCCATGGAATTGCCTTATTCGAACGCCAAACTGGAAGCTACCAACAATCTCATCAAAGTCATTAAAAGAAATGCCTTTGGTTTCAGGAACTTTGAAAATTTTAAAAAACGTATTTTGATTGCTTTGAACATAAAGAAAGAGAGAACGAACTTCGTCCTCTCTAGGTGTTAGCTTTTCATCTACCCACTACAGTTGACAAAGAGCCTGAATTTGATAATTAATACAAAGCAAAAGAAGGTCGGGAGTTTCTCCCTAAACCTTCTTTTCTTTTTGTTCTTTGAGGTATTCTTTAGCTTCCTGGATCCATCTCGGAAGACTTTTAGCCAACGGACTAAAGCCGATTTTATTTCGTTCATTGGTAAATCTGTGGTGTCGAGGAATTTTTTGCTGTTCTTCTTCAAGCGTTCGGATAGATAGGCTGGCTTTTTCTGTGTATTCATCAAAATCAACCACCTGTACCAAGACCTCTTGACCAATCTTGACATGGTCGTAGATGTTATCCACAAAACCTGTCTTGATTTCGGAAATATGAATCAAACCTGTCGTGCCATTTTCTAAGTCTACAAAGGCTCCGTAAGGTTGAATTCCCGATACCGTTCCCTTGATCTTATCTCCAATCCTCATCTTAATCCTCTATTTCGATGGTTTCAATCACCACATCTTCAAGTGGACGGTCTGCTGAATCTGTATCAACCCCAGCAATGGTATCGAGTACAACAAATGATGCTTCATTAGCTAGGTGACCGAATACGGTATGACGTTGGTCTAAATGTGGCGTTCCCCCATTTTCAACATAGGCTGTTGCAATTTCTTTTGGCCAACCACCACGCTCTAATTCTTTGGCATTGTATGGGAAGTTTTGATTTTGAACGATAAAGAACTGACTTCCATTGGTGTTCGGTCCTGCATTGGCCATAGACAAGGCGCCACGAAGGTTGAAGGCTTCCATTGAAAACTCATCTTCAAATGAAGCACCATAAATAGACTCACCACCCATACCTGTACCAGTTGGGTCACCACCTTGAATCATGAAATCCTTGATAATACGGTGGAAAATAACACCATCGTAGTAACCATCCTTAGACAGTGCAATAAAGTTAGCTACTGTCTTAGGAGCAATTTCTGGGAAGAGTTTAAGGGTTAGCTCACCATGATTGGTTTTAATATGTGCTACTGGTCCTTCAAATTTCTCCAGATCTAGTTGTGGGAAGTATTTTTCTTTTTCTACCATACCTAATTTCTCCAAGGCATCGAAAATGCCATCTTCTTCTACTTTTTTTGTAATATAATCTGCACGTTTTTGCAGTTCTGGATGAGAATGCCCCATAGCAATGCTAATCCCTGCATAGTCAAACAATTCAATGTCATTTAGTCCATCACCAAAAACAAGGACATTTTCAGGTTTCAAACCAAGTTTTTCAACTACTTTAGCCACACCAGCAGCCTTGGAGGAGTCTTTTAGGACAATATCCGATGAGATAGCATCCCAACGAACCGTACGTAAATCATTTTGCAAGTCTTCTGGTAATTCAACTTCCTGTCCATCCTTCTCAAAGGTCAACATCTGATAAATGACATTGTCTTTATAAAATTCTGGGTCTGTTTCCAGGCCTTCGTAAATTAAATCAATCACCTGACTAATTCGTTCTGTACGAGCAGACAAGGCACCTTTTTGGCTACCCAATAAACCATATTCAATACCAACTTCCTTGGTCCAGGCGATTACTTTTTCTACTAGGTCCTGAGGAAGCGGTCGGTGATGAACAAGCTTTCCTTTGGCATCTTCAACATAGGAACCGTTTATCATAGCAAAGAAATCTGGCTGGAGGGCCTTAATTTCTGGCACCAAACCATAGGGTGTCCGACCAGATGCTATTCCGGTTAAAATCCCCTTTTCTTTCAAGGATTTAAAAACCTGCTGAATAGAATTAGGAATATAGCCCGTATTTTTGACACGCAAGGTATCATCAATGTCGAAAAAGACAATCTTTATTTTTTTTGCTTTGTATTTTAATTTTGCATCCACTATATAGACATCCTTTCTAGAAACGAACTTATTCCCATTATACCATTATTCTTCCTCTTGTGCTACCAGGCCATGTTGAAAGGCATAGACAACCGCTTGGGTCCTATCGCTAACCGCAAGTTTAGAGAGAATATTGGAAACGTGGGTTTTTACGGTTTTCAAGGAAATGAAGGACTCATCCGCAATTCGTTGGTTGTCATAACCCTTGGCTAGTAGGGTTAATATTTCACGTTCGCGGGCCGTTAAGTCATCGTGCAAGTCTGGGTGGCGTTTATGGTGTTCCACTTTTTTCTCCACTTCGGTTTCAATAGCAAATTCCCCACGCGCCACCTTGCGAATAGCAGTCAAAATCTCATCAGCACTAGAGGTTTTTAACATATATCCTTTAGCACCCGCTTCTAGAACTGGATAAATTTTCTCATTGTCAAGGTAGGAAGTCAAAATGACAATCTGTGCTTGAGGCCATTCCTTAAGAAGAGCTAAGGTAGCTTCTACACCTGTCATCTTTGGCATAACCAAGTCCATGACCACCACATCTGGCTTGACTTCCAGGGCCTTTCTCAGCCCCTCTTCACCATCGCTAGCTTCTGCAACAACTTCCACATCTGCCTGTAAATTTAAATAACTTTTCAAACCTAGACGAACCATTTCATGATCGTCAACTAGCATCACTCGAATCGTATTCATCTTCTTTTCCTTTCAATAGTGGGATACGAATATCAATGGCAACACCCTTATTCAGCGCTGAGCGAATCTGAATGGTCCCTGCCATATCTTCCACCCGTTCCCGAATATTTTGCAAGCCATAACTAAGGTCGCCGCCCTCCTCTTGCTTGAAACCAACACCATCATCCGTCATTTTTAGCTGTAACTCAGTTTCTTTTTGGATAAGATAAACATCCAGATGCTTGGCCTTGGCATGACGCAGGGTATTGCTGATAATTTCCTGGGCAATTCGAAAGAGGTGTTCCTCGATCAGCTTTGGTAGCTCTTCCACTTCATGTTGGAAATGGACGATGATATTACTCTTATCACTGACCTCTCGTAAAATGAGTTCGAAGCCTTCTACCAAGGTCTTGCTCTCTAGCTCACTTGGTCGGAGATGAAGTAGTAAAATCCGCAAATCCCTCTGGGCAGCCTCAATCATATCCTTGACCAAAACCAACTGCTCTTGCAAGGTTTCCTGGGGCAGATTAGGTAAACTGGAGGACAGACCCGATAAAATCATACTGGTCGCAAACAATTCTTGACTGACCGTATCATGCAAATCTCTGGCAATCCGTTTTCGTTCGCCCTCAACAATTTCCTCTCGCTTAACCAAATCTTGATTATCTACCAACTGGACTTGACGGGTCAAGGTCCTAACCTTGTCCGACAATTGAAGTAAGAGTTGATCATTTTCACTATCTGTTCGGATACTTTTATTTTTCAAAATAGCCTGTAACTTTGCTCGCATAACCTGAGTGGAAGCCAGACTAACCGTTTGAACCATGACCGCTAAAAAGAGAGTCAGTACGATAACTAAAAGAATAAGAGTAAAAACAAGTTGTTCTGTAGAAGTCCATAAATTAACATCTAAGAGCGAATGGTTGAGGAGGGGGAGAGTAGAAGAAATGACCACAAATACAATCAGGCTGGCAAACCAGGCCAGGAGGAAATAGGTACGTTTTCTCATACGCGAACTACCTCCACATCTCCGAAAATATTATTTGTCACAACCTTTACGCGTTTATGAGATTCTTGATAGTCGGGGCTATTGATAGCGATACTCTCATTTCGTAAATCCCAAGTCGAATGTTCAAGGAAGGTTACTTTTCCATAAACAGTGGTGGCTGTCAAAGAAACCTCCACATCGATTGGAACGATAATTTTTGTCCTACCAAAAGTTTTTCGAATGACGACAATATTATCTCGCCCCACCAAGACTGTCTTATCCAAATCGACTACATCATTGCCAAACAAACGGACAATATTGATGTCTTCAAAACCAAAACGGTCTTGTGAATGGTCATGATTTCCAAACCACCTATTCTTTTCTTTTTGCACTTGTAAGGCATAGTCAGTAAATACTATCTGAGTGTACTGATTGCGTTTCTCATAACGTGAGAAGAAATTGACAAACATATAAACAACCAGGAGCATAACACCTATGATGAAATAGGGATTTAAGACAAAGACCAGAAATACTAAAGACAGCGAGCTGACTAATAAGACACTATTTAAACGCCGTCCTAGAAAATACCAGGCCAGTAAGAGTAAGGCTGAGAAGAGCAACAAGGTCCGACTGGCCTCATTGGCAACGACATCAAAAGCTGCCATAGTAAAGAGCATACTTTCTATCAGCAGAAAAAATTGAACTTTTCTCATAATCGCATCCTTTCTTTACTATTGTAACAAATTTTAGATAAAAGAACTCCGACCAGGGTAGGAAATACTACAAGTTTATCCTACGTTAGCAAAAAGGACCTGAGTCCTTCTCGCTAGAAGAAGAACCCAAGTCCAAGTGGTTTATTAAATGCAAGAATTCAGTTTAACAAAGCCCCTTTGCGCCTTTGAACAAGGCAAAAAAACATGATTGCAAAGGGAGGTGTCCCTATAAACTACTGCCCACTATCTGATATAGAAGCAGAGGATGAACTAGAAGAAGATATACTGCTTGCTGTTGAGCTAGTCGAGGAACTCTCTGAGCTAGTAGTAGCTGTGGCTACCGATACATATAGAGTAACGGTCCCCTCGATAGTATTACCTGCTGCTGGATATTGACCAATAACAATATCACTTGTAGTTGAATAGTAACTCCTATCCTCTTGTTTTTCGATATTGGCAACCTTGACACCCAAGGTTTGCAGTTGGCTGCTGGCCTGTGAATAGGTGAGGTGACCAGAAGTTAAATCAGGCATGATCAATTCCTTACCTTTAGATACTTCAAGATTGATGACCGCTCCTCTCTCAAGTTCGGTATCCGCCACTGGATCTGTACTGATGACTTGTCCAGCCTCAACAGACGAACTATAGACTTGCGTAATGGTTCCAATATAAAAACCTGCATCTTGAAGCATTTGGGTGGCTGATTCCTGGCTTCTTCCAATCACATTTGGTACCACAACTCCTTTAGAAACGTAGAGTGTGATGCTACTACCTTTTTCAGCTGACGCATTGACTTCTGGATTGGTCTTGATGACGACACCTTTATCAACCGTTAGGCTATACTCCTCTTTAACAGAAACCTGTAATCCTAGTGCTTCCAATTCTTGTTGAGCTGTTTCCTGGTCTTTACCACTGACATCTGGAATGACAACCATTGCAGCAGTAGCAATGACTAGGTCAACCTTGCTTCCCTGACGTTTGGAAGAATTAGCGCCTGGAGAAGTCCGAATAACCAACCCTTCAGCCACTTCATTGGTTGCCTCTTTTGTAACATTGCCTACTTCCAATCCAGCAATTTCAATCATCTCTTGTGCCTTCTCAACAGTTTGTCCTGCTACATTCGGCACCGTAACCGTTTTTGGTGAGTTGAAGAATATCGAACCAACTGCCATGAGGGTCAACAGAAAGACACCGAATAGGACTTTGAAACGGGTTCGAACCCCTTGTCTAGCCTTGGCTACTGGTTTAGCAACTGCTTTTTGTTTCGAGTTGTCCTGCTTACCTGTCGGCTGTTTATCAGCCTTCGTTTTGACAGCCTCTGCACTAGCTACTGGCTTGATATCAACATTTGCCTGAGATAACTTAGGCAAAGTTTTTGTATCAACCTTGTTCTCCTCTAGGACAACTTTGGGTTCATTCCTACGATCCAAGGACAAGGATGAGGCTAGGTCTGTGTACATTTCTGCAACAGACTTATAGCGCTCGCTTAATTTTTTAGCTGTTGCTTTTAACACTACGTTTTCCAAAGCCTGTGGCACATTGGCATTCTCTTCTCTAACCGATGGCAGTGGTTTTTGAAAATGCTGAAGTGCGATAGTCACAGCACTATCCCCATCATAAGGGATACGGCCGGTCAACATCTCAAACAAGATAATTCCCATTGCATAGATGTCACTTTGAATAGTTGCTTTAGAACCACGCGCCTGCTCCGGTGAAAGATAGTGGACAGAGCCCAGCATGGAGTTGGTTTGGGTCAAACTGGTTTCCGCAAAGGCAACTGCAATACCAAAGTCCGTTACCTTAGCGACACCACTTGATGTCAAGATAACATTCTGAGGTTTCAGGTCCCTATGGACAATACCACGAGTATGGGCCATCCGCATAGCTAGGAGAATTTGTCCCATGATACGAACTGCTACATCGTTTGAAAGAGGAGCATTCTCCTTGATATAGCGTTTCAAGTCAAGGCCATTGATGTATTCCATGGCTAGATACTGTTGACCATCTTCCTCACCAATGTCCGAAATACGAACAATATTTGGGTGATCCAGGTCCGCCATAGCACGCGCTTCCCGTTGGAAACGCTGGATGGCAATCTGGTCAGTCTGATAGTTGGTGCGGAGGACCTTAACAGCCACTTCTTCCCCATCCAATATCAAATCCCTAGCCAGATAGACATCCGCCATACCGCCTCGACCAATTTGCCGGACAATCCGATAGCGTCCAGCAAAGATCTTACCGATTTGAATCATTACCTAGCCTCCTCCGTAATATGAAGCAAGCCTACTGTAATATTATCCAAACCTCCTGCATTATTAGCGAAACGTACCAAGGTTTCTGCCTTACTTTCCAGTGATACACCGCTCACTATAATATCGCGTATATCTTCTGCAGATACCATATTGGTCAGTCCATCACTGTTAATTAGAACGTAATCACCAACTTCCAGAGTTTTCAAGGCAATATCTGGCTCAATTGGTTCTGCCTGTCCAATGGACTGGGTCACAATATTTTTCTGCGGATGACGAAGGGCTTCTTCTTCTGTCAATTGACCTGCACGAACCAAGGCACCTACTAATGAATGATCATTGGTTAAGCGAGTATATTCCCCATCACGAACTAGACCAATTCGAGAATCGCCAACGTGGGCATAAATCATCTGATTGTCAATCACCACAACTGCTTCTAGCGTCGTTCCCATTCCACGGTATTCTTCCGTTTGCCCAAGTTCATGGATTTTTTGATTTTCTGCATCGATAATAGCAATCAACCATTCACGGACATCATTCAAGGTTACCAATTGTGTATCAACCCAAGCAGCGCCCAAATCAGTTGCAGCCATTTCACTGGCAATATGGCCTGCACGGTGTCCGCCCATGCCATCTGCCAAGACCACCAAGTCGATACCTGCACGGTTCTTATAACAGTTGATATAATCTTGGTTGTTCGAACGTTTTTGTCCAACGTCAGTAAGTAATGCAATTTCCATAATTTTCTCTCGTTGCTATGCAACTTCCTCCTCTTATTCTAGGATTTTCTTCTAAATTGACCAATGAAAAATCCATCCGTCTGGTATTGTTCAGGGGTAATCAACAGGCAGCCATCCACCATAATATCTGCTCGCGGATGTTCTAACAGAACCTGCTCAAAATTGGGATGGGTTTGTAAAAACTCGTCAATAACCTCTTGATTTTCCTTAGCAATAATCGTACAGGTGCTATAGGTAATTATACCACCGATTTTCAGGCTTTGGCAAACACTGTCCAAAATCTGCAATTGGATGGTTTTTAAATTCTCAAAATCCATAGCCGCCTTGTTGTAACGAATATCAGGCTTACGTCGAATGAGCCCAATACCTGAACAAGGGGCATCCACTAGGATTTTATCAAAGGTATCTGGACCAAATTCCTCATGAACACGACTGGCATCCAGACGTTTGGTTTCAATCTTATCTGCTAGCCCTAATCGTTTGGCATTTTCTTCAATCAAGGCCAGTTTATGCTCATACAAATCAAGGGCCATGATTTTACCACTTGTCAGGTAGCTAGCCATGTGGCAAGTTTTGCCACCAGGGGCCGCACAGGCATCTAAGATTTGTTCTTCACCCTGTATCTTTAATGTCGGCGCCACCAATTGACTGGTTTCATCTTGAATGGTAATCAACCCTTGCTTAAAGTAATCCGTAGCCGCAAAATGTCCATGGGGCTTAACCAAACCGACAGGGGATAACGGAGAATGTTGGGCATCTAGTTCCTCTGCCAGTCTATCTATTTGCTGACTATCTGTCACACGGATGCTGGCCTTGTTCCGAATATGTAAGCTTTGAAAAATTTTCTCAGCACGTTCATCCCCATATTCTGCAATCAAGGTTTGAACTAGCCAAACAGGTACAGAGTACTGGATCGATAGACGTTTATTTTTTCGTTTGATGTCCGCAGGATTGGGCAAGTTCGTTTGACTGATTTTTCGCAAAATGGCGTTGACAAACTTGTCCGCTCCACGACCTCTTTTGGCAAGAGTAACAGCCTCATTGACAACTGCATGAGTTGGAAGTTTATCCAAATAAAGCATCTGGTAGAGGCTCAACATAAGAAGATAGTAGACCCAAGTGTCCAACTTTTCTCTATCTTCGATAAAATGTGCCAAGTACCACTCAAGCGTAATTTTACGAGAAACCGTCCCATAGACCAGCTCCGTCGCCAATCCCCTGTCCTGCATCGACAAGGCAGAAGCTTCCAAAGCTTTATTGAGTGCAATATTGGAATAAGCTCCTTGTTCAAAGACATCTTCCAGTACAGATAAGGCTAGACTTCTGGCTGTTTCATGTTTATTAACCACCAAATTGATCTCCTACTGCAATCTCTCGACCTGCACCATTTAAAAAGTCTGCAATGGTCATTTTGGGCTTACCAGCTGGCTGAACAGTTTTCAGAGAAAGAGCTCCCTGTCCTGTCGCAATGACCAATTCTTTCTTGCTTCGAGCAAGCACTTGACCGACTGGACCTGAACCTTCTACTTCGACAGCTTCTTGAATTTTAAACCGTTCGCCTTGCCAATAGGTATGGGCAACTGGCCATGGGTACATACCACGAATCTGATTGAAGAGTTGACGAGCTGACTTGTTCCAATCAAGCACTTCTTCTTCTGGCTGAATATTTGGCGAGAAAGTTACTTGTTCTGAATCTTGAGCGACTGGTTTCAAGTCGCCAGCAATGTAGGCTGGCAAGGTTTGCAATAGCAAATCCCGTCCAACAACAGCCAACTTTTCAAACAAGGTTCCAACATTATCCGTTTCTTCAATGGCAATGCTATCACTGGAAATCATATCACCTGCATCCATTTCCTTGACCATTTCCATGATGGTCACACCCGCTCGCTCATCACCGTTGATTAGAGCATAGTGGATAGGTGCCCCACCCCGGTATTTAGGAAGAAGAGAGGCATGGACATTGACCGCAAAGTCAACAGAGTTCAACAATTTAGTCGGTAGGAATTGCCCGAAAGCTGCTGTCACAATTCCATCTGCTCCCAAGTCCATCAGGTCAGCCATTTCTTGACTTCCTGATAACTTTTCCGGTTGATAGACTGGTAAATGGTGTTCCAAAGCCACTTCTTTCACAGGTGTCATTTGAATGACTTTTTTACGACCAACAGCTCGGTCAGGCTGGGTAACAACAGCCAGAATTTCATACTGTTCATCCGCCAAAAGACCTTTTAAGACTGTCGCAGAAAACGCTGGCGTTCCCATAAAAATCAACTTGGTCATCTTCGTATTCTCATCTCCTTTTCCTTTAATCATTGCTACTAATTCCATTATCCTTTAATTATACCATTTTTGCTTATTTTTTCCTTAATTCAAGGTTTATTTGAAGCATATAATCAAAAAAATGCAAGGCCTATCCAGACCTTACATCATATTCTGCGGTTCATTGTCAATAATCAAGCGCAAATCTTGGTTTTCTCTCTCCTGCGTCCAATCCAAAATCTGATTGAGGACTTCTTCCAAACGGTCTTCGTATCGGTATTTCAAGATAATCTGGTAGTGGTAGAGATTATGGGTTCTGGCAATGGGCTTGGGAGTTGGTCCTAAAATTTGAATAGCCTCCGTTAAGTGTTGACGGAGAAAGGCTACTGTTTCATAGGATTTTTTCACGACAAATTCTTCCGACTTGTGCGAAAAGGTTAGACCAACTGTAAAATAATAAGGCGGATAGCCAAGATTTTTCCGAATGCCCATCTCATAACGATAGAAACCTTCATAGTCCTGCTCTTTGGCAAAGGCAATAGCATAGTGGTTTGGGTTGTAGGTCTGAATTAAGACCTCCCCCTCCTTATCTGCCCGACCAGCCCGACCAGCTACCTGAGTTAGCAACTGGAAGGTTCGCTCAGAAGAACGAAAATCAGGCAAATTGAGGGCCGTATCCGCATTGAGCACGCCAACTAGGGTCACATTTGGAAAATCCAAGCCCTTGGCAATCATCTGGGTTCCCAGAAGAATATCCGCTTCTCCTCGACCAAACCGTTCGAGCAAGTCTTCGTGAGCCCCTTTTTTCTTGGTGGTATCTACATCCATCCGCAAAATTCTAGCCTCTGGCAAGAGCTCCTGCAATTCATCGTAGGCCTTTTGCGTACCCGTCCCATAGTAACGAATAGAGGAACTCTGGCAGTTTGGACAAGTCTGGGGAATTCCCTTTTGAAAACCACAGTAGTGGCAATTCATGGTTTTTGTATCCATGTGAAGCGTTAGGGAAATATCACAATTTGGACACTGGTCCACAGTCCCACAATCCCGACACATGACAAAGGAAGAATAACCACGCCGATTCAACATGAGAACGACCTGTTCCTTACGAGCCAACTTTTCTCTAATCTTCTCAATCAAAACAGGTGTGAAATTGCTAGCCTCCTGCTGACCAATGTAATCTCGGAAATCCACAACTTCCACTTCTGGAATACGAGCCAAGGGATTAGCACGTTGGTTGAGCGTTAACCTACCATAAACACCTCGACTAGCCCGAGCCCGTGTTTCAAGACTGGGCGTAGCCGAACCCAAAACCAGAGTCGCTCGATTATAGTCTGCCCGCAACTTTGCCACATCACGCGCATGATAGCGTGGATTACTGTCCTGCTTGTAGGTCGCCTCATGCTCCTCATCAATGATGATAACACCCAAATTGGTCAGAGGGGCAAAAATGGCCGAGCGAGCCCCGACAACTACTTGGGCATTCTCCGCCTCAATCTTCCGCCACTCGTCATACTTCTCTCCATCAGACAGTCCAGAGTGGAGAATGGCAACCTTCTGACCAAAGCGAGAGATGAAGCGATTGGTCATCTGAGGGGTCAAGGAAATTTCAGGTACCAGCATAATAGCCGTTTTTTCCATTTTCAACACCTGGTCAATGACCTGTAGATAGACTTCCGTCTTCCCAGAGCCAGTCACTCCTTGAAGAAGAAAGGTCTGGCTTTCCTGACCGATAGAGGCCACAATCTCCCGAACCGCAATCGCCTGCTCTGGATTCAAATCCAAGGCTTGCGTTTTTTCCACCTTATCAAAAACTCCCTGAGTCCGCGACACTTCCTCCTCCCAGACTTCTATATAGCCTTTTTCTTGGAAATAGCGGAGCGTATCAGCTGAATAGTCTGCTTTTAGATTTGAAAGGAGCTGGTCTTCCGAGTGTTCCAGCAGAAATTCTCTTAATTGCTGCCGTTTTTTAGCCCGATTGCTAATGTCTGCTTCTCGTAATTTCTCCAGACAAACTCGGTACCATTTTTCTGTCTTGATTTGCTTTTTATCCTTGGCCACATAGTCAACCAAGATTTTTCCAGCCTGGGCCAGACGCATGATTTTTCCTTGCTCTTTCACGTCTAAGTCAGAAAAACGAATCTGGTCCTTATCACCGAACAGACTGACCTGCTCTGCTATTTCCAAGCCATGCCCCGGTCTGAGCAATTTGTCATAGGTGGAATTGAGAAGACTTGGCAACATAACCTTCAAGAGAGTAATTTTGTAGGAAAAGACTGACTTCCTCATCTGGTCAGCCAACCAAAATTGCTCTTGATTGATAACAGGACTATAGTCCAAAACTTCCGCAATCTCTTTCAACTCCTGCAAATCAAGCCTATCATCTTCATCAATCAAGTTAACTACAATTCCTTGAATGAGGCGATTACCCTTACCAAAGGGAACATGGACACGCACGCCAACCATGAGGCCCTCTTCCAAATCAGCTGGAACTCGATAAGAATAAGCTTGATCCGTCTGCATCAAAGGAACGTCTACAATGACCTCTGCTAACATAGAACCTCCTCTCTTTCAATAATTATAAGTGAAAAGAAACCCGGATGGCAAAACCAACCGAGTTTTCTATTAGATCTTTTCGCCTTCTTCTTTTTCTTTTGCGATTTGTTCTTTGATTTTCTTCTCTTCCTCTTCTGCCAAACGCTTCGCTTCTTCCGCACGACGACGAACTGCCTCACGTTTTGCTTCTGGATCTGGGTGAATAACCACATTGCCTGATTCAATTTCTTCCAAGGCACGAAGGGTTGACTTTACGGAAGTAAATTCTTGAGTTGGCTTTGCACCTGCTTCCAATTCATGGGCACGTTTTGCCTCAAGAATAACCAAGGAATACTTAGATGGTACCTTGTCCAATAAGGTATCGATAGATGGTTTCAACATCATAGTTCTGTTCTCTACTTTCTGTTAAGGTTCTGTTACTTGTTCACATCACGAATCATTTCATCATAACGACCGATTACGCGATCGACACGGAAATGCTCTGCTTCGATAATTCGTTTGACACGTTCTGCTGCCAATGGAACTTCATCATTGACAACTGCATAGTCATACTCACGCATGAGGGCAATCTCTTCCTTGGCACGTTCGATACGTTGTGCAATGACTTCCTCACTATCTGTCCCACGACCAACCAAGCGGTCTTGCAATTCTTCTAAATCTGGTGGCGTCAAGAAGATGAAAACTCCATCTGGAACTTTTTTCTTGACTTGAAGAGCTCCCTGTACTTCAATTTCCAAGAAAACATCAATGCCCTTATCAAGTGTTTGATTGACATAGGTCAAAGGAGTTCCATAGTAGTTGCCAACATACTCAGCATATTCCAACATCTGACCCTGACGAATCAAATCTTCAAACTCCTCACGGCTACGGAAGAAATAATCCACCCCATCAACCTCTCCAGGTCTTTGTGGACGTGTCGTCATGGACACAGAATATTCAAATTTATTATCCGAACTCTCGAAAATTTCCTTTCGAACAGTTCCCTTCCCAACTCCCGACGGGCCGGAAAATACGATGAGTAAGCCTCGCTCTTTCATGATATCTCCTTTAAAATCTTTCATTCTAGTGTAACAAAATTCCCTAGGAATTTCAACTGATTTTAAATGAGCAGGATATTTTTTCAAACAGAAAGGGAGCTGACTGGGCTCCCTCTGCATTATTTAGCAATATCTGTTGCTCTTGTTTCTCGAATGACAGTGATCTTGATATTTCCTGGATAATCCAAGTTATTCTCAATTTTTTCACGGACATCGTGAGCCAAGATAGTGATTTGATCATCTGAAATTCTATTTGGATGAACAATAATCCGTACTTCACGGCCTGCTTGAATAGCATATGATTGTTTAATTCCATCGAAGCTATTAGCAATCTCTTCCAAGTCTTGTAGGCGTTTGATATAGGCTTCCATAGACTCACGGCGAGAACCTGGACGAGCTGCACTCAAGGCATCCGCTGCTGCTACAATAACTGCGATAGTACTTGTAGCCTCGACATCACCATGGTGACTGGCGATAGTGTTGACCACAATCGGATGTTCCTTGTACTTCTTAGCCAACTCTGTACCAATTTCAACGTGGCTACCATCAACCTCACGGTCAATGGCCTTACCAACATCATGGAGGAAACCTGCACGGCGAGCCAGGTTGACATTTTCACCCAACTCCGCAGCGAGGACACCTGCCAATTTAGCCACTTCAATCGAGTGACGGAGGACATTTTGACCATAAGATGTACGGAAATGCAAACGTCCCATAATCTTAATCAAATCTGGGTGAAGGTTAGGCGCACCAACTTCATAGGCAGCTGCCTCACCATATTCACGAATGCGATTGTCCATTTCCACACGGTGTTTTTCAACCAACTCCTCAATACGAGCCGGATGAATCCGACCATCTTGAAGTAAGGTTTCCATAGTCATACGAGCAATCTCACGACGAATAGGGTCAAAACCTGATAGGACAACCACTTCCGGCGTATCATCAATGATAACATCGATACCGGTCAAACTTTCAAAGGTACGAATATTACGACCTTCACGTCCGATAATACGACCTTTCATGGCATCATCTGGTAGATGAACAGATGTAATGGTCTGCTCAGCTACATATTCACCTGAAATCCGTTGCATAGCCTGGGCCAACAAGTCCTTGGCCATCTTATCCGAACGTTCTTTGACCTCACGCTCTGCATCTCGGATTTGAGTTGCAATCTCATGTGTCAACTTATCGCGTGTATCTGTCAGGATAATATCTTTCGCTTCTTCCTGACTGAGTGCTGCCACGCGTTCTAATTCTAGAGCCTTTTGCTCTTCCAATTTAGCAACTTCTTGCTCACGCTCATCAATGTGTTTAGATTTATCCGTTAGACTTTGTTCTTTTTGCTCCAAAGTCTTTTCTTTAGTCGTCAAATTGTCATCTTTTCGATCCAAATTGCTGGCACGTTCGGTCAAACGCACTTCAATTTGTTTCAATTCTTGACGCTCTGACTTAAATTCTTCTGCGATTTCTTCTCGGTACTTACGAGCCTCCTCCTTAGCTTCCAAGAGTAATTCTTTTTTCAAGGTCTGGCGGTCACGTTCAGCTGTTCTTAAAATAGCTTCTGCTGCTTCTTCCGCATGACCACGAACATTACTAGCTTCTTGTTCTGCATTTAAAAGGGTTAATTCTGCAGTTTCTTTTGCAGATTTCATCTTCAAAGAAATGGCAAAGTAGCCAATTACTAAACCAATGAGAGCAGAAACAAAAGTCACTACAAGTGTAATGATTTCCATATTTCTACCTCTTTTTTAAATTCGATTTTCACAAAATCTGTATCTATTTTACCATAATTGAACCGATTTCACAATTCCAAATTAACAAATATGTTATAATAAATTCATCACATAGTTTGGAGGAACAAATGAAAAAAGAAGTTACCGTTGAAAGTTTTGAATTAGACCACACTATTGTAAAGGCTCCTTATGTCCGCTTGATTTCAGAAGAAGTTGGTCCAAAAGGGGATATTATCACAAACTTTGATATCCGTCTAATTCAGCCCAACGAAAATGCCATGGATACAGCTGGTCTGCATACTATCGAGCATCTCTTGGCCAAACTCATCCGTCAGCGTATTGACGGTCTGATTGATTGCTCACCATTTGGATGCAGAACTGGTTTTCACATGATTATGTGGGGCAAGCAAGATCCAGCAGAAATTGCTCAAGTCATCAAAGCGAGTTTGGAAGAGATCGCAGATGGAATTACTTGGGAGGATGTTCCTGGAACAACCATTGAATCCTGTGGAAACTACAAGGACCACAGCCTACATTCTGCTAAAGAGTGGGCAAAATTGATTGTTTCACAAGGTATTTCAAGCGATGCCTTTGAAAGAAAGACAATTTAAGAAAATAGGGTATAAAAAAAGCGGGTCAACCGCTTTTTTGTTTTGCTTAATAATCCAAGGCATCTGAATGACCTGAGCCATTACCAACAAAGTAACCTGTCTTACAGTTAATCGAGAAGAGATAGCTACCATCCGGTGTAAACATATTGTAATAACCATTTCCGTTAATGATGTTCACTTTTTCCAAGATATATTGGTTGCCTGTGATATAACCACGCTGTTGAGAAATAGCTACAATATTTTCTAGTATACCAGGGTTGAATGTCCAAGCTTCGTTATTAACATCGTCAATCATGGCTTGATTGTAAGGAACACGGCTGCGATCACGCTGTAGAACTACCCCTTCTGGTACAGGGATTCCGTAAATAGTTGCTGCTCCACTAATAGAACCAGCAACGCCATCACTGACTACCGCACTCTCGGTTGAGGCCGGAGCAGTGGTTTCTGCTATTGTCGAATCAGCCTGAGAGTTTTCAGCTGGAGCAGCAACTGCTTCGGTAGAGCTAGCAGCAACTTCCTGTTGAGAACGCCCAAAATTGACCACAGAAGCCAACAAGCTATCCACTGAGCTAATACCAGTGTTAGTAGCAGAAAGACTGACATCTGCTTTAACAGTGGCAGTGGTATCAATTTCACCATTTACGATGACTTCTTTATCAAATTGCCCATTGATTGCCTGAATAGCAGCAATGGCTTTTTCAAGGTTATCGTACTGTTCCTTGGCTTTTTTATGACTATCTGAATTTTTGTCCATCTTGTCCAAGAGGGCCTTCAACTCCGCCAATTTACCAAACTCAGAATTCTTCAATTTTGTCAAACTACTATCTGTAAAGAAGCTAGCATAGAGTTGTTCAAAGGCTAGACTGTTAGCATCTGCCGAGCTGTTAGCAGAAGTCGACGTTTGGCTAGTACTTGAACTACTAGCTGTTTCTGTGGTCGATTTATTTACTGAGTTCAACCACATGAAAGCTGTTGCGAGGATAGTGACAAAAAGAGCTGCTAAAGCTGACCAAAAATAGATTTTTTTCTTTCTATCCTTCTCTGCTTCCTCTGCCTGACCCCAATCATCGTCTTCCTCTTGTTCTTGGGAAACAGTCGCTATACTGTCAACCACTGCCGCACCTGCAATAATTGTTTCTTCCAAAGGAGCAGTCGGTACTTCTACCTGCTCAGTCACATCCTTGCCAACTGCAAGAATCTCATCAGTCACAGCCGTCGAAAGACTAGCTGTCTGAACATTCGTTTCTTCCTCATCGCCAGTAGGTTCTACCAGTGGCAAATGATTGACCTTGGTTTCAAATTTCTGCGACTCAATCTCTGTCCGATGTTGCTTGATATAACGATCTAAAAGACCATCATCCTCCGTCACACCTGCTTCGATTTCCTTATGTTTCTTTACGGCTTCTGCAATGGTTAAATCCTTAGCTACTTCAAAATCCAAAACTTTCTCATTTTCCAAGGGTAGCTTATTCTTATTTTCTTCCACGATATCCTCCTATTATTTCTCTTCTAGCATTTGACGCTTGACACGTTGACCAAAAAATTGATACAAATCTACTTTTAAGGTACCATTATATAATTTTCTCTTTTTATCAGCCTGACTACCAAAACGCTTCTCGAATTGCTCGTCACTGGTCAAAATAAACTTAGACCAGGTTTTTAAGGGCTCAAAGGTTTGCCCCATTTCACGATACAACATGATGATTGCGTCGTCATCCAACAAGCGTTCACCATAAGGAGGGTTTGAAATGATCACACCATTGATTTTATCCGTCCGCAGATCCTGAACTCGCATCTGTTTAAACACAATATCTTGGTCAACACCAGCAGCAAAAGCATTTTTCTTGGCAATTTCAACCATACGAGCATCGATGTCTGACCCCGCAATATCCAAGACCAAATCTGATTTAATAGCAGCCTGAGCCTCTTTTCGTAGATCTGCCACTAACTGGTCATCAACCCATGGCCATTCTTCAAAAGCAAAGCTACGTTTCAAGCCAGGAGCCATATTTTTGGCCAGCATGGCCGCCTCAATACAAAATGTCCCTGAACCACAGGTAGGATCAATCAAGGGTTTATCAGGATACCAGTTGGATAACTGTAAAATGGCCGCTGCCATGTTCTCCTTGATCGGTGCTCCACCTTTTTCCACCCGATAGCCACGCTTGAACAAACTAGAACCAGTCGTATCGATCATGATTGTTGCCACATCCTTCAAGATAGACACTTCAATCTTGAACTCTGCCCCAACTTCCTGAAGTGGCACTCCCTCTGGACGAGAGAAGTGTTTTTGTAATTTCTTAACAACTGCTTTTTTCGAAATAGCCTGTACACTCGGCTCATTGTGTAACTTGGATTTAACACACTTGGCCTTGGAAATTGGAAACTTGCATCCCAAAGGCAGATAATTCTCCCAATCCAAACCAAAAACTCCTTGGAAGAGCTCTTCAAAGGTTCTTGCTGGAAATTGACCAACAATAATTTTTATCCTGTCCGCCGAACGTAGCCAGAGATTGGTTTCGATAATCGCCTTCACATCACCCTCGAATCGTACACGACCATTTTCCACCTGGCACTCATAGCCGAGATTGCGAATTTCACGACCAACAACTGCCTCTAAGCCAGCTGCAGCGGTCGCAATCAATTCAAACTGTTTTTTCATTTTTTTCCTTCTAAAATAAAAGCTAGCAAAGCTAGCTACCTATTTATGCAATTTTCTGTAAGCCATGTTTTGTTCCAGTGGTACTAGGTTCTACCACCTTCGATAATCATCTGTCTACTGTTTTCACAGTCAGGATTTCAGTTCAATTCCATCCATCCCATGCCCCGACCAAAGTTTGGGTTGCTAGCTTGAGGGGTTTACCGCGTTCCATTTTTTACGTTTCCATAAAAACTTCGTCACTGTGGCACTTTCAGGTCTACTTTGGCATATCTGATGACGTAGCCATTTTAACCGCCGTAACGTTACCAACGTCCCTAGGCTTATTGATTCGCCTAGCACAAACACTACCGGCATCGCAGCCAGTGCTAGCATGGACTTTCCTCATGGTAGAAATCTACCACGCGATTATCCAAAAATTGCACGCAATTCCTATATTATTAGTCTTGAACAATTTGTTTGCCGAAAACTTCTTTCTCCAAACGATTTAAACGACGAAGAATATCAAAGTTTGTAGCTGATGACGGACGTTCTGTCGGAAGAACATCTTTCACTTCTTCAACGGCTGTTACTTTAGGAGCATTTGCTACCTGAGCTTTCAAACGAGCAATCTCGCCTTTTAACTCCTTGATAATAGCTTCGTAGGCATCATAATCCTTCATGATTTCATCTAAAAAGTCATTGACTTCGTCTTGATCGTAGCCACGGAAACCGACTTTAAAATCTTGTTCAAAAATATCTTTAGTTGTAAATTTAATACTTGCCATTTCTCTCTCCCATATCTAAAACATCACTAGTCCTATTATATTAAAAAAAATAGGGAAAAATCAAGTCAAATCACTCAGAATTTGAAAAATTTTCTGCCACCTCATTCAGTTGTTCAAAGGTAAGCGTTTTTCTATCATACTCCTCTTTTTTTAAGACTTGATGATACAAATATTTCAAATTAGTTTCATTTTCAGAATCGTAAAACAGATAGATTCCGTCAGTATTATCCACTAAAAATTTATTGTAATCTTTAAACTGACCAGGATTTTCATAACGAGGATAGGCATACTTAATGAAATCAACCTGTTTGAAGCGTTGCAATTTCAGCTGATTACCTTCATTCCAATGTTCTCCATGGTTTTCAAACATGAAAATAGATGCTATTTGAAACTCATAACCTTCTGAACGCAGTTCCTCTAAAACTTCCAATGCCCAATATTCAAATCCTAATTGACCTGTTAGGACAAACCAGGTCACTCCATCCTCCAAAAATCGAACAAGATCCTTCTTGATAGCCAACTTTATAATAGCTAACCGTGGATCCTTGTCCGTAAAAACACCTACATCTGTATGCTTGTAACCTGTTATCAAAAGGCTCTTAGTATCCATTCCTTGTACTCTTTTCACTAATTGTGGTATAATATGCTGATATTATTTTATCAAGAAGGAGTTCTATGGTCAATTATCCTCATAAGATAGCTAAAAAAATCAATAGAACCAATTCTGTTTCATCTCAAAAAATTAGCTTCGCAAATCGAGGGATGTCCTTTGAATCTGCTATCAACGATAGCAATCTGTACTACCTAGCTCACGAGATTGCGGTTATCCACAAGAAACCGACTCCTGTGCAGATTGTAAAGGTTGATTATCCGAAGAGAAGCCGTGCGAAAATTGTAGAGGCCTATTTTCGACAGGCATCTACAACGGATTACTCAGGGGTTTTCAGGAAACATTATATCGATTTTGAGGCCAAGGAAACACGACAAAAAGCATCTATGCCTATGAAGAATTTTCATGAGCATCAGATTGAACACATGAAACAGGTTGTAAAGCAGGGTGGCGTATGCTTTGTTCTTCTTCACTTTTCAACGCTAAAAGAAACCTATCTCTTACCTGCCGTTCACTTGATTGAATTCTACCAAGTAGATAAGGGAAGCAAATCCATGCCTCTCTCTTTCATTCGACAATTTGGCTTTGAGATTCAAATGGGACGCTTTCCAAGCGTACCCTATCTGGAAGTGGTTGAAAAAAATTTATTAGGTGGTGACTCTTTTGAAAACTACAAGTATTAAAAAAACTCTCCTAGTAGTTGCAAACGTCTTATTAGCTGGCTTTATTCTTACCTTTCTAGTCGGTTCACTCTTGGTAGGTTACTGGATAGTAACAGCTCCCAAGCTAACCGAAGAAAGTTTGACAGCCACAGTATCCAGTAAGATTTATGACAAAAACGGAAGTCTGATTGCTGACCTGGGAGCAGAAAAGCGTTCTAGCGCCAAAACTGAAGAAATTCCGACTGATTTGGTCAATGCCATCGTTGCGATTGAAGATCAGCGTTTCTTCAACCATCGAGGTGTGGATGTTATCCGTATCGCTGGTTCTTTGGTTAACAACCTGACAGGTGGACGCTTACAAGGTGGTTCAACCCTAGACCAACAGTTCATCAAACTGACCTACTTCTCAACTTCTTCCGAGGACCAAAACATCAAACGGAAAATCCAAGAAGCCTGGTTAGCAACCCAACTGGAAAAAGACAAGACTAAGCAAGAAATCTTGACCTACTATGTCAACAAGGTCTTTATGGCCAACGGGAACTATGGTATGAAAACTGCTTCTAAGGCATATTATGGGAAGGACTTAAAGGACTTAAGCCTGGCTCAACTAGCCTTATTAGCAGGTATGCCGCAAGCTCCTAACCAATATGACCCTTACACCAATCCAGAGGACGCTAAAACACGGCGGGACTTGGTACTGGCTGAAATGTTGGAAGAAAAGTACATCGATAATGCCCAGTACGAGCAGGCAGTACTTACTCCTGTCACAGATGGTCTACAGGCCCTAACTAATGAAACAGCTTATCCTGCTTACATGGACAACTACCTCAAGCAAGTCATTGAAGAAGTAGAAGCAAAAACAGGCTACAACTTATTGACTACCGGTATGGATGTCTATACAAACGTGGATCCTGCTGCACAACAGCAATTGTGGGATATCTACAATACGGATATGTATGTTGCCTATCCTGACGACTTGATGCAGGTAGCCTCTACGGTTGTTGATGTTTCAAATGGTAAGGTTGTCGCACAGTTGGGTGGCCGCCATCAAGCAAGTAACGTTTCCTTTGGTACCAACCAGGCTGTTGAAACCAACCGTGACTTTGGTTCGACCATGAAACCCATTACCGACTATGCTCCTGCTTATGAACATGGCATCTACACTTCAACGGCTGACATTATCGTCGATGGACCTTACAATTTCCCTGGCACAACTATCCCGGTCAATAACTGGGACAAGCAATTCTACGGATCCATTTCAATCAAGACAGCTGTTCAGTATTCACGTAACGTTACGGCAGTCAAGGCTCTTGAAGCAACTGGACTAGAAAACTCTCTGGCATTCTTGAACAGTATCGGCATTAATTATCCAGAAATGCACTACTCAAATGCGATTTCTAGTAACACTTCCGATACAGGTCGTCAGTATGGTGCAAGTTCTGAGAAAATGGCTGCAGCCTATGCTGCCTTCGCCAACGGCGGAACTTATTATGCTCCTCAATATGTCAATAAAATCGTCTTCAGCGACGGAACCGTTTCTGAGTATGCTCCTCAAGGCACGCGTGTTATGACGGAAGAAACAGCCTATATGATGACAGATTTGATGAAATCGGTATTGACCTACGGATACGGTTATAACGCTACCGTCAGCGGTATCCCAATGGCAGGTAAAACAGGTACGTCCAACTATACCGATAGCGAAACAGATACTATCCTAGCTTCCATCCCTGAAGCAAACTACAGCTATATGGTTGTACCAGATGAGAACTTCGTCGGCTATTCTAGCCAATATGCTATGGCTGTTTGGACTGGCTATACCAATCGTATGACCCCTATCCTAGATAATGGTATGAGAATTGCCACCGACGTTTATCACCATATGATGGCCTATATGCATTCTGACTATACTGCTAGCGAGTGGGAAGTGCCAAGTGGACTTGTACGATACGGTTCAAACTACTATTTGAGAGGTAGCCGTTCGCTAAACAATGCTTACAATAGTTACAATAATAGCTACAACAGTAACAACAACTACAATACAAGCAGTAGCTCAACAACGCCAAGTTCGAGCTACACTGAAACAACAAGTGAACAGAGTGTTCAAAGCACCACTACGGAAACTGCGAGCTCTGCAAACACTACAGAAACTACTGCAGTTGAAGCTAGCGCTAGCGGCGCTGAAACCACAACAGCTTCAACACCAGCTGCTACTACAACATCCTCTGAGCAAACGGATGGACAATAAACAGAAAGAGGTTAGGCCCCAAGTCTTACCTCTTTCTCTATCCCCGATAACTCTAGCCCAACTCTCCACAATTTCAACAATTTATGGTAAGATAAATCTATGAAACCTGAAGTATTTTACAAGACCTTGTCTGACCAAGGCATTCAACTAACTGACACACAGAAACAACAATTCCAGCGCTATTTTCAACTGTTAGTGGAATGGAATGAGAAGATCAATTTAACAGCCATCACTGAGGAAAGCGAAGTCTATCTCAAACATTTTTATGACTCTATCGCTCCAATTCTTCAAGGCCATATCCAAAACGAACCCCTTCGCTTATTAGACATAGGAGCTGGAGCTGGTTTTCCAAGTCTTCCCATGAAAATCATCTATCCTCAATTAGATGTGACCATCATCGACTCTCTCAACAAACGGATTAATTTTTTGCATCTATTGGCTGAGGAATTGGGTTTGGATAATGTTCATTTCTATCATGGGCGGGCTGAAGATTTTGCCCAAGATAAGCAATTTCGTGCTCAATTTGACCTTGTCACCGCTCGGGCAGTTGCACGCATGCAAATCTTATCTGAGCTAACCATTCCGTATTTAAAACTCAATGGCAAACTCATTGCCCTCAAAGCCTCTAGCGCTGAGGACGAATTGGCTCAAGCTAAGAACGCCCTGACCCTCCTTTTTGGTAAGGTCATTGAAAACGTTGACTATCAATTGCCAAACGGCGATCCACGCACACTAACCATTGTGGAAAAGAAAAAGGAAACTCCCAATAAGTTTCCAAGGAAGGCTGGTATGCCAAATAAACGACCACTGTAAAAGGAGTTTCATGCGAAACTCCTTTTCTCTATTTCCACGGGTTGTAAAAACGTCCACCATTCACAAATAAAAGTCCTATTGTAATGAGAATAAGCACTAAAATAAGGGCTAGAACTAGATAATCAATACTTTGCAAGGCTTGGTAGCTATACCAGGTTCTTTTTTTATTTTTCCCGAAACGACGCAATTCCATGGCTGTTGAAACGGTATCAATTCGCTCTAAGGAACCAAAAATCAAGGGAATAACCAGAGCTAGATTGCCCTTAATACGGTCCATTAACTTACCTTTCTTAGATAGCTCCAAACCACGCGCTTCCTGGGACATCCGAATAGTATAAAACTCCTCCTGAATATCTGGGATATAACGCATGGTCAAACTAACCGCATAGGCTACCTTATAGGATACCCCAATCTGATTTAAGCTTGAAGCAAACTGGCTCGGATGGGTTGTCATCAAAAAGACAAGAGCCAGAGGCACTGTACAAAAATACTTCAAGAGTAAGTTAAACAGATAAAAAAGCTGCTGACTAGTCAAGGAATAGGAACCAAAACCAGAAAGGATAACCGTTTCAGCCCCATAGAGCTCTACTCCGTACCTTGGTGCAAACAGATGAACCATCAAGGCATTTAAGAGGGCAAAAACAATTGTAAACAGCAGAACAAGGGACACATCCTTATAACGAATACCGGATAGTTTAAATAAGGCCAGCGAAAAAAGAGCTATAAAGGCAATCAAACGGGTATCGTAGGTCACCATGGCAAGAATAGTCACGATCAGAAAAAACAAGAGCTTGGTAACAGCAGACAAATCATAAATGATGCCTCTTCCTTTATGGTAACCAATTAGATGTTGTTGGCTCATTGCCCCCTCCTTTCTTCCTGCATATAGAACATGGTCAATTCCAACGGGTTTACTGCCAAGCGTTCTGCCAAGTGGAATATAGATGTTTCCTTCAAATTGGCTTCTTCAATGACCTGGCTATTTGACAAGATTTCTGCTGGACTAGCATCTTCGATAATCTGTCCATCCACCACAACAATAGCCCTATCTGAATAATCCAACATCAACTGCATATCGTGAGTAATCATCACAATGGTATGTCCTTGAGCATTTAGTTGGTCCAAGAAATCCATCATCTCCTGGTAATGACGGTGGTCCTGCCCAGCCGTTGGTTCATCCAAAAGAATAATCTCTGGATTAAGCACCAAGATAGAGGCAATGGTCACCCTCTTCTTCTGACCGTAGGACAGGGCTGAAATAGGCCACTTACGGTACTGGTACAAACCGCAAACTTCTAAAATCTTGAAGACCCTAGCCTCAATTTCTTCTTCCGCCACTCCCCTCATTCGCAAGCCAAGGGCTACTTCGTCAAATATCATGGTCTGACTAATCATCTGATTAGGATTCTGAAGGACGTAACCAATGCGCTCCGCTCTCTCCTTGACAGAATCGTCCTTGATAGATTTACCTTGCCACAATATCTCCCCATCAGGTTGAATAAAGGCACACAAGGCCTTGGCCAAAGTGGATTTCCCAGCCCCATTTTTTCCGACGATGGCCAGGCGTTCACCCTTATAAATATTTAAATCAATGCCTGAGAGAATGGTTTTATCAGAGTAAGCGAATTGCAAATTACGAGTTTCAAGTAAGACATCCTTTTCCTCTTCTCCTACATTCACATGAGGAAGTTTACCAACTTCTAACGAACCTAGTTCAAGTTCCCAGACTGAAGAGAGGTTGTCAGATCTTTCAATTGGATAACCTAAGCTTCGTAAGGTAGAAATATAGAGTGGCTCTCGAATACCATTTTCTCTTAATAGACTTGACTGCAAAAGCTGATCTGGATGACCATTGAACAAAATCCGCCCTTCGTTTATCAGTACAATCCTATCTACCTGTCGATAAAGGACATCTTCCAAGCGGTGTTCAATGATGATGGTCGTTGTTCCCTCTTGTGCATGCAAACGATCAATCAAGTCAATGGTATCTTGTCCAGATTTGGGATCTAAATTGGCCAGAGGTTCATCGAATAACAAAATAGGACTTTCATCAATCAAGACCCCTGCTAGGCTGACCCGTTGCTTCTGACCTCCCGAAAGATCCTGAGGACGATGGCTGAGCAATTCTTTTAGTTCCAAGCGTTCTGCCCAATCATGAACTCGAGCTTTCATAGTCGCCAAAGGTTCCATATCATTTTCCAACGCAAATGCCAAATCTTCAGCAACAGAAAGCCCAATAAACTGACCATCCGTATCCTGCAAGACAGTGCTGACCAAGAGAGATTTTTGGTAAATGGACTGGTCGAAAGCAGACTGCCCCATCAACTTGAAATCTCCAGAATGGGTTCCCTTATGAATGGCAGGGATAATCCCATTCAATACCTGACCGAGAGTGGACTTGCCTGAACCAGATGGTCCAATAATCAACACCTTCTCTCCTTCATAGATGGTCAAATCAATACCATGTAAGGTCGCATCCGTCTGCGCATTGTATGTAAAAGAAAAATTCTTGAATTCGATGACTTTTTTCATATTCCTATTATATCAGAAACCAGCATGAAAAAAAGGAAGAATTCTCCCTTTCTCTCAATCCATGAGCTATGACGAACGATGAGAAAAATCATCTCAAAGTTCTTCACCTCTCACTCAGCTTTTTTCTACAAAAGATTTCAAAAAAGCTTGCTCATTACTTTCTATCTGCTGGCAAAACTCTTTAAAAGAAGATGTTTCTTGAGGAATGACCAACCCTACTTTTTCAACAGTAACAGGCTCACTTCGTTTCTGACCGATACCTTCTAACAATTCATATCGCTTATTCTCTTCATTTTTTCCAGCATAAGGAAAGAGATAAAAGCCTTGTTGAGCATTAAATCGATACATATAGGCAACTAACTGCAGGTAGTCCGCTCCGTTAATATTTTCGAGCGGTTTATACTTAGCATCCGCAACAATTGACCGATCTGATACAGCAACAAAGTCTGGGTATATCCGCCCATTTCCTCTTTGAAACATGGAAAAACTGCCACTTTTAGCTTTATTTCTCGGATGATGAAACTCTTCCCCCAACAGTTGCGCCAGGTATTCTTCCCAGAGCCAGGCCACATCAAATAGAATGCCATGGATCTTCTGTTCACTTTGACCAATACCATGCATTTGACCCCTTAAAATCATGAGACAGAGTTTTTGTAAGGATCTGTATTCATGAAAATATGCATGACGAACCGGTGTAAGCTGGTTTTGGTAGATTATGTAGTTCCTGTCAGCAAATTGGTAACTTGGTGTTGCTCGAATGACTGCCTCAACATTCTCTCTATCTTTTGATTGAAATAATTCAACTGAACGTGATAAGGGATGAGACTTGATAAACTCAATGGTATGCCGTATCAATTGCATCAGATTATTATCAAAAGAAAACTCTCTGATGTTGTAGGCAATCCTGCCCTCAAACGGTATACTATTCTTCAGTTGACGGGCGACGTCCAAGGTACCTTTCATGTTCGCATCATGATATTGAAATCGACGGTACTCTTTGTAGAGGCCTTTTCTCATTGCCGCTTGAAGAAATGAGGGAAACAGGTAAATGTAAAGCTGATAAAATTGTTGCT
Source organism: Streptococcus sp. 29887 (assembly GCF_032595075.1). Lineage (NCBI taxonomy): Bacteria > Bacillati > Bacillota > Bacilli > Lactobacillales > Streptococcaceae > Streptococcus > Streptococcus iners. The sequence goes on along the minus strand of NZ_CP118735.1, from coordinate 405,982 downwards.
CAAGCGAAAGTGAGGTTTCCAAGTTGGTCACATTCAGGTGGAGAACTTTTTGCAACATATAATGTAAAAAATAATCTTCAGTATCATTTTGAGCAAAGCGAGAATGAATCGTCACTCTTTCTGGACCACATCCAATAAATCCAATGACATTCCCAGTTCGCAAAGTATCATCAACCGTCTCAAATACTTTATCGGATTTTTCAAGATCCGAAATTTCTTGCCAGCTAGTTGGAAATAAGAACAGACCGTGTTCTTTTGATAAAAAATCCAAACTTCTATCTACCAACTGTTCTGTCAATTGGGGGTACTTATCTTTAAAGGTAGTTTTAGAAATTCCTCGTTGGTTATCCTTTATCCACATAACCTGTATCCTCTAGTTTATCAAAAGCAGCTTTCAACCCTTCTAACACTTCTGCTTCTTGGTAGCTACCACGCAGGTATTCCTCCAATAAAGGCTGTATATAATCCTTCCAAAACAGGTCATAATCATAGTCTAGTTGAGGTAAAACTAAAAAGTATGATGGTCCGATATGGTAGTTTCGGTTGAGATCCGCCACATTTTCAATAGCATTATTCAAACTTGTCAAACGGCGGCTGGCTTCGCCAATCTCACTAGCATCCAACTGATTCTCCCACATACCTAAACTTTCTGCAGCGGTTATTTCCACAAAGCGAAAACGTCGTCGCATGGCAAAATCAAAACTATCCACCGAACGGTCAATATCATTCATGGTACCAATGATATAGACATTTTCCGGAATATAGAACTTTTCTTCCCCTTCATGCATATTGGCATACTGAGTCGAAATTTCTCCCTTCTTGCCACGATAACCAGGATCAATAGCATAGAACAACTCTCCAAAAATCTTAGAAATCTCCCCACGGTTGATTTCATCGATGATGAAGACGAATTTTTTGTCAGATTGAATATCTTCAGGCGCTTGATAGGGTTTTAGACCGAATTTTTGTTTTAAAGCAGCTAACACAGTCCGACCGGAACTTCTATAATATTTTTGTTTATCATAATTTTTATTTTTATATAATTCATAAACATAGCGCCTTGGTAAAGTACTACCAGATGTACCGCTATCATAGTTTATTGTTAGATTTTGTCTGCTATTTACAGTTAGATAAGATGTCTCCGTTACATATTCTTTCTTTTCAGAGGAATTAATAAATTCTAGGTAACTTTCCCAAGCCTCATCAAAATTGTCCTGTCCTCCAATTTTTGAGGAAGCAATAGCCTTTTGACAAAATTCTTTGAAAATTCCAGGTTTGATGTCAAACTTGATCTCTCCTGAATCATCTTTGACAGGTCTTAAACCTTCCACAAAATCGGTGTAATCATAGGAAGGGTGAAATTGAACAAAGCCAATCTGTTCTGGATCCCCACCCGTTAACTCCTCTGCAATTTGCTTGGCAAGATAGGTTTTTCCTGTACCAGGTGCCCCACGGAGGATGAGGTTGTGGGAGATTTCCAATATATGTTTGTACTCGAAAATATTGTCTTTCTTCATCGTTTCACCTTTATATTTGCTCCAGCTAGGATGATTGAAAAAATAATGATAATCTTGTTCCTTTCTCTCTTGACTGATTGCAAAGTCAACTAATTGCCTTGTTTCTTCTTCACGATTTTTAATAGTAGAAGGTACCCAAATAGTCTCTTGTCCTGTAAAAAAATACCATTCACGTTCTACATAACTTTTTTCCCACTCCACAATCACCGTATGACCATCATCCAAAACTTCCTTAACTTTTCCCATTCCACGAATGTTCATTACTGAGACCGTCATCTCATCTTTTATTTCAAACGGTAATTTTTTCTTTCTAGTATATGAAGTCTTTGCAAATAAGATATCACCTGGTTGCATTGTCTTCAATATTTTGTACATCTTTTGATACTGTTCACTATCCTCATTTCCTCTCCAACCTAGCTCCCACTTCCCCTTTTGTTTGAATTCTTCAAGGTAATCTTTCTCTCCAAGTTTGCTTCCGACAAAATAAAAAGTTCGGGCTCTCTTCTCATTTCGCAATACAATTTCGTTATCCATCTCATTTCTTCCTTTCATCTATCTTTCTTACAAAAAAAGTTCCTACTATGTCATTATATCATAGCAGGAACTTCTTATCTATTATATATTATACAAATACTGGTAACTCTTCACCAATCACTTCCAAACGCTCTGACCATTCTTGGCGAGTCAAACCGTTTTCTGAGATGTAACGGTTGCGCTCATGGGCACGGCATTCCGCTGAACAGCCACGGACATACTTGTGTTCATTTTCTTCTGAGGTCAAGATACGGCGGTTACAGAATGGATTGCCACAGTTGACATAGCGCTCACATGGTGTGCCATCGAACCAGTCCTTACCAACGACAACTGGGTCTACATGGTTAACATCGACCGCGATACGCTCGTCAAAGACGTACATCTTACCATCCCACAATTCACCACGTACTTCTGGGTCTTTACCATAGGTTGCGATACCACCGTGCAGCTGACCGACATCCTTGTAGCCTTCACGAACCATCCAGCCTGAGAATTTCTCACAGCGAACACCACCAGTACAGTAAACCACCACGCGCTTGTCCATGAATTTTTCTTTGTTATCACGAACCCATTGCGGCAACTCACGGAAGTTGCGGATATCTGGGCGGATAGCTCCGCGGAAGTGACCTAGGTCGTACTCGTAGTCGTTACGGGTATCCAAAACAACTGTATCTTCATCCAAGAGAGCCTCTTTGAACTCTTTTGGTGATAGGTAGGCACCTGTTGTCACGAGTGGGTCAATATCGTTGTCAAAGTCGTTGTCTTCCAAACCAAGATGAACAATTTCTTTTTTATAACGAACAAACATTTTCTTGAAAGCTTGCTCATTTTCTTCATCAATCTTAAACCACAAATCGCTGAAGAGTGGATTAGCATGAACGTAGTCCATGTACTTTTGAGTTGTTTCATAGTCACCAGAAACAGTACCGTTGATTCCCTCATCAGCAATCAAAATACGTCCTTTTAGTCCGATAGACTTACAGAAAGCCAAGTGCTCAGCAGCATACTCCTTGGCATTTTCAATTGGAACATACTTGTAGTATAACAATACACGAATGTCTTTTGACATGATTTCTCCTTCTCAATCTTTGCAATAGATGATAGATTTCTGACATTTCTCATAAAAAGTCAACAACCATTATACCGCTTACAAGACTAAAAAACAAAAATCTGAACTGGAAATTACTCTTCCAATTCAGATTTGAGTTGTTTTAATTTTTCCAAGGCATCATCACCAATAAGCTGGTCCACCTGTCGCTTATGGCGCTTGGCAATATTTTTCTTCCACTTATCCTCTATGGGATCGGTCTGCTTATCCCTTTTTTTCGGCACTTCCACTGCCTCCTTCTCTTGCCATTCTACATCTTTAATCATCTCTTTCCAGTAGGTGACAATAGCAGAGCAGAGATAGGTTTGTAGTAAGCTCAGCCATTTTTCAACAAAAGTCGACGGTGGTCTATCCTCAACCAAGCGATAAGTCCTTTGGAGTTCAATGAGCTGGGATTGATATTTTTCCCACTGAAGCATGGATTTACTTGGTTTCTTGCTGTAAAGACGGCTTTGCCGGATAACCTCTATATAGGGAGCTACAAATCGGCTAATCCGTATTTTGAGAGAAGAACGAGAAAGATAGGTGGCAGTCAATAAACCTGATGCCAAAAGACGTTCCACCTCCCTAGCCTGATTATCAGGAAAACGATAGTGGACCAAACAGCTAGCCTCTTCTTCCTCAATGAGTAAACGAACCTGTAACCTGCCCTTATGCCAACTAGCGAAAATATCCTGCTTAGCATCCCAAGCTTTCTGAAAAAATTGTAGCAAGTAGTAGCCTTGTTTGGTCAAGACATACCAACTTCCCTCTTGATAGAGGTAGTTTCGAATAGCCCCCTTCATGTAAAATTCCCCATGAAAATCATAGAAGGTGGGTTGTTTGTAGCTTGAGGTAGATGGATGATTACTGATGCGAAAGACCTTGTAATAAATCGTATTCCACAAAACACATATATATATAGAATCTGTCGTTCCAGACTGATAAATGGTTAAAATCTCCTCGCCTGGATTGAGAATAGAATGAATAAGGGGAGTTAGATTTTCTTCTGTCCAAGCCATACATCACCCCTCCCTTCATCTGATAATTTCTATTCTTTTATTTTATTATATCATACTGTCAATATCTTTCTCAAAAAAATCAACCTAGAAAATTTCTAGGTTGATAGTAACATTCGGTTTTTATTCTATTTTTGATAGTCCTGTTCGTGAAAGTTCTTAATCTTTTGACAAACTACCTGTTTTCGTTTGCGAACGAGCATAAACTCCAAGAAGAATAGTACCAGCAATGGCTATTGTAATACTATTGACAACTCCAGCTACCAAGCCCTGAGTGAATACCTTATTTGCTGCTTCACTATAGATAACAATATCCAATACTGGAGCGATAATTCCCCAGGCAATAACATTAGCAACTACTTGGAAGATATTGAAAACTACAATATCTTTTCCTTCAAAAATCCCTTCCTTAACACGAAGACGATTTTTTGCAAAGCCAATAACCAATCCTACTACTCCTGAGGCTAAAATCCATGACCACCAAGGTCCGTATGTCAACGAATCTTTAAGCGTATGGCCAATAAAACCTACTAAAAAGCCAACTACTGGACCAAATACAACTGACAAAAGTGCCTGAACAGCGTATTGGAGCTGAATTGAAGTATTTGGAACAAAAGTAGGAATGTTGATTAGCAAGCCAATGACAACAAAGAGGGCAGCACCGATACCGGTAGCTACGACAGTTTTGATAGAATTATTTTTCATAAAATTCTCCTTCATTTTCTTTAATTACTAATGCGTTTGATTTCGATATGCCAGTTTTGACCGACACCGACATTATAGGCCTTGGCAAAGGATCCTTGGTTAATGGCCAAGCCCACTCGATAGAGTGAATTGATATAGAGCAGGGGTTGACCGATGCGGACATCCGCAAAAGACTTGCCATAGGTCACTTGGTTTTGGTAGACCAACATGTCGTTGTTGTAGATGGTCACTTCAAAACGGTCCTCAAATTGCGGCTTCAAGGTATAAAATTCCTCACGCGTGATTGAGGTCCATAGTGAACCAAAGCGAACATCCAAGATGTCGATAGCTCCTTTGACAAAGTCTTGTCCAACTTCTGTCGGAACGGTTGGAATTTCAACAATATCTGCCACCTGCAACTCTGGTCCAACTTCTTCAAAACTGATATGACCTGAGGCTAATTTTGCACCTGTGTATGCATAAACATCACGACCATGGAAAGTATAGGAATGCTCCGTATTGGCACGGCGATTGGCCACTTCTGAAATTTCACGAACAGCCTTAATGCCCACATGTTTCTTGATGAAAGAAAGCGTTCCGTTATCCGGGGTAACGATATAGTGTTTTTGTTCCGTCAAAGCCACCACACTTTTACGCTTAGAGCCTACTCCTGGATCAACAACAGATACAAATGTCGTGCCTTCTGGCCAATATTCAACTGTCTGAAAAAGACGGTAAGAGCCTTCGAAAATATTGTAAGGTGTAATATCGTGGGTCAGGTTGTGAACAACTAGGTCACGTGACTCCTGAAGAGCCACACCAATCATAGCTGACACGGCACCATCTACTAGACCAAAGTCCGATTGTAAAACAAGTAAATTATTTGACATAGCTCCTCCTAAAAATGATACTGTTCTATCATATCAGAAAAGCTACAAGCTTTCAAATAGCTATTTTCTAGGGATGGTTATAGTTATCTATTATAACTAGATAATACTACAAACTTTCTCAGTCACACAAAAAATAAATTTTTTAAAAAAACGCTTGCATTTCAAAAATTATTGTTTTATAATAATTTTACAGATAATATTATCATAAAACAATAATAATCGGAGGTTTGCTATGAAAACCAATCTACTCAAAACAACTGGACTATTAGCTGGTTGTGTTCGTTTCTTCTTCTATTTATTAATTGCAGGCAATATTTTCTTTAGCCTGGCTGGTTTCAGAGGCGACTCATTTGTGATAGGCTCTTGGGAATACACCTTTAACAAACCCATTGACCAGATTAGTGTTTGGCTCATCCTTTTAACAAGTGGATTAATCTTAATCATCTTGGCGGTACTCAGTCACATTGCTCACTTGCTTCAAAAGTTATGTAAATTGCTTCTGGAAGAAGATTATTTCGCTTCAGCTAGTCTGGAACTTTATCAGAAACTCTTCATCAGTTTGCTCGTCTTGACTGCTGGACAATTTTGCCTAACCAGCTTGATTGCCTTGACAAATGCTACTGGACCAACCAACTTCCTCAATCTGCGTTGGTCAGATTTCATCCTCAATGCCCTCTTCCTCTTCGCAACTTATTTTGTCTGGACCTTAATACAAAAGGGGCAACAATTAGCAACTGAGAACAGTGAGTTTATCTGATATGGAAATGATTCGCGTAAACTTAGACAAAGTCCTCAAAGACCGACAAATGACTTCCAAGGACCTAGCAGAGCAAGTTGGCATCACCGAAGCCAATCTGTCCATTCTCAAGACAGGCAAGGCAAAAGGTATTCGTTTTAATACCTTGATGAACATCTGCCGCATCCTAGACTGCCAACCAGGGGATATTTTGGAATATGTGGATGATGAAGAGTGATAGAGTTCTCCTAGATTTAAGGCTTCAAAGAAAACCAGCTTCCGCTGGTTCTCATTTCCAACCTTTTAATAAAAATGACTGTCCCCCGGACTTTTGAGTATAAAGAAAACTGCCTGCCGGCAGTTCCAATCTCCAACCTTTTAATATAAAAAAAGTGCTAGTAGATTTCTCGATAAAAAGAAAACCAGCTTCCGCTGGTTCTCATTTCCAACCTTTTAATAAAAATGACTGTCCCCCGGACTTTTGAGCATAAAGAAAACTGCCTACCGGCAGTTCCAATCTCCAACCTTTTAATATAAAAAAAGTGCTACCAGCACTTTTTTTATATTAAAACCCATCTACATTCGTGTAGATTTTTTGTACATCTTCGTCGTCTTCGAGGGCGTCGTAGAGTTTTTCAAATGTTGCCAGGTCGTCCCCGTCAAGTGATACTTCTGATTGTGGGAGCATTTCAAGTTCAGTAACGTTAAACTCTTCAATACCTGATTCCTTAAGTGCCACGATTGCCTTGTGCAAATCAGTTGGTGCTGTATAAACAGTGATTGTGCCGTCTTCTGCTTCTACGTCATCGACTTCCACATCTGCTTCAAGAAGCAATTCGAAGATGGCATCTGCATCATCACCAGCAAAGACAACTACGCCTTTTTTATCAAACATGAATGATACGGAACCAGACGCACCCATGTTACCGCCATTTTTACCAAAAGCAGAGCGCACGTTAGCTGCCGTACGGTTTACATTTGATGTCAAGGTATCAACGATAATCATAGAACCGTTTGGTCCAAAGCCTTCGTAACGACCTTCTACGAAAGTTTCGTCTGTGTTTCCTTTTGCCTTGTCAATGGCCTTGTCAATGATGTGTTTTGGAACCTGCGCTTGCTTAGCACGGTCGATAACAAATTTCAGCGCTGAGTTTGTTTCTGGATCTGGGTCACCCTTTTTCGCTGCTACATAGATTTCAACACCAAATTTGGCGTAAACTTTTGAGTTAGCACCGTCTTTTGCGGTTTTCTTGGCTACAATATTGGCCCATTTACGTCCCATGGGGAACCTCCTACATTTTATAAAATCGCTTTATTATACCATAAATGGCAAGGATTGAGAAGATTTTCAAAGGCAAAAGACAAGCTCTGATGAACTTGTCTTTTACTTTTTACAACTCAACTGTCGCAACTTGGCTATCTTGACTGACCTGTCCAAGATTTTCAAGGCCGACAGATTTGATTTCTGCTGTGTTTGTGAAGGCAACGACGATGGTTGTTTCACGTCCTGCTGAGCGAATGGCTTCAAGGTCTGCAACAAGGAGCAAATCCCCTGCTTCAACACGTTGACCGTCTGTTACCTTAGCCGAGAATGGAGCCCCGTTTAGTGCAACTGTGTCTAAACCAACGTGAACTAAAACTTCTACACCCTTGTCAGACAAAATACCGACAGCGTGTTTGGTTGGGAAGACACTGGTGACAATACCTGAAACTGGTGCGTAAACATTGCCGGAGCTAGGCTCAACTGCATAACCGTCGCCCATCATTTTTTGTGAGAAGACTGGATCTTTCACTTCTGTGATGGCAATGGCTTGACCTTCAGCAACAGCATAAACTGCCTCGGTCACACCCTTGAATTGTGCTTCCTCAACTACTGTTTCACTTGCAACAATTTCCGTACGAGGAATAGCTACGCCTGATTCTAGTAAGTCTTGAATGTCCGATTTGAGAACATCTGCTTTTGGTCCGTAGACTGCTTGAACACCTGAGTCCTTGATAATCAAGCCCATAGCACCAGCCTGTTTCCAAGCATTTTCATCTCCAACCTGTGCCACATCTTTGACACTTACGCGAAGACGAGTCATACAAGCATCCACATCTGCGATATTATCACGACCACCAAGCAAGTTGATGATTTGAACCACTTGTGAATTGGCATCCGCAGTATCTACGTTTGAGTTTGAAACCACATCCGTTGTTTCTGTATCATAGTTACCATTGCGTCCAGAAGTTGCTAGGTTGAATTTTTGAATCATGAAGTTGGCAATGAAGTACATACCAACCGCAAAGAGGGCTGTTACCCAGATAAAGTTGACAACGTCCATACCAATACCGGCTTTAATCGCCATCGGTGTACGTGTAAGGAATTCGATATTACCAAATGAGTGCATACGCAAATTGACAATATCGGCCATGGCAAATGCTGCACCTTGTACAAATGCATAGACTACATAGAGTGGCATTGCTGCAAACATGAACATAAACTCAATTGGTTCTGTTACACCTGTCAAAAAGACGGCTGCAGCAGATGAAAGGAACATACCACGATATTTTTTCTTCTTATCCTCATCAACGTTGCGGTACATAGCAAGGGTCAAGCCCATGAGAATACCAGAGGAACCAATCATTTGACCTACTTTAAAGCGAGCAGGCGTTACATTAGCAAGCAAGTCATTGTACTGAGTCAAATCACCAGCATCCTTGAGGTTAATCAAGTCTGTAATCCAAGCCAACCAGAGTGGATCTTGGCCAAATACTTGTGTACCTGCTTGTGCACCTGTCAAGATGTCATAGGTACCACCAAGTGATGTATAGTTCATTGGAATGGTCAACATGTGGTGAAGACCAAATGGAAGAAGCAAACGTTCCAAGGTACCATAAACGAATGGAGCTACAATAGGAGCGGTGTCTTGTGAGGTTGCAATCCATTTACCAAAACTGTTAATACCAGTTTGTACAAGAGGCCAGAAGATTGCCAAACCAAGCGCTACAAGAACAGAACGATAGATGACTACAAACGGCACAAAGCGTTTTCCGTTAAAGAAGGTCAATACATCTGGCAACTTGCGATAGTTGTAGTATTTGTTGTAAGCAGTCGCACCAACAAAACCAGCAATAATCCCTACAAAGACACCCATGTTCAAAGCAGGCTGACCAAGGATATTGACAAAGTAGCCAGATACTGGAATTTGAGTCCCAAAGACTGTGCTAACAGTCGCAGTCGCATCAGCCAACATATCAGTCGTTACACCAAAGAAGTGACCTGTTATCAAGTTAATCAAGATGAAGGCAAGACCAGCAGAGAAGGCACCACCAGCTTTCTCTTTAGCCCAGCTACCACCGATTGCCAAGGCAAAGAGCAAGTGGAGGTTTCCGATAATCCCCCAACCGATTTGGGCAATGATATTCCCAATACGAATGAGCAATTCTGATTCTGGACTGATTAGTGGAATCGAGTTTCCGATAGAAACCATGAGACCTGCCGCCGGCATAACGGCGATCACGACCATCAAACATTTACCGAATTTTTGCCAAAATTCGAAACTAAGAAATTTTTTCATATGTTTCTCCTAAATTTTTTCTTGGTCAGTTGACCTTTAAATACTAATGTTAACTTCCACACCAAAGTGGTCTGAAATAATGGGAAGATTATCTCCATTGAAAATCACACGACTGGATTGAACCTGTCTTTTCTGATTTAAGAACACATAGTCCAGACGTTTTTCCTGACTATGACCTGCCCACCCATCAATGGCTTTTTCAACGGTGATTCCCCTATCCTTTTTCTCAGCCAAATCATAACTATCATATAAACCTAAGTCCTTGATTGCTTGATAGGCTTGTGGATTTGACAGGGCATCCGTATTGAAATCTCCCATTAGAATTTTCAAGCGGTCCGAACTTGTCCGTTCCACAATCGAGCGGATATTCTCCAACTGATTTTCTTCTTTACTGTCAGGAAGATTGATATGACAGGAATACAAATCTATCAACTCATTCCCATATGCCACCGTCAATCCTATAATCTTGCGAGAAAGGATTGATGTCAATTCTTTGTTCTGACTGCAATAGAAGGCATCCACTTCATAGACAGGTAGTTTGGTCAAGAAGGCAATTCCTTCATCGTACCTATCGTAACCAATATGGGAATTGGACCAGAAATAAGAATAGCCTGTCACACCAAGATCTTTCAGTTTTTCAAGCAAAACCAAACCATAATTGTCTTGGCGTAAGTCCTTGGTCACCAAGGAACTTGTCATCAGCTGATTGACTTCCTGAAGAGCAATCACATCGTATTGCTTTTGGGCAATGGTCTGAGCTAAAATATCCAATTTCTCATGCTGGTCCTCTTCTAGCCAGGCATGAACATTGACTGTTAGTAACTTCATGTCGCTCCTTTCTATTTACTTCGTAAAACGTATTCAACTTGTAGTCTTATTATAACGTAAACGTTTTCAAGTGTCAATAGTTTTACGGAATAATTTTGTAAGTTTTCCGTAAAAGTTGTCTAGACTTAGAATACTGACCTTTGGCATTTTTTATGATATACTAACGGTAAATAGCACACTAGGAAGTTAACCCAATGAGTAAATACAAAAAAGTCTATGCTGACATCAAGGAAAAAATTGAACAAAATATCTGGCAGGCCAATCAAGAGATGCCTACAGAAAATGAACTGATGGAGATTTACTCCTTTTCCAAGGATACCATTCGTAAGGCCCTATCTCTCTTGGAGATGGATGGCTATATCCAAAAACGTCAGGGACGAAACTCGATTATTTTGGACCATAACCTCGTTCGAAAACCATTTGTGTCCGAATTGAAGACCGTCAGTGAACTCAACCGCTCTGCCCATCATCAAGTCCAGACCGAATTGACCAACCTCTATATTGTCCAAGGTCAGCCAGAGATCATGAAGGAATTGGAAGTGGATGAAAAAACGGATCTCTACCGTGTCAGTCGCGTTCGGACTATCGACGGTGAGCGATTAGAGTATGAGATTTCCTACTTTGACCGCAGGATCGTTCCCTATCTCAGCAAGGAAATCGCTGAAAGCTCCATTTATCAATATTTGGAAAACGACCTTGGCTTAGAAATTTCCCATTCCCGCCGAGAAATTTCCTTCCGCTTTGCGACGGAGGAAGAAAAATCCTTGCTTGATCTGGCTGACTACGACATGGTGGTTTCCGTCACTAGTACCACCTATCTGGCAGACGGCCGTCCTTTTCAGTACGGCACCATTACCTACCGACCAGACAAGGTCACCTTTGTATCTATGGCCAAACGATAAAATTAAACATACCAAAAAAGAATGTTCCCACTCGGAAACATTCTTTTGTTTTGGATTAGTTACTGTGCCAGATGTCTTGGTTGTACTGCTCGATTGTACGGTCAGATGAGAAGAATCCTGCTTTGGCGATATTGTGAACAACTTTTCTGTTCCAAGATTCTTGATCTTCGTAGTCTGCAAAGACTTGCTCCTTGACTTCAATGTACTCAGCCAAGTCAATCAAGGTCATGAACCAGTCTTTAGAGATCAATTCATGATGTAAGCGACCAAGGCGTTCTTCATTCCCAAGTGCAAGCACTTCATCGCTGACGATAAAGTCAACTGCACGTTTGATATTGGCATCGCCATTGTAGTAGTCTGCAGATACGTAACCAGCCTTGTCGTACAAGTCGATAATGGTATCTGAATCCTTACCAAATGTGTAGATGTTGTCCATACCAGCCAACTCTGCAATCTCCACGTTGGCACCGTCCATGGTACCAAGCGTCAAAGCACCGTTGAGCATGAATTTCATGTTACCAGTACCTGATGCTTCTTTAGAAGCCAATGAGATTTGCTCAGAAATGTCTGTCGCAGGGATGAGTTTTTCAGCAACGGTAACGTTGTAGTTTTCCACCAAGTGAACGTTGAGGTACTTGCTGACTTCTGGGTCATTGTTGATCAACTCAGACAAGCAGAGAATCAAGTGGATGATGTCTTGGGCAATCACGTAAGCTGGAGCTGCCTTACCACCGAAGATAACGGTGATTTTACGTTTTGGCAGGTTGCCGTTCTTGATTTCAAGATACTTGTGGATGACATACAAGGCGTTCATTTGTTGGCGTTTGTACTCGTGGAAACGTTTGATTTGTGTATCGATAATAGAGTTTTCGTCCAATTCGATACCCTTGTTGTCTTTGAGGTAACGTTTAAGAGCCAATTTATTGTTGTGTTTGATTTCAGCCAATTTAGCATGAACTTCCTTGTCATCTGCAAAAGCAAGCAATTTCTCCAACTTGGTCGCATCTGTCAAGTATTCATCACCAATCAATTCCTTGATGTAATCAGCAAGGTCTTGGTTAGCAAATTCCAACCAACGACGGAAGGTGATACCGTTTGTCTTGTTATTGAATTTCTCTGGGTAAAGCTCGTAGAAGCCTTTCAACTCAGAGTTTTTCAAGATTTCAGTGTGGAGAGCCGCAACCCCGTTGACAGAGTTTGAGAAGTGGATATCCATGTGAGCCATGTGCACACGACCAGACTCGTCGATGATGTGAAGAGCAATATCAGCTACTTCCTTAGCTACCAAGGCATCCAATTCCTTGATGATGCCTACCAAGTGAGGCACTACTTCTTCCAAGAATGACAATGGCCATTTTTCAAGGGCTTCTGCCAAGATGGTGTGGTTGGTGTAACCAGTCATGTTCTTAACGATGCCAACTGCTTCTGCAAATTCCAAGCCGTGTTTTTCAGTCAATAGACGAATCAATTCTGGAATAACAAGTGAAGGGTGGGTATCGTTGATTTGAACATAGGCATAGTCTGCCAAGTCACGCACATTTGAGCCACGGTCAATCGCTTCATCAATCAAGAGCTGGGCAGCATTTGACACCATGAAGTATTGTTGGTAAATGCGGAGCAATTCACCGTTCTTGTCTGAATCATCTGGGTACAAGAAGAGGGTCAAGTTTTCTTGGATAGCCGTCTTGTCAAATGAAATGCCATTTTCAATCAAGCCGTAGTTAACAGACTGGATATCAAACAAGTTGAGGTAGTTTTTAGTGTTTTTCTTGTAACCAAGGATGTCCAAACGGTCCAATTTAGATGTTAATGTGAAGTTTTTGAATGGAACATCGTAGCTGATTGTCGTTGGAATCAACCAAGAATCATTTTCAATCCAGAAGTTTGGCTCTGCATCTTGTTGGTTGTCCTTGAAGACTTGCTTGAAGAGACCACAGTGGTAGTTAAGACCAACACCCTCACCGTTGATGCCAAGTGTTGACATAGAATCCACAAAGCAAGATGCCAAACGGCCAAGACCACCGTTACCAAGTGATGGTTCTGGTTCCACGTCTTCAACCTGTGCCAAAGACTTGCCAGCTGCTACTAATTCTGCTTGAATGTCCTTGTAAACACCCAAGTTGATCAAGTTGTTTGACAAGAGTTTACCGATAAGGAACTCTGCTGAGATATAGTAAACCTTGCGTTTACCTGTGTTTTTTGGCATATCTGCCGCTGATAGTTTGACATAGTTGAGCAACTGAAGATAGATTTCTTCGTTGGTCATATCTGCTAATTTCTTGTTGGCCTTGCTTTCTGCAAATGTTGTAAAGTTAATCATGTTTTTCATTTCCTCGTTGATATAGTGTAGTCATTTTGACTAAGAAGTCTATGCGGTCCTGGGTTAAATCTTCGGCTTTCATCCGCCATTCCCAGTTGCCTCCAACAGTTGAAGGCATGTTCATACGGCTGTCTTCACCCAAGTCCAGAACATCTTGCATGGTCGCAATAGCTGTATCGCTGACCGTTGCAAACAGTGTTCTAAGCATGGCTTGAGTAACTGGCTCAATCGGTTTTCTGTTGGTATAGGCATCTACAAATTCCTGTTGTTCAGGCTCTAGATTGTTATACCAGCCATTAACCACCTCATTATCATGGGTACCTGTATAGGCAATCGAATTTGGCACACAACGGTGTGGGATGTCAATGCTCTCCCCCGTCACATCGAAGAAGCCAAATTCCAGGATTTTCATACCTGGGTAGCCGCAATCTGCCAGAAGTTTACGTGCCTTAGCATCGATATTCCCAAGGTCCTCCGCAATAATCGGCAGGTCACCAAGGGTTTCTTTGACCGCCTTGAAGAGATTGTAACCTGGGCCTGGCTCCCAAGTGCCAACCTTGGCAACTTTAGCATCTCCAGCTACCTGCCAGTAGTCAGAAAAGCCTTTGAAGTGGTCAATTCTCAAGACATCGTAGATCTTGAAGCTCTCGTGAATACGGTAAATCCACCAGTTGTAGCCAGTCTTTTCATGTTGTTCCCAATCATAAAGTGGGTTACCCCAGAGCTGACCGTCCGCAGAGAAGTTATCCGCTGGTACGCCTGCCACATAAAGTGGCTTGCGTTCGCTATCAAGCTTGAAGAGCTGTGGCTTGGTCCAAACTTCCACACTATCTGCCGATACGTAAATAGGCATATCTCCGATAATTTGGATATGGTGCTTATTGGCGTAAGCCTTCAACTGCTTCCACTGGCTAAAGAAGAAATACTGCGTTACTTTAAAGTAATCAATTTGGTCCGCCAATTCCAAGCGGTATTTTTCAAGGGCTTCTTCATTTCGAGCAACCACTTTCTTGTCATCCCATTCTTGTAGGGCCTTGTTGCCAAAATGTTCTTTAATGGCCATGAACTCTGCATAGTCATTTAGCCATGATGAATTAGCTTTTTCAAACTCTTGAAAGGCTACTTTACGCTTGTCATCAGTCAAGAAATTTTTAACAGCTCTTTCCAAGATTGGACGACGTGCTTCGTAAATCAAAGCGTAGTCCACTTTTTCTGGATTGTCCCCAAAGTTCACATCTTGGTAATCAAAGTTGGCCAATAAATCTTCTTCTGCCAATAAATCAAAATCAATTAGGTGGGTATTTCCAGCGATAGCTGAAAATGATTGGTAGGGAGAATCCCCATAACTGGTCGTTGTGAGAGGAAGAAGCTGCCAGTAGGTCTGCTTGGTTTCAACCAAGAAATCCACAAAATCATAGGCAGGTTTTCCAAAAGTACCGATACCAAACTTGCCTGGAAGTGAGGTGATATGCATTAAAATTCCACTGGTACGATTCGCCATAAAAACGTTTTCCTTTCTTTCAAGTACAATGATAGTTTAACGCAAACGTTTGCACTTGTCAAGGAATTATACAAGATTTTTAAAAACTTTTACGTAAAACCACTCAAAATCTCCCATAAATACGTATTCTACTGCTCTTGTGACCGTTAAACAAAAACAGAAATTCTGAGTATTTTAACCCAGAATTTCATTATTATTCGATTATTTTATGAAAAGGTTTGCTCGCTGATTTGAATCTCATTTTCTACTACATCAGCCAACAAGTTTGTCACATCTAGGTGATCCAGATAGTAATCCGTTACCTTGTCTCGAATCTGATTTTCAATCACACGGCGCAATGGACGAGCTCCCATAGCCTGATCATAGCCTTCTTCCATCAAGAACTCTTTGGCTGCCTCAGTCACTTCTAAGTGAATACCTTTTTTAGCTAGGGTCTTATTGACCTGGGCTAACATCAAATCTACAATTGCCTTGAGGTCTGCTTTGCCCAAGTGTTTGAATTCGATAACTGCGTTGAAACGGTTGAGAAATTCCGGACGGAAGAATGGTGCAATACGGTCCATGATATCTTGCTCTTCTTCACCTTCTGCCATTCCATAACCAAAACCAGCATTAGAAGTCGCGATAATAATGGTATTTTTAAAATTAACTTGGTTGCCCTGTCCATCAGTCAAATGCCCGTCATCTAGCACTTGCAAGAGGAGGGTAATCACTTGTGGGTCTGCCTTTTCAATCTCATCCAAGAGGACAATGGAGTAAGGATTGCGGCGGACACGTTCGGTAAGAGTATGGGAATTGTCGTCGTAGCCCACATAACCTGCCGTGGTCCCAATCAGCTTGGAAACGGCTGTCCTATCGCTGTATTCAGACATGTCCAAACGAATAATGGCATCCTTGTTACCAAACAAGTCTAGCGCTAACTGTTTTGCCAACTCTGTCTTACCCACACCTGTCGGACCGACAAAGAGGAAGGAACCAATCGGACGGTTTCCGTCATCAAAACCTGCACGATTCCGACGAATGGCACGAGATACAGCTTCCACCGCATCGTCTTGACCGATAACATTAGCTGCCAGACGATTTTTCAATTCCTTGAGTCGTTCAATATCAGAAGCTCCCATTTGTGAGACTGGAATTCCTGTCATCCGCTCAACCGCCTGAGCCACATCATTAACAGTCGCTACCACTTTCTGTTGCTCTGTATGAGTGTCAATCTGTTTTTGTAGCTTATCAATACGGACTTTTTCATTCAAGGCTTTTTCATAATCCTCTTTCTCAGCTGCTTCCAACTGCAACTGTTTTGCCTCAGCCATTTCTGCTTCCAAGGTCTGAATATCTGTCACAGGATGTTGTGCAGCCAAGTGTGCAGCAGTCACATCGACCAGGTCAATAGCCTTATCAGGCAAGCTACGTTGTGGAATATATTGGACGGAATAATCAACCGCAGCTCTCAAAACCTCATCTGGCAAGGCAATATTGTGGTGGGCTTCATAAAGCGGCTTAATCCCTTTCAAAATCTGGTAGGTGTCTTCTGCGGACGGAGCATTGACCTTGACTTCATTAAAACGACGGGCCAGAGCGGCGTTCTTGTGAATGGTATTGCGGTATTCGTCCTGTGTAGTGGCACCGATAACCGTCAATTCCCCACGGGATAAAGCTGGTTTGAGAATATCCGCTAAGCCCTTGGAACCGGAGTCTCCACCAGTACTACCAGCTCCCAAAATCTGATGAATTTCATCAAAGAATAGAATGATATTTCCTGCTTTTTTGACTTCATCCACAAGATTTTGCACATTTTCCTCAAAAGCTCCACGATACTGAGTCCCAGCTTCCAAACCTGAAATGTCGATGGAAATGATTTCCTTGTTCTTAATGGCTGCTGGCACATCACCATTGACAATGGCTTGAGCCAAACCTTCTACTACCGCTGTTTTACCAACACCTGCATCACCGACCAGAACAGGATTATTTTTCGTACGACGAGCTAGGATTTCAGAGGTTTCTTGGATTTCCTTGTTTCTTCCAATAACAGGATCCAGCTTACCTTCACGCGCATCTTTGGTCAAATTGCGACCAAGTTTTGCCAGAATTCCGTCTGACTTTATCTGACCTTTAGCCTGTGCTTGAGCCACTTCTTCTGTCTGTGGCAGGCGACCAGTCTGACGGTAAAGGGCAAATTCCTCTGGGGTCACTTCACGCCCATTGATAGAATAACGGCGACGTTCTGTGCTGTAGCCACCCATATTGCCCATGAGTTGATTGAAAATATCGTCCATATTGTTAAAGTTATTGAAATTGTTGTTCATCGTTTATACCTCGTTTATAAATTCTATTTCTTTTGACTTTTACTGACCTTTATTTTTAAAAAAATTGATTTAGTCTTTTAGTTTGCTTTTAGTACTAGCTCTAAAGGTTTGGGGAACCTTTGGAGGGGGAAATAGAGCGAACAAAGTTCGCATCAAAAGCTGCAGGTAGCTTCAATAGTCCAGCGAATTATTAAAGCTTGGAAATCGCGCTTACGATAGTAAGTAACATTCGTAAAGTACGGCAAAGCGAGTTAACGCAGTAATAAAAGATAAACTAAATGACGCTAATAGGGTATAATCCTGTCTTTCATAGCAACCTCCTTAGAAGTTTGTCCTTTACTGACCAATTGTTCAATATGTCAGTCAAACTTTTGCGTTTGACCTAAACTGACCTTTTGGTTAAAGAAATCGTAAGGTCCTTTACCTTACGAATCTTATTCTACACCATTGGTCAGTAAAAGTCAATGATTTTGTTTGACCTTTTTTGACTTTTTATAGTCGAATGAATTAGCTTTCAGACAAGGAACTGAGGCGCAGGCTATACTAAAGTATGGCAAGGCAAAAGTGACGATGTATCAAAGTTAATTCAAATGACTATAAAAAAATCTACCTGACGGTAGATTTAGATGATAATCCCTTCCAAATGATCCAGTTCATGCTGAACAATCTGGGCTTGGAAGTCTGTCAGCTTTAGGCTCTGCTTTTTCCAAGAAGCATCCAAAAACTCCACTTCAATCTCCTGATAACGAGTGATCGGACGGGTACCTTCCAACGATAGACAGCCCTCCTCGGTCTGATAGGGCTTGGCCTTGCTGATGAGGACGGGATTATACATGACCAGGTTGGTAAAACCCATGTTGACGATGATAATCCGCTTTTTGACGCCAATCATGTTGGCCGCCATGCCCACGCAGGCGTGAGCGTTGGCTGTTAGGGTGTCCTGCAAATCCTGACCGACTTGTAAATCCAGTTGCGTCGCAGGTTCAGACTTCTGCTGCAGGAAGAAAATATCTTTCATAATAGGTTGAATCATGGGGTGTCTCCTTATAGTATTATGTTAGTAGAAAATAAATTTCTTTTCTGTTGAATCAAATCTTAGAGAAGTAAATTCATCTTTGCAAAATTTTAAAAATTCAATCAGATAAATTACCTCGAGTGCACTTTTGAAATAATCCTCATTCCCACTTTGAAAACCATCGAGTAATCCAACAAGCGCTTCTATAAAAACATCTAATGCTATTATATTAGTATCTTCTATAAGTTCGAAAACACCTTCTAACGCTTTTTGTAAATCCTCAAAACTATTCAAAATTTCGAGAATTTTCTCCTGCTCTTTTTCTATATACTCAAACTCTACTTTAAAATTTATCCCTTCTAAGCTTTTAACTAACTGAGGTATTTCTCTTAAATTTATCAGTCCTCTCTTACAACGAAACATGAATAGATTAAAGATAAAATTTTGAATAAACCATTCATCACTATATTTTTTAGATAAGAGCTCAATAATCCTTTCCTGACTCGGAATAGTTGTCACAACCGGTTTAAATTTCTCTTCAACAATCTGTTGATAAGTATTCTCCATATCTTCCTTATTCATCAAGACAAGTACTTTTTGATTGCGGTGGTTGGCCAGGTGATCTATGAATCCAAGCAGATCGTTATAATCTTCGGGATTATCTTTTTGGTTTTCACTATAAGTAACACGTTCCAAATCGTCGAAAATAACAAGAGAATGTTTTTTCATCAAATCTAAACCCAGAATTTTATAAGACCATTTGACTAGACTACTGACAACAGGAATATGGTCTAAACTACCAAAGGTCGAATGTTGCTCAATCTCTTCAATCAAAACCCTCTCGGCCTGTTCCCTTGTCCGAATACCAAAACAGGAAATGTAGTAAATTTCACACGGTTTGTAGAGTTGATTTTCAAAGAAAGTCCGAATAAAGTGGGTTTTCCCGCTCCCCCATGCACCATTTATCCAAAATATATTTCTTCCCAGCTCTTCCTTTCGATTCAAAAAAGAAACCAAGTCCTCTTGGAAGGAGAAACTATATTCAGGGTATGCATCTTCATCTAATAATGAATAACGAATAAAGTTATACCGTCGCAAGATGCTCAAAATAATCTTCGCTAGAATCAGCAGAAAGGTGGATACTAACAAAATAGTCAATCTATTCACATAAGGCCATTGTATCCAGGAAAAATTCATTAAATAGTTACTAACAGGTTTAAGAATTTCCTTCACCAACTCTTCTCGCAAAAGAAAATAGACAATCCACGCCAAAGCTAAACCTTGCTTGTATCTTCGGACAAACCATCTCTCTCCGCTCCAATCTACTCGTCGTACAGACTTTTTGGCGAGTTCTTTTAACTTTTTACAAATTTTTTCTTTCATAACTTCCTCCTCATTTTAGTATAGCAAAAAAGCCTAGTTCTCACTAGACTTTCCTTATTTATTCTTGGCAATAAATCGCAATAGCTTGACTAACAAAACTGGCTGTTCCTGGTCCACCTGCTCGGTCGATATTGACTGTAAATCGTTCATCGTCAACGTACATAATACCTAGCCCCTGCAAGATTTCCTTGGTGCAGGGGTAGAAGTTTTCTGTGATATAAGCCTGCAGGTTGACCACCTGAGCCTGTACATCTGGATGACTTGCTTCCAAGCTCTGCATTTTTCCAAAAGCTTCAAAAATACTCTGCATCTCTCGGGCAAACACTCGGTCCTTACTGGCATCGTAACCTTCTTCAAACTCAGCATAGGCCGCAGTCTGTCCCCACCGCTCCTTGGCCTCCGCCTTGTAGGCTTCTAGTTGACTGCTGTCAAATGCGTGAAAATCCATGACTTCTCCTCCTTTTTCTGTAAGCAATCTGGCGTGATTGATGATGCGGTCCAGCCGTTCCCTTTTGAGCTCTAAAAGGGTAATATGGTCCCGAAAGACCTGCTGACGATTGACTTCCTTCACGTCCAGAAGCTGCTGAATATCTTTGAGAGGAAAATCCAACTCACGAAATAAGAGAATTTCTTGCAGACGAGCCAAATTCTCCTGATTATAGTAGCGATAACCATTTTCAGCCACAAATGCTGGTTTGAGCAAACCAATCTGGTCATAGTGATGCAAGGTCCGCACCGTCAATCCTGTCAACTGACTGACTTGCTTTACCGTCCATTTTTCTGACATGGAAACCTCCTCTCTATGACAGTATAAGGGATAACGTAGGGTGAGGGTCAAGAACTTTATAAAATTTTTTCCCTCATCTCACTCCACCCTCACCGGCACGCGCCCATAGGTCTGCTCTGCCATTGCGTCAGCGCCCAGTTGATAGACCAAATCCGCCTGCTGGGTCAGGCTGTCCCAGGGCTCTTTGCCGATCCGCGTCACTAATCCCACCCGCTCCTTGACGGTCTTGAGATAGGCCTGGCCTCGAGTTGAAAAGCCTAGGACATGGACCGCTTCTGGCAAGGGACTTTCCACCGCATTGACCAGGATGTAGGTCAGCACCCGCCGCACCCGCGCCTTGGTGTAGCGTTTGGTCGCAACAGTTTCCACTAACTCCTCCACGGTCGCTACGCTCCCAATAGCAGAGCGGATACGACTAGCTAGTTCTTCGTTGACCTGAAAGACCTGACTGAGATCTGGGTGGGTCGCAATCTGGTAGCGGAGCAGAGGAAAATAGTTTCTCCAGCTTACCTTGGTCGCCTCTTCAAAGAGACTAGCAGACGGTAAAAAGTCACGCACCAAGTCCAGCTGGTCAGCACCCTTGCGGATAGCTGTCGCCGAGGCGTAGGACGTTTCCACCTCTTCCGAGTGAAACCCAGCCCCCTGCCGCTGAACAGGGCTGAGCTGAATGCCTGTTCCAGCCACCGCCTTGGCGTAAGCCAGAGCCAGAATATGATTGGGCGTGTCACCTGTGAAGGTTAGACCCGCAAATTCCTGCCACATAGCCTGGGTCTTCTGTGGATAAGAAAGATGGTCAGGCAAGTTTTTCACAAAATTTTCCATCTCTTCCGACTTATCCACATAAATATCCGCGATTTTCTGGTAATCCAGCATTTCTTCCGTACCGAAAACCAGTTTTTCCACACCTAGCCTGTGTAAAATGCTGATTGCTCCCTTGGCAAAATGGTCAGCCGACTGGACCGACACTAAAAAGGGCATCTCAACAACAAGATCTGCCCCGTGTTCCAAAGCCATCTGAGCCCGTGTCCACTTATCCACAATGGCTGGCTCACCCCGTTGCATAAAATTACCAGACATAACCACGATTTTCAAGCCTTCCGCCTGTTCCAGCAGGTATTTATGCCCCGTATGAAAGGGATTGTATTCTGCTATTATCCCTGAAATCATGCCCTACCTCCTAGATTTTATTCAACCATCTACAACCTAATACCTAAATTACAGCAAACTCTTTTTCTGCAATCTGTACTGCTTCAAGTATATCCTCTTCTGCTAAAACCGTGCGTTTTGAGATAACTCTTTCAACCTCTCGTTCAATTATTGACTCTCTAGTAAACATCCTATTTTTAACAGATTGCTTTTTCTGGAACATGTCTTTAAGTCGTTCTCCTAATTTCTTATCGAAGATATTATTTTGAATTTCTTTAAACTCTTCTTCTGAAAGCGCCATAGCCATAACAATATCAATAAATTCTTCTTTTAGAATTGCAAACATCTCAATTCTGTCATCTTCTATATAGTTGTCTAAAACAACCTTAGAACCAACAGCAGCCAATGTTCCACCAGCTACTGCACCTACAAATGATCCAACTGGACCTAAAAATGCTCCAGCAACCGCACCACCTGCAACTCCACCTAGTAAGCCTGTTCCTGCTACTAGGCTATTTTTTAATAATTGTTGGCTAGATATTCTACCTTGCAGTAGATCAAATACGTCCGGACCTACAGTAATTCCGAATGAAATAACTCCTGCTGCTTGTCTAGCAACAGTATTGGCTGCGACATTCTTAACTGTTTGATCAGCGATTTTTTTAGTAAGAATTTTTCCAATTTGTTGAGAAGCTGTGTATATAGCTGCGCCCAACAATATCGTTTTTACTCCAGAATAGATTGCTGATTTTGCAGCTTCTTCAGTATCTTTTCCAGCCCATTTTTCCATTGCAAAAACAAGGACAAAGCTTATTCCTGCAGCTGGAATAGATTGAATAGCTCCATCAATGGCATCATATTTTAATGAAACAATATTTCCGCCCTTGGCAACCAGTTTTGCCTCATTATAAGTAACATTCCCTTTTCTAATAATCAGATAGGCATCATCAGGCTCACTATGACCCGGAACTTTTCCAGCTTTTATTTTTTTCTTCATGAGTTGAATTGATTCATTATACTGGTCTTTAGGAACTTCTAACTGCATCCCCTTATAACGGTATTCTCCTCCATTAGCCTTATCAAATGCTGCATTTATCGTTCCACTAGCTTTTGCATAGTATTTTGTTTGAATTTTTTGATTTCCAACAATTCTATCTGCCCCATTTTTAACATTATCTCTCCCTACTTGCTCTACTTTTTGGAAAGGATACTTTATCTTGTCTATTACATTATTAGCATATTCAGCTGCATGCCCATGTCCTTGAGGAGCTTTTGCAATAGCATTAAATTGAATATCTTTCAAATGAAAACCTAGCATCATATTTAAACCTATAATTGATCCTATTTTAGCTCCATTTTGAAAATTCTCTGTATGAAAATCATTTTTTTGCAAACGATCAATAACTTTTTCTAAATAGTTTTCATGTAAATCTGCCGTATAACCTGTTTTGATAATTGAGTTTAAATTTGCAACTATATTTTTTTGTTGAGCGTCATCAAATTGAAAATTTAGTCTCTCAATCTTATTAGGATAAAAAAGTAGAATTTTTTTACCCTTACAAGTAATCTTCCATAAACCTTTTAAAGGGAAAAACTTTTTGCTAATTTTATACTTAACATCAGCATCATTATTGCTATTTTCGATTTGTTCTCTAAAATAAAATCCATCCTGGGTTAACAACAAACCATATTCCAAAAACTCCTCGTCAATTTTGCTCCTAATAGGACTATAGCCAAAAATCTCCAAATTCTCTACGTCATTAACTGTACAAACAAAATCTTTGCTCCCCAATATAAACCATCTAGCCCGACCGTAGGGAATCTGCGTACTAGAATATTCAAAAGACTCGGCTAATTTGCATAAATAATCACGAATAATATCTTCATCGTATTCATGTATTTGACGACTTGATTTTAACCATATTTGAAACAAAGCTACATAAACTAATAATAACAATAAAAGAATAACAAATATTGCAACCAAGATAATGATAGCTACATTCATATCCAATACCACCTATTTCTTCTTACACTTGAAAAACCACCGCTGGCTAGTTTCTGTCGGAGCTTGATTTTCAAAGTCCGCAAAGACTTCCACAGAGGTAAAGCCAGCTTCTTTCAATAATTCCATATAGGTTTCAATCGGATAGGTCCGCTCTTCATGAACTTCATCCCGACGAATAAACCGCTCCTCTTGACTGTCCTCATCTTTGACAAAGAAGGTCAATTCATGAACAATCGAATGCTCATGCTCACCTTCATAGGTATCCCAGACAAAGGCAAAATCCTCGTAGTTTTCATGGTAGCTGTAGCCTGCAAATACTTCCTCCATTTGATAGATGGAGTGAACGTCAAAAAGGAAAGTACCACCTTGATTGAGAACAGAATGAACGCCTTCAAATACCCGCAAAACGGCTTCTCGGTCTGCCATATAGCACAGACTGTCCGAGTAACAGGTCACCGCATCAAAATCTCCAACACCTTCCAGAGCCATCATATCTGCTTGGGCCAGTTCCATCATGACACCAGCAGCTTCTGCTTTTTTCTGAGCCAATTCCAACATTTCATAGGACAGATCAAGCCCTGTCACCTCATAACCCTTTTGAGCAAAACGTACAGCCTGAATCCCTGTCCCACAGGCCAATTCTAAAATTGTCTTGGTGTCTTGTGGCAAGTTCCGCAAGCTAAAATCTGTCCATTTATCATACAAGCTGTCATCCATGATTTCATCATAGACCGCCGCAAATGTTTCATAAGTTGCCATATTTTCCTTTCATAAAAAGCAGCCAATCGACTGCTTCATTAACTTACTCAGTTTTCAAGAAGTCCATCACTTCTACTCAAACAAACTTAAACTCTCTATGGTCACTTTCGAGTTTCAGGGTGACCAGCTGGAACGCTTCCTTACTTTATTTTAGGTCAGATCCGAATAGCCCACAGGACTTTTCGTATCCACCAAACTGTCTCCTTATTCCTCGTCTAAAAAGTCTGCGACTTCCAAGAAGCTACCTTCGTGCCATAATTTTTCAAGATTGTAGAGGTCTCGCATTTCTTCAGAAAAAATATGCACCACAACACTACCGAGATCCAAAAGGACCCAGCCACCAGTGCTATCACCTTCGACACGGCCACCTTTAATACCGGCTTCTGCAACCTTTTCACGGATATTTTCCGCAATAGCATCCAACTGGCGACTATTCATTGAACTGACAATTACAAAATAATCTGTCAAGCTAGTCACACCCTGAACATCAACCACAACAAGGTCTTCAGCTCGCTTGTCATCAGCAGCCTGGACTACAACTTTTACTAAATCTAGTTCTTTCATTTTATCCTCTTAAAATATTTTCTAATGTATCTACCTGGGCAAAATTCCATGACCAGATGTTTTGGTAGTGGTCAATCAAGTCTTTGGCATCCATTTTTCCTGTATAACCTGTCGTTGTTCCATCCTTTATAATTGCGAGTTGATAGCCGTACTCAAAGGCAACCTTGACCGTCGTATCAACACAAAAATTGGTTGCCATCCCCATAATGATGAGCTTGTTTATCTTTTGTTTTTGCAAGTAAGAATGAAGCCCCGTCTCTTTGAAAGCACTATTGAAAGTTTTATCGAAAATCATTTCATTTTCTAAGGGTGCAACCAAAGGATGAATTTCCCAATCAGGCGTATCTTTGACCAATTCTTGATCGTGATGGCGAATATAGATAACCTCAATCCCTGATTGTCGAACCAGTGCAAGACTATCTTGCCAAAGCTGGAGCCTTTCTTCAATAGCAAATGGCTTACCCTCCACTACCAAATTCTGAATATCAATGACTAATAGTGCTGACTTCATCTTACCTTCTTAACTCTCCGACATAAGCATTATAAGTTTCCAAAGTTTGTGGATAAATGGGAACCCCCTTCTTGGCCAAGTAGGAAATGGTCTGGGCAGTTTCATAAGCTACCGCCTTGTCCAAGGACTCTTTTGCGATACGACGCGCCTCGTCCACCCCAGGAAAATCCCGATTGGGTTCGATGTAGTCCGCCACATAGAGTACTTTGTCCAGCAAGGTCATCTGCCCAGCACCAACGGTGTGTCGTTGAATGGCTTGGAAAATCTCCTCATCTTTCAAGCCAAAATCTTCTGCGATCTTATAGGCGCCAACTACACCATGCCAGATGTTATTATCCCAGTTAAGCAGGTCCTTGTCCAAATTATACTTGGCAATCAAGTCCAGAAAGACTTGGTCTTCCACTTCCTTGGCATAATCATGCAAGAGTGCTGCCAGACTGGCTTTTTTCGGATCACAGCCATATTGGTCTGCCAAGGCAAGCGCCGCCTCTTCCACACCCAAGACATGTTGAAAGCGCGCTGGCTTCATGGCTGCACGGATTTTTTCCAAAAGAGCCTGACGGTCAAATGTCAAATCTGTTGCAATCATTGGTAAAGTCCCTTTTCTTCGATATAGTCCAGAACTTCATGAGGCACCATAAAATTCGGCACTCGTCCTTGCTTGATAAAACTACGCACCATGCTGGAGGAAATGTCCATCAAGGGTACATCTACCCAGATAACCGGATAGGACGTCCCTGCCTTATAACGAGGACGCTGGACACCAACAAACTGCACCAACTGGACCAATTCATCAATCCTGTGCCATTTTGGAAGGTAGTCTACCATATCTGCACCGATGATAAAATAATAATCCGTATCAGGATTTTTTTCCTTCAGCAATTTCATGGTGTCGTAGGTATAGCTGACACCACGGCGTTCTAGTTCAATGGTTTCAATCCCCAAGCCCTCTATACCTGCAATAGCCATCTTGAGCATGGAATAGCGATGGTATTCGTCAATAGTTTCTTTTTTATCCACATGAGGTGGAATGAATTCTGGCATGAGCAAGACCTCATCCAACTTCAACTGTTGACGGACCTGGTCTGCCACAATCAAATGAGCATTGTGGACAGGATTGAAATTCCCTCCCAGAATCCCCACTTGTTTGCGATTGGTTTCTTTCTTTTCAACCTCTAATTCAACCTTGGTAAAGGGTGTTAAGAGTTCAATAGCCATAGGCTCTCCTTCTTAGATTTCTTTGACCTGTTTGGAAATTTTACGGTTCTCTTTCTTGCTAGATTGTTTGAATAAAATCAGGATGCGACCGATTTTTTGGACCGTATCCACACCGATTTCTTCTTCCAAGATTTCAGCTACTTCGTGGATGTTTTCATCCGTATTTTGTAGCAAGGTCACCTTGATCAATTCACGCGCATCTAGCGCCTGACGAACACTGGTTTTAATCTGGTCATTTAGACCATTTTTCCCAATCTGAATGATGGGTTTAAGACTGTGTGCCTGACTGTTCAAAAAGGCACGTTGTTTTGAAGTTAATGACATCTATTTTTCCTATGTTTCTATATTTATTGGCTAACAAATGTAACCAGTACGCACATCTAAATAATGGCCTTACGGATGACCACATCCACACCCTTAGGCGCCCAGGCAGCAATCTTGGCCTTTTCATTGACACGAATCCAACCAAGTCCTGAGAAGACCACATCCGTCTTCTCGGTGATGGTAAATTCATGGCGGACCAATTCTGGAAATTCTTTCAATTCCTTGCTGGTTGGCGGCACTAAAAGTGAGCCCGCATGTTTCTGGTAAAATTCACTAGCCCCCTGCAGTTTGGTGCGGTGGAGTTGCAATTCATTGTCAAAGAAGGCCGTAAAGCCTTGGCGTTCACCAGCCACAAAGTCAAATCGTCCCAGACCAGCCAAGAACAAGGTCTGTTCTGGATTGAGCTGGTAGGTCTTTGGCTTGATTTCCTTGCGAGGGCTGATGTACTTGAGGTTTTTAGCCGTCAAGTAATGAGCCATCTGGTGACGATGGATAATTCCTGGCGTGTCATAGATGTAGGAACCATCATCCAGAGGAATTTCAATCTTATCCAGTGTCGTTCCAGGGAAACGTGAAGTCGTAATGACATCCTTGTCCCCTGTGATTTCTTGGATAATGGCATTGATCAGCGTTGATTTACCGACATTGGTCACGCCGACCACATAGACATCCCGTCCCTTGCGGTGCTGTTCAATCTTTTCAATCAAGTCCTTGATAGCCTGCTTGTTTTGAGCAGAAGTCAAGACCACATCAACTGGTCGCATGCCGATTTCATGCGCCCGCTCGGTCAACCACTGAGTGACCTTGCCTGTCTTGACAGACTTGGGTAAAATGTCCTGCTTGTTGCCGACCAAAAGCACATCATTTCCAGAAATAAAACGAGGCAAACCTGGAATGACTGACCCATTGAAATCAAAAATATCAATGACATTGACCACCAAGGCATCACTTTCTCCTACGCTATGGAGGAGTTTCAAGAAATCGTCATCCGAGATATTGACATCTGAAATCTCATTGTAATGGCGCAAACGGAAACAACGCTGGCAGTAGAGTTGCCCTGTTTCCAGGCCTTTTTCTAAAGCTGATTGAGGTGTAAATCCAGCAACAGTCTTATCTGTCGTCTGAATCTGGGCACCACAGCCGATACAAAATAATTCTTCCACTTACATCTCCCTCTTGTAATCTATCGCTCCATACTTAGCGATGATTTTTTTCATGGTCCGCCGCTCACGCCAACGGTTAATCTGCGTATTGATAGAGTCCGTCTGAATCAAGGGTTTGACCAGCACAGACTTGAGCCCAGCTCGCTTAGCAGCCCGAATGTCTGTCATCAACTGATCCCCAATCATAACCACCTCATGTGGCTGAACATCAAAGCGTTTTAAGGCGCGGTTAATCCCAAAGGTGAAAGGCTTGAGCGCAAAGGCTTCAAATTCAATCCCAAAAGGTGCAACTGCTCGCTTGACCCGCTCGTATTTGTTGTTGGAAACCACCACAACGGGAATGCCTGCGGCCTGTAAATCCTGTAACCACTGGCGCATCTCTGGCGTACCATCGGGATTATTCCAAGCAATCAAGGTATTGTCCAAATCGACAAAGACTACCTTGATACCCTGTTTTTTCAAACTATCAACTGTCACATCATAGGCCTTTTCCAAGGCAAAATCTGGCATATAATTTTCTAACGTCACGGACTTCTCCAAAGATTTTTATCAGACAATTATACCATTTTTCTAGGAAAAAGGCGAATAGATAGCCAAAAGGAAAACACCCGGTGGAACCGAGTGCCAATTCTATGAACCTATTTGCTTTCTAAAATCCAATCCTTAGGAATGAAAATCATATGGGTCAACAACCAATCAATATCCAGCGAGTATTTTGAAAAGGCAAATCCAATTTCCTCAACACCGGATTCTTCCTTATCTAAGCCCAAAATAATTGCAGCATGACCATAATCAGCATGACTATCATCAAATAGACGCCAAGTTAGAGCCTTGTAAACCAATTTTTTGGCATCATAGAGCGTATAAGCCTCTCGATATTCTGAAAAGGCTAGACAGTCCTTGCCTTTTGGCTCGACACCCTTGATTTGAGCAATAGCAATAAGACTATCATAGTTGTGATAACGGAGGGAGCTACTCAAGGATTGAGCCAAACTGTCTGCATAATCCAGGGCTAAATCACTGACCTCCACAGCTACAGTTCCCAACTGTTCCCGCAATGGATTGAGCAAGTTCGCAGCAAAGCGAGCTAACTCTTCACGGATTTCCTGTGGCAAATTCTCAATATCTTCCAGAATAACCTTTCTATCTTGCTCAGAACCCTTGTAGACATTGATGTCTAGCCCCTGCTCACCCAGTTTTTCCAGTTCCGAATCAAAACCTGTTTTCCCAGCTTGAACATATTGAGCGAGAGTTTCATAGTAACCTTCTGGCAAGATGATCCGCTCTAGGTTGTCAGCTCTTTCAATGATTGTCATGGTTTTCTTCCCCCGTATGTTTGATATTCTTATTGTAACAAGATAAGGGAAAATTGTAAACCTTTTCAACTTTTGTTACATATTTACACCAAGTATATGAATACAAGTAATTCATCGCTACCAAAACAAACGAGTTCCATGAACCTGATCCACAGGTATTTTTTCTAGTAATTCAGGCACATTGTCCACTGTCAAGCCACCACCAATTAAGATTTCTATCTTACCTTGGGCATAGGAAACAAGCTCCTGCAACCAATCGACATTATTCAAGGCTGACCCCGTCAAACTGCCTCTTGTCAAAATCCGTGTCACTCCATGGGCTGCCAGCCAATCAATAGCCTCAAATTGACGTTGGCGAGGGATTTGATCAAAAGCCATGTGAAAAACAATTTGGCAACCCTGCGACACAGCAAACAAGCGTTCCAAAGCAACTTGATCCAGCCAATTATCCTCTGTTAAAACACCAAATACTAAGCCATCTGAGCCTAGTTCTTTGGCAACCTTACAGTCTTCCACCATCATCTCAATCTCTGCCTCATCGTAGCAAAAATCACCACCACGAGGGCGAATCATGGTCATGACAGTCGCATCGTTTTCATGAGCTAGTCGAACAACATAGTTAATCACTCCATAGCTCGGAGTCGTTCCCCCAACTGCTAAATTATCACAAAGTTCTATCCGCTGGGCACCCATTGAGATAGCTTTTGCTACATCTATATGATTTTCCGAACAAAATTCTTTTATCATTTTCATTCCTCTTAAGTCTTTTTCTTAAGTATACCAAAAAAGAGTATATTAACCAATACTCTTTTCGGTAATCAAAAAATCCTTTAGCGAAATCAGCAGAACTGCTAGTAGAATACAAACCATGCCGACTAAATCCATGCTCGTAAAAACCTCATTAACCAACCACACTGCAAAAATAATGGAAGCAACAGGTTCAATAGAAGCTAGCAAGCTGGCATTGACCGGGCCGACCATGGTAACCCCTTTGAGAAAAACTGTATAGGCAAAGATGGTACCGACACCAACAATCCCCACTAAGCCAAACATACTTCCACTATCTAATTGAAGGGGTTCTTGCCAGGTCTGTAAACCAAAAGTAACCATCAGCCCTCCCATCAACATCCCCAGACCAATGACCGACAAACTACCATACTGGTCAATGACTTGGGCAGGTAGGATAATATAGAGAGCATAGGTCAGGGCTGAGAAAAGTCCCCAAGCTAAACCAAGCGGGGTAATCGCTAGTTCAGTCAACTGTCCATGGGTTGCCATAAAAAAGGTTCCTACAATTGCCAAGACAATCGAAATCACTTCAACCCCTGTCGGTCTTTGCCTATCTTTCAAGCAAGTATAGGCTAGCACTAAGATAGGGCAGAGGTATTGGAGAACTGTTGCCGTTGCCGCATTTGTATAAGCAATAGCCTGTAAATAAGCCAGCTGATTGAGGGCTAGGCCAAACAAGGCAAAAAGACATACCGCTAGCAAAGCGCGTCCATTTTTCAAGAGTGCCAGCAAATTTCTCCTAGCTGTCACAGCACACAGACCGAGCAAAACAAGACCTGAAACCATCAGGCGCATGGAGGTAATCAACTGTACAGACATGCCTCGTCCGATTAAATACTGTCCACTCACCCCTGACAAGCCCCAGGCAATCCCTGCTATTAAGGTTATCAAGGTTCCCCATCTTTTTTCAGTCATCCTAACTCCTTCATCTCGTGTCAATAGTCCCATTATACCAAAAGAGTAGGACCACGTCCCACTCTTTTCTTACAATTAGGTTGCTAAACCGACAAATTCCACAAAGCGCATAAAGGCCGCCTGACCTTCTGGAGTTCGTTTATAGACACCTGCATCTTCTAGGACACGGGCAAAAATTTGTCCGACGGAATCTCGAATAACTTGTTCGACGGTTTCTTCCGTCGCATCTGGGTGAGCTGTTTTCAGGCTTTCCGCCCAAGGTTGATGATAGGCTGCCACCTGACTAGCTTGACCCAGTAAGTATTTCTTGACTTCAGCCAATTCCGCCTTCAAACGTGGAGGCAAAATCGCCAAGCCCATGACCTCAATCAAGCCAATGTTTTCTTTCTTGATATGTTGGACATCTGGGTGTGGATGGTAGATACCGTCTGGAAATTCTACCGAGGTCTGATTGTCGCGGAGAACTAAATCCAACTCGTACACATCTCCTCGTTTCCGAGCAATCGGGGTAATGGTATGATGGGGCGTTCCATCCGTTTCAGCCTTAATCTGAACGGCATCATCTGAGTAGCTCCGCCATTTTTCCAAAATCTTAGCCGCCAGGCTCAATAGCGCTGGCTTATCTGCCGAGCTCAAACGAATAACCGACATAGGCCACTTGACAAGGCCAGCAGATACGGACTCAAAGCCCTCAAAGACCAGCTGGCGTTCTATCGCTGCCTTTTCCATGGCAAAACTATGCCGCCCACCTTGATAGTGATTATGGGTCAAGATGGAGCCACCCGAGATGGGGAGGTCTGAGTTGGATCCGACAAAATAATCTGGAAAGATGTCCAGCAAGTCCAACAGCTGTTCAAAGGTTTGGGGACTGATAACCATTGGAACATGCTCTTGGTTCAAGAAAATAGCATGTTCATTGTAGTAGGCATAAGGCGAATACTGGAAGCCCCACTTTTCCTTGCCAAGATCTAAGCGAATAATGCGGTGGTTGGCGCGTGCTGGATGATTAATCCGACCTTGATAGCCCTCGTTTTCCATACAAAGCAGGCACTGAGGGTAATTAGAAGCTTCTGCTAAACGGGCTGCCGCAATGGCTTTGGGATCCTTCTCAGGTTTGGACAGGTTGATGGTAATTTCTAGGTGGCCGTAGTCTGTCGGTGTCTGATAGTAGATATTTTTCGCAACAGCAGCCACCTTGATGTAGTCATTACGCTTGCTCAAGGCATAGAAATCTGCCACAGCCTGCTCTGGACTGTCCTGGTAGGTCTGCCAAAAATCACGATTGACCTGACTAGGACTTGGCGTGATTAAGTCCATCAAACAAGCCCCAACCATGTCCTGTTCTTCCAATAATTCTCCAACAAAACCAGTTCCAACCCCGTGAGCCAATAATTCTTCCTTGAGTTCAATCAAGTCCTCTAACTCCGTTTGGACAGTCAAAACTTGCTCTCCCACCAGAGCCAAGACCCGATTGCGTAGGTAAAGGGCATCCATTTCCTCAAAATCACTGTTGGCAATAACCTGCTCAACAAAACGATCCACCAATCCAGCCATCATTTCTCCAATCTATTTTCGAGATAAAACGCGAGAGCCTCCAGCAATCTCCGCTACATAGAAGCTTGGCTCATAGCCAACCACTTCAGTGTAGGTCTTGCCGACATTTTCCGTGAAGGCTTCAACCTTATCCTTGTGGACAATGGCAATGCCACAGCCACCGAAACCAGCTCCTGTCATCCGAGCCCCGAGAACCCCTTCTTGTTCCCAAGCGGTATGGGCCAAGGTGTCCAACTCTAAACCTGTCACTTCATAATCATGCTCCAGGGAAACATGGGAAGCATTGACCAAACGACCAAAGGTTGCCAAATCCCCTTCTTCCAAGGCCTTACGAGCTTGCAAGGTCCGTTGGTTTTCCAAGACAGCATGGCGGGCACGCTTGATACGGTTTTCATCTTTGATTAAGTAACTATATTGGTCAAAGGTCCACTCATCCAATTCACCTAGAGTTTGAATAGTCAAGACTGCATTCAATTCTTCCACAGCTTTTTCACATTCTGCCCGGCGCTCGTTGTACTTAGAATCCGCCAATTCACGACGTTTGTTGGTGTTCATGATGACGATCACATGGTCACCCAAATCCAGCGGTACCAATTCATATTCAAGTGTATTGGTATCTAGATAAATGGCACGCTGGTCTGCTCCCATACCGATTGCAAACTGGTCCATAATCCCAGAATTGACACCGATAAAATGATTTTCCGTCTGTTTGCCGATTTTCACCAAATCAAGTCGCGTCAATTCAAGTCCATACAATTCTTCTGCGATAATACCGATCAAGAGTTCCAAGGAAGCTGATGATGACAAGCCTGAACCATTTGGAATATTTCCGTAAACAAAGACTTCCATCCCTGTATCAATGACATGCCCTGCTTCTTGCAAGAATTTAAGAACTCCCTTAGCATAGTTGGTCCAGTTGTCCGCCTTGTCGAAAACCAAGTTGTTCAAATCTACCTCAATCACACCAACTTCTTCAAAGTTAGCAGAATAGAAACGCAAAACTTGGTCATCACGTTTGCGAGCAGCCCCGTAGGTTCCCAAGGTAATAGCCGCAGGGAAAACATGACCACCGTTGTAGTCTGTATGCTCACCAATCAGGTTAATCCGCCCAGGTGAGAAGAAAGTCGCATCCGCCTCTTGACCAAACACATCGAGAAAGGCTTGCTTGAGTTGTTCTGTGTTCATAGGAACCTCCTTGATTTTGTAATCGTTTTCTTTTATTGTACAACACAAAAAAACAAAAGTCAATAAATTTACTAAAGTTTTACTAATTTTAATTTTTGTGCTATACTAGATACAAATAGATAGGAGAATCCCATGGTTACTATTAAAGACATCGCTGAAAAGGCTCAATTATCATCTGCCACCATTTCCCGCGTACTCAAGAACGACCTGACCCTATCCGTCAGCCAAGAAACCCGCGACCGCATTTTCAACTTGGCACAGGAATTGGGCTACACCAAACACATCAAAAAACAAGCACCTCAACAAAAGGGCACCATCGGCATTGTCCAATGGTACACTGAAAGCGAAGAGCTGGCCGACCTCTACTACTATTCCATCCGTGCCAGCATCGAGCAGACCGCTAGCCTCCTGGGCTATCAAATCGTCCGCTCCTTCAACGACCTGACCAATCCCCTCCTCCAAGAAGTGGACGGCATCATCGCGGTTGGCAAATTTTCTTCTGGGCAAATAGCAGAGCTAGCCAGCTTATCACCCAAGCTGATTTTTGTGGATTCTGATACACTGACCGAAGGATTTTCCTGCATCACGACTGACTTTGAACACTCTGTACAGACAGTTATTAACCACTTCCATTCACAAGGTCTGACAGACATTGGTCTCCTAGTTGGACAGGAAGAAACCACAGACGGCCACCAACTGCCAACAGACCCCCGCCTGACTGCCTTTCGTGACTACCTAAACACCTTGGGTATTCTCCAAGAAAGCTATATCTACCAAGGAAAATTCTCCACCCAGTCGGGCTATGAGCTGATGAGCCAGGCTATTGAGGATCTAGGCGACCAACTACCGTCAGCTTTCTTCATGGCCAATGACACCTTGGCAGTCGGTGCCCTTCGAGCCCTTCAAGAGCGTCAAATCGCAGTGCCCGATAGAGTTCAACTCATCACCTTTAACGATACAGCCATCACCCGTCAGGTCTATCCAGCCCTGTCTTCTATCAGCGTCTTCACCGAAGAAATGGGCCAGGAAGCCATGCAGCTGCTAGACCGTATCATAACTAGTCCACACCCCCACCATCCCCGTAAAATTAAGCTAGGTACTCAGCTGGTTATTCGGGAGAGTTCTTATTGAAAGTGTAAAAACCGAGAGTTCCAACGAATTCTCGGTTTGCTTCTATTCATTTTAATCCAACAACTTAGCCAATTCCTGAGCCAAGAGTTGTTGTGCAACTTGTGGGTTGGCTTGTCCTTTAGTCGCTTTCATCAAGAAGCCTGTAAAGGCCTTATCGGCATTGCGTTTGCCAGACTTGAAGTCAGCTACAGCCGCTTCATTATCCGCAAAGACTTGGTGGATAATCGGAATGAGGACAGCTGGATCTGAAATCTGTACCAAACCAGCCTTCTCAACGTAAGCCTTAGCAGAGCCACCTTCCTTAGCCAGGTGAACAAAGACTTTCTTAGCAATCTTAGATGAAATGGTTCCATCTGCAATCAAGGCTATCATTTCAACCAAGTTTTCTGGTGTTAGAGCGATTTGCTCAATAGTCTTACCTTCAGCATTGAGGAATTGAGCTACTTCACCCTGCAACCAGTTGGACACTTGTTTGGCATCGCCACCTGCTGCCACTGCTGCTTCAAAGAAGTCAGACAGAGCTTTGGTTGATGTCAATTGACCTGCATCATATGCTGTCAAGCCCAAGTTTTCCACATAGTGAACACGGCGAGCCTTAGGAAAGACTGGCAATTCTGCACGTACTTCCTCAATCCAGCTATCGTCAATCTCATAGAGCGGTAGATCTGGCTCTGGGAAGTAACGGTAGTCCGCTGAACCTTCCTTGACCCGCATAAGAATAGTTTCCCCAGTAGATTCATCGTAACGGCGAGTTTCCTGCTGGATTTGACCACCTGAACGCAAGATTTTGGCCTGACGTTCTACTTCATGCTGCAAGCCCTTGCGAACATAGTTGAAGGAGTTGAGGTTTTTCAACTCAGTCTTGGTACCAAATTTCTCCTGACCATAGGGGCGAAGAGAGATGTTAGCATCCACGCGCATAGAACCTTCTTCCATCTTGACATCTGAAATACCAGTGTACTGGATGATTTCTTTAAGGGCTGTCAAGTAGGCATAGGCCTCTTCAGGCGAGCGCATATCGGCTTCTGATACAATCTCAATCAATGGCACGCCCTGACGGTTGAGGTCTACATAAGAGTAGCCGTCTGTCCCGTGGGTATTCTTACC
Organism: Streptococcus sp. 29887; assembly: GCF_032595075.1. Classification (NCBI taxonomy): domain Bacteria; kingdom Bacillati; phylum Bacillota; class Bacilli; order Lactobacillales; family Streptococcaceae; genus Streptococcus; species Streptococcus iners. Next base: position 369,226 of record NZ_CP118735.1, on the reverse strand, counting down.
AGCATCCTCCTCCAAATGCGCACGTTCGATACGGATTTTCTTGGTTGAACCGTCTTCTAGCTCAATCTCAATCCAACCATTGTAGCCGATTGGCTCGTCAAACTGGGAAATTTGATAGGCTTTCGGGTTATCAGGATAGAAATAGTTCTTCCGGTCAAAGTGCATTTCCTTGTGAATGTCCATGTTCAAGGCCAAGGCTGCCTTGATACCAGCATCCACAACACCCTTGTTGAGAACTGGAAGGACACCTGGGAAGGACCAGTCAATCACATTAGTATTGGCATTTGGGTCCTCACCAAAATGAGCAGATGAAGGTGAGAAAATTTTCGAGTTGGTATTCAACTCCACATGGACTTCTAGACCAATAATCGTTTCAAAGTTCATTAGTTAGCACCTCCAAAAATCACAGGTTGTTGCTTGTGGTAGTCTGTTGTCGCTTCAAAGGCAGCAGCCACTTGGTAAATGGTTTCTTCTGAATATTTTGGACCAATCAACTGCAAGCCAACAGGCAAGCCTTCTACAAAACCAGCAGGAATCGAAATACCTGGAAGACCTGCCAAGTTGACAGGAATAGTCAAGAGATCCGCCAAGTACATGGCCACAGGGTCATGGTTGAGCGTGTCCAAACCAAAGGCAACCGTCGGAGCAGTTGGCCCCAAAATCAAGTCATAGTCCGCAAAGACTTTCTCAAAATCTTGGATAATTAAAGTCCGCACCTGACCAGCCTTCTTGAAGTAGGCATCGTAGTAACCAGACGATAAACTGAATGTTCCCAACATGATACGACGTTTAACTTCCTCACCAAAACCTTGGCTACGGGTTTTCACGTAAATCTCATCCAAGTTTGTCGCATCTTCTGCACGGAAACCATAACGGATTCCGTCAAAACGTTGCAAGTTAGAAGAAGCCTCTGATGAAGCAATGATGTAGTAAACGGCAACCCCATACTTAGAATGTGGCAGGCTGACTTCCTCGATAATCGCCCCCAGGCTTTCCAAGTGCTTAGCCGCCTTGAGAATAGTTTCCTTAACCTGCGGATCAATCCCTTCGCCCATGTATTCTTTTGGCAGAGCAATCTTCATACCCTTGATGTCCTGACCAATCTTGCTAGTGAAGTCAGCAATTTCATTGATGGTTGATGTCGCATCCTTGACATCATGGCCAGAAATAACATTCAATAATTGAGCATTTTCCTTAACTGTCTGTGAAAATGGACCAATCTGGTCAAGAGATGAACCAAAGGCAATCAAACCAAAACGTGACACCGTTCCATAGGTCGGTTTCATACCAACGATACCATTAAAGGCTGCAGGCTGGCGGATGGAGCCGCCTGTGTCAGAACCGAGTGACAAACGGACCTGACCAGACGCAACAGCAGCAGCTGAGCCACCTGATGAACCACCAGGAACTTTTGTCTGGTCCCAAGCATTTTTGGTCGGTTTGAAGGCAGAGTTCTCATTAGAACCACCCATAGCAAATTCATCCATGTTGGTCTTACCAACAACAATCATATCCTTGGCATAGGCTTGGGAAACTGATGTCGCATCGAAAATCGGCTCATAATTATAAAGCATTTTTGAAGCAGCAGTGGTCAAAATCCCCTTCGTAGAGATATTATCCTTAACTGCCAAGGGAATACCAGCCATAACATTGTTCGCGTCAATTCCCTTTTCATCAAGAGCAACCGCCTGCGCCAAGGCCGCATCTTCTGTGATAGTCAAGAAAGCATCCACTGCTCCCTCACGGCTCTTAATGTCTTCCAAGGTTGCCTTGGTCAACTCAACCGCAGAAATCTCCTTCTTGACAAGGAGATCATGCAATTCATCAATGGTTTTATTGTTAAAAGTCATTAGGCATCTCCTCCCCCGTCTAGAATAGCTGGTACCTTGATAAAGTTATCTTGTGATTCAGGCACATTTTTAAAGAGCTCCTCACGGCTCTCACCTTTTTGGGCAATATCTGCTCGCAAGACATTCTTACGGTCAGCCATGGTTGTCGTTACCGCCACACCTGTCGTATCTACTTCATTGAGCAATTCAACCATATCGACAATCTTGCTCAAACTTGTCGCAAATTCCGCTGTTTCCTGGTCCGAAAATTCCAGCTTGGACAGCTTGGCAACGTGACGGACTTCAGCTTCAGAAATCTTCATTCTTACTTTCCTCCTAATGGAAATCTATCTTCTCATTATACCATATTTCCAGCTCCACACAAAGGTAGATATTCCCTCCGATGGAAGCTTTTTTTCGGCAAAAAACCAGTCTAACGACTGGTTCCTAAACCCTAATCTATAATGGTCGCACCAAGCACATGGCGCAGATGGTTGAGAGCAAACTGATGGCTCTCCTCCGTCAATGCGGCAATTGCAGAAGCCACGACCTCAATCCGATAGCCTTTATTGTAGGCATCAATGGCTGTATGCAGGACACAGATATCAGACAGGACACCTGTCAAGACCACCGTATCCACCCGACGTTCTCTCAAACGAACATCCAAATCCGTCCCAGAAAAGGCCGAGTAATGCCGCTTGTCCATCCAACGAACACGGGCATGATTCTTGTTTTCGCTATAAAAATCCGCCAAAGGACCATACAAATCTCGCCCGTCTGTTCCCATGATATTGTGAGGTGGAAAGAGCTTGCTTTCAGGATGCAAGTCATCCCCCTCTTCATGACCATCAATGGCAAAAACGATATAGTCCCCATTTTCAAAGGCTTCCCTTGTCACCTGGGCAATCCGCTCAGCAATAGCCTGAGCAGGTTTCCCCGCGGTTAATTTGCCATGGTCAGCCACAAAATCAACCGTATAATCAATCGAAATCAATGCTTTTGTCATCTTAGTAGTCACGTTTCTTAATTTCATCAAAGATAGCTGGAATGAGGACCTTCAAATAAGTTCCTTTCATACCAAGCGAACGACTTTCAATAATCCCTGCACTCTCCAACTTGCGCAGGGCATTGACGATCACAGAGCGAGTAATGCCGATACGATCTGCAATAACAGAAGCCGTCAATTGACCTTCATTACCATTCAATTCGCCCAAAATAGCCGCAACAGCCTTCATTTCAGAATAGGAAAGGGTATTAACCGCCATATTGACCGCTGCACGACGACGAATATTTTTCTCATCCTCTTCCCGCTGGAAGTTGAGCAATTGAATACCTACTACTGTTGCCGCAATCTCAACCAAAATCAAATCTTCTTCGTGGAATTGCTCTTCATTGCGCCAGATAATCAAGCTGCCAAAACGGATTCCCGTCACATGGATAGGAGCAATGGTGGTCAAACCATTCGGGTAGATCGAACGAGATTCCACAGGAATAGCTGTCAGCTCACTCTCAACTGGCAAGTTAACCTGGGTATCATAGACCTGAGCAATCGATTTTACATATTCTTCTGGATACTGTTTGTTAATATAGAACTCTTCAACCCTGTCATTATTGGTCTTGTAGTTCATATGATAACCCAAAATCTCACCCTCACTATTGATAATGCAGGCGTTGCAATCAATTATATCAGATAAGTGCTCCGCGATGGCATTGTAAGGCAATTCTTCTGCCAATTGCTCTTCGGAACGCTTCAAAATAGAAGTAATATCCCGAGTTTTTTCTAATAATGTTGTCATATGTTCCTCTTTTTACTGTAATTACACTTATTATACCGAATTATTAGGCAAATTTCAACAATTATCAGAAAATTTACTATTTTTGAAATAGTACTTACAATTTCAAGTAAGAAAAAGGGAGTGGGAAAGAACTCGACCAGTCTAAAAAGAGTTCGTCTTCCCACCCCCGCACAGTTGATTAGGTCAGATTTGGAGTGTGAAACACGAATAAATCTGCCAATCAACCACTGCGCTGAGATGTTGACACGAACTCTGAGAAGCGAGGCTGGACTTTCTGCCCAGCCTCCAATCTTATCTACGGTATTGACGCAAGAAACGAGTCATTTTTTCCTGAATTTCTGCCAATTCGTCTACACGTGGCAGATAGACAATTCGGAAATGGTCTGGATCTTTCCAGTTGAAACCACGACCATGAACAAGCAAGACTTTTTCCTGTTTTAAGAAATCCAAGACAAACTGTTCATCATCGTCCACTCGGTACATATCGCGGTCAATCTTAGGAAAGACATATAATCCCGCCTTTGGCTTGACTGCTGATAAACCAGGAATATCATTGATAGCCTTGGTAATAAATTCTCGTTGTTCGTACAGACGACCACCTGGCATGAGTAGTTTGTCAACAGATTGAACACCGCCCAAGGAAGTCTGAACAACTTGCTGAGCCAATACGTTTGAACACAAGCGCATATTGGACAACATGTTCAAGCCTTCGATATAGCCTTTCACATGTTTCTTAGGTCCAGACAAGACCATCCAACCCACACGGAAACCACAGATACGATGGGATTTTGACAAACCATTCATGGTCACGACAAATAAGTCCGGTGCCAAGGTCGCAATCGGAATATGAACCGCACCGTCAAAGACCATCCGATCATAAATCTCATCAGAGAAAATAATCAATTCATGTCTGCGAGCAATATCAATAATTCCCTCCAAGACCTCTTTGGGATAAAGAGCACCCGTTGGGTTGTTAGGGTTGATCAAAACAATGGCCTTGGTCCGTGACGTCACTTTGGCCTCCATATCAGCCAAGTCTGGGTACCAATCCGCCGCCTCATCACAGACATAATGGACAGCCTTACCACCAGCCAAACTCACAGCTGCCGTCCAAAGTGGATAGTCAGGCATAGGTACCAAAACCTCATCCCCATTGTCTAGCAAGCCCTGCATAGACATAACAATCAGCTCACTGACACCATTACCAATATAAATATCTTCGATATCCACATTTGGAAACTTCTTCAACTGACAATACTGCATAATCGCCTTACGGGCTGAAAAAATTCCCTTACTATCAGAATAACCTTCTGACTTGCGAGCATTGTGGATGAGGTCACGAATAACCTCATCTGGAGCAGTAAAACCAAATTCAGCAGGGTTTCCTGTATTCAGGCGTAAAATCTGCTCACCGTTGGCACGCATACGCATAGCTTCTTCCAAAACTGGACCACGAATATCATAAGCTACATCATCTAATTTAGTTGATTTATTAAACTGTTTCATGTCGTCACCTCGACTTTCTTCTATTTTTCTATTTTACTTTAAAAGCAAAAAAAGCACAAGAATACCTTTACATTTTCTAAAAAAAGACTTATAATATAAATGTAATAATAATCTATCATTCTAGAAATGAAGACTTGCTGAAAGGAGTGACTAGTATGACACAATCTTACAAGACCATCCTCGTAGCTGTCGATGGATCCACAGGTGCTGAATTAGCTCTGCACAAGGCAATTCATGTTGCCAAACGCAACCAGGCTCGATTGGTTATTGCCCATGTAATCGACACACGTGCCCTTCACAATGTTGTTGCCTTTGATGCCTCTGTCTATGAAACATTAGAAAAAGAAGCGGAGCTATTGCTAGAAGAGTACAAACAAAGCGCTGTTGAAGCTGGATTGGCAGAAGTTCAAATCCATATCGAATTTGGTAATCCCAAAACACTCTTGGCAGTCGATATTCCTAAAGAAACTGGTGCCGATCTCATGTTACTTGGAGCAACAGGTCTTAACGCCTTCGAACGCCTCCTAATCGGTTCTTCTTCCGAATACATCATGCGCCACGCAAATATTGATTTGCTCATCGTCCGCGATGGTGAAAAAAGCTTATAAAACACGAAAAGAGGCTGGGCAAAAACTAGCCAATAACTAAAAAAATACACAGACAGATTGAGCTGCTTCAGATGAAATCCAGCCGAACTGTCTGTGTTTTTCTTTCTGTTTCTACTCTCTTGGACTAATTTCTTAGCCAATTTCGTTAGATTCATGCTCATTAGGAGGAATCCTATCTCTGTTTCAACCACCTTTTGACCTCTGACATGGACTCTGCGCACGCCAAAAACACCCTTCATCCTACCAAATACAGGTTCGACATCCACCTTGCGTTTGGCATAAATGCGGGCTCCCTCTTTACTTGTCAATTCCTCTTTGACTAAGTTCTTGAAATAGTTCCACGTAGGATTATACTGAATTTGTTTGAGGTTTCCTTTTTCCGTCCGTGCTAACTGGTCTAACTCTTTACTAGCTTGTACAGGATCAGCTTCGTAAATCTTAATATCTTTCTCAAATCCATACTTGTCCATTCTTCGTGAATAATTCTTAAACGAGTAGACAACCCCATCTGGCTTTATCCATTGGTCAGAATCTTCCAAGTAAGTCCAGTTTTCAGGATTGGCATCACTCTTCTTGTAGCTTTTCTTCTGCTCTTTCTGATATGTTCCGTAGGGAATCAGAGGTGTTTTCTCCAGGTCATCAAGGATAAAGCTATAATTTTCTTCACTACCATAACCTGCATCTGCGACAATGTGTTTAAAGAGTTCTAGGGTTTGGATGGATTGAAGAAAAGGCTTGAGTGTACGAGTGTCAGTTGGATTCGGAAACAGTCCGTAAGCTAAGGCAAACTGGCTGTTTGTGCCAAGTTGGAGGTTGTAGCCCGGTTTGAGCTGACCATTCTTCATATGATCCTCTTTCATTCTCATGAATGTAGCGTCGGGATCTGTTTTTGAGTAGGAGTTTCGTTCTTGTAAAATCTGTTTATCTCGTTCGTACTTCTGTTTCCGAACAAGACAATCTTCTTTCAACTTTCTCTTGAGTTTCTTAATTCTTCTTCGTTTCTGTCTGTTGGCTGAGCCACCTTTGATGACTTTAGGCTCTTGTGAGATAGCTTCTTCCACCTCATCCAATACTTGTTCGGTTTCTTGTAGGAGTTGGTTTAGTCCCTCGCTAGTGAGGCATTCTTCCTTGGACAAGGCAGTATTCACCCCTTCTTGGACTAGTTTGTCATAAAGGGCAGAAATGTTTCCATTCAAGGCATCTTCGTAGCGTTCAACGGCCTTTTTCCACGTGAAGGAATACTTGTTGGCATCAGCTTCTACCTTTGTTCCATCAATGAAGAGAGCCTCATCTTCAATCAAGCCATTCTCTCTGAGGAGGAGGGTGAAGTAAATGAAGGTAGTTTTGATGAGCTGATTGGCGTGTGTGCTAGCCCGAAAACTGTTTATGGTCCGATAACAGACATAGGTATCCTGACTCAGCCATTTCATAGGAATGACTTCTTCATTCATTTGAACGATTTTCCGACCAGAGAATACCTGGCGAGCGTAGGCAAACAGGGTCATTTTAAGCAACATAGCTGGATGAAAGGCAGGACGACCTGTGTGGGAAGTTTCTTCTAACAGAACGGATAAAGGAATAGTATCCACAAACTGACTAATCAGACGAGCCTCATGCGTTGCAGGTAAATCCCAAGCAATATTTAATTCCAAACTTAACTGATTTGTGTTATACTGTTTATACATTTTCATGCCTTTCTAGTTGTTTTGTCGTTATTATAATTATAAAGCATGAAATGGAAAACGAGCAACTCCTAATTGGAATTGCTCGTTTTTTTACTGTGAGAAGCTAGTTTTTGCCCAGCCTCTTTTCATCTGTCTTTCAAGCTCTTTAGCAATCTTTTTCTCCGGTGCAAACTTCTCTTCCCAGTCCTCTGGCTTTAGAATTTTGTGAGTAATCGGATCAAAATGCGCCCTACCATCCGGAAAAACTTTTCCCATATTGGCAGTATGCACCAAATCAAAAATAGGTGCTGGATCTACCCCCATTAAGACAAAAGAACCATAGGTAAAATACAAAATGTCCAAGAGAGCATCTGCCTGGTCCTGCAATGATCTACTAGCCGGACCCTTGCCTTTCACCTTTTCAACGGCCTTATCCAAGCCATCATGCAACTGATGAACATACTCTTGAAAAGCCTCCTCACTTTCCGAAGAGGCATGCAAAAATTCTACTATCTCCTCAAGCTTAAAGCTAGAACGGTACAGCGCCATCTGCCCATCATATACCCTTGGACTTTCCTGAGTATCACCATCCATCAAGGCATGAAAAGCTTTCACACGATTAAAATTCTCATCTCTGCTCTGAAACATTGTTTTCCTCCAGTAAACCTAACTGAACGAATGCCTTATAAATACCATCGCGGTTGTTGCTATCTGTCACAAATGAGGCCACCTTACGCACTCTCTTAGTTCCATTTCCCATAGCCACCGAATGTTTAATGGCCTTTAACATTTCATAGTCATTATTCGAATCGCCAAAAGCCACAACTTCATCTAAACTAAAACGATATTTCTCAGCAACCTTTAAAATTCCAGATAGTTTTGAACTCCCCTTACTGATAATATCCGTTGCATAGGGGCTGGAACGAGTAAAAGACAAGTCCTGACATCCTGCTTCCAATTCTCTGGTTTCTCTCTCTGTTGTCAGCATCATGAGCTGATAAATCGGCTGTTCCAAATACCCCCTCAGGTTTGTCTGTCGCTGCGGTCGAACCAAGCGCACCAGACGGTTAAAAATAAAATTCACCAAACCAGCAAATCTATCAGGAATGAGGCGACTAAGACGATAGGCAACATTTCCTGTCCCTGTGGACATAATTCTGCTACCAAAAACTCCCTTCGATGTTCCAAGAGCCAAATCCTTATGGTTGATCCGAGCATAATCCATCATCTGTTCAACTTGTCCAACTTCTAAAGCACGGCTATGGAGAACCTCTTCTCGCGAAAAAATGTATTGACCATTGTAAGTAATCGCCAAATCCAAACCTAGACTAGCCATATATTGCAAGACAAATCGAGGGTCCCGACCAGTTGCCAAGCCAATCAGTATCCCCTTTGCTTTCAAGGAATTGATGGCTGAGATGGTTGATTTACTCACTGTACGTTTATCTGTCAATAAGGTACCATCAATATCAAAAAATACAGCCTTAATCGCCAACCATCTCACCACCTTTCTTAGAATTGTGTTACAATTAGTATAACACAAATTGAAAGAAACAGAAAATTTATGAAAAAAATTCTCGCCCTACACACAGGTGGAACTATTTCCATGCAAGCCGACCAAGAAGGTCATGTGACAAGCAGTCAAGTCAATCCAATGACACAAATCGACACACCCATTGAAGAAATACAAGTCACATCCATCGATTTTCTCAATGTTCCAAGCCCTCATATCCGTTTGGAACACATGATGACCCTCTATCAAAAAATCAAGACTGAACAAGCAAACTTTGATGGTTTTGTCATTACCCACGGCACCGATACACTTGAAGAAACAGCCTATTTTCTCGATACCATGGCCATACCGGAAAAACCAATTGTATTAACTGGGGCCATGCGTTCATCCAATGAACTTGGTAGCGACGGAGTTTACAACTACCAAACAGCCCTCCGTGTCGCAGCGGATGAAAAGTCTGCAGACAAGGGAGTGCTAGTCGTTATGAATGATGAAATTCATGCCGCCAAGTATGTTACCAAGACCCATACAACCAATGTATCTACCTTCCAAACACCAACGCATGGGCCGCTTGGACTGGTTACCAAACGTGAAATTCTCTACTTTAAAACAGCTGAACCACGCGTACGCTTTGACCTGTCAGCTCTATCAGGAACAGTTCCAATCATCAAGGCCTATGCAGACATGGACACTGTTCTCCTCGAAGCTCTGACAAAAACTGACATTTCTGGACTAGTTATCGAAGCACTTGGAGCAGGTAACCTCCCACCCACTATCCTTCCAACTATCAAAAAACTCCTGGAACGAGGACTTCCTATTATTCTAGTTTCTCGTTGCTTTAACGGCATTGCCGAACCCGTTTACGCCTATCAAGGCGGTGGCATTCAGCTAGAACAAGACGGCATCCTCTTTGTCAAAGAATTAAATGCACAAAAAGCTCGCCTGAAACTACTAATTGCCCTCAATGCCGGCTTAAAAGGACAAGCCTTAGCTGACTACATCCAAGGCTAATCACAGCTGCACGCTCAAAACCACAAAAGACCGAACAATCGGTCTTTTTTCAATCTTTCAAATCTAATCTAATTCTTCCTTATCCTTCAAATGTTTCAGCAAAACTGACCAGTTTGGATTTTCCTGCCAATTTTCTTCACTAACAATCTTACTAGCAACTCGTCTAGCCTCCTCCAGAATTGGATAATCTTCAACAATATTAGCTACCTGAAATTCTGGTAAACCCGATTGGCGAGTACCAAAAATTTCACCAGACCCACGCATTTTTAAATCTGCCTCAGCTAGTATAAAACCGTCCGTCGTTTCTGTCATAATCTTCATCCGTTCCTTACCCGACTCTGTTTTAGGATTAGCTACCAAAATAGCATAGGACTGCTTATGCCCACGTCCAACACGCCCCCTCAACTGATGAAGCTGACTTAAACCAAAACGGTCGGCATCCATAATAACCATAACTGTTGCATTAGGGACATTGACACCGACTTCAATAACGGTTGTCGAAACCAAAATATCAGTCTTTTGCTCCTTAAAGGCCTGCATAATGGAATCCTTTTCTTCATTCTTCATCTTACCATGCAACAAATCCACAGTAAATTGTCCACCAAAATGAGCTTGTAAGTCAACCTGCAAGTCAATTGCATTTTTCAAATCCAAGGCCTCAGACTCGTCAATTAAGGGAGAAATAAAATAAACTTGAGCTCCCTTTTTTAATTCCTTTTCAAGCCATTCTAAAACGGTAGGCAACTGCTGATGCTTGACCCATCGAGTAATAATGGGTTTCCGTCCAGCAGGTAATTGGTTGATAATAGAAACATCCATATCTCCAAAGGCTGTTATAGCCAAGGTTCTAGGAATAGGCGTTGCTGTCATCATGAGCACATCAGGATTATCCCCCTTTTCTCTAAACAAACGCCTTTGTTTAACACCAAATCGATGTTGCTCGTCAGTCACGACAAGCCCTAGCTTGTGATATACTACACCCTCTTGTATCAATGCATGGGTACCAACTATCATCTGAACCCGTCCATCAGAAATCGCCTCTAAAGTAGTCCTACGCTCGGAAACCTTCATCCCACCCGTTAAGAGCGCAATAGATAAATCGGGGAATAGCTGGCACAAACTCTCATAATGCTGTTCTGCCAAAATTTCTGTTGGAACCATAATAGCCGCTTGCATACCAGCACTTACCGCTGCCAACATCGCCAAGCCTGCAACTACTGTCTTACCAGACCCCACATCTCCCTGCAACAAGCGGTTCATATGGAGAGAAGCTCCCATATCAGCCAAAATCTCTTCCAAAGCAGTTAGTTGCGCGTCCGTCAAAAGAAAAGGTAGTTTCCCAATTTGCCTGTCCAATTCTACCTTATCAAAATCAATCTTCAAACCACTAGAAAGGTCACGGTTCCCAGCTTTCAACAATTGCAATTGCAACTGGAAATAAAATAATTCTTCAAACTTAATGCGGCGCAAGGCTTGACGGTATTCATCCAGATTAGACGGAAAATGCATAGCAAAAACAGCCTGTTTTCGATTTAAAAGACGATACTTCTCTAATAAAACTACCGGCAAATTCTCATCCAACAAATCCAAATAACCATTATCAACTGCTGATTTAATAGCTTTGACCAACTGAGATTGAGAAATACCTTGAGCCACATGATAGACCGGCTGTAAATCCTCAGCTACCTGAGCCAACAACTTCATACCAGTCAAACTAGCCTTTGCCTTATCCCACTTACCCCAAATTGCAATGTCCTGCCCCATTGCAATCTTATCAGCTAAGTAAGGCTGATTGAAAAAAGAAACCGACAGAACTATCTCACCCTGCTTAATCGAGAAACGTAGCCGATTTCTCTTATAACCATAATACTGCACATTAGCCGGAGATACCACGCTACCAACCACTACAGCCTTTTCCCCATCTTGCAAATCTAATATAGACTTACTTTCAAAGTCCTCGTACCGAAATGGATAATAAGTTAATAACTGCCCAATCGTCTCAAGATTCAATTTTAAAAATTTCTCTGCTGATTTTGGACCAATTCCAGGCAAAACCGATAAATGATCTGATAAAGTTTTCATAATTCAATTATACTATAAAAATAAGCAGTAAAAACAAAAAAAGGGCATTGCCCTTCAATATAGTCCGTACGGGATTCGAACCCGTGTTACCGCCGTGAAAAGGCGGTGTCTTAACCCCTTGACCAACGGACCATGTAACTAAAGATTTCTCTTTACTCCGCCAACAGGGCTCGAACCTGTGACATCATGATTAACAGTCATGCGCTCTACCAACTGAGCTATGGCGGAATTTCGCTAAGCGACTACCGTATCTCACAGGGGGCAACCCCCAACTACTTCAGGCGTTCTAGGGCTTAACTGCTGTGTTCGGCATGGGAACAGGTGTATCTCCTAGGCTATCGTCACTTAACTACTGAGTTTTGTCAACTCAAAATTGAATATCTATATTCTAACAAGAAACCGAACGCTTGTCAATATTGACTTCGTTGAATTTTGCTTATCTAGGATAAGTCCTCGAGCGATTAGTATTGGTCCGCTACATGTGTCGCCACACTTCCACTTCCAACCTATCTACCTGATCATCTCTCAGGGCTCTTACTAACATAAAGTTATGGGAAATCTCATCTTGAGGTGGGTTTCACACTTAGATGCTTTCAGCGTTTATCCCGTCCCTACATAGCTACCCAGCGATGCCTTTGGCAAGACAACTGGTACACCAGCGGTAAGTCCACTCTGGTCCTCTCGTACTAGGAGCAGATCCTCTCAAATTTCCTACGCCCGCGACGGATAGGGACCGAACTGTCTCACGACGTTCTGAACCCAGCTCGCGTGCCGCTTTAATGGGCGAACAGCCCAACCCTTGGGACCGACTACAGCCCCAGGATGCGACGAGCCGACATCGAGGTGCCAAACCTCCCCGTCGATGTGAACTCTTGGGGGAGATAAGCCTGTTATCCCCAGGGTAGCTTTTATCCGTTGAGCGATGGCCCTTCCATACGGAACCACCGGATCACTAAGCCCGACTTTCGTCCCTGCTCGAGTTGTAGCTCTCGCAGTCAAGCTCCCTTATACCTTTACACTCTGCGAATGATTTCCAACCATTCTGAGGGAACCTTTGGGCGCCTCCGTTACCTTTTAGGAGGCGACCGCCCCAGTCAAACTGCCCGTCAGACACTGTCTCCGTAGATGATAAACCTACCGGGTTAGAGTAGCCATAACACAAGGGTAGTATCCCAACAGCGCCTCAGTCGAAACTGGCGTCCCGACTTCGTAGGCTCCTACCTATCCTGTACATGTGGTACAGATACTCAATATCAAACTGCAGTAAAGCTCCATGGGGTCTTTCCGTCCTGTCGCGGGTAACCTGCATCTTCACAGGTACTAAAATTTCACCGAGTCTCTCGTTGAGACAGTGCCCAAATCATTACGCCTTTCGTGCGGGTCGGAACTTACCCGACAAGGAATTTCGCTACCTTAGGACCGTTATAGTTACGGCCGCCGTTTACTGGGGCTTCAATTCAGATCTTCGCTTGCGCTAAACCCTCCTCTTAACCTTCCAGCACCGGGCAGGCGTCACCCCCTATACATCATCTTACGATTTAGCAGAGAGCTGTGTTTTTGATAAACAGTTGCTTGGGCCTATTCACTGCGGCTGACGTAAAGTCAGCACCCCTTCTCCCGAAGTTACGGGGTCATTTTGCCGAGTTCCTTAACGAGAGTTCTCTCGCTCACCTGAGGCTACTCGCCTCGACTACCTGTGTCGGTTTGCGGTACGGGTAGAGTATGATACAACGCTAGAAGCTTTTCTCGGCAGTGTGACGTCACTAACTTCGCTACTTAACTTCGCTCCCCATCACAGCTCAATGTTATAGATACAAGCATTTGACTCATATCACACCTCACTGCTTAGACGGGCACTTCCAATCGCCCGCTTTAGTTAGCCTACTGCGTCCCTCCATCACTTCATACTCTAGTACAGGAATATCAACCTGTTGTCCATCGGATACACCTTTCGGTCTCTCCTTAGGTCCCGACTAACCCAGGGCGGACGAGCCTTCCCCTGGAAACCTTAGTCTTACGGTGGATGGGATTCTCACCCATCTTTCGCTACTCATACCGGCATTCTCACTTCTATGCGTTCCAGCACTCCTCACGGTATACCTTCTTCACACATAGAACGCTCTCCTACCATAACACCTAAGTGTTATCCACAGCTTCGGTAAATTGTTTTAGCCCCGGTACATTTTCGGCGCAGGGTCACTCGACTAGTGAGCTATTACGCACTCTTTGAATGAATAGCTGCTTCTAAGCTAACATCCTAGTTGTCTGTGCAACCCCACATCCTTTTCCACTTAACAATTATTTTGGGACCTTAGCTGGTGGTCTGGGCTGTTTCCCTTTCGACTACGGATCTTAGCACTCGCAGTCTGACTGCCGACCATAAATCATTGGCATTCGGAGTTTATCTGAAATCAGTAAACCGAGATGGCCCCCTCATCCAAACAGTGCTCTACCTCCAAGATTCTTAATGTCGACGCTAGCCCTAAAGCTATTTCGGAGAGAACCAGCTATCTCCAAGTTCGTTTGGAATTTCTCCGCTACCCACAAGTCATCCAAGCACTTTTCAACGTGCCCTGGTTCGGTCCTCCAGTGCGTCTTACCGCACCTTCAACCTGCTCATGGGTAGGTCACATGGTTTCGGGTCTACGTCATGATACTAAAGCGCCCTATTCAGACTCGGTTTCCCTACGGCTCCGTCTCTTCAACTTAACCTCGCATCATAACGTAACTCGCCGGTTCATTCTACAAAAGGCACGCTCTCACCCATTAACGGGCTCGAACTTGTTGTAGGCACACGGTTTCAGGTTCTATTTCACTCCCCTTCCGGGGTACTTTTCACCTTTCCCTCACGGTACTGGTTCACTATCGGTCACTAGAGAGTATTTAGGGTTGGGAGATGGTCCTCCCGGATTCCGACGAGATTTCGCGTGTCTCGCCGTACTCAGGATACTGCTAGGTATAAAGACTATTTCAAATACGAGGCTATTACTCTCTTTGGCTTACCTTCCCAGGTAATTCTTCTATACTCTTTAAGTCCACATTGCAGTCCTACAACCCCGAAGAGTAAACTCTTCGGTTTGCCCTCCTGCCGTTTCGCTCGCCGCTACTAAGGCAATCGCTTTTGCTTTCTCTTCCTGCAGCTACTTAGATGTTTCAGTTCACTGCGTCTTCCTCTACACTACCTTAACAGTAGTGAGTGACAGGCATTACCTGCCGGGTTCCCCCATTCGGACATCCCTGGATCATTGCTTACTTACAGCTCCCCAAGGCATTTCGTCGTTAGTCACGTCCTTCATCGGCTTCTAGTGCCAAGGCATCCACCGTGCGCCCTTATTAACTTAACCTTATTAACCTAATTTTTAAAAAAATTAGAAAACTCATTAAATATTCACAGCGTTTTCGGTTTATTTTCTTGTTACTATTTCTTAATGTATCCTTGCAGATACATCAGGAATGTTTGATAGATATTCAATTTTCAATGGACAAAATCTTAACAACTTCCGTTGTTAATGGAGCCTAGCGGGATCGAACCGCTGACCTCCTGCGTGCAAAGCAGGCGCTCTCCCAGCTGAGCTAAGGCCCCACAAGACCTCTCAAAATTAAAGAAGACTAACGTACAGGTTCCATTTCCTTAGAAAGGAGGTGATCCAGCCGCACCTTCCGATACGGCTACCTTGTTACGACTTCACCCCAATCATCTATCCCACCTTAGGCGGCTGGCTCCTAAAAGGTTACCTCACCGACTTCGGGTGTTACAAACTCTCGTGGTGTGACGGGCGGTGTGTACAAGGCCCGGGAACGTATTCACCGCGGCGTGCTGATCCGCGATTACTAGCGATTCCGACTTCATGTAGGCGAGTTGCAGCCTACAATCCGAACTGAGACTGGCTTTAAGAGATTAGCTTGCCGTCACCGACTTGCGACTCGTTGTACCAGCCATTGTAGCACGTGTGTAGCCCAGGTCATAAGGGGCATGATGATTTGACGTCATCCCCACCTTCCTCCGGTTTATTACCGGCAGTCTCGCTAGAGTGCCCAACTGAATGATGGCAACTAACAATAGGGGTTGCGCTCGTTGCGGGACTTAACCCAACATCTCACGACACGAGCTGACGACAACCATGCACCACCTGTCACCAGTGCTCCGAAGAGAAACCCTATCTCTAGGGCGGTCACTGGGATGTCAAGACCTGGTAAGGTTCTTCGCGTTGCTTCGAATTAAACCACATGCTCCACCGCTTGTGCGGGCCCCCGTCAATTCCTTTGAGTTTCAACCTTGCGGTCGTACTCCCCAGGCGGAGTGCTTAATGCGTTAGCTGCGGCACTGAGTCCCGGAAAGGACCCAACACCTAGCACTCATCGTTTACGGCGTGGACTACCAGGGTATCTAATCCTGTTCGCTCCCCACGCTTTCGAGCCTCAGCGTCAGTTACAGACCAGAGAGCCGCTTTCGCCACCGGTGTTCCTCCATATATCTACGCATTTCACCGCTACACATGGAATTCCACTCTCCCCTTCTGCACTCAAGTTTGACAGTTTCCAAAGCGTACTATGGTTAAGCCACAGCCTTTTACTTCAGACTTATCAAACCGCCTGCGCTCGCTTTACGCCCAATAAATCCGGACAACGCTCGGGACCTACGTATTACCGCGGCTGCTGGCACGTAGTTAGCCGTCCCTTTCTGGTAAGATACCGTCAAGTGAGAAACTTTCCACTCTTCTCACAGTTCTTCTCTTACAACAGAGCTTTACGATCCGAAAACCTTCTTCACTCACGCGGCGTTGCTCGGTCAGGGTTGCCCCCATTGCCGAAGATTCCCTACTGCTGCCTCCCGTAGGAGTCTGGGCCGTGTCTCAGTCCCAGTGTGGCCGATCACCCTCTCAGGTCGGCTATGTATCGATGCCTTGGTGAGCCGTTACCCCACCAACTAGCTAATACAACGCAGGTCCATCTCATAGTGAAGCAATTGCTCCTTTCAAACATCTACCATGCGATAAATGTTGTTATGCGGTATTAGCTATCGTTTCCAATAGTTATCCCCCGCTATGAGGCAGGTTACCTACGCGTTACTCACCCGTTCGCGACTCACTTATCTCGGTGGAGCAAGCTCCGGTGAAATAAGTGCGTTCCACTTGCATGTATTAGGCACGCCGCCAGCGTTCGTCCTGAGCCAGGATCAAACTCTCATAAAAAGTTTTGATTCAAACTCAAGCTATCACTAGCTTTCCGTTTTATTGTTTTTGTTCATTGACGATTTATCATTCGATAAATCACCCTGCACGTTTGGTTCGTCTTCTTTAATTTTCAAAGGTCTTGTTGTTATCGCTCTCTCGCGACAACTATCTTAGTTTATCATTTCTTCAACTGCTTGTCAACACTTTTTTGAAACTTTTTTAATTTCTTTTTTCGTGTTGTGTCGCTTCAGATTTGACAACTCAATTATTCTATCATCTTCATTTGACCTTGTCAACTACTTTTTGAAACTTTTTTTCAAACGGTTAACAGGTTCTCTAAAAGACAACTCAATCATTCTATCATCTTCCGTTCCGGCTGTCAAGAACTTTTTAATATTTTTTTCATGCCACTGTTCTCTCGAAATTATATGTAAAAGAAAAAGTTGCTCACTATTTCTAGCTTGAATACAGTTTACAAGAACAAACTTAAGCGAAACTGAAGGTTTTCATACTCATTTAGAATCAGGAGGAAAGCTATCTACCAATCAAATGGAATGCAGAGTATTTCAATTTTGAAGTTTTTGAGCAGAGTACGGCTAGTCGCCAATCTGAACTTAAATATTGAATTTTTACACATAGTAATTGTTCTTGCATGCTATTTTTAATTTTTATTGAGTATTATTTCTTGTTTGTCAGATATGTTATAAATGTCTAAAATGAAGAACTACTTCTAGCTAGCAACTTATTATTTTCATTTACAGGTACAAAAAAGTCGCTAGACTATTCTAACGACTTTCTTATTATACACGCTCAACTTTGCCTGATTTAAGAGCACGAGCTGAAGCCCAAACTTTTTTAGGTTTACCATCAATCAAAACAGTAACTTTTTGAAGGTTTGGTTTAACTGCGCGTTTTGTTTGGTTCATAGCGTGTGAACGGTTGTTACCTGATACAGTCTTACGACCAGTAAAATAACATACTTTAGCCATTGTATATTCCTCCTCATTTGATCAAATATATAGGATGTGCTAGCACCACATACCATACTATTCTAACAGAAAAGAATGGACTTGGCAAGAAATATTTTTATTTTTTATTCTCATTCTTCTTGCTAGCTAGGCTAGAGCAATTTCAGATGCTTGGTAATTTGTTTTTCCTTCTATAAAAGAACTTCATTTTGCTTTAGTAGAAATAGGGCTTAGACAATAGTGCACGGACCAGGTTTGCAAAAAAAGAACCCAACATTTGTCAGGTTCTCAGTATTATTCTATTTAAGCTTTGTTTGCTCGAAATCAAAGATTTTTCACAAAATCATTAAGCTTTATTGGCTGAACCAAATACGTCGATGCGCTCTTCAACAGATGCTTGGATAGCTTTTACGCCGTCAGCCAAGAATTTACGTGGGTCAAAGAGTTTTTTCTTGTCGTATTCTGCTTCGTTTGCTTCATAAGCTGCTGCAAATTTACGAGTTGCGTTTGCAAATGCGATTTGGCACTCAGTGTTAACGTTAACTTTAGCAACACCCAATTTGATTGCTTCTTGGATTTGCTCATCTGGAATACCAGAACCACCGTGCAATACGATTGGGAAACCTGGTACAGCTTCAGTCAATTTACGCAAGTGGTCAAGGTCAAGACCTTCCCAGTTTGCTGGGTATGGACCGTGGATGTTACCGATACCAGCTGCCAAGAAGTCAATACCAGTTGCAACCATTGCCACTGCATCTTCGATTGGAGCCAATTCACCAGTACCAACGATACCGTCTTCTTCACCACCGATAGTACCAACTTCAGCCTCAACTGAGATACCTTTAGCGTGAGCCAATTCTACAACTTCTTTAGCTTTTGCAAGGTTTTCTTCAACTGGAAGGTGTGAACCATCAAACATGATAGAAGTGTAACCAACTTCGATACACTCAAGTGCATCTTCGTAGTGACCATGGTCAAGGTGAATCGCAACTGGAACAGTGATGTTCATTGACTCGATCAAGTTAGCGATCAAGTTGCGAGCTACTTTGTAGCCACCCATGTACTTAGCTGCACCCATAGAAGTTTGGATAAGAACTGGAGCTTGTTTTGCTTCTGCTGCACGCAAGATAGCTTGAGTCCACTCAAGGTTGTTTGTGTTAAATCCACCAACTGCATAACCGTTGTCACGCGCTGCTTGGACAAATTTTTCTGCTGAAACTAATGGCATTTCGATAGCCTCCTAATATTTTTTGAGGTTGTACCTCATACCCTTCTATTCTACCATTTTTATTTTGAAAATGCTAGTTGAAACTATACTGTTTTGAGAAAATTTTCACATATGTTTCATGATAAAATAACTTCTCTCCATATAAATGCTCTTGCTTCGTATTTCTTGCTTTTAAATTTTCCAGTGAAACTTGATAATCCTCTGAAGACGTCCAACTTCTATTTATAGAAAACAAGTCGCGAGATTAAAAATTACATATTCAAAAGACAAAGTAAAAGGACTAGCCTTAGCTAGTCCACTTATGCGGAGAGTGGGACTTGAACCCACACGACCTAAAGCGGTCACAGGATCCTTAGTCCTGCGCGTCTGCCAATTCCGCCATCCCCGCTTAACACAAGAACTAGTATAACACGAGAATGGACAGCTGTCAACACTTTTTTGAAAAAAATAATTATTTTTTCATTGAAAGTTCTATAATGAAGTTAGCCACCTTGCCTTGCTCAAAAATATTTATTTCACTATCTTTGGGTAAGCTGGTAATTTCATTTGATAACAGGCTTGAAGTTGTTAGGCTAATAGTAGCCTTGGTTTGGCTACCAAAACAGGTTCCAGAGATCTTCTTATCAAAGTATATTCATTTTAAGGCACAAGAAAACACCTCTGTGTATACTTGTAGTTCACCACAAAGCCCTCACTAAGATGTTACACCTAGTGGGGGCTTTATGTTCGTTTTCATTATTCTGTGGGTGAGGGCGGAGCCATCATGGATGTCTTTCCCGTCCCCTATTTACTTTTCATTCTCAACAGCAGCTGTGACGAAGGCGGTATAGAGGCCCTCTGGACGGTTGGGTCGAGATTGGAGTTCTGGGTGATATTGACAGGCAACAAAGAACTTATTCTCAGGAATTTCAACGATTTCAACCAGGCGGTTGTCTGGCGATACGCCTGAGAAGACAAAACCAGCTTCTTCAAATTGTTGACGGAAGTCATTGTTAAACTCGTATCGGTGGCGGTGACGGCGTTGGACAACTTCTTGATTGTCATAGGCTGCCGCAGCTTTTGAACCACGTTTGAGCTTGCTTGGATACAAACCTAAACGAAGCGTTCCACCCAAATCTTCCACGCCAATTTGATCACGCATGATATCGATAATCGGATACTTGGTTTCAGGATCCAGCTCAAAACTATTGGCTCCTTCTAATCCAAGAACGTGGCGAGCAAATTCCACACAGGTCAACTGCATGCCCAAGCATACCCCCAACATAGGCACATCATTTTCACGCGCATAGCGAATGGCTTGGATTTTTCCTTCTGTGCCACGGTGACCAAAGCCACCAGGTACGATGATTCCCTGGGCTTGTCCAAGGCGGTCAGCTACATTTTCTGCTGTCAGGTCGTTGGCATTAACCCAATCCAACTCAATCGCAGCATCGTTGGCATAGCCAGAGTGTTTCAAGGCTTCTACAACTGAAATGTAGGCATCTTGGAGTTCGACGTATTTACCAACAAGGGCAATCTTAACAGTCTTCTTGAGATTTAACACCTTATCAACCATGGCTGACCAATCTGTCATATCTGCTGGCGGCACATCCAGTTTCAAGTGGTCGCAGACAATCTGGTCCATGTTTTGCGCCTGCATATTGAGAGGAATTTGATAGAGGTGTTCAACGTCCAGCGATTCAATCACCGCTTCTGGCGCTACATCACAGAATTGAGCTAATTTATTTTTTATGCCTTGACCTGCCGGCTGTTCTGTCCGAATCACCAACATATTTGGCTGAATTCCAAGTCCACGCAGTTCTTTGACCGAATGTTGGGTTGGCTTGGTTTTCATTTCTCCTGCCACTTTGAGATAAGGCAAGAGGGTCGTATGAATGTACATAACGTTTTCAGAGCCAACATCTGCCTTCATCTGACGGAGAGCTTCAAGGAAAGGCAAACTTTCAATATCTCCGACAGTTCCACCTACTTCTGTGATGATGACATCCGCATCTGTCGTACGGGCTGCTCGCTTGATTTTGTCCTTGAGAGCATCTGTGATATGTGGAATCACCTGAACCGTTGCTCCTAGGTACTCTCCTTTGCGTTCTTTACGAAGGACTTCGCTGTAAATTTTACCAGTTGTGACGTTGGAGTATTTGTTGAGGTTGATATCGATAAAACGCTCATAGTGACCGAGGTCCAAGTCAGTTTCTGCACCATCATCGGTTACAAATACTTCTCCGTGTTGGTAGGGGCTCATAGTTCCTGGGTCAATGTTGATGTAGGGGTCGAATTTTTGAATGGTGACTTTTAAGCCTCTGTTTTTCAAGAGGCGACCCAAACTTGCTGCTACAATTCCCTTACCAATCGATGACACCACGCCACCAGTTACAAAAATATATTTTGTCATGCAAACTCCTTTTCTACTGTCATCATCATGATGGGGTAGATGTCAATAATGATGAAGAAAAAACAAAAATAGCTCCCTACGAATAGGGAGCTCCGACCTCAAAAGAGGTGCCCGATAATATCTTATCGCAATCTCATTGCCTTGTCAAATACAATTTTATATGACTATTCGTCTACAGGCTCTTCATCTGAGTAGTCATCATCGACTTCACCCAAATCAACCTGTTCTACATCCAATTCATCATCGGTGATAATTTCATTGATTTCAGAATCGTATGACTCCACCTCATCCTTCTCATCATCAGGATTTTCATCATCATATTCAGATGTCGATCTGTCAGAGTAGTCGTCTTCATCTTCTGGATCATCATGACCGTAATCGATGGCATCTTCATCTCCGTCCATAAAGGCATTGACACGTTTTTTCTTACGTTTCGGTGCATCTTCATCATCTTCTTCAAGAGTGATCACTTCTTCATCAATTTCATCAATAGCATACCAAGAACGTAATCCCCATTTATTTTCACCGAGCGGAATAAAGCTACCATCCACATTCAAATCTGAATAAAAAGTTGGCAAGGCTGCTCGAATCTCGCTATTTGATTTTTCAAGGTAATTTTGAATTTCATTGACCAAATCATTGAAGTACATTTCATTGTCACGTCCGCGTTCTTCCAAAATAGCACGGGCTACTTCAATCATGGAAAGTTCACTTTTTTCTTGTCCTGCAAATACGTTTAATTCCAAGGCTCTTCTCCTTTTTTGTCTTTCCTTTCCATTTTACGCTAAAACTCTTAATTAGTCAAAGATAAGTGAAAATTTTTTTAGAAAAGAAAAGCCTAGTCGGCACTGCCAAACTAGACCTCTTTTTTCTTCCTAGCGACTAACTAGGCTTCCTCTCTCTTTTTGAATAAAAGAAATGCGGATAGGCTTGTCAAGCTAGCCACAAGATAGAAACTCATATTTTCTACAACTCCCGTTGCTGGAAGGGTTTTAGTAGAAGAAATCTGTTTCACTGAACCTTGTTCTCCTGCTACTGATGGCACAGGAACTGGCTTGATGACTTCTGGAAGTGTCAGATTCTTCTCCGGTCTTGAAGCAG
The DNA here is from genome assembly GCF_032595075.1 of Streptococcus sp. 29887. Taxonomy (NCBI): domain Bacteria; kingdom Bacillati; phylum Bacillota; class Bacilli; order Lactobacillales; family Streptococcaceae; genus Streptococcus; species Streptococcus iners. The sequence continues at coordinate 346,354 of NZ_CP118735.1, read as the reverse complement.
CATCTGCATAGTCAGAGCCTTGTTTTAACTCTACTTGATTACTGAAACCATCACCATCTGTATCGGCAGTCAAATCAAATGTCAGAAGGGCTGGGGTGGTCACAGATGAACCGGTCAGTTCCAAATGACCTTCTGGTAATTCTAGATAAGCTGGCTCACCTGTGGCTGTTACAACTGGAACTGAACCTGCATTTGCATAATCAGAACCTTGCTCCAACTCTACTTGATTACTGAAACCATCGCCATCTGTATCGGCAGTCAAATCAAAGGTCGGAAGGACTGGGGCAGTTACAGATGAACCGGTCAGTTCCAAATGACCTTCTGGTAATTCTAGATAAGCCGGCTCACCTGTGGCTGTTACAACTGGAACTGAACCTGCATTTGCATAATCAGAACCTTGCTCCAATTCTACTTGGTTACTAAAGCCATCGCCATCTGTATCAGCTGACAAGTCAAAGATTGGAAGGGCTGGGGCGGTTACGGAAGAACCATTCAGATTCAAATGACCTTCTGGTAATTCTAGAAAGGCTGGCTCACCTGTGGCTGTTACAACTGGAACTGAAGCCGCATTTGCATAATCAGAACCTTGCTCCAATTCTACTTGGTTACTAAAGCCATCGCCATCTGTATCGGCAGTCAAATCAAAGGTCGGAAGGACTGGGCTTGTGACAGAAGAACCCTTTGATGTCACATCTGGAACTGAACCTGCATTTGCATAATCAGAACCTTGCTCCAACTCTACTTGGTTGCTGAAGCCATCGCTATCTGTATCAGCTGACAGGTCAAAGACCGAAGGCGCTGGGCTTGTGACGGAAGAACCCTTTGATGTCACATCTGGAACTGAACTTGCATTAGTATAATCAGAACCTTGCTCCAATTCTACTTGATTGCTGAAGCCATCGCCATCTGTATCGGCTGACAGGTCAAAGGCTGGAAGAACTGGAACATCATTTGTGAGAGATTTTCCTCCATTTTCAATGTCTCCCTTGGCTGTCAAAATCAGATTCAAATAGTTGCGAACTGCCTCTTCGACCTTATAAGTCGTCGGAGCATCTACCACACCATAACCTGTAGGCACTTCAATGCGGATTGAATAGTCCCCATGTGTAACCAAACGTTCAAAGACTTCCGGAGCATAACGAGCACGAGTAAGCTCAAGCTCTTCTCCGCTCTGATTAACCAAATATACTTTAGTTCCTTCTGGCACTAGACCACCAAAATCTGCTAGAACCGGAGAACGGTCTACAGCAATTACTCGGAAATCAATACCAACTAAACTATTCTCTTCTGAAACAGTAAATGTTTTTATGAGAGGCTCACCGTCAATGAGACGAACCTCATCCTTATCGAACAAATGCAATTCAACTGTGTAGGTACCAAACGGAAGCAGTTGAATATTACTTGTCGGACCAGCTGGTTTCAATAACTCAAGCTGATTTCCTTCTGCATCTCTAATAATATAATTATAGGCAGTTGGGTATTCTTGATCAGTCTGGTCATTGATAATCTGTACAACAACAACCCCATGGTCGCTTGGCACTTCTGCAAATTCAGATAAATTGGCACTTAGAACGTTACCCGCCTGATCCTCTACTGCATAGAAGAAGCTAGAAATGTCCAGTGGACGACCTAAGATGTCCTCTGTCGGCAATTGATACACACCATTTTCATCTGGTTGTACATAGACACGACGTGGCTGGGTCAATACTTCTTTCAATGGACGACCAGTTGGACCAATATTATTTGGATTTTCAATTTCTACTGGTTGCCCATTTTCATCTTTTGTATGGATAACATAGTAAACACGCTCACGGTAAATCGGCATACCGTAGGCAATCGGAGCACGTGGTTTAAAGGTCATTGCCTCCATATCCACAACACCCGTTGTAATAGCAGGGCGAACACGATTCAATTCAATGGTATAGGTAATGAATTGCTCCTTGGCACCAGATGTTTCAGGCAGGTATGAAATAACGTATTGATACTTACCATCTGGCAAATCTTGACCGTTCTTATCCTTACCTTCCCAGGCAGATGTTTCAATCAAATGTGCACGTGGATTAGTAGGACGACCAGCATAGAAATTCTTCGGCCCGCTGATTGAGTCCCCTTGCCATAATGGCGTCTTACGCTCTGTATCTTCTGCGGCATAAACTGTCGCTTGTAAATTACGGAAGTTACGAAGGAATACGCCACGGAAAACAATTCCATCTCGGTTTCCGTCTCCATTTGGAGAAAGAGCGAGGATTGGCTGGCCATTCTCATCTTTTTTCAAGAGGAAATTTCCGTCTGCATCTTCAAAAGTACCCAAGATAAATGGAGATTGAACACCATATTCACCTGTTTCATGGTTAAATTCCGCTTTACCAGATAACAAGGCTGTGTAGAAGTTTTTCTCATCTACTGCCAAACCACCTGTCACAGAGAAATCATTTTCTGTATAGAAAGGAGCTTCCTCGGTAGAAAAATCATAAATCGATTTCTCTAAAACTGCCAAATCTTGGAATTTCCCTCGGAAACCAACGAATGGAAGACTGACCAGATCCATTTGATCATCTTTATTTAGGAAGCGAACAAAACCTTCCAAATAATAACCATTTGGCATCAATTGAGCTAGTTCCTCTGCATAACTAGACGCATCTAAAGAGATAGTCACTGTCTTGCTAGAATGTGCATCGACAGTAATTTCCTGTCCCTCAACCTGTGTCAATTCCCGTGCCGTCAAGCTGAATGTACCGTTCTCAACAGCATCTGTATTCAAGTGTGTCTTGTAGGTAACAGTCTGAGCCTTGTCAGATGTATTGTAGAGCGTCACATCAAAGCTGAAGTTGTCTTGGACATTACCTAGTGAAATGCTCGGATAACCTTCGCTACCTAAAACATACAAGTCTGTCGCAATAGCCGCTGGAACATCAATCAAACCTGAACCTTGCTGTCTTGGTGAAACATAAGCATTGGCAGTCGCATCAAAGTGTGGACGAGCTGTTGACATCAAGACTTGCTTGATACGGTCTTGAAGAGCTTGTCCTGTCAAGCCATGATATCTCTCCATCAATCCTTTTTTAATAAGGGCTACAGCACCTGCAACATGCGGAGAAGCCATGGACGTACCGTTCATGCTAGCATACTTGCCATCATTGATACTGGAATAAATAGCTCCACCCGGTGCAGTAACATCCGGTTTCAACTCACCATCTGCCGTCAAGCCCCAGCTGGTAAATTCAGACATCTGATTGCCCTCTGGATTGTCCATCATGGCTTTCTTTTTGTCAAACACTAGCTTGTAGGTGCCTGTGCCTGATTTATCTGCCAATTCCAAACCAAGTGCTTTAGGAATAAAGATAGATGGGATAGAACGAGCTTCTCTTGAGGTTACCGCCATTGATAGGTCATTACCTGTATCAATGTTATTGAAAATAACTGCTCCAACTGCTCCATTTTTCTTGGCTTCAGCAATCTTAGCATCAAACGAAATTGCACCACGTTGGATCAGAGCGACTTTGCCATTAAGGTCTTTCCCTTGGAAATCTTCAGGATTACCAATACCGACAAAAACGTAATCGTACTCTTGGCTGGCATCAAAGTCTGGTAGACCGCTAGGCTGAGTGTAGGTTCCCTTACCATTGTTAAATGCTGGCTGGTTTTCCATACCTCGAATGGTAAAGACATCTTTTACGATATGGGTATTATTGAAAGAAGCCACCGCAATGGAATCCTTAGCTGCTGCCGGAGAGGCTACTAGACCATAATCTGGATTTTCGACCCAAGGATTATCCTGTCCATCTCCCCAAACACGGTCGTTACCCGCCGCAATAACAACGGACACTCCACGTTTCTTGGCATCTTCAATAGCTTGGTTTAAAGCAACACTGGCATCAATCAAAGAACCTGCTGCCGAACCCAAACTCAAGTTAATGACATCAGCACCCAACTTGACAGCGTCTTCAATCGCTCGGATATAAAGAAAAGGCTGGGTTCCACTACCAAAATTCTCTGAAAAGACACGCATAAACATAAGCTGAGCTTCAGGTGCTACACCCACAATCTTTTGCCCAATGCTATCTTCCTGAGAAGGGTTTCCTGCTGCAATACCTGCAACGTGACCACCGTGAGTGGCTTCCTTGCTTTCTTTTACCTCATTATTTGTATCTAGATAATTATAAGCAAAGACGATTTTTTCACTGTACCATTGACCGTAATGAATACCCGCCTGTTCTTTCACAACAACAAGTTCTTCCTCACTTTGATACTTGGCCTTTGTGATATCTGTCAGACGATAGGCATCGTGCTCCACATCAATACCAGAATCGACAATGGCAATGACCATCCCTTCTCCCTTGTTGCCTGCCTCCCAGACAGTAGGAACATTGATGAGAGCATTGCTCTCCTCTGAAAGCACTTCCTCGCCTCCAGAAAGCTCGGTAGCAGTAGCAGAATTATCCAGGGTAGACTCCGAATCAGTAACTACAGGCTCTACATTCTCTGTAACAAGAACAGCAGCCCCAACCACATCCTCTGTCTGAACCTGGTCAGTAACTGGTTCAACTACACTTGAAGCTGGTTCAACCATATTAGAAACTAACTGGGTTTCGCCGACATCTTCTTCTTTCTCCGTCAATGACAGATCTAAACCTTGATCAGCCACTGGAGCTAGGTCTGTTTCTACAGAATGGGCCATTGAGTTATCCACTGTTACAAGCGGAAGTGTATTGGTTTCATTCGCTAAAACAGGCACTGCCACATAAGTTGTAGCCGTCAAAAGAGTCAATAAACTACTTGCCTTCAATAGTCGATTGACCAAATTGCGATTTGCCATAAACATAACCTCCTTTTTTAGATTTGTATTCTACATACAAAAAATATTTTATCACGAAATCGCTTTCTGGACAATACTGAATTTTCAGATTTTTTTGAAAAATATAAGAAAAGCTTCTGCCTTCCACTTAAATGACTAGCATAGTGCCAACCATTCAAGAGACTGCAAAAGCTCATTTTTTATTCTGAAACAGAATCTGTTACCCTGCTTTCTATACTTTCTGTCGAAACAACTGAAGAAGCTACTGGTTCAACTGGAGGAACTAATTCAGATGGTGCCTCTAACTCCTTGACTGGCTCTTCTACAGCTGGGGTTGTTTCTGAAGCTGCATCCGTCGGCATTTCACTTGACGGGCTAGTTTCAACCTCGGTTTCTTGCGATTGACCACTTTCTTGACTGTCAGATGTGTCTGTTTTTTCTTCCGATGCAAAGCGTTGGGCTGGCGTTGCAATAATAGACGAAACGCTTGGTTGAGTCCCTGCTTCTGTAGGTCTAGTCGGCTGAGGGGGCTCTACTACAACTGGTGCATTGGATGCTAGCAAGGCTTCAGCTAGTGCTAATTCTGTTTGAGGATTGAGGGCCGCTTTTTCCACACGGTAGAATCCTGAGCCATCCGCTCTAGGAATTCGGAAGGCTGTTTGAGATACCTTGGTTTTTGGATCCAAAACATCTTGCGGGTCAAAAATATAGCCGTCTTTTGTTATGTACTTCCCTGCTGCCTTGGCGGTTGCCAATTCCTCTGCCGAATGGATAATTTGCCAGTTTTTCAAGCCTGCCCGTCTATCAAGCGGCGTCACACGTTTGGCCAATTCTTCCGCATCACGTTTATTAAGAAGAGCTTCTACAGCTGCTAGTTCCTCTTGTGAAAGGTCTTTTTTAGCTACTGAGCGTAAAGAACCTCCTGTCGCTCTTGGAACGCTAAAGGCTTGACTAAAGATAAAGCTGGCTGGATCCAAGACATCTTCTGCTGCAAAGATATAACCATCATTGGTCGCAAACTTACCCTGCGCACGCGCAGCCATGACTTCTTCAGCAGTATAAACAATCTGCCAATTTTTCAAGCCATGGCGCTCTGCTTTCGGTATAGCATTTAAAATCGACGGAACCTCTTCAGCCATTTCTCCATCGCCATGCCCAGCTGTTGTCCAAGCTGATGGACGAACATCCGGATGTTGCATGATGTAACGAATGGTTGCAATTTGTTCCTTGCTCAACCAAGTATAAGGCAGAACATGGATATGGTCTATGTGAGGAATGACAAAGGAAGTACCCGTATCGTAAGTCGCATTAGCTCCCTTCATTGGAATCTTGTCCATAGTGACCAACATGGCAGGTTGAAGATCTCCTTCAGCCAACGGAGCAATGTCAAAGATATATTGTTTATCTTTTTCTGATAGGGTTAATTCTGCAAATGAGATTTTCATCCAATCCAATTCGTCACGGCTATAAGAATAAGTCTTACCTGCTTGCTGCACATGATAGACAACCTTGCCGTTCAATCTTTCCTTGCCTGTAACCAATTTATAGTCAAAGTCTGGACGATTCTCTTCTAAGGCTGTGCTTGTTTCAACCGTAGGCTTTTCTGTTTCCACAGACTCCATTCCTGCTGAAACTATACTGCCAGACGGAGCAAACACTTGATTTTCCTTGGGCTTATCCGTTTCTAATGGACTTGTCGGTTGAGATGGTAGTGGACTATCAATAATTAGATTATGTATTGGTTTTGTCGATAATACCGGAGCACCTGTTTGCTCTCTCACCCACTCTTCCACTTGCCTGATTTCAAAGTCTTCCAATTCACCAAGACCAACATAATGGAAATGGTCCCCATGACTAGCAATCAAGCCATGCTCATCAACTGATGTTATGGATTCTTTGCTAAAAACGTAGCCATCACTTGTAAAGTAGGCCTTGCCATCCAATCCCTTACCATAGATAGAAATTGGCCGTCCCATATAGGAATGAACTTTCTCCCTAGGTTGACTAGGTTTTACGAGATCAACAGGAAGACTTGGTTGGCTTAATAGACTTGAATTAGCAGGTTCAGTAGCATGAGATGCAAGAGTAGGCTGGGAAGATTGAACAGGACTGATTGGACTAGCCACTGACGAACTAGGAAACGTCACTGGACCAGCCGTTTCTGTCGGTCTATCTTCCGAAACCGATGCATATGAAACCGAAACACCTACACCAATCATCCGAGTAATCTTCTCTTCCAAGGCTGACATCTGGTTATAAGGGATGAAATGATGGTGATCTCCATGGGGAACAACAACACCTGTCGCAGTTTTCTTAGTTATGGTTCGTGGATCAAAGACCAGGCCATCTGCTTCCACATGACGTTGGGATAAAGGTGTCGCATCCAGCTGAGCCAACAAGCTAGCCAAATCTTGACCCTGTACTGAAACAGGAGTTTCCTGCCGAACTTTCTGGGTGTGATTTCCATAATGACTTCCAGCACCTGACTGGTTCCCAGACTTTTTATTCCAGTAATCCTGAGCAGCTTTTAACTCTGTTGCTGAAAGATCTTTTTTCGGAATGAAATGGAAATGGTCCCCATGGGGAACAATAAAGCCATCACCGGTATCTTCAATGACATCTGTCGGATTAAAGACATAACCATCGTCAGTCTTGTAGGGACCATCTGAATGGCTAGAACCTGTCGCCTGTCGCTTGCTATCAGCCGATGTAATCCCTTTCTGTCGTTCAACCTCTTCCTTGCTCCGAACATTTTTCTGCTGTTTGACATCTTTCAAGTAAAGGTAATATTTCCCATCTACCTTGATAACATAGCCATCTTGAACCTCATTGATAATGTGACTATCTTGAAGGACATAATTCGGATCCTTCATGACCAATTCTTCACTAAAGATTGCATCGAAAGGCACCTTGCCATTGTAATAATGGAAATGATCTCCGTGAGATGTCACATAGCCTTGGTCAGTAATTTTGACAACAATCTGCTCAGCATCAATATTTTCCTTTGCCGAAACCTGTTCCGGAGTTAATTGCTCCGCAACCAATGACTGTTCCTTTTGACTATCTTCAATATAGGACACTCGATTTTTTTGTTCTTCTGTCGCCTGATAACGACCCAACTGGTAGCTACACACACTCATCCCCAAAACAAGGGCTGCTACCGAACCAACAAGAGCTTTCTTCTTCATTTTATCTCCTCTATCAATGATTATTTCAATTCTTGAGCAAGAGTTTCTAAAACCTGCTCTAAGTTTTCTAAATAGGTCAAGTTATTTTCTGGATCTGCCTCCAGAGGATCCAAGACCTTCAAGTCCACACCTGTCGAAGTTGCCAGAGCCTTAGCCAATTTATCCGACGTTCCCTTTTCGGTAAAAATCGTTTGTACCCTGTAAGTGTCGACAAACTCTTTAATCTCTGCCAACTGCCTTGGGCTAGGTTCTTCCTCAGATACCCCTGCTATCCCCAACTGCTTCAATCCAAACCTCTGGGCAGTATAGGAAAAGGCAGTGTGTTGGGTCACGAAGGTTTTTGAACTGGCCTTAGCAAAGATTGGAATATATTTGTCCGCCAACTTTTTGGCATTCTCATCCAAAGCCTTAGCATTTTCCCGATAATAATCCGCATTTTCAGGATCACTCTCTGCCAAAAGTTCCCCAATTTCAAGGGCTTCCTGTCCGACCAAGACCGGATCCAGCCAGGTGTGGGGATCATACAAACTAGCCTCATCAATCCCCTGACCAACTTCCATATCTTCTAGACCAGGAACTTTTAACAAAGGCAGGCTTGTAGATGCTTCTAAGACCTTGACGGACGAATCCTGTAAATTCGGATCCAAGCGCCCTGCCCATGACTCTAAAATCCTTGAGTGATAAATAAAGACATCTGCATCGTAAATGGCTCGTATATCTGCCGCTGATGGTTCGTATGAATGAATTCCCGAACGCGAACCAATCATCCGAACATCATTCTTATCTCCCGATACTTCCTTAACCAATGAATAAATAGGGTAAAATGATGTCACAATCCGCATTCCTGACTGAACCTGACTAGCCTCTTTCTGAACCGAGCAAGCCATCAAGCACAAACCAGCTAGAACAGAAAGACAGGCTCTAAGTATTTTCTTTAGCATATTTCCTCCTTTTCACAAAAAACATTAACCAGTTAAGTTTATATCACAAAATAATTAACCAGTCAAGTATTTTTAAAAAATATATACTAATTTATCAAAAAACAAAAAGAAAACCCGACTAAGTCGAGTTCAGAATGAAGACAAAGTCGTTAGAATTATATTTCTAACGGCTTTTTCATATGTAAAGTAGTATAATAGAGATAGGAATACTAGCTAATAAGCAGAGGGAGAATCGCTATGTTACACAAAGAAAATCCAGACTACAATCGCGGTCAATTTGGTTTCTACAGTTTAGATGACCTTGTTCCTCAAGATCATCTCCTTCGTCAAATAGAGGAAGCTATTGACTTCTCCTTTATCTATGACTTAGTCGCAGATAGCTATAGCGATGATACAGGGCGTCCTAGTCTTGACCCTATTCTGCTCATTAAAATTCCAATCCTTCAGTGTCTCTTCGGCATTCGTTCCATGCGTCAAACCATTAAGGAAATCGAAGTCAACACTGCCTACCGTTGGTTTCTTGGTCTTCGACTGGATGATAAGGTGCCTCATTTCACTACCTACGGAAAGAACTATGTCCGTCGTTTTCAAGATAGACAAGTTATTGAAGGCATTTTCACCCATATCTTAGGTCTCTGCGTCAATGCAGGCTTCATAGATCCAACAGAAATTTTCATTGACGGTACCCATATCAAGGCTGCGGCGAATAATCGTAAATTCATCAATCGTGAAATTGAAAAGCAAGCCAAGTTTATGAGTGACCAGCTAGAGATTGAAATTAACAGGGATAGAGAAAAGCATGCAAAAAAGCCGCTAGGGCCCGCAAAAGAGGAGGGACCCATCGCTAAGAAAATTTCTACAACTGACCCTGAAAGTGGCTGGTTTCATAAAGGGGACCATAAGGAAGTATTTGCTTATACAGCTCAGGTTGCTTGTGACAAGCATGGTTGGGCTCTGGCTTATAGCGTGGAGGCTGGCAATGTCCATGACAGCCAGGCCTTTCCTGTACTCTTCGCTAAACTCCAACCCTTTCAGCCTAGCTTTCTCGTTGCCGATTCTGGCTATAAGACCCCAAGTATCGCTCGCTTCCTCCTAGAACAAGAGATTACTCCAGTCTTTCCGTATACACGACCGAAAGGAAAGAAAGGGAAACTACGCTCGAAGGATTTTGTCTATGATGAATACTATGACTGTTATATCTGTCCTGAGAATCAGGTCTTAACCTATCGCACTACAACCAGAGAAGGTTATCGGGAATATAAGAGTGACTCAGCTATCTGTGCTACTTGTCCACTTCTATCAATTTGTACAGAAAGCAAGAATAAGCAGAAAGTGGTAACTCGACACATTTGGAAAGAGGCTTTAGAAAGCTGTGAAGAGATTCGGCACAGGAAAGGTATGAAGGAGCTCTACCAGAAGCGGAAAGAAACCATTGAACGCCTCTTTGGGACAGCCAAAGAGTACCACAATCTTCGTTACACAAGAGAGAAAGGCAAGTCCAAAATGGAGGATAAGGTTGGACTGACTTTGGCGTGTTTAAATCTCAAGAAATTGGTAAAAATGAGGGCAGGGAAGCCTTTTTATTTTGTCCAAATAGCCACTATTCTGGCAAAAAGACGGACTATCAGACCAATAAACAGAAAAAGACAAACATCAAGCGAGATGTTTGTCTTCATTCTGAACCCGACTAAGTCGAGTTTCCAATTTTCACTATATTATTTTACAGTTGCAGTGCTTGTAATCACTTCTACAGCTTTCTTCACAGCGATGTCGTGTTTAAGCATTTCTGGTGAAAGCAAGCTACGAACTTGTGCCACTTCCATACGGTAAGTAGCTGCCAAGTCTTCGATTTCTTTCTCGATTTCAGCATCAGTTGCTTCAAAGCCTTCTGCTTTCGCTACTGCTTCAACAACCAAGTTAGTCTTCGTACGTTTTTCAGCATCTGCTTCGTATTGCTTATGCAAGTCTTCACGAGTTGTACCAGTGATTTGGAAGTACATGTCTGGTGAGATACCTTGTTGTTGCATACCACCCAAGAATTCATTGATTGCACGGTGAACTTCTTCGTGGATCATTTCTTCTGGCAATTCAACGATCTCAGCGTTTTCTACAGCCAATTCAAGAGCTGCTGATTCAACTGCATCGTCAAAGGCAACTTCTTTTGCTGCTTCCAATTCTTTGCGGTATTTAGCTTTCAACTCATCAAGTGTTTCTACTTCTTCGTCGATGTCTTTTGCCAATTCGTCATCCAAGGCTGGAACTTCTTTTGCTTTTACTTCGTGGATTTTTGTTACGAAGAGGGCTGGTTTACCAGCAAGGTCTGCTGCTTGGTAGTCTTCTGGGAAAGTCACTTCAACGTTTACTTCCTCACCAGCTGCGTGACCTACCAATTGTGCTTCAAAACCTGGGATGAATTGACCTGAACCAAGTCCAAGTGAGAAGTTCTCACCTTTACCGCCGTCAAATTCAACGCCGTCGATTGAACCTACAAAGTCGATAACAACTGTGTCGCCTTCAGCTGCTGGACCTTCTTTGATAACCAATTCAGCCAAGTTGTTGCGCTCACGCTCGATTTTTGCATCAACTTCTTCATCTGTTACTTCTTTAGTAGCTTCTACTGAAACTGCCAAGTTTTTGTAGTCACCCAATTTTACTTCAGGTTTTGTCACAACTTCAGCAGTGATTGTCCAGTCTTGACCTTTTTCCATAGACACAACGTCGATTTTTGGTTGTGCAACCACTTCAAGACCAGCTTCTGCAACCGCTGCTTCATAAGCTGCTGGTAACAATGCATTTACAACATCTTGATAAAGTGCTTCTTCACCAAATTTTTGGTTAAATACGGCACGTGGCAAGTGACCTTTACGGAAACCTGGAAGATTGATATCTTTCTTAACTTTGTTGAAAACGCGATCCAATTCTGGTTTGATGGCATCTTGACCAATTGTGAAGGTCAATACGCCACGGTTTGTTTCTTTTGCTTCAAATGATACAGACATTCTGTCATTCTCCTTAAAATTTTATTGCATACTCTTCATTATAACACAATTGACAGGGATTTCAACGATTTTATAACGGACTTTTGGGAAATGGCAGAGCTTCTGCCCAATCTTCTAATCTGGTTGTTGACCGTCGTGGGCTAGCCATTTGCAGTCTGTCAAGGTCATTTCTGAAAAGATCGCTTCAAAAGAAGAGTCTTCTGGTGAACAGGCATAGATACCAAAACGAATTTTCCTGCCGCCTTGGTGCAAATGGCAAATCCGCATTTGCTCAAAATGGATACCGTCTTTGGAGTTTTCAATGCAAAAATCACTGCCCCGTCGGCTCAAACGGTAGTAAATTGACTTGACAGAAGCAGGAATTTCCTGGGTTGCCCAGTCTGAAAAGCCCTGATTGGTCACAACGCTGCCCAGGTGCTGAAACTCCTCATTTTCATACTCAATCGAGCCCTTAATCCAGTTTTCCGAATCCTGATAGACCACAACACCACACTGGTCAAAGCGAGTATGGCTATTGGAAAAATCCGTCTTAACCGTAAAGGAAAAATACTCTTCCTCCGTGTCCATCAAGAGCAGGGGAGCATTATCATTGACAAAATGGTAGTAGGTCTTCTGCCACAAGTCTGTATGAGCTTGGGTTGTGATTCTAATTTCTTTTTCCGAAATCTGATAATTTTCTGGTTCTCGCACCCAGTAAAAATTTTTGGTGTTCATGTTACTCCTTAGTTCGTTCGTCTATAAAAGTCATCATCCGCTCAAATGCTTTAGCAGATACCGGGTCATTTCGTAAATTCGCCACAAAACCATGTGGCTTTTCAAGCCCTTCTTCCGCTAAAGGATCGACCAATTCATTTTCAACTCCCGCTTGCTGCAAGGCCTTATTGAGCGACACCATATCTGTCCGATACTCGCTTCCCAGCAGGAAACTAGCTGGGTAGTCCTTGTTCACATGGGAAATCGGGTTATAGGCATTGATTTCTTCCTCACTTAGATAAATGGTTTCTGAAACATAATTTCCAACCAACATCTTGGTTGCTAGGCTAAATTTGGCATAATCTAAGGGAGCATCATCGATGACCAGAGCCTTGACATGTTCTTTTGCAATACTTGGTTCAATGTTCAATAGCTGAGCGTAATCATTGTTGGCTAAGAGGCTACCGTATTGTGCTACCATGATGGCACCTGCGGATGAACCCATCAAGACAACATTGTCCATGTTCAAATGGTATTCTTCAGCGTGTTCCTTTATGTAGGCAAGGGCCTGATTCATCTGAATCACAGGTGTTGGGAAATGGTGGTCTGGTACAATAGCATAGTCAACATTGACCACATTATATCCTTTTGACACAATATCGTCAATGAGATAGGTGGCTTGGCTGGCAGCCAGAGGGTCCCCCATATTTTTACTCCCTCCAAAGAATCCACCACCGTGGAAATAGAAGAGGGTTGGACGGTCAGCTTCAAAATTTTGGTCTGGATAGATAATATCTAAAAAGCTGTTAGGGTAGTCCTTGCTATAGGCAATCTCACTTTTCAGATACTGACCATTCTCTTTCAGACCATCAATGGGATCGTAAAGAGGACTGTAAGAGTTGGGTGAACTCTCCTGGTACATAAACGATTGAATGACACCGACCATCAACTGCGGATGATTGGTAACGGACACATAGGCAATGATACCGAGACTAGCTACAATCCCAAGGGGCCATAAGATAATTTTTTTAAATTTTTTCATGAGTTCTCCTAATCTAATAGTTCTAATCCATAACTGCTTACCTGTCCATTGACAGCATCATGTAGCCAATCAGCCACACTCTTGTCCTGAAACATAGGGGTAAAGAATGTTGAGAAGTTAATGGTGGTGTGCTGAGTAGCTGTGGTTTTTTCATCTTGACCATAGTTCCAGATAAAAATACCCACTCCCTCAATCTGAGTTTGAAGCTCTTGTACCATCTGTTTGAGCTTGATTTGAAAGTCATCACTGCTCGCTTTTGTTGCATCTGCTAGTTTCCCTTGGTCAATATAGGCCTGATATTGCTGAAGAATTCCATCTCGATAGGAAATATCAAACAATATCTTAACCTTATCCCCTCGCTTCTCATGGAGGGCTACTAAGCTATCCAAAACAAGATTGTCTGAATGCAGACGATCACTAATAGAAGTCGGGGTCTTCCAGACATTTTCTGCTATGCTTTTCCAATTATCATGTCTCAAAAAGGAACTATCCACTGCAACTGTGACATTTTTCGCTGTTGGAAAATGAGAAATGACATCATCCGCTAGCAGTGAGGTCGCAAATCCGCCAGCTGAAAATCCAGTCACCAGAAGCGTATCGGGATTACCTATGTGAGACTTAGCAACCGCTAAAATACTCATCAGATTGGAATAACCTTGGTGATGGACTACTTGCTCTTTTCCGTTATCGTCTACATATGAAAAGCTTTGGGTCCCTGCATGAAAATCTCCTGTCCCATACGGAAGCACAATCATAGTCCAGTCCTTAAATGGATTATCTTCCTGCGAACTACCGATTCCCCAAGTTGCGACATAATCTTGATGGCCAATTGTGGTCGCAAAATAGCGTGTGCCACCACTAGCAGTCTCTTCATTAATACTAACTCCACCACCAAAGAAATAGACCATCACCTTATTCTTCTCTTTACCAATACGAAGCAGGCCGTGCGCCTGGTTGCCTTGAGAATCTACAACCCCTTCGGGACTGAGGCGGTACCATTCATTCACTTGTGGGGTCTGAGCAACAAGCTCAGGAGCTGACCAGCCAAAGGTCATTTTATAGGCAATAAAACCAAGCAAGGCTAGAACAACTGTTACAGCCGCTACTATTTTCCAAACTTTTTTCATACTTTCTTTTTTCTGTCCTTTATGGTATATTTTTAGAAACAAGTGTTTCGTTTTTATCAGTATAGCAGATGAACAGTGGGAAAACTAGTCCCAGCTCTGCTATTTGCCCAAAAGGAAACAAAGGAAAGGAAGTGTTTCGCATGGAAAGAGTGAAGCGGAAAGAGTCGTTATTTGTGGAGAGTGTCGTGGAGGCTTTGTGGGAGTTGCTGGAAGACAAATCCTTTGAAAAGATTAGTGTGTCAGAGTTGGTGGAGCGAGCTGGCATCGGTCGGGTGACCTTTTACCGAAACTTTTCCAATAAGGAAGAGGTGCTCGAACGGTCTTTCACCATGGAGTTACAAGCCTGGTTGACCGAACGACAGATTGACTTGTCGGATTGGTCAGATGCTCATCTCTTACTGGCTTTACGGCAATTTTTTGACTTTTGGCATGAGCAACAGGATAAGATTCGCTTATTAACTGCCAACCATTTGGACTACTTGCTCGAGGAGGTCTTGGACAGCTATTTCAAAGAAAGACTGGGGGACTTGACCGATGATTTTCACCTGCAATTTATCGTGGGGGGATTTTTCCGAGTGCTTAAAACCTGGGTTGCTAGAGGCTGTAAGGAAAGCCCTGATGACATCATGCGGTTGATGGGAGAGCAATAGAGCAAACTTGTCAACGTTCTTGCCCAGACCAAGCAAAAAGACTTAGACAACTGTTTTTCAGTCACTCTAAGTCTTTTTTGTATATAGTGGTCATTGTGAAAAGATGACAATTTAATTCCTTTTCACTTTTTCTTCAATGGCTTTTTCTAGGTCAACCAGAACATCAGACATATACATAGTTTTCAATTCTTTCTCCATAGCTGTCTGGACTTGGACGAGTTTGTCGTCCACAGCGGCATGGATATTTCCCCCCACGATACAGTCAGGATGGGGATTTTCATGAAAATTAAACAAGCCTTTCTTATCGATATTGTCAACCGTAACAAAGATGTCATAAAGGCTAATGTCATCAAGTGGCTTTGCTAAACGAAAACCGCCGCTGCCCTGCTTGGCATCTACAATTCCCGCATCCTTCAAACCAGATAGAACCGAGCGAATGATAACGGGATTGGCTTGAATGCTAGTTGCCAAAACCTTGCTGGTAACACGTTGCTGGTCTTGAAAGAGATGGATAAAGGCCAAGGCATGAATGGCAATGGTAAATTTATTTGAAATCTGCATAACAACCTTTTACTCGCTGACAAGGCTAATACGTGCTTTGAGATGATCACCTGATGCAATCTCGTCAATCATACCAATGGCATAATCTGCATAGGAAATAACGCTTTCTCCCTTGCTATTCAAGACCAACTCTTCGCCGCCAAGAATATAGCGTCCTGTCCGTTCACCGTCTGCTTGGAAATCACCTGCCGGGCTTACATAGGTCCAGTTGACATCATCTACTTGACGAAGGGCCTCAAGTGCTTCCTTGTGAGCATTTAGCACAGGCAATACTTCCGCTGGAAACTCTGTCACATCTGCCACAGTCAAGGTATGTTCTGGATTAACATAGAGGCTTGCCGCTCCACCAACCACAAGTAAACGTGTTTGCGAACCTTTTAGGATAGCCGCCAAATGTTTGGCTGCATCAGGAACCATATGGACAGTGTCTGCTGTCCAGGCACCTACTGCATCCACTACCGCATCAAAACCAATCACATCATCAGCTGTCAGGTCAAAAACATCCTTTTGAAGAACCTGCTGTGCGACTGTCTTATTTTCACCACGAACGATGGCCGTTACTTCAAAACCACGTGCTACCGCTTCTTTCACAATCAAGCTACCTGCTTTACCGTTCGCTGCTACTACTGCTATTTTCATTTTCTTTTCCTCCGAAATGGTTTTTGTTGTAAATTGTTTTGTTACAACTTTTTTGAAAATTGTTGGCAGGTTCATTTATCGTAGAAAAAAGATCTGAGATGAACTCTCAAATCTTTTCTAGTCTATTCTACTTCCTCCTCGGTTTCAAGGCTGACAGGCCGTGTGCCTTGACGGTTTGGAGAAGATAGGGCCAGGCATGTTGACTGACGGTGACAGCTTTTCCCTTGGCCAAGCGTTTCATCTGGGCCTCGTAATAACTGACACCGATAATGGGACCAAGGGCCTTATCCAGTTTTGGAAGACCTGTTGTCAGGCGAGGCGTTGTCAGTTGCACATCACCGCCTTGACGGTAATCATTGACTAGACTTGCACGAAGGACAAAGGGTCTGGCAAGGCCAATCATGGACACACCATCCTTAATAGCCTCCTCCATCTGCGTGACTTTTCGGAAACCGCCCGTTGAAACAATAGGAACAGAAGTCAAATCTGCTAGAGTAAGGGCGTAGGTGACAAATCCAGCACCATTCTCATAGTCACTGCCAAAGACAGGTGCCTCATAATTGCCACCTGAAATTTCAATCAGGTCGATACCCAAGTCAGACATGGTTTTCACCACATGCTTACAATCTTCAAAACCAAAGCCCTCTTCCTTAAAATCAGAAGCATTCAATTTCAAGGCGATGGTAAAATCTGGTCCCACTTTGTCACGCAGACCTTGATAGACTTCCACCAAAAAGCGCATACGATTGTCCAGATTGCCACCATAGCGGTCCGTCCGCTGATTATCTGCTGGTGAGAGGAATTGATTGATCAAGTAACCATGTGCAGCGTGTAACTGTACACCTGTAAATCCTGCTGCTTTTGCCCGAAGGCCTGCTGCAATAAATTTATCTCTAACTTCTTTGATGTCAAACACGGTCATTTCTCTCGGTGGACGAAAGGCAGAAGCTGAGCCTCCAGAAATCGGAATGGCACTGGGTGCAATCGGAGTTTGATTGATCGACCGATACATCTGTTTGCCAGGGTGATTGAGCTGGAGCCAGATAGGCACACCGTTCTTTTTCCCAACGGCTGCCCATTTCCGAAATTGAGCCAGATGAGCGTCTGAATCAAGGACCACATTGCCCGGCTCACCAAGGTAGCGGCCGTCCACCATGACATTGCCTGTCACTAAGACGCCCATTCCCTGCTTGCCCCAAAAATCATATAAGGAAATCAAGTCATCCGAGGGAGCTCCCTGACTATCTGCCAGGGTTTCGCTCATGGCGGATTTGAAAAAGCGATTATCTAAGACCTGACCATTGGGCAGTTGGAGGTTTTCTAACAAAATCTTAGTCACCGTAGCTCTCCTTAAATGCTTGGATTTTCTTATCAAGATAGGCTAGTAAGGCTTGGCTCTTTGCCAAATCAAATCCTTTCAAGCTGACCTTAGCCAACCTTTTCTCCGCAAAATAACGACCTGATACTCCAGTCACCTCTGGTGACAAGCTTAAGTAGTAACCCGTTTCAATCCCCTGGTCCAAATCCTTGGAAAATAGTTTCATCAGACTGGTAAGAATCCGACTTTTCAGGTTGCGTTTGATGCCATCATTGCCCAAATTTGTCGCAATCAAGCCAGGATGGTAGGCATTGACGGTCACAGATGCCCCTTGCTTTTCTAAGGCCTCTGCCTGAGCTATTGCCAGCCAAATGGTGTAAAGCTTGGCATTATTGTAAGCCATGGCTGCAGAATAGCTCTGCTCTAAACCAAAATCCAAGCCTTTGGTTTGTGCAAAATGGTGCATGAAGGAAGAGGTGTGAATAACCCTGCCTCCTGCTTTTTCCAGCAAGGGCAGCAATTCCGTCGTCAAGATATATGGAACTTGGACAGACAGCATAAAGGTCATCTCAATATTTTCTGCCGTTGCCACGCGAGCATCACCAAAGTAAGCACCCGCATTATTTAACAAGACATCAATCTGCTCAAAATCTCGTTTAATCTCTTGGCTGAAACGATAGACATCTGCTAACTTGGAAAAATCTGCAAGATAGCCGTGAATCTTTTTATTTCCTGTCTTTAGTTGAATATCACTGAGGGCTACACGGAGCTTTTCGCTATTTCGCCCGTGCAAGATCACTTCATGACCTTCACTAGCTAGTTTCATGGCTAGGTGTTTGCCGATTCCATCTGTCGATCCTGTGATTAAAATGGTTTTAGGCATTGCTTTCCTCCAAAAAGGCTAGTAAGGTTTTTGAAAACTCTTCTGCATTTTGGAAGATCGAGCCGTGTCCTGCATTTGGATAGATGATCAGTTGGCTATTTTTGATCTTCTCATGCATGGTGTAAGAATTTTCTGTTGGAACCTGCATATCCTTATCACCGTTAACGATCAGAGTTGGCTGGGTGATAAAGGTCATGTCGTCTTGTGGCTCTCTTCCCCAGCGTTTGATAGCTTTCAGCTGGGTCAAAAATCCTGGAACATTCATGTTCTTATCTGCATGAGCAGCACTTCTTTGCCCCATACGACCCAAGACTTTTTCTGCCTCCAAACGACCTGCTTCATCATGATTGTAGAAGATGTAGCGTTTCGGATCGACACGCTCCAAACCAGCCTTCAGCATATAGCGGAAGGTTTTTCCGGTCACCTTATCGACTTCAAAACCACCACGAGGACCTGTACCTGCTAAAATCAAGCGGTTGACCAATTGACTATCCAGACGAACGATTTCTTGAGCAATAAAACCACCCATAGACAGACCCAGCAAATTGATTTTTTCATGACCCAAAGCCTTGATAATGGTAACAGCCTGCTCAGCCATTCCTGGAATATTCGGAGCCACCTTGCCCTGACTAGCTCCCACGCCAGGAAGGTCTAGGACAATTACATGGTGCTTTTCAGCCAGCAAATCCAGCAATTTTGGATCCCAGTTGTCCAAGGTCGCGGCTAGGTGAACCAGCATGACCAAAGGGATGTCAGACTTGCCCTTGCTGAGCTCACGGTAGGCGATTTTATTGTTTGAAACGGTGATGTATTGGTTTTTAGTTGTAATATATGACATGATTTTTTCCTTGTATATCTTATTGTCTTAGTTGAAACTGAGGACGGTTTTTCCGCGTGAACGACCGTTGGCAACCTTATCAAGTGCTGCGTTGACTTCTTCAAATGGATACACGGTATCGATAGACGGTTTAATTTCGAGCTTGCTGAAAATGTCTGCTACTTCTTGCAGTTGGCGACCATTGCTCTCTACGAAAATGAAATGGTAGTGAACACTGTATTTCTTAGCCATTTTGTCAAATTGACGACCAGCTAGGCCAAACAAGATTTGTTTCCATTTTGGCAAATTCATGCGCTTGGCAAATTCACCATTTGGCATGGCACGAAGGGAAACCAGCTGTCCACCTTTTTTCATGATTGACATTTGTTTTTCCGTTTCTGCACCACCAAGTGTGTCCAAGACATAGTCAACATTGCTAAGTGTTTTGGTGTAATCTTCTGTCTTGTAATCGATAAACTGGTCTGCACCCAATGCCAATACCCGCTCTGCATTTGCCCCATCGCCATTCGTGATAACGGTCAAGCCCTTGGCTTTGGCAATCGGGATAGCCATACCGCCGACACCACCAGTTCCGCCTGAGATGAAGATAGTCTTGCCTGCCTCAGCACCCATGAGGTCGAGAGCCTGCATGATGGTCAAAGCTGTCAAAGGAACAGCAGCCGCTTCTTCATCTGTCAAGTAGGCAGGAACCTTAGCAAGAGCCTGAGCGTCAACCGCTACATACTCAGCGAAAGCACCGATACTATCAAGTGGAAGACGACCGAAGACACGATCACCTGCCGCAAATGTCGTCACGCTTGAACCTACTTCTTCAACCAAGCCAACCACTTCATTTCCAGCTGTTTGTGGCAATTTGTAAGGGACAATCAATTTCACATCTCCACGTGAAATCATGTTGTCCAATGGATTAACGCCTGCTGCGGTGACTTTGACAAGGACTTGGTTCGATTTGATTTGTGGTTTAGCAATTTCTGTAAGGTTAAGGGTGATATTGTTTTTGTTATAAGCTGTGTGTTGTGCTGCTTTCATGTTCTTCTCTTTTCTTTAATATTATTTGTTCCTGTATCACTTACAGGTTCAAGTTTGGTTTTATAAAATCTGACCTCGGTCAGATTCGGGTTTCTTGTGCGGATTGATAGAGATTATCAATCACATTATCTAAGGATTGACGACTGAGTTGATGTTCCAGTTCTTGTTCAACGCTGGAAAAGATGGGAACCATTGCACCTTCTATATGCTGCCCAACCGGACAAGTAAGATTGGCATTCTGGTGTATCTGAAATAGGCGAATATGCTCCACTTCTTGCGTCGCAAGGTAGATTTCCAATAAGCTAATATCCTTAGGGGACTTGCTCAATTGGTATCCTGATCGCCCTTGGTGCGAGGTGATTAAGCCTGCATTTTTCAAAAGTGCAATCACCTTGCGGATATAGCTGGCATTGGTACCAACGCTCTCAGCTAAGGCTTGCGAGCTAAGTATTTCCTTACTCTCACTGATCATGGTCAGTATATGAAGGGCTACTGAAAACTTTGTATCCATTCGGTCTCCTTTATGTTCTTGTATCAACTACAAGAACAAGTTTATCATAAGTTAGACTTCTTGGCAAGTCTTTTGCTTTATAGTCATTTGAATTAACTTTGATACTTCGTCACTTTCGGCTTGCCGTACTCTACGAATGTGACTTGCTTCGCAAGTCTTATTTCCAACCTAGAACAGCCTCTAGGCTATTCTAGCAACCTGCACCTCAGTTCCTTGTCTGAAAGCTCATTCATTCGACTATATTTTTTTATTAAGCATTCTACCAAGAAGTTGCTTGTCTTACATGCGTTTGCCGTCTAGGACAAATGGCAAGGTTTTTTCTATATGATAGACGTGGACTGCTGAGGCGTATTGCACCACTTCTGCATTCAACTGCGGAGCTAGGTTGGCATAGAAGGCCTCTCTTGCAGCCTGATCCGCAAAACCTAGGATGATAGAGGCATGAAGATGGTCTTCTTTAGGATTGTCATGGGCAACATTGGGGGTATTCCAAGTCGCTTTATTCCAAGGAAGATAGACCTGTGTCCGTACTTCCGTTACCTCAGGGATAGTTGCCAGTTGACTGGCAAGTCCATCTTGAACAAATGTTTTGAAGCTGCCGCTCTTCACACCATCTTTGCGACGGAAGTAAAGGACATCACGCAGTTGGGTTGGGGCCTGAGTGCTGGTATGATACCAACGTGATGAATATGGGAAGCCCATGTGCATCAAGGTCCGACGGAAAACATTGACCTCATCTTCAAATGCAAGAGCCGTCTGACGGCGACCGCCTATTGGTGCCAATAACTTCTGGTAAGTCACTTCCGCAATGCCATCAATCCGACGGTCTTCTGGAATAGCCGTCTCCAAGCCTGTCGCTTTCGGCCAAAAACTATGTTCTGTCGCACTCAAATGTTGCTGGCGGTATTCTAGTAGACCCGGTGAAGCTGCGATAATCTGTGCATGACCGCCACTCCAGTAGTCCATCCCCTCTTGACGTGCTTTATCCTGACGCATCCATAATAAAATGGACAGTGAAAATCGTTGTTGGTATCCTTTTGTCATGTTTTCTCTCTTTGTTCTTGTATCATTTACAGGAACAAGTTTAGCATAAGCCAGACCTCTTGGCAAGGATTTGGCTCAAAAAAAGGGAGTGGGACAAAAATCGGTAACCCGCAGGGTTCGATTTTGTCGTCCCACCCCCGCACAGTTGAGTAGGGCTGTAAAAGCTGATAAAATCAGCTAATTAGAGCCCACTCAACCACTGCGTCAAGTTTAACGATTGAAAAAAACTAAGGAGGCCAGGAATTTTATACGAAAACTCAAAAGAATGCAAAAATTCCCTCCCTATGATATAATCAAAGCGAAAAAATTTTTTATGTTAGACTACTAGCTCGTCCCTAGTAGTCTTTTTCTGTGCTAAAAATTCAGGATACGTTATCTGCTCTTGTAAGAGGATATAAGCTATTTTTAATAATTGATGTGCAAGGGCAATTGTTGCTTTTTGTGAACCACGCCGACTTTGAATCTGATAAAATCGTTCAGCTAGAGGACTACCTTTTTGGTTCCTGGCGGCGAAAGCGGCTTGGCATAAACATTTCTTCAAATAAGAATTTCCGTGTCGAATCTTGGTGCTTCGTTTTTTACCAGCACTCTCATTATTACCTGGACAAAGTCCAGCCCAAGAAGCTAAATGTCCAGCAGTAGGAAACTGACTCATGTCAACACCAACCTCAGAAATGATAACAGAAGCTGTAATGATATCAATGCCTGGGATGGAATCCAATATCTCTACATGGTTTTCATATTGTGATAGATAGACATTCATTCGCTCTTCCAACAACCCAATCTGCTTCTGATAAAAATCATAAATCTCCAATGACTGCTTTAACATAAAGCGGTGATGGTCAGAAAAATAGCCATCCAAGGCTTCCATAAGCTGCGGTACTTTCTTCTTCAAGCTGGTGTAAACTGATTGATGGACAATGCGAGGTGTGATAGGCGTCCCATCAACCAGTAGCTGAAGGAGATTGCGGCCAGATAGTCCCATTATATCTTCGATATAGGTTGTTAGCTTGATACCACCTGATTGAAGAATTTTATGGATACGGTTTGTTTCTCGATTGCGACTTTCCACATAATGTTTTCGTTGTCTGGTCAACTCCCTCAATTCTTGAATAGTTTCATCGGGAACGAAACTCCGAGGAAGCAGACCAATCCGTGTTAATTTGGCAATCCAGTGAGCATCCTTCTTGTCGGTTTTCTGACCTGGAATAGCCTTCATGTGGGCTGGTTGAGCGAGTATCAACTTGAAGTCACCACATAGAGCATGCCAGACAGGTCGCCAATAAACACCTGTACTTTCCATACCAACAGCTTCCACATGAAATTGACTGAGAAAATCGTGGCAAGCACGTAGGCCTTTAGTCCTTGTATCAAACGTAGCCATCTCACGCTTTGGACGAGTTGAGGTGAGTGGTCCGTGTAGGATACAGACAACGATATTGGCTTGATGGACATCAATACCTGCACAAGATTGATAGAGAACATCCATGACAATTCCCTCCTTCTAAAAATTAGAGAGCTTATCTACCGAATTTTAGTCGTATTTTTATACTCATGCCTATCGCATATTCTGGGGTGCTCGTCAGTAGAGTGGGTTAGTTTTTCCCGCGATGACTAACATCATTAACTCGTCAACCACAAAGCCCTCACTAAGATTATACACCTAGTGAGGGCTTATGTTCGTTTTCATTATTCTGTGGGTGAGGGCGAAGCCATCATGGATGTCTTTCCCAGCCTCCTAATTCTTCCGTATGGTATCTTCCTGATAAGCCGCACGAGCTCCGCCGATTAGTTTTGGTCGGCTGGCAAGGGCGGTAACATGAGCCTGTCCAATTTCACGCAGGCTAGGTCTAATCGGAACTTGGACGTGCTTGATGTGCATACCAATAGCTGTGTCGCCAATGTCTACACCGGCCTGAGCAGTGATAAACTCGACTTCCACCGGGTCCTTCATATACTTGAAGGCCGCCAACTGTCCAGAACCACCTGCATGAAGGGTGGGCAAGACATTGACTATTTCCAAATCCTTCTGGATTGCCAATTCACGCTCCACCACCAAGGCACGATTGAGATGTTCACAGCCTTGGACAGCTAGATAGATACCTTTTGGCTCCAGGATTTCCAAGATGGTTTCAACAACCACCTCACCAACTTCCAGACTGGAATTTTTTCCAATATGCCCACCGATGACCTCACTAGAAGACAAACCTAGAACAAATATCTGCCCCTTTTGAAGATTGCTGAGTTCTAGGACCTCTTCGATAACTTGCTGGGTTTGAACTTTGATTTTATCGAGTGACATAGTTAATAGCACCGCTTTTCTCAACTAATTTAGCCACTGCAAACCCTAAACCCATCCCGACAAAGTTTTGCATGCTATTGCCAAAAACACTTTCAATGGCTTTGAGGTCGTTAAAATAAATCCGAGATGCCAGGTAGTAACCCCCAACCATAGAGAGCGTCGCCAAGACTAAACCGAGAATCCGTTTCTTGCCTGTCCAACCCGCAAAATAACCCTGAGCCCCGTGGAAGACCAAGCTAAAGAAGGCCCACTGGGGATAGCCCAGCAAGAAATCTATCAAGAGCCCTGCCAAACCACCGACAATAGCTCCTTCTTTCTTGCCCAAGTAAAAGGCTGTAAAGTAAACTCCCACATCCAAAAGTGTGACAAAGCCGGATAGGGTCGGCATATGAACATGGGCCAAGACCAGGGTCAAGGCTGTTAAGATAGCTAATAATACTAATTCTTGTGTTTTTTTATTTCTCATATTGAATTACCCCATATTGATCTGATTTTGAAATAGCTGTATGGACAAAGTGCTTGGACAGTCTGACTGCCTCTAAAGGATCTTGACCCAGCAAGAGCTGACTGGCAATGCTGGACGCAAAGGTACAGCCTGCCCCTACATTGTTTTCTGACAGCAGAGGGGACTGGAGCACCACCACTTCCTGACCGTCGTAGAAAACATCGACCGCCTCTGAGCCACCCAAGCGGTTGCCTCCCTTGATGACCACCGCCTTGGCTCCCAAGTCATAAAGCGCCACCGCCGCCTGCTTCATCTCCTCCACCGTTTTGATGTCTTTTTGGAGCAATAGCTGAGCTTCTGCCAGGTTTGGTGTGATAATGCTGACATAGGGAAGGAATTTCAAAAGTTCATCTCGCAACTGGCTGACCTCGGTATCATGCGTTTCCTTGCAGACCAAGACCGGATCCAAAACCACAGGAATATCCTGGTGAGCCTTGATAAACTCCAAGGCCTGCTCTGCTATGTCCACCGTGGGAAGCAAGCCGATCTTAATCGCAGAAAAGGGGACATCCTTCAAACTAGCCAGCTGCTGGGCAAATACCGCCGCATCCGTCGGAATGACCTCGAAACCTTTTTCCGTCATAGCTGTCAAGCAGGTCACCGCCACAAAGCCATGCAGGCCATGAACCGTATAGGTCGTCAGATCCGCATGGAGGCCGCCACCGCTAAAAATATCGTTGCCCGAAAGCGCCAAAATATACTTAGTCTTCATAGATAATCTCCTTTAGATAGAGGCCATTTCCTGCCGCAGTCGGACCCGCCAAACCACGATCCTTTTCTGCCAAAATCCGTTTAATCTGCCCAACAGGCATGCGACCATTGCCAATTTTCAGTAAGGTCCCAACCATATTCCGCACCTGCTTATACAAAAAACCGTTGCCTGAAAAGGTAAAAATCAAAAACTGCCGCCGCTGGTCGTATTCCATGTTTGCCGCTGTGATGGTCCGTACCTTGTCCTCAACCGAGGTCCCTGAAGCCGTAAAGCCTGTAAAATCATGGGTCCCCACCAAGTCCTGAATAGCTTCTTCTATCAAGCTCAAGTCCAAATCATAGGGATAAAAGGTCGCATAGTGGCGCATCATGGGATTCTTAGGTCGCCCAATATCCACCAGAAACTCGTAGGTCTTGCTGTGCTTGGCGTAGCGACAATGAAAATCATCCGCCACCTGCTCCACACTGACTACATCAATATCCTCAGGTGTTTGAGTATCAAGGGCAAAGCGGAGCTTCTCAGCATCTCGACTGCCAGCCAAGTCAAAGTGTATCACCTGACCGTAGGCGTGGACCCCCGCATCTGTCCGACCTGCTCCATGAACGATTACTGGCTGGCCACTGTTCAATCTTACTAACGTTTTTTCGATTTCTTCCTGAACGGTACGGGCATGGGGCTGGCGCTGAAAACCAGAAAAATCATGGCCGTCGTAGGAAATAATTGCCTTATATCGTGTCATGTTCTGATTGTAGCACAAGCAAACTTAGAAAAACAAGCCTATAAAACAACAACTGTCCTAGCACAGACGTTCAACCTCCTATTAGATTGACAGAGCTAAGAAAATACACTATAATGAAAACAGGAATTGAAATTTAGAATTGTTATTATTACATCGTAGAAAGGAGGGAAGCATGACCCACCATCATAGTAGTGACCATCAAGCGGATTTCGACCACGTCATCCAACACCTTAAGGAAAAAGGAGTTCGTATCACTTCGACTCGTAAGGCTGTTGTAGCCTACATCATCGAAAGCGATGACCACCCAAGTGCTGAAATGATTTACCAAGATCTTCTACCAGACTACCCAGGAATGAGCCTAGCCACTGTTTACAACAACCTGAAACTTCTGTTGGAAGAAGGATTTGTAACAGAAATCAAACGAACCAATGATAATACGACCTATTATGACTTTATGGGTCATGATCACCTCAATATTATTTGTGAAGTGTGCGGAAAAATTACAGACTTTATGGATATCGAACTACCTAGTCTGAAAAAAGAAGCCCAAGACCAGACAGGTTATAAGGTCACAAAAGAGGTCCTAGCTATCTATGGTATCTGTCCTGATTGCCAATCTAATAAGTCATAAAATAGCAGAGCGAAATATTTCGCTCTTTTTTCTTTCCTTGGAATTGTCTGAAAAATCTTATTTAGAATTATTGTAATTAAGCTTGACATTTTATTTGTAATTGTTATAATTAAGTCATAGAAAGATATTTCGAGGAATTTTTTATGACACTAACACAACAATTTAAACAGAATAGTCACATTATCACAACTGCTGTCTGCCTAGTATTTATCCTGGTAGGGATAATCCTGCTACAGACCGAGCAAGGATGGGCACCCATCCTCTTCATTTCAGCCTTTGTCATCGGAGGCTACCAGTCAGCCAAGGAAGGACTGACAGAATTGTTGGTTGACAAACACCTGTCTGTTGACCTGCTCATGATTTTGGCGGCTATCGGATCTGGCCTCATCGGCTACTGGATGGAAGGAGCCCTGCTCATCTTCATCTTCTCCCTGTCTTCTACTCTGGAAGAATTAGCCATGGAAAAAAGCAAGAATGCTATCGCAGCCCTCATGAACATGACGCCTCCAACGGCTCGTAAAATCGAGGAAAACGGGGATATCACTGTTTTGGACACAGCAGCTATTCACATTGGCGACCTCTTACAAGTCCGCAAGGGTGACACTGTGCCACTGGATGCCACCCTCATCAGTCCGCAGTCCATCTTTGACGAATCCATGATTACAGGTGAGCCACTTCCTGCGGAAAAAGGAGCTGGTGCGGCTGTTATCGGCGGCACTATCAACCAGGGACCAACTGTGACCGTACAGGTTACGGCTGAGAAAGGAGATGCCCTCTTCGATAAAATCGTCCAGATGGTCGAAAATGCCCAAGAATCCAAATCAAAAACAGCGACTTTCATTGAAAATATGGAAGATACCTATGTCAAGGTTGTCTTGGTGGTGGTACCGCTCTTTATCCTCTTTGCTCATTTTGCTCTGGGCTGGAACTGGTTGACTGCCTTCTATCGTGGTATGATTCTCTTGACCATCGCTTCTCCATGTGCACTGGTAGCTTCTTCTTCACCGGCGACACTTTCTGCCATCAGCCGTGCGGCACGCAAGGGCATGATTATCAAGGGAGGTGACATTGCGGACAAGATTGCCAATCTAGAGGCCATCGTCTTCGACAAGACAGGCACATTGACCATTGGGAAACCTGAGGTTGTCGGTGCGACCTATCTTGGCGATGAAAAGCTGATCAAGGAAGTCGTTCAGGCAGTTGAAAAACAATCGAGTCACCCAATCGCTCAAGCTCTCATGACCTATACGGCTAACAGCTCTGCTATTGCCCTCCAAAGCCTAGAAGACGTGACCGGTAAAGGATTGGTGGCGGTCTATGAGGGCGACAACTGGAAAATCGGTAAGGCGGGTTTTGTGGTAGATAGTTTGGTAAGTCCGCTGTCTGCTGACTTGCTGACGCAAATCGATGAGGCGGAGAGCACTGGGAAAACCCTGGTTTATGTCAGCCAAAATGATGTGCTAGTGGCGATCTTCATGGTGGAAGACAGTTTGAAGCCTGAGAGCAAGCAGCTGATTGCCCAGTTGAAAGAGATGGGGGTGACACCAATTCTCTTGACGGGCGACCAAGAAAAGACGGCTCGTTATGTGGCGAGTCAGGTCGGTATTGACCGTGTGATTGCCAACTGTCTGCCGACGGATAAGGCTGCTGTTATCCAAGAACTGCAAACCGAGTTTGCATCA
This sequence comes from Streptococcus sp. 29887, assembly GCF_032595075.1. Taxonomy (NCBI): domain Bacteria; kingdom Bacillati; phylum Bacillota; class Bacilli; order Lactobacillales; family Streptococcaceae; genus Streptococcus; species Streptococcus iners. The sequence goes on along the minus strand of NZ_CP118735.1, from coordinate 317,525 downwards.
GTCGGTATGGTAGGGGACGGTATCAACGATGCTCCTGCCCTTGCCCAAGCCAATGTCAGCTATGCTATGGGAAGCGGAACGGACATCGCTATGGAGTCAGCTGACATCGTACTCATGGAAGATCTGACGAGAATTCCTTACTCCATTCGTCTCTCTAAGAAAATGCGGAGCATCATCAAGCAAAATATCGTCTTTGCCCTGTCTGTCATTTCCCTTCTTATCATCTCTAACCTCTTCCAGTCTATCAACCTCCCACTCGGTGTGGTGGGCCACGAAGGATCAACGATTTTGGTGATTTTGAACGGACTGAGACTCTTGTATTTCAAATAGCAGAAAACCGTCGGGCAACTGGCGGTTTCAAATTGAAGACAAACATTGTAAATCATGTTTATTCTTTCTATTTTATGGAGAAAGATAAATATGGCCATAACTTAAGTCACACCATACTGGAGCAACTTTAGCCAAACAAGCAGGTATGAGCTTAGAAGCTATTTCAGAGGCTCTAACCCACAGTGACACCTTGACAACTCAGATTTATGTCAACACCTCAAATGTTGTTCCAATGGCAGTTGGAGAAATTACCTACCGAAATCTGAAAAAATAATTGTGTGAATTTGGTGTGAAAAGTGGTGTGAATTTTGCTAAAAAAACACCCCATGGTGTGAACCATGAAGTGTTGTAAATGCTGTAATGTAGCTGGTTCTTAACGTTTTGAGAATTTCTCTATTGAAAATTATGAACCCTCAACCCTTACAAATCCCTTTATATCAACATTTTCAAAAATGAAACTTCCATAAAAATGGACTAAAATCCATAAATTTGGATAAAATTGACACCAATTAACACCACAAAATAGACTAGTCATCAGTAGGTCAAACTAATTTGACCTACTTTATCTTATAGATGGATAATTTATTAATCAAATTCAAAATGATAGATCAAGTATTTTATAAATTTATCGGTATAAGAAGACAAAAAAACTAATCAATACGAGTTATTCTTCAAGAAAAAATCTTTTCAAAATTATTTCTCTTTTAGGAAGTTCGACTTGTTTCTGATTATCTCCATATAAAGTATTATATAACTCGATACAAGCTGTATATATGGACTTAATTTCTATAGCCTCAAAATAATAGTATAGAATACCAATGTCTAATCTTTCTGTTGAAAAGACCATCTCTTTATCTAAGTGAGCCAAGAGTTTGTCGCGAAGCAATTTGATTTCATCAATATTTTTTTGTTCTTTATCAATACCCTCTTGAATGGTATTCAAAATTGATAAAAGAGATCTATCTTTGGTACTATGTCTCAACTTAGATAGAATCTTAAAAATACCATTTTTTTCTCTGATATCAAAAATTTTAGTTATACCGAAGACAACTCTATAAAATAATGATTCATATGTTACATTTCGTACTATATCATATCTAATAGATGATTGTACTACTCCATCATGCCACTCATCGTTTACAATTTTTACTATTTCAAGTGCAGCAATTATTGATCTAAGTTCAAGGATCATAGTATGAAAATGAATCATTATTTTAGAGTCATCATCTGGTAATTCATCAGCGAAATTCTTTCCTACAAAATCTTTTAAATCACAATCATTCATAAGCTAACACCTATTTAATAAATCTTCTTACTTTTACTCAAATTGATAATTCATTCTGCTTCAAAAATATTTTCGAGATTACAAGCATATGTAATGTCCTCTCTCACTAAGTATATCATACCCCATAGGAATACATCTACTACGATTTTTGTATCGCTTTATCATCTTGTAATTAATTCATTGATAAAGATTTCTCAAAATATAGCTGAACCCCTTCAACACTTAATTTAATTTTTCATAATATTAAATTAAGCAATAAACCCCACTAACTTATATTCAGCCAGTGGAGTTTTTGAGTGATTTCCGTAGAATATTTAAATTACTTAACTATGGTATTTACTCAATAATAATATCAAAATATTTTGTATCAACCTCTTTTGGAGCGACGTAACTAATATTTCGTTTGGCATTGAATATGTCAGATTCTTCCAATGAAGTAGAGAGTCCGCTCCATGGTTCTAATGCGATAAAGGGACTCTGATTTGTAGTTGACCAAATCACTAAATATGGAAAATCATCAAATGCAATCGAAAGTTTCTTCTGATGATTTTTGGATTTCAAAGTTACCTTTCGTGATGCTAATTGATCCAATGTTATGGCATCATGCTCAAACAGTTTATAGGACAAGTCCAAGGTCTTTTGATTTTCCAAGAATGGCCGGCGGTCTCGCAGATCAAGTAAGCCAGTTTCTGGAAAACTTCTAGGTACTGTACAAGATTCTACTTTTTCAAATTCTAAATAATAGTCTTCATAACTCTCACCATCCAACAAGGGACAATTAAAACCTGGGTGACCTCCAATAAAGTAAGGTAGCTTTCTATGTTCCTCAAGGTTTTTCACCCGATATTCAGTTCGAATTGTATTGCCAAGTAGTGAGTAGTTAATGGAAAGTTCAAATTCAAAAGGGTAATTTTTCACGGTTTCTTCGTTTGATGAAATAGAAAATTCCAAAGAGTTCTCTGTACTATTTACATTTTTGAACATCATTTTTCTCACAAGTCCATGCCTTGGAATTGTGCCTGTAAATGTCGGTCTTTCTGCAGGTTCATAGATAGCCCAATCATTTCGTAAACTTCCACAAATCGGAAATAGAACTGGTGCTTGACCGCTCCAATAGGTCGGATCTCCTTGCCAAAGATACTCGATACCCTCCTTGTCTTTAATGGAAATAATTTGCCCACCTAATTCAGAAAATTGTGCTGTTAAGTTCTCATTTTTTAATTCGAACATAAAAACTACCTCCCTTATATGAAAACAAGGATGCTAACTTGAGCTAGGCATCCTTGTATTAGTTTTATTCAATAACCTGTGTTTCTGCTACTTTCTTATACCAATAAGCACTTTTCTTTGGATAGCGTTCTTGGGTCTCAAAGTCAACATAGAACAATCCATATCGTTTCTCGTATCCATTTGACCAAGAAAATACATCCATCAAGGACCAGATGAAATAACCTTTAACATTGGCACCATCTGAGATTGCATCTGAAATCACCTCTAAATGCTTTTTCACGTAGTCGATTCGACCATCATCATAGACTGTACCATCTACAAACTCATCTTTATAGCCTAGGCCGTTTTCAGTGATGTAGATTTTCTTATAGTTTGGATAGTCATTTTTCACACGCATGATTTGATCATAAAGACCTTGTGGGTAGATAATCCAATCCCAATCCGTTTTCGGAATATCGACTGGAGATTCTCTACGACCAACTCCCTTGATTTGATACTTAGAACTTCCCTTTTCACCTTTACCATTATGGATAATTTCCGTTTCTCCATCATGAGCTCTCATCCAATCACTCATATAGTAATTGATGCCCAAGAAGTCGTTCAAATCTTTTGCGGCATCTAAGGCAGCGAAGTCTTCATCACGAAGGTCTAATTCCCCACCATTCACTTTCAGAATATGTCGTACACCTTCAAGCGTTTTTTCAGAATAGTAACCCAAGTATGTAGCATCGAGGATAAATTTATTATGAATAATATCTTCTAGTTCCGCTGCACGAACATCGTCAGGGTTGGTTGGATCATAAGGATATTTCGTTGGTAATGCGTGTACAACACCAATTTCTCCACTATAACCAGCATCCTTGTAGAGCTTAACCGCCTTGGCATGTGAAACCATCATATTATGGTGAGATTGGAATACCTTAGCTAAGTCATACTGAATCCCTGGTGGGAACTTACCTACAAGATACTGTCCGTCACCAATTGGACCGATTTCATTAAAGGTTGTCCAGTAATTAACTTCAGGGAATTCTTTGAAGCAAAACGCTGCGTAATTGACGAAGTGTTCAATGTTATCACGATTTAGAAAGTCACCATTAGAATGCAATGTTTCAGGCGTGTCAAAATGATGAAGCGTTACAAATGGTTCTACGTGACGTTTATGGCATTCCGCAAATAATTTATGGTAAAACTCTACTCCCTTAGGATTCACTTCTCCAAAGCCTGTTGGGAAGATACGAGACCACGCAATTGAAATCCGAATGCCGTTTACCCCAAATTGTTCACTTAGTTCTAAATCAACTGGATAACGATTATAAAAATCAGAAGCTGGTTCCGCAGTGTACCAGTAATTATCTTCTAGATACTTGTCCCACGCAACACGACCTTTTCCATCCGTCTGTGTAGCACCCTCTGCTTGATATGCAGCAGTTGCTCCACCAAATATAAAATCTTTCGGTAATGTTTTAACCATATGCCTACCTTCTTCTATCAAAAATAAATAAAGGGGTAGGAGTTGGAGATGATAACTCCCTCCCCTTTTGATTCAGAATCTGTATTCACAAGTGAAGTGCTTGTATATAAGAGATAGTTTTTCGCTAATCAAGGCAGTTTTTTGAGGGAATACTGACTGTATTTTGAAAAAAACTAACGATGAGTAGCTGAAAAACTAGCCTTAGATGGAAGTGCTGAACTGCGAATACAGGTTCTAAAACTGTTGTTTGACAAAGTCAAGAGCACCTTGACCATCACGTGTGAGTTTAATGTATTGAGCCCCTTCAGTTTTGGCAAGTTTAATACCCAATGCATCGGTTTCTTGTTTAATGTCATCGTAGTTTGATGCTACTTGAGGTGCAAGGATGACTAATTGATACTCTGGCAAAATCTCACGGTGCGCCCCATAGCTTCCTGCTGTAGCTGTAACTGGAACACCATATTCTTTTGCAGCTTTAGTTAGAGCATTGGCAAGCAATCCGCTTGTACCACCCCCTGCACAAAGTACCAGAACGTTGGTTTGTTCAGAAATTTCGGTATCGACCGCAGCCTTTTCAAGAATAGCATCCGCTTTGGCGGTATTAAAGTTAGCCGCCACTTTCTCTTTCAAGCTATTTTCAACTTTCCCTGATTGTTCTTCAGCAAGAATTTGCTCATCGTAAACTTTCAAGAATGGATAATAGATAAGTACATCGACAACTACCAATAAGATAGCTAGTGCAAAGGCAAGTGGAGCAAAGTTTGTTCCCATTACAATCCCCAATGGTCCTGGAGTTGTCCATGGCAAGTTAACGCTGAAACTGTTCATTTTAAGCGTATCAACAAAGAATTTGAAAATCCATACGTTAGCAATTGGAGCTAAGATGAATGGAACAAAGAATACTGGGTTGAGTACAAGTGGTGCACCGAACAAGATCGGTTCGTTTACACCAAAGAAAGTTGGAACAACTGAAGCACGTCCAATTGCTTTATTTCGTTTAGACTTAGTCAACCACATAAACATGAATGGCACAACCAAGGTAGCACCTGTACCACCCATTGTCACGATAAACATTTGAGTACCTGAAGTCAGGATTTTGTCCGCATGTTGACCCGCCTGTAGAAGCTGGAAGTTGGTTTCAATATTGGCATAAGTAATGGCTGCAATTGCTGGTTCCACAATAGATGGACCATGAATCCCTACAAACCAGAACAAAGCATAGGCACCAAAGATAATGGTAATACCAACATAACCATCTGCGGCTGTAAATAGAGGCTCAAATAATTTCAGAATCGCCTCAGCAACGTTTGTTCCAAGGAATTGACGTGTCAGAAGATCAATTCCATACAAGACAAAGATAGACAATGCATATGGAATCACATCTTTAAATGCCTGGGATACGTTCGGTGGAACCTCGTCTGGCATACGAATGGTGACATTGTTTTTCACACAGACCTTATAGATATTAACCGTAATGAAGGCTGCTAGAAAGGCTGTCAAAAGTCCCTTTGTTCCCATGTAACCATTGGCAAATCCACCTTCAATACCATCAGAAGCCAGTAATAAGAAACCTGAAATTGAGGCAATCATGGTTGAAATGAAGTTAATCTGATTGGTTTTTGGCAATTGACGGTTAAACGCATCTGTCAAAGATTTTGCGGTCGTTCCTGCAACTAAGACAGCTACAATACCCATTGTATAACCGTAAGGTTTCATGATAGCCGCAACTGCTTCATCAGACCAAGTAAAACCAAAGATATTAGGAACAAAAGCCACCAATAGGAAGATACTTGAGAACAAGATAACCGGCATGGCAGCGATAAAACCATCACGGATAGCCCTTAAATAAGGGTTTCTCGAAATCTTTTCAAAGAAAGGCTTCCCTTTCTCAATGAATTCAATCAATTTATTCATTATTTATCACCTCGTTTGTACAGTTCAATCATATGACTCATCATATCTTTCAATAATAATGTCGTCATGAGATGGTCTTGACCATGCATGAGCGTCACACTAAAGGCTAAATCCTCACCAGCCGCTTCTTTCTGCAACAAACTTGTCTGAGCATGGTGGGCTTCAACAATACAAGCATTGGCCGCTTCAACTAGTTCTTCTGCTTTTGCGTAATCGCCTTTTTGAGCAGCAGCCAGTGCCTCCATCAAACGAGAACGAGCATCACCAGCGAATGCAACAATCTCAAAACCTAATAACGTAATTTCTTCTCTGTTCATAATATGAACCTCCTTTTAAAATTGAATTGATTTACAATAGCCGTTGAATATGTAATACAATATAGAACCTTTCACTATCATTTACCGGCTCATCAACCAATGATGTAATCATCTCAAAAATCTGACTTCCAACCTGATGGGCTCTTGGATTCTGGAGCTTGATGTACTGTTCCAGACTAGCAATCGATTCATTTGACTGATGGGATCTATCTAAGTAATTCAGAAAATAGGACAAATGAATCATAAAGCGATCATAAAAATTACTATTTTCTTTTGAGCGTTTAATCCCATTCTCTATCAAAATTTGTTCAACCTCAGCAATAATTTTCTTACTGATGTCATGTTCTTCACTAGTGGGATGAATTGTTTCACCTTTTGCATTGATTAAGTGAAGTGCAATTCTACCAATCTCATCATTTGGAAAATCTTTTAGCAACTTTTCACGAAACATAGCTAAGGCTTCACGCGCCATTTTATATTCCAATGGATATTCGGCTGAAATATTGGGTAGCTTACTTTCTTGATAACTATTCTTTAAAACCGCCTGATATGCACAATAGATATGATCTGTCAGTGTCACATATAGATATTCTTGTACAGGGTAATGATAAGTTTCTACCAGATGATTAATAACCGTGTAGGTTGCCGAAATAAAATCTAAGGGAATATCTTTTAATAAGGTTAGAAAATTTTCTTTGGCTTCATCATTTTTTAGCGAAAAGATATTTTCTATCTTGTCCTTAACAATTAAATCCCCTTTCTTCTTTTGAAAGGTTATACCTAATCCCATCACGACTGCCTGTTCCCCATGTTCATTTTTCACCAGGGCAGCGTTATTATTTAGTGACTGTATAATCCTAAACATATATCCCTCCTATATTTTTAAGCAAAAAAAGACTACAAACAAACCGAGAATATCCTACTCTCAAATCCATTTGTAGTCTTGCCTAATCGAATTAGTTACAATCCACTCTATTCTTGCTGATGAGATTATTATAGCATATTCTCAGAAAATGTAAACCCTTTCTTTTAAGAAAATGGTTATTTTTTCAATTATTTTTCTAGCCAAGAAGTTGCTGTTTGAGACAAGACTGCATCAAGTCCCTCGATATTTTCACGACCAACAGTACGTAACCATTCTCGCGCAGCTTCTTCACCCTGTTCAATATAGACTGGCACAACACCCGCCCACGTCGCACGACCGCAGAGAACACCGTTAAATTTTGCACCTGCTTCATGTGCAAACACTAGTGTATCTTGGAAAAGCTTAGCAGAAACACCTGCACTTAGATAGATGTATGGCAAATGAGTTGATGCTTCTTGTTGACGGAAATATTCAGCTGCTTCTTCTTTTGTATAGACGACTTCCCCTGTTCCAAAGCCTTCTACAAAATTCATGTTCACAGGTACTTCTACCTTGAGAACATCCACTCCAAATCGTTCATCCGAAAAGACTTTCATAGCCTCATTTACTTTTCGAGGTTTGACTTTTGCAAATTCCACACTGGCATTGTCTTCAATCGTTTCATCATAGCTCAAAATTTCCAAGAAGAATGGTAAACCTTCTGCCTGACATTCTGAACCCAAGCGTTCAATATAGGCATGTTTTTGAAGATTGACGTATGGATCACCATCAACGTCATAGTAGAGTAGAAACTTAATGGCATCTGCCCCTTCTTCTTTTAGTCGTTTTACAGACCACTCTACTAGGCAATCTGGTAAGCGACTAGTTGAGCTGGTATCATAGCCAGTTTTTTCATAAGCCAAAAGCAAACCGCACTGTTCGTCACGGGCGCGTGATGCTGGCAAACCAAATTCAGGATCTAACAGAATTGAGGAAGAAAACTGTGTTAATTCCTCTGAAACTAGTTTCTTTAGTTCTTCCATCTGCTCCACAGTAGGTTCTTCTGCCTGATGTTTTGCCATCATTTTTTTCAGGGCTCCACGTTGGTCAAAAGCTAAAGCTGAAATAATACCTGCTTTATTGCTTACTTTTTCCATGTATTTTCTTTTATCTGCTGTTACTACCATATTATACCTCTTCGACTTCGATTTGAGAATACAACGATTCTGCATTTTCTAAATTGACGTAACCCGTCTGTTCTTCCTGGGCATTTAACATGCCTAAAACATTAGCATTTTTTAATAATTCTGCATCAGGTAAAGCATGTACCAAACCTGCTGCAATACCTGCAACAGTTGAATCTCCTGACCCTACTGGATTGACGACTTTGATTTTTGGAATTCTGACACGATAGAACTTGTCATTGTGCTTGGCAAAAGCCCCCTGTGCCCCTAATGAGACGACTATCCAATCAATTCCTTGGAAAAGTTGACCAGACAAAACTGATTTCAACTCTTGAATATCATCAGTAACTTCTTTACCAATCAGTTGTGATAACTCTTCTGTATTCGGCTTAATAACTGTCGGCTTCTGCTGGCTCTCTAAAACGTTTTTCAGCGCCTCACCAGAACAATCCAGAACAACAGCCACACCGCGTTTTTTACAAAGTTCAATTATTTTAACATAGTAGCTACTAGCAAGTCCCTTAGGCAAACTTCCTGAAATGACAACTACATCTACATTGTTCAGGATAATTTCTAGATGTTCGATAAAATTCAAGGCTTCATGTTCTTGAATAGTTGGCCCTTGTTCTAAAATCTCCGTCTGTTTGCCATCATGAAGGACTGCAATACAATTACGTGTTTCATTCCCGATTTCTACAAATGAGCTTTTAATATCCTTTCGAGTGAGTTGTTTCTTTACATAACTTCCAATCTCACCACCAATGAAACCAGTAGCCACAACATCTTCACCGATTTGTTTCAAAACCCGTGTCACATTGAGTCCCTTACCACCAGCTGTTTTTTGAACTTTTTCTACTCGATTGACCGTATCCAAATGAAAGGCATCCAATTGATAGGAAATATCAACCGACGGATTTAAAGTGATCGTCAAAATCATGTGAGCCTCCTAGTCGTGGTATTCTCCACGATCCCACTTTTCAAGAAATTCCGTAAAGAACTCTGGATTAGCCTGCTCTTGATTGAGCGTTTCAACTGCAGCTATCTTTTCGATTAAACGTTTGTTTTCTTCAGTTGGTTTGTATTCTGCTTTAATGAAGGCTTCAATGATGTCACACATGAGCAACTCACCCGTAATTTTCCCTCCAAAACCAATGACGTTGGCATTTAACTCTTCCTTAGCGTACAGTGCGGAGGTCATATCACGAACCAAGGCTGACCGAACACCAGGAACCTTGTTTACAGCATTGTTGATTCCAACACCTGTTCCGCAGATACAAATTCCCAAATCTGCTTGTCCGCTTGCAACAGCTTCACCAACTTTTTTACCAAAGATCGGGTAATGAGTACGAACATTGTCATAAGTCCCAAAGTCCAATACTTCATATCCTTGATTTTTCAAATAATCTACCACTGCGATTTTTTCATAGGTTACAATGTGGTCACAACCGATTGCAATTTTCATCTCTTATTCTCCTTTATTTACAACAATTAGCACATTTTATTTAGCATATCAACACGAATTTGGTGACGGCCGCCATCATACTCACCTTCAACAAATCCTTTAACGATATTTTTAGCAATTCCTTCTCCTACAATCTCACTACCGATTGTAATAATACGCGAATTGTTGTGTCCTCTTGTCATATAGGCAGAACGTTCATCTGAAACTTCTGCAGCAATCATGCCTTTGACTTTAGTTGCGGTCATAAATGGACCAACACCATAAGCATCAATCACAATACCAAGATTTCCTTCCTCTTGATTGACTGCTGCAACTACTGCTAAAGTTGTGTCAACAAAATCACTTCCATCACTGACATCTTTAAAGTCATATGATTTTTCTAGCAAATAATCTTTAATAACGTCTTTTAGTTTTGAGCCCGCTGGATCAGCACCGATAATGATTGTCATAACCTATCTCCTAACAAAAATAGAAAGTTGTAGCCATATTTGGCAGAAAATCTTTGTTTTGCAAAACTTAGAAAAAGCGTTTTCGCTTTTTATGTTTAAATTATACAACCAAATAAACACAAAGTCAACATATTTTGTTTTATTTTTGTTTATTTTTTTCGTATACAAACAAAAAACCAACATTTTGCTGTTGGTTTTGATAACTTTATGATTTTGTAGTGATAATTTCGATGTACTTACTTAATAATTGGTAATTTTCATCCTTTGCATTCATATCTGTCACTAGAGCAGTTACATCATTCAAATCACAAAAAGAAGTAAAATCATCTTTTCCAATTTTTGAGGCATCCAGCAGTAGATATTTTTCTAAAGAATGCTTAATGGCAATATTTTGCGTATAGGCTTCAGCTAGGGTAGAGGTCATGACATCAGTTCCCTTAAGTCCGTTACCTGAAAAGAAAATCTTGCTGAATCGCATTTTTTCTAAACTTGTATTGGTAATTTCTCCTACAAAGGATTCTGTCACTTGGCGATATTCTCCCCCCAGAAGAAAGACTTGAAACTCCTCAGTCTTCTTTTGAGATAGGATGGTAAAAACAGGCATACAGTTTGTGATGACTGTTAGGCGAGGATTTTTAATGGCCTCAGCCAGAAAGGCCACTGTTGTTCCTGGACCTAAAAATACCGTGTCTCCATCTTCTATCAGTTGTGCAGCCCTTTCCGCTATCTCTTGCTTGGCTTCCTTATTCTGAATGTGTTTCTCAGAATGGGAATATTCCCGATATTGAAAAGCCTTATTACTTCTAGCACCGCCGTGAATTTTTGTTAAGACACCTTGCTCTTCCAATTCAATAAAATCACGTCGAACAGTCATATCAGTAACATTTAGCAATTCAACAATCTCAGAAATTCGAACTGTGCCTTTTTTGTTTACCAATCGTGTAATTTCTTCGAGTCGTTCTCGTTTATTCATGTTTAATCCTTTGTTGTTTTGTTACATTATATCAAAAATAAACAAGAATATGTTGGAATTTTGAACATTTGTTTTAAATGATCATTACAACTTTATTATGCGAGCAATCTTCGCGAGCAGGTTTTGCGCGGTTCGCAAAACATCAGTTCGTTAGAACCGACTGCAAGGAAAAAAGAAAGCATGGGTGCTTTCTTTTTGGGCTGCAAGCCTACGTGTTTAGCGATGAGTAACGATAGTTTACTCACGCTAAACACGTATCTCATCAAAAATGAGATTATCTCAATAATAGCATCAGTAGAATAAATAAAAATTGGCAGAAAATATCGAAATCTCCTGCCTTTTACCTATACCACAGACTTAGTTGGCATCTCGCTCGACAGAAAAGCTTGTAAAATTGTGACAAAGGCTCTGGGACACAATAGACCAGAGGAATTTCCTCGTTCCTACGCTTATATTTTATTGAAACGTTAGGTAACATTGAACAATTTTCAAAAATCTAGCCTCAATTCATTACACATGTGGCATAATACTTGTATCTAGAAAATGAAAGGAATTCTATATGTTACCTCAAAATAATTCTCCTCTTCTGTTAAATAGACAACAAGCAGCGGAACTACTTGGAATAGATCCTAAATCATTTGATAAGTACATCAGAAGTCACCCAGACTTTCAATGCTTTATGGTAGGAAAACAAGAGCGCTATTTGAAGTCAAAACTGGTTAAATTTATTGAAAGCCACTGCGATTGACGGATAATGATTGATAAAATTAGATTTTTCATATATCCTATATGTGACTAGTCTATTTTATCAATCATTTTTTATAGAAAGGCTGATAAAATGGCAACAATAACAAAACGTGGTAACTCTTACCGTGCAACTGTATCACTTTATAAGAAAGGAGAATATAAACGAGAAACCAAAACCTTTAGCAACAGAAAAGATGCTGAGCTTTGGACACTAGAAATGGAACTTGAAAAAGGTCGTGGCAAAAACATTGCCGAACGCTCCACCCTATTTCCTGATTTTTATAGAAATTGGGTCCATACGGTCAAGAAAAATGACGTTCGCGAAGCCACCTTTATTAACTATAAACGAACTCTCGTAATAGTTGATGACCTTTTTGGTGGTATTCAACTTAAACACCTTGACGATCTCGTCATGCAAAAGAAAATCGACCAATATGCTGAAACCCACTCTAAAAAAACAGTAAAAGAACTTGTTCTTAAAATCCGTGGTTCATTGAAATATGCGTATGCTCGTGGTTTGATTAGTAATGACTTTGGTCATCTTTTGAAAGCAAAAGGACAAGAACAACCTAAACGAAATATACCACTATCTATCACAGAATTTAAAAAACTCAGACAATACTGCCTAAGTCATACTGAGGATGAATTTAATGTTCTTGTTGCTCTCGCCCTTGAGACAGGAGCAAGGCGTGGAGAACTTTTAGGAATTAAAAAAGAAGATATTTTTGAATATGGTATCAAAATTCTTCGATCAATTAGTCCAACTAATGACGATACCCAGCTTAAAACCAAACATTCTAAGCGTGATATTTCCATCAACGAAGATGTTTATCAAGCTGTGACAAAACTTGCACAAACAAAAGAAGGCTATATCTTTGATTGGAATGGATTCAAGCAAGCTAGTCAACTTCAAAAGCTGTTAAAACAGCTGGGATTAACAAAAACGACATTTCATGGACTTCGTGACACGCATGCCTCATTTCTCTTTTCAAAAGATATTAGCCTAGACTATATTTCTCGTCGTCTAGGTCATAACTCTATCTTAACAACACAACAGTATTATCTAGAATTGATGCCAGAAAAAAAGCACCAGCAAGATGCCGATGCTTTAAGTCTCTTAAACGACTTATCATTATAATTAACACCAACTGGCACCAAAAAAGTGCCATAATCGTTGGTATAATAAGGTTTTGATTAACGTTTTGAGAACTGGCTAGCTTTACGTGCTTTCTTAAGACCTGGTTTTAAAAACTTTTGTTTGAATAAATTTCAAAAGCTTTTAATATCAACGTTTTCACGGGTTTTCAAAACTTAAAATTTCATCCAATTTCAACTAATTTCATCAAAATAAGGTAAATTTTCGAGCAAAATAAGCAAAATCGGACCAGAAAATACCAAAGTTTACCTTATTCTTGATTCTAGAAAATGCACCACCCCAAAGTATTCATTTTTAATTTTCACACACTCTATGTATAATATAGTTACAAAATTGGGAGGCGTAGCTAATGAATGTTCCACTGAGTATCAGTACTACAAAAGTTTGCAAAGAGGAACCGAATATAGAAACCAGCATTCTCAAAGCTGGGCCAACTTTTGACTTTGACAAAGAATTAGAAAATGCTAGGAATCAATACGATGAATTATTGAAAGAATTAGCGGATAAGTGAAAAAAAGTGGTTATCGACCTGATTGTTGATAACCGCTTTTTCTGTATTCTACTGTATTCTACTGTATTCTACTGTATTCTACTGTATTCTACTGTATTCTACTGTATTCTTATTACTAATAGTACCCTGACTGCAATCACTTATCAACCAAAAGATAATATTGATTGCGGTCATTCTTACTTGAACCAAACCAAGTAATGATTTCTAGGTCACGAAGATTATGAAGTAATTTAACAACAAATGATCGACTCCTACCTGTAAGCTCAATGGCTTTTGCCGTTGTCATTCTCTCGCCTGAATTATACATATAGTGGACAATCAGTTGCTCATCCGCATTAAGGTCGCCAAAATCAGTAAACTGTTTCTCTAAACTGTCTCTGGTTCGTAGGTGTCGGCTGACAATATTATTTTCAAGCGTCAGAACAACCTTGTTTCCAGGTTCTGAGTATTTTGGTTCATGGAGAAAGGCTGATTCCATTTCCGAGTAGATACGTTTAACACCTTTATTCATCTCACGAACCCTTACGTGATGATAGCAAAATAAAATGGCTCCCGAAATGAATTCAGAAGCCACTAGGTGTAGTCTCTAGCAATCTACACCGCTATCGATGTTACTATTTTACCATTTGAAAATTTTTTCGTCAACTATTTATCCTTACTTCTTTAAATGTAATCATCGATTTTTTTCAGTTTATTAAAAGCATCCGTCCCAAGAATTCTATTAAATTCACTAGTTGGAATTACATTCTTCAAATCGATGATAATTCGTTTAAATTCTCTTGTTAATCTTTTTAGTTCCGTCTTTGAATAACCAAAAGCTTTTAGATACATGATGATAAGAGATAAATAATCGACTATAGATTTAAATGATATATTGGTAATACCAAATTTAATCCTCAAATCATTTAATAAAGTATTATTTATCCTGCGATTCTTAAAGCGAGTATCAAAAATAATATGATTATGTGCAATACCATTTCTTAATTCATTCAAAATAAAGATATGATTCGTTAAATGATCTGCATTCGTATCCATATGGTCATATATTCCAAGATTAGTGAGCACTTCTTTTCGATCCTCTTTATGCATTTGTTTTACAAAATCGCCCAGCTTACCAAGTGAAACAATCTCAAACATTACCCATAGCGGTATAGGTTCCCCTGAATTAATTTTATGTGTTACCATTTTATTCTTACCATAATTCATATGGACGCTACTGTGAATATTTTTTTGAAGGTTTAACCGATTATTCAACATCATCGTTTTATCTGAACCACTAAAACGATGGTAGTCTGTTAACTTTTCGCTGTAGATACTTTCAAATGTTGGATTTGACTCACTGACCAACTCATCTAAAATATAATTTTTAATGGAGGTTTCAATAGATACTAAGGGTGAAAATAATAAATCTTTGAGAGCAGTATCAAAGTTATAAACAGCAATAATTTCATCAAAATGGCTAAAGGAGAATAAATTCCTTCTTTCTTGATAAAAACGATAGCCCTTATATCCATGATAATAGCCCATTCGCAACAACATTTTCTTATGATTAGAACCACCTATATCTATTCCATGCATCGTTCTAATATGCTTCATCAATGCATTGGTTGATTTTCCTTTTTCCACGGTTCCTCCTGTATTTCTAATTTTTAATAATTAATACCGCTCCTGAGTATCTCAAAATATTAAACAAAGAGAGTCCTCATCAGCATTTCATCGTCCCAGTCAGAAATATTTATTTTGACATTTTTATCTTTACACATCGCTTTTAACAGGCGTAGAAATTTTTTATTATCTGCACCAGTCAGTATTTCATCATAACAAGATAGAACGTCTTTGTTATCAGAAAAGATAATTGGAATTTTTCCTAAAGCTTTATTTATTTCGGAATAATCCCCATTATACCCCTGATTTAGCGTATGGCGTAAACTAAATAATTCAATCACAAAATTGCGCTTTGTTATCTTCACTAACATTTTTCGTTGATAATATTCTGCTACAAGCGTTCCAACAATACCCGATGTAATAAACGCTGTTAAGATTTCCATTCTTACCCCATCTCCTTCACTTTACTTTCAATAAATTCAAGCTCATCATCCGAAAGCCCATATTTTCGATAGAGTTGTGCGTCTATCTCGGCGACTGATTGTGACCAATCAATGTCCGAGTTAGACGCATTCTTTTTTCTAGTCCATCCTTCTAACATTAGCTTTCAGTTCAACAATAATACTTTCTGGTACATTAAAGTAAACATATAGCTGTCTTTCAATCTCTTCAACAGATTTCGACCAGTCAATGATAGAATAGTCATTAAAATCAAACCACGGAACATTGCTCCAAACTTCTTTAGTAGCATTATCCTGAGTAATTTTTAAAGTTCCTAACATTGCACGCGCAATATCTGTTTTAATATACTTCAAACAATTCTCAGCTTCCCTCTCGGTATCAAAAGCACCAAAAGAAATAAAGGTTTGTGTGTGACCCACGAGTGGGGTACCCACGAGTGGGGTACCCACGAGTGGGGTCGATAGAACTTCGCCTATCGCCCCACTTCCGTTTGACTTCGGAAGTAAAACTTTGTATTTATTCAAATTATCATGTTCTTGAACATAAGTCTTCTTTATCCACTTATAGACACGTTCATTATTTTGTCTACCATAAATACGAATACACTCTGTATTTTTTGGACTATCCGTAAAAATTTCAGGCAATTTATCAAAAATATTTGAACCAATCGATTTTTCTTCACTTTGTTTAATACGCCCTTTTAATTCTGGGTTTTCCTCATAAACTAATTTAGTCAATTTATAACTACTACGTCCGTAGAGATATTCATTAAATGACCTCTTAATTTTATGACGGATTAAATGAAACAAGTCATTTAACCATTCTATTGGCGTAAAGGTTTCAATCGCTCCAAAATTTTCCTTAGTATCTCGGTAAGTTACAGCTACGCCACCCTTGATGTCTGTATTTGGAAAGACTTCATCTGACTTTTGAGAGAAATAAATCACTTTTAGATGCTCATCAGCCAGCATTTTTTGATTCCATGCTTTCGGAGTTTGACCGGCATTAAAGAGAAAACGAGCGGGTGTGATTAAAACCGCCTTATCCGCAACTTCATAAGCCAAATCCATAAACTTATGATAGATTGGCTCATCACGAGCAACATCTCCGATCCCTTCATTTTGATACGGAGGATTTCCTATCACTACATCAAATTTCACCTTGTTAAATGCCTCCTCGACTAGTTTTTTACCTTGCTCACTATCTGTTTTTAGGGTATCTGTCAGACTTTCTATGTAAGTCACATTGGTTTTGTACTTCCTATAACCTGTCAGTGTACGTTCGGTAATGGTTTTTGCCATTGGTGTTTTGGCAATAGCATAGATATTATTCGCTAAAATCTCCTGATAAACTTGGTCAGCTTCAAAACGGTTATCATCATTTTCTGCCACTCGTTGATAATACAGACTAATGGCACTATGAAGGGGATAGAGACCTGTCTTCGAGTTGATATCTAAAATTTTAGTTTCTCTCTGATAAATAGATGAGGTAATCTCATTGTCTACCCAGTGAAGATTTGACCTCGCACCATCTGTCGCCGACTCAAAGTTATCATCATAGAAGTTCAATCCGCCTACTGACTTAGATACTTGTAGATTGACCACGCGCCAAGGTGTCAGTACAGTTTCCTTGTCAGGATTTTTAAAGGTCCCAAACAGCTCTGCAATCTGCTCCGCCCGCTCGATGAAGTCCAGATCATCAAATGATTTCGCACGCTGACGGATGATACGACCAGCCTCGATAAAGACCTCAGCATCATAATACTTGGTAATCTCACTAAACATTCCCTTGGTGAAACCTTTTGGCATGAACTCTTTCCACGATTCATCATCCACCTGCTTGATAAAGTCCTGAATGGTGATGTCTTTTGATAAATCGACTGCCATGCCGTAAATCATCATCGGAATACGGATAGAAACCCCGCGTAAAATAGAAATCATATTTTTCCGCTGTTTCTTCGCTTCTTTTTGTTTTTCGATAACCTCTAGATCTTCTGCTGTTCGTTTAGCTTTTGGTTTCTTTTTAGCTTTTTCAGCTTGCTCATGCTCTTCAGTTGTCAATCCATTTTCATTGATTACAACTTTCTTAGGCGTTTTTTGACTCTGTGTCTTACCAACGATAGCATTGAGTTTGGTAAACATGCTTGCATCATCAGCAGTTAAAGTTAAAAGATTGTCATTATATAGACTGTCGTCTTCAAAACCTGACCGCACTGCCTTTTCAGCATAAACTTTCTTGAGCTGTGTCAACATTCTATCCACATCGTAGGTCTTCATTCCATTGTCTGAAGTCCCTAAGATTGGCATAAAGTTTAGAAGACGAGCCATGGCTTGTTTTTGAGCCTGCGTATTCTTTTTCCCTACACCTGAGTTAATCTGGGCACTCTCCGCCATGACAGTCAAGGCTCTGTCAGGGGCAAAATCAAAAACATAACAATTCGTCTTCATTCCCAATTTCTCATGAGAAAAAGGCGTCTGGGCACGAAAGGCAGCTTGTAGGTAGTTCATGGCACTATTGGTATTTGACAAAAACAAGACTGCTGTCCACTCTGGGATATTAACACCTGTAGTTAGTTTACGAACCGTCAGGGTAATGGTTTTTGTCTGCGAAGGGTCTTTACCAATAGCAGAACGAACTTTCTCTATGTCCGCATCGTTAGCAATTCCATCATCGCTACTTGCTCCTCGAACAACATTAACAATTTTATATTCTTTCCCGAAAATAGGGTGTTCTTTAAGCAAGTCCTCAAAAGCATTAGCTTCTTTAACACCTGGCATAAGCCAAAGCGTGTGACGCAACTCTTCACGATAAGACTTCGTTGAAAAAGGGTAGTTCGTACGACTATCTGGATGTGTGATATTATCTAAGAATTGGCGAACCTCTTGCTTATAAACAAGTTGACCATCCTCAGCCACACGGAAAAATTCCCTAAAGTTGAACGATTTACTCTCATCAGAAAAACGTTCCTTATGCTTCATTTCAAAAGTGTACATCGATACTTTGGGCAAAGTTTCATAAGGATTTGGCTCACTTGGACGTTCTAATTCCCACTTCTTCTTAGCCTGTTGTTCCATGACATAGTCCCAAGTATAGACTTGCTCCTCGTCAAATTGATCCAAAAGATTGAAAGGTGTCCCAGATAGTTCAAGTATCTTTGTATGCTCTTTGACCAATTCTTTCATAACGGTGTCACTGAGCTCGGTTTGCGTTCCCTCGTGTGCCTCATCAATGATAATCAAATCCCAATCCACATCTACAAAATCTTTCAGATTTGCTTGTCCACCATTGTACCGAAGCAATTGGATTGAAGCAAAATACACAAAAGGTTTTTCTCCTCGCTTCAGGTTTTCAAGCGTTTCTCCTTGATTGACTGAGCCATAATCATACCCATCGGCGCTCATCTTCATTTTCTTGAAATCATCAAACCAAGAATGCGCCACAACAGGGCGATGAGTCATGATGAGAACTTTTTGAAAAGCCTCATTCTTGACTAATTGCAAGGACGTCAGAGTTTTGCCAAAACGCATTTTAGCATTCCAGAGCATTCGGTCTTTTTTCTTAAAGACTTTTTGCGTCTGCTCGACCGCTGCCTCTTGTTCTGGACGAAGGGTGATAACTGGTTCTTCAATAAATGATTCTTTGGCAGTAATATTTAGATAATTTCTACCTTCTTTAACAGCTTTAATAGCAGCCTTAGCTGTCTCTAAATCCGTCTTGAACCACTCTGTTCCTTCCAGTTGTTCAGCCTGTTTAATCCCTGAACGCTTCAAGACATTATGCACATCATAATCATGGAACCAGGACTTGGTCGCCTTTTTGTAAGCAAGCTCTACCCAACCAAGCGTATAAGGCAGACCAGATGTTTTCATGTATTGATTAATACGTTTTGGGGCAACAGTACGTAAAAAGTCACTATTTGGAGACCAATCTGTCTCAATATCATCCGAAGAAACGCTACCCTCACCAATTTTTTGAGTCCCTTCAAAGGCATTAAATAGTCCACTTTCATTGTTAACTGTTTGAATATAGATAAACTTCCGCTCAGCCGTAGTGTACATTTCTTGTGCTCTCGGTTCTAAAAACTGACCAATTGCACTGGCTTTAATATCCGGTTCAATATAGGTCAGCATGACCCAAGCTAGTATGTCAAAGACTTGTTTTAGTGATTTTAAGGCATTTTCTTTTGTCGCATCTTCTGGATTAAGGACATGGGCAGAATTATTCCCCTTTCCCTTGATATCATAAAAGTGATCGACGATTGTTTTATTGGGAATAAAGTCTCTTATCTCTCTTAGTACGTCATTAAAGGTGGCGCGCTCACTAATATCTAAATATTCTCTATCGGCAACCAACCTCGCTGTATTCTCAGCAACTTTTCTTACCTTAGTTAGCGTGCCTTCATAATCCCCATGTGTATAATTTTCTTCAGCCATATTTATGGTTCTAAAAAGCTCAGCTGTATCTATATCAATTGCCAAAAATTCAAAATTTGAAATCATAGCCTAATCTCCTAGTAAATACACTTTTTGAATGGTTATCTCTTTTATCACATCTGCTTTTTCAACAGATTCATTCTCAATAACAAATTCATCATCTATATCAAAAAAACTCAGTTGTCCTTCTACGACTGTCCGATCGTCTTCTACTTCCTTACCCAAAAGTTCTGAAAGTGCAAAAGGGATTTTTCTTACCAAACTTGGATGCCCTTTGACCAGTTGCCACTCATTGAACCTAATAGGCTCCCCTGTGACTGGATGCTGCTGAGTCAAGGTATTTCCTCTCACAATATTTTTATGAATAAGATAGTGTGCTGATTGATAGATATCATTTTTGCTATTTAGTCTAGTTCCAAAAGCTTGCTCGTACCAATCTAAATAACAAAGAAACATCCGTGAACGTGCCACTTCCAAATTATCTTCTAAAAACTCTATGCCATATATGGACGAGAGAGCAATCAAAGACTTTGTTTTCCAATTTCGTTTGTCATACTGTCTGACCACAGCCTCTAGCTTTCTCTCTAAAATAGCTTGCAAAAAATTTCCATCGCCTGCAGATGGCTCTAAAAAGGTCTTATATACACTTTCACAAGCTTCTTTCACTCCAGGAGTATCCAGCATTTTCTGAACCATCCAAGCAGGTGTAAAGACTTCTCCATGTTTTTGAACACGTTGTTTTGATTTAATTAAGCTCTCTTCCAAAACCTACTCCTTGAAAACGTTTATATCTCCACCTATTATACCATTTTCTATGCCTAACTTTAACTATTTCTGAGAGTGTTTGAAGTTACCTGAAATAATGTAACTTAGCTCTCAAAAAGTCAAAGCATGAACAGAACTTAAATTTCATTTACAATACATGGTGTCTGATACTGACAGATAATCAGAATACAAGAAAACCGCAGATAATTTACTGCGGTTCTGTTTACATATTTTGTATTTACTAAACTTCTTTTTGACATTCACCCAAAGTCTCACAATCCTTCATAAATCTAAATACAATCTGATCTAGTTCCGTAAAAATCTGTCCTAATACTCAGTACCATTAGTTTTTTACTAAACCACTCTTGCAACAAATAAGATTATATATTTAGATACTTCTCAACAAATCTTTCAATTCCAATAACTTCCATTTCTGCCATCGCTTCAGTCCATAATCCAATCACATAATGTTCCAAAATAATTTTCATAGTAATGCGAAATTGATGAAAATCATTTTTCCAATTTGAAAAATTAAATTTCACATGGATTGATTCGTGCAATCCATCTTCTAAGTCTATCGTAACAAAACAATCCGATTCTTCCGTTTCATAATATATTTTAAAGTGAATGTCACAACCATCATTTTCAAGCAACAAATCATAATAATCATTATCAAATGTTCCCGGGATAATCGCAAAATCTTTTTCATGACCATAATCCATTGCTTTAATGTCTGTTTCTAAAATCGTTTGTTTCAAAAATTTGATAATAATTCTGTGGGATTCTAACATTTTCGATCCTCCTTTACTGTTTTCGAATCCATATTGAAGTAAGTATTTGTATTTTAAATATCACATGATATGCCTCCTTTTTCTTCTATATTGAGTATGCCACTTTTTTCAAAACAAAAAAATCGTGTTGCGAATCCATGTAAGCGAAAATGTTTTTCGTTTTTTTATTTTTTTGAAAAAGCGACATAATAATATTGAATATATTGAGCGAATAGAGAAAGGAGATGGTAAAACTTTATCATTTGAATAGTACACTGGGCTCGGTGAAAATACATTTTCAATTGACATTGTTCTCTTTTTTAAGGTGTCATTGACTTAAGAAAAGAGATCGAAAAATAATGAAATAAATGGTTATTCTACGGAATGGAATGACGTACAGAATAACCATTTATCAAGAAAAATGGTACAAAAATAAGTGTTTAATAGTAGTAAAAAGTAATAAGTAAATTTGAAAAATAACCAATCCAATGACATAGAAAAATACATTAGATAAGAAAACGGTGATTACTGAATCTTACTTAAAACGTTAGTCCTAACAGGCAGCCTCAACGTGTATTTTTCCGAGCATACCCAGCTCATTCTACAAAAAAGGGTGGGAGGCAATTTAACAGTAACAAGCATTTTTAAGAAAGAAAGGAGAAAGAAAATGCCAAGAAAAAGAAATTCATTAAAACACGACATTTTCGTCGCAGCAACAAAAAATGTTACAAATAATACATCTAGAACATCATACAAACGTTCAGCAACTCGATTCTCAAAATGGGCTAAGGTTAATGGAATAAAGAAAATTTCTGATATTACAGAAGAAGTTCTTCAATCATATCACGACGACTTAAAAAATGATCCAAAGCAATACACTCCTGCCACTATCCACACATATTTAGCTCCAATAGCTAAAGCTTCCGGTATCAATTTAAACCGAATTAGAAAACAAAAGCGCTCAAGTGATAAAATCGTTCGCGGACGAATACGTGAGTCAAACGAACAAGGGAAAAAACAAGAATTGAACTCTCTCTTCTCTCGGCTGATTCAATTTCAAAAAGTTGTTGGAATTCGTCGGAACGAATTAAAAAACCTTACCGGGTCAGATTTAATAGAAGATGAGTATGGAAATTGTTACGTCCTTGTTAAACGTGGCAAAGGCGGAAAAAAACAAATGCAATATATTCTGCCGAATGACATCGAGTTTGTAAAGCAAACTTTTGCTGGGATAGGAGAAAATGAACCTATCTTCTCTGAGAAAGAAATGAACAACCAAATCAATTTACATGCCCTACGCGCACAACATGCGCGCGATAGCTACTTCTATTACCTAAAAAAAATTCAAGCTAATCCGAAAATGCGACAAGCACTTTCACAGTTATTAATCTCCAAATGGGAAGAAGGGCATCAGAAATTGAAGAACGAGTCACAAAGTAAATACGAACGACAGCGTAAAAATTTTATTTATGATTTAAGAGATGAAGCATATGTATTACGCGGAACAAACAAATCAAAAGCACTAGTGTCAGGAATGCCAATTGCTTATAATCGCTTGGCTTTAATGGCCGTATCAGTATTAAATCTTTCACACTGGCGTCTCTCAGTTACAGTAACAAATTACATTCTGTAATGATTTTTTGATTTGAGTTTTCTGGCATAATTTCTTTGTAGATATTGAAGAAATGGAGGAAAATAAAATGAGGAATCAAAATAATCTACAAAAATTAAATCGAAACACAATTTTAGCAAGAGGAAAAATCGTTGAAGTAAATGACCAAGATATCGTACCATATCTTGGTCTTTTTATCAGAAACGGCGCCGGTCGTAAGCACACATATTTGAAATGTTATTTTAATCGTGAAAAATTTCAATTGAAGAAGGGAATGACGGTATCGATATCAGGTCATATCGAAAACATTAGTACAAAGAATAGCTACGAAATTATTATAGATACCATCCAAGAAGAGCAGACGGAATTGGCGGTATTCTTCAATAAAAAGCCTAGCTTTGGTTTTGCATATCCAAACCACTTCGCAAAAATGTTTGTTTTTGGCAAGGTTATTAATAAACATTTAAAACCAAATTCAAATTGGATCGAGATAGTTATTCAAGATAATTGCAAAAATAAAGTAAAAGTTCAATACAGCACAAAAATGCGTGTCAATGAAACACGTTTCAGAATCGGAGACAATGTTTACTTATCAGCATTGCCAATTTCAACCACAAAAATAATTCAAGAGGAAACACTCATTTTCGAGAATTATATACTTGATGATATCGTTATAGAAAGAAAATAGAAAAATAGAGATGAATTTTTTGAAGTTCATCTCTATTTTTTGTTATTTTTTCTCTGAAAAAGTTCTGAATGTGGCATAATTCATTTCGAGAAACGAAAGAGGAAAAAATGGTCTCAAAAATTACAAGAGGTATGTCAGATGAGGAAAAACAAAAAATCTATGATGAGAATATAAAAGAAATGGAAAGTTGTTTTTCTGTAACAAATGCATTTTGGGGTATAGATAAAGTAGTTCTTTCATTGAAAGGACAGTTCCACATCAACAACCAGGAATTAGATTTAGCTGCTTCTATGAAAAATAATTTTTCTATCACGAAGAAATACGATAAGTTAGGCACCATCTCAGAATTAGATATCAAATCATCGACTTTTGGTTCATTTTTTATGGGAAAAAATCAGTATGATGGCAGTTATTATTATCGTATTCAATTGATTCATGGCGGATTAAACATTGCTACTGCTTCAATTGATGGAATTAATAAAAGATTGAACAGAGCTCTATCGATTTTGGAACTTGAAACAGGAATTTCATGTACGATATATCATTGCGAATTCCAAGAAATCGAACTTGCTTTCACAATGGCAATACAATCTGCTTTCCATTTGCAAACAAGAGCATTACTTCTACGTTGTCTGACACATAAGAAAGTGAATTTTGCTTCCTCTTCAAAAAGTATCAAAGACAAAGATTATGATCGTTTGACGACCAATGCCTATAAAAACAATCAGCAAGTTCTTTACAATAAAACTAAGAAAGCCAAAAAGCTTGGACAACTTGATAAAGCAAAAACAGAAGATTTTGAAGTGTATCGTTTCGAGACCGTTTTGCAAAAAGATAAGATTAAATCCTTTCTTCGTACCTGTGTTCTAGCAGAAATTGATGATCTGAAAATCATTCAATACTTAGAAGAATTAGTTTCTAGTGGAGTCTTCAATTTCATAAAAGAAATCGAACAATCAGTAATAAATACTGACAGAGAATTATCCAAAATTTTCAAAGCAAAACCACGTGCGACATTCGAAGAATTGTTGAAAAAACAGATTAACGTGTCACATTCAACAAACACTCCGCTAGTTTTAGATGAAGAAATACTTAGTCTAATAAATGTTAAATTTATATCAAAAGAAAATAGATCACGGTATAGAAAAAATTTGATTGCCAAAAGTCAGAAAGAATTAAATATTAATTCTGAATCATTTTATTTTTCTGAGATGATTACGTGGAATGTATTGATTATACTACGATTGATGTTTGATGCTCTTGATTTTGCAAAGGCACATGGTTTAGGGTGTCATAAAATTTACAACAAGAATGAATTACATATTGTACAGATTCCAACTTTTCCAAAAGAATTCAGAAATGAAATATACTCATTGAACAATAAATTACGTCGAAAACATCATTATAAAATTGATTTATATAAATTAATTTTGAATCGATTGTTGAATTTAAAAGAATTATTTAACGGTTTTTAATATGATTTTACAACTTTGTAAAACCTCCAAAACGTTGATATTACAGCATTTCGTAAAAAAATTGTCTTCCCAAACGGAAGATGAACAAGCATTAATATTCTGTATCTTTTAAAAAATTAACAGTTTTTAGTTCACAATGTGGCATAATGACTAATAGTAAATCCAATAATAAATATCAACAGAAGAGGTTATAAATGCAAGTTATCTTACCAAACGAGCAAGTCCAACAAATCCAACTTTTGATAGCAGAATTGATCAAGAAAGAAATTCAAATCAACATAGAAAACCGAGGTCTTAATAGCCCCTATCTGAACAAAAAACAAGCATGTGAGTATCTCGGCATCTCAAACAATACACTTGATTCATGGATTAAACAAGGGCTTCCATCTATTAAGATCGGAAAAACAGTTCGTTTCAACAAACAAGCCATCGACTCATGGCTACTTTCGCAAAACTAGAAATATCTAACTTTTTATTTTATAATTGTCTTGATATTTTCTGGTTCGAAAAGAGGAGAATATCATGACTATCACTAAGACAAAAAACGGAACATATCGCTTAAAAGTGTATATTCCAACGGAAGCACGGATGCCACTTGGTATCGTCAATAATAACTATTTTGATAAGCGTTTCAAAAGTAAAAAGGAGGCACGACAAGCAGAGATAGACCTTTTAACAAAAATCAATCAGATTGAGAACAATGAGTTTACAGGGCTAGGCAAGATAGACATTCTATTCAAAGATTTTTACGAAAATGTCTGGTGGGAGTATTATAAAGCAGGACAGACCACTTCAACTACAAAGCCCCCAAGCAGGTCAACTATAGCCAATACAAAAACTTGTTTCAAAAAACATATTTTACCTATGCTAGGTAATTACACTATTCAATTTCTCAATCAGAACAAGCAAGTTATTCTAAACTTGATGACTGCTAAAGCTAATGAATACGCCAATTTCAAGACCTTGAGAAGCTATGTAATTTCCATATTTGATTGGGCAGAGGAATTAGAATATATAGAATCAAATAAAGTTGCTAAAACCTTGCGTCGTATCAAAGCAACCAAGAAAATCCAATTAGCGGAAGCAAAGAGAGATGAAGACCTCTACCTTACACAGGAACAACTACAAGAGTGGTTCTCGGCTTTCCAAGATGACTTGACTAATGAAAAAATTTCGCTTAAAGACTATGTTCTATTTTATCTTACCTTCTTCTTGGGAGACCGAAAATCTGAATCTTATGCTTTGCAGTGGAAACACATTAATTTTGAAAAATCCCAAATTCAATTACTCCAAGCACTAGATAGGTATGGAGATGTGAAATCAACCAAAGGGAACAAGAAAACAACCTTTGCTATTTCATCTGACTTACTTCAACTTCTCCAGAATTGGAAAAAACAACAAAGGCAAGAACTTGCAAAGTTTGGAATCATTACAAATCCTGAACAGTTCGTCTTCACTTATATAGATACCAAAGGAAACATCAATAAACCTCTGCACGCAGATTATCTAAATAACAAAATGCGAACAGTTAAAAAGCGTCACCCACATCTGACACACGCTACACCTCATAAACTCCGACACACAGGGGCAACACTTGCCAAACAGGCGGGAATGAGTTTAGAAGCTATTTCAGAAGCTCTGACCCACAGTGACACCTTGACAACTCAGATTTATGTCAACACCTCAAATATCATTCCAATGGCTGTTGGAGAATTTGCTTTAAACTCTCTGAAGCAATAAGGTAAAAATAAGGTAAATTTTGGCTCTATAATATCTGTAGTGGGTAAATCCTCTATGGATATTATGGAGTCTTTTTGATTGTAGAAAAAAAGTCCCATATGGCCTATAATGAAAAGCAACCAAACTCACATTAGAAAGACTCATATGGAACAACTAAATCTTATCACAAATCTTCTCAGAATTAAAGACAAAAATATCACTATCTCTAATGAATATGATATGGGAACTCACTTAGAACTTCATGGTCATTTGGATTATACAGCCCCTAAATGTCCCTCCTGCAAGGGACAAATGGCAAAATACGACTTCCAAAAACCCTCCAAAATTCCCTACCTAGAAACTGCTGGTTATCCCTTGCTTATCCGACTTAGAAAGCGTCGCTTCAAGTGTAAAGATTGCAGAAAAATAGCGGTCGCTGAAACTCCTCTTGTCAAGAAGAACCACCAAATCTCCGTCGCTGTTAACCAGAAGATTGCTCAATTACTCATCGAAAATCAAGCAATGACACATATTGCACACAGGCTATCTATCTCAACCTCATCAGTTATGAGAAAGCTTAATGAGTTCAAGTTTGAAACAGATTGGAATACCTTACCTGAGGTGATGAGCTGGGATGAGTATGCCTTCAAAAAGGGGAAAATGAGCTTTATCGCTCAAGATTTCAACTCCCTAAATGTCATAACTATTCTAGACGGAAGAACACAAGCAACCATCCGAAACCACTTTCTACGCTATCCTAGAAAGGTTAGAAATCAAGTCAAAGTCATTACCATGGATATGTTTAGTCCTTACTACAAATTGGCTAGACAGCTATTTCCAAACACCAAGATTGTTCTGGACCGCTTTCACATTGTGCAGCACCTTAGCCGTGCTATGAACCGCGTTCGTATTCTAATTATGAATCAATTCGACAGAAAATCGCAGGAATACCGGTCCTTGAAACGCTACTGGAAATTGATACAACAAGATAGCCGTAAACTCAGCGATAAACGATTTTATCGCCCTATGTTTCGCATGCACTTGACTAACAAGGAAATCCTAGAAAAACTACTGTCTTTTTCAGAGGAACTACGACAGCACTATGAACTCTATCAGCTTCTCTTGTTCCATTTCCAAGAGAAAAACTCAGATCATTTCTTTGACCTTATCGAACAGGAAATAGCCAATGTTAATCCTATTTTCCAGACGGTATTTAAGACATTTCTAAAGGATAAAGAAAAGGTTTTAAACGCCATGGAATTGCCTTATTCGAACGCCAAACTGGAAGCTACCAACAATCTCATCAAAGTCATTAAAAGAAATGCCTTTGGTTTCAGGAACTTTGAAAATTTTAAAAAACGTATTTTGATTGCTTTGAACATAAAGAAAGAGAGAACGAACTTCGTCCTCTCTAGGTGTTAGCTTTTCATCTACCCACTACAGTTGACAAAGAGCCTAAATTTTGAGGTGAACTTTTCAAAAAATCACGAAAAAAGCACCCATGAGGTAAACTCTTGAGTGCTTTGAAACGTTGATATATCGCTGATAATTAACGTTTTGAGAATTGTGAAGCCTTACGTGCTTTCTTAAGACCTGGTTTCTTACGTTCAACCATACGAGCGTCACGTGTAAGAAGGCCTGCGCGTTTCAATGAATCGCGGAAGTCTGGGTCTACTTGAAGCAATGCACGCGCGATACCGTGACGGATCGCACCTGATTGACCACCGTAACCACCACCGTTCACGTTAACGAAAACGTCGTATGAACCTTGTGTTGAAGTTACTGCGAATGGTTGGTTGATAACCAAACGAAGGTCAGCGTGCGGGATGTACTCTTCTACATCTTTTTTGTTTACTGTGATTTTACCAGTACCTGGGACCAAACGTACGCGTGCAACCGCGTTTTTACGACGACCAGTACCTGTGTATTGTGCTTGTGCCATTTAGATTACGTCCTTTCCCTTAGATAAGACCTGAAATATCAAGTACTTCTGGTTGTTGTGCAGCGTGAGTGTGCTCAGCACCTACAAACACTTTCAATTTCATGCCTTGTGCACGACCAAGTGTGTTGTGTGGAAGCATACCTTTAACTGATTTTTCAATCAAACGAACAGCGTTTTTAGAACGCAATTCACCAGCTGTGATTGATTTCAAACCACCTGGGTGCAATGAGTGAGTGTAGTACACTTTGTCAGTTGCTTTTTTACCAGTCAATTTCACTTTCTCAGCGTTGATAACGATAACGAAGTCACCAGTATCAGTGTGAGGTGTGAAAGTTGGTTTGTTTTTACCGCGAAGAACGCTAGCAACTACTGCTGAGAGGCGTCCAAGAGGTACATCAGTAGCATCTACTACATACCATTTACGTTCAACTTGGCCTGGTTTAGCCATAAATGTTGTTTTGTTCATGATTTCTCCTATACGAATCGTTTTTGTTTACAGGGCGGATGTTCCGGTCCGCGGGTATTTGGAAGGTTCCGGGGCCTTTCAAATGGGGTAAACAATACCGTCTATCATTCTATCAAAACTATTGTTCTCCGTCAAGTTATTTTACTTTACTTTTTTTATTTTTTCTTCAACCTAAAGCAAGGATAGAAAAATCGAACAGTTACAGCAGAAAAATGACACCAAATCCCTATCTTCTTACCGATTGCCCCATTTTGAAATAGGTATGTCGCTTGCCTCTGACCGCCAAAGACAAGGCCAAGAGATTTTCAGGGTCTGGCATGCGACCATAGCCCCCGTCTCCGATGTGGTGGATGTCCGAGCCCACCCGCTTGTTGCTGAGCCCAAACTCCCGCACCGTCTGGCTGTCCGCACTCTCTTGACTGGTTCCAATGGTCGAAATGACTAAAGCCCCACGCGCCTTGACCTGACTAACGATTGGTGCCACAATCTCCTCCCGCACACCCGGCACCGTTCCGACTGCAGGTATGAGAACACCGTCTGCCCCCAGCTCCACAAAGTCCAGCAGGGCTTGACTATCCACGACCGACTCTCCCAGACCTGCACCGTGCATTTTTCCTGCAAAGATCAGGCCTTCAAAGTGTTCTTTGGCAAGGCCAATAGCAGAGCGAATTGCAGCCATAGACACACCCGTAGCAGGATTGCCTGTCAGCATGATAAAATCTACGCCCAGGGCTTGGGCCTGTCCCAGACTTTCTGGACTGACCTGACGCCCAAGTTTAAGAAAAACCTGCTGGTCTTGAACCTCTTGGCTGCTATCCACAGGCTCCAAGTTTATCCCAACCAATCGACCCGTCAACCGCTTGATTTCAGCGATGGGTTTGTCGCAGTCGTAAAAACCAACAATCTCCGGATGAAACACATCCAATTCATTGAGCACCAAAAGGTCACAACCAAAAGCAGCCATCATCTCCGCATTGGTCACCCCTGCAATCAAGGGAGCCGCCGTCACCACCGTTTCCCCCATGATAATCCGACCTTCACTGGATAGAATGGACTGCTTGAGCTCCTCCTTGGTCGCTCCCACCATATCACTGGCATAGCATGACAATAAACGTTTCATAAGAACCTCCAAATGGATATGTTTAGTTGTTTGTAATCGCTTTCTTTTGTTAGAAAAAGAAAAGAGATTATCTCTCTTCTTTATTGATAGATAGGATAGCTAGCACCCCTGTACCTGTATGGGTGGCAATGATTGGCCCCAACTCAGTCAAGAGGACATCAGTCACACGGCTATCTTCCAACAAGGTCGCTTTGAGGGCTTCAGCAGCTTCCAAATCACCTGTATAGGCCACCATAACCGTAGAATGATCCAAATTATCCAAGGTCAGGTTCAACATTTCCTTGATTCCTTTTTTACGACCACGGATTTTGGCAATGGCTTCTAACTTCCCTTCCGCATTGAGAGCAAGAAGAGGTTTGATATTGACTAGACCGCCAATGAGAGCAGCTGCCTTAGACAGGCGGCCACCACGCACCAAATGGTTGAGGTCGTCGACCAAGAGATAGGTCCGCAAACGTGGCACCAAGTCCTCGATGAGCGCCTTGGTTTCAGCTAAGGACTTGCCCGCTGCACGTGCTTGCGCAGCCTGCATAACTAAGTAACCTTCACCGATAGCCGCAGCCTTGGTATCTACGATTTCAATGACAGCATCAGGATAAGCATCCAAAACCATATCGCGTGCAATGACTCCACTCTGATAGGTTCCTGAAAGAGCAGATGAAAAGGCGAGATAAAGCACTTCCTGACCTTCCTTGGCTGCCGCCTCGAATACTTCTTCAAATTGACCAACATTGACCTGACTGGTTGTCGGCTGGCCCCCTGTTGCCATTTTCTCCAACAATTCCCCAGAAGTCAAGCGGTTTTCCCCAACGGTTTCATAGGTCACACCGTCAAGGTTTATGGTCAAACCAAGCACGGTTACATCATTTTCTTGCAGCCAGCTAACTGGCAAATCCGATGTCGAATCGGTTACGATTGTAAATGTCACTCTTTCATTTCCTCCATCATTTCTTTTAAGGCTTGAAAATTCCCATCTGACCAGGGATTGAGTCGTGGGGTGTAGAGTTCTACCTGGTCCACAAACTTGTCCAAGTCCTTCTTGATGACTCTGGTTCTCTCCTCCAACTCACGTGCCGAAACCCGTAAAGCGCCTTGGGAGAAGACCACCCACTGTTCATTGAGGTCGCTGGTTGCGACGGAAACCTGCTTGCGACGGTCACTATTGAACTGGGCGCTGAGTCGTTCGATATAACTATCTGCCGTCTCTTCTTCCTCTGTAAAAATGACCGATGCCTTGAATTCATCATACTGCTGGCGAAGACCTGGCACATGGTGGGCATCAAAGACACAAATCACCTCGATCTGTTCAAAGGCTGCGTAGTGAGACAAGGTGCGAAGCAAGGTCGTTCTGGCCGCATCCAAGTCTCCCTTTTTAAAATCTTGCTTAGTGGCCTGCCAAAAGGCAATCATGTTGTAGCCATCTACAATGAGAACTTTTTCTTTCATTTAGATTTTCTTCCGAAATACTTCGTACATCAGCACAGCCGCCGCCACGCTGGCGTTGAGGGATTGGACATGGCCCTTCATAGGGATAGTAATCATCTCATCCACCTGCTTTTTGATATTGCTGGAAATGCCCTTGCCTTCGTTGCCAATAATAAGGGCTAGCTTGCCAGCCGTATTCCACTTGTGGCTTGGAGTTCCGTTCATATCCGTGCCAAATACCCAGAAACCAGCCTCCTTGAGTTTGTCGAGGGTTTGGCTAAGATTGGTCACTCGGGCGATTGGGACATGGGCCACCGCACCTGTTGAGGTCTTGGCCACAACGGGCGTCACGCCAACTGCTCGGTGCTTGGGAATGATGATGCCAGCTACCTGAGTGGCATCTGCGGTCCGCAAAATCGAGCCGAAGTTGTGGGGGTCTGTCAGACCGTCTAAGATGAGAATGAGGGGATTATCTTCCTGCTCTGCTTTTTCCAGAATTGTCGATAGGTCTGCATAGGCAAACTCAGAGACCCGCAGGACAAAGCCTTGGTGGACGGCACCTTCTGTCATGTCGGACAGGGTCTTCTTGGGCGTCCAGGAAATTGACACCTTCTTCTCTGCCGCCAGTGCCTTGATTTTTTCTACATTTTTTCCGCGCAAATCATCCTGAATGTAGAGTTTGTTGCCGGTGTTGGCCTCCAAACTCTCCACTACAGCATGTACGCCATATACCATATCATTTTGTTCCATAAGAGTATTATAGCATAGGTTGACTGAAAATAGGCACTCACTATATCACAGCTGAAAAACTTGACCTCCTTACCAAACCATGGTATTCTGTCATCTATCATTTATCCGTACAACCGGAAACAAAAAGGAGAATGTATGACACTTATTTTGGGAATTGTGGCAGGGCTGATTGCCTTTGCTATTGGTGGTTTATGGTATGGTTTGATTTTCCGTGATGCTTGGATTGAAGCCTCTGGCATTGACATGGCCAAGGTAGAAGCTGACCGTCAGGCTGGGAAAAATGGCCAGAAGGAAATGGTGATTTCCCTTGTCATTGAAGTACTGACTGCTGTTGTGGCTATTTTCTTCATCAAAACCCTCGGTGTTTCACCACTTCACGCAGCTGGCGGTATGGGCGTGATTGCTGTCCTTGCTTCATTGAAAAACTACATCTTTGAGCAACGCCCTATCAACCTCATCCTCATCAACGAAAGCTACAAGCTGGTCTGCTACCTGGTTGTTGGTATCCTAGCTCTATTTGCCTAAACATTCCCCTCCTAGCTTTAGGAGGGTTTTGTTTTATGGTACAATAGAAACAGATTAAGACCAAAGGAGCCACCATGTCCCTTTCCCTCCGCACCATCAAACTGATATTTGCCACCGTACTAGCTATCTACCTGGCGACCGCCCTGGGTTTGTCCTATGCGACGGCAGCTGGCATCATCGCCATTCTCAGCGTCCTCGACACCCGCAAGTCCAGCTTCAAAATGGCTCGCAACCGCCTCTTTTCCACCCTCCTGGCCCTGACCATAGCCGTCCTGACCTTTGCTCTCTTCGGCTTTGGCATCTGGACCCTGGGCATCTACCTGGCACTCTACGTCCCTCTGGCTTACCGATTCAACTGGGAGGCTGGCATCGCCCCCTCGACTGTCCTCGTCACCCATCTCTTGCTGGAGCAGGATATTTCTCTGATTTTTTTGGGAAATGAGCTGGCGCTTTTTCTGATTGGGGCAGGACTGGCACTTTTGTTTAACCTCTATATGCCCTCGCAAGAAAAGCAAATCGAGGCCTACCACGACCAAGTCGAAGACCTGCTCAAGCAGATTCTTCTTCGCTTTGAAGCCTTTCTGCTAAATGGCGACGGACGAAACGAGGCAGAACTGATTACGCAGCTGGATAAGACCTTGGATGAGGCCCTGAAAGTCGTCTACCTAGACCGCCACAACCAGCTCTTCCAGCAGACCAACTACCAGGTCCATTACTTTGAAATGCGGGCCGCACAAAACAAAATCCTGCGGACCATGGCAGGAAATATCAACAAATGTTTACTGGAAGGCAGAGAAAATGTCATCCTGTCCAGCCTCTTCGAGCGAGCAGCCCAGCAACTGAGCCGAGAAAATTCTGCCAAGGAACTGCTTCTGGACATCGAACTCTTCCATGCCACCTTCCGCGAGCGACCTCTGCCGCAAACCAGGGAAGAATTTGAAACCCGGGCCACCCTCTTCCAACTCCTACACGATATGGAAGCCTTTATTCGTCTCAAGGTTGATTTTTATGAAGTTTATAAAGATGAAGAACCGTCAGTTTAAACCGACGGTTCTTCTATTTTTCCATGAAATTCATCTGATACTTGGTTGTGCAAATGCACGAAAGATAGACCCATCATGACCGCATTCCCTGCGACAGCAATGATGAATTCCTCCTTGGTGGATACCTTCCCCATCCAAATGCATATAATCAAAATAAGGTTGTAAAGCAAAATATAAAGAGCCGTTATCCGAATTTTTTTCAGTAGTATTTTCATGGGTACCTCCTGTAAGTGTTTTCTATATTTATTATATAGAATTCAAGAAGCAATAACAAGTATTTATGTTTTCCTAGCCAAAAACCGCCAGATTTGCATCTGACGGTCAGGTGTTTTATGAACAATTTTAGAAAGGTTAGACAATCGCCTTGCTTGTTTCATCATCAAAGAAATGAGCTTTGTTGAGGTTGAAGGTCAAGCGAACCTTGTCTCCTGGATTGTGGTAGTCACGCGCATCAACACGAGATACGAATTCAGTGTTTCCAACCTTAGAGTAAAGCATGGTTTCTGCACCGAGAAGCTCCGATACAACTACTTCTGCTTCTACGATTGAAGATGGATAAGTGTCCAATTCCAACTGAGAAGCCTTGATGTCTTCTGGACGGATACCGAGGGTAAATGATTTGCCATTGTAGCCTTTTTCTTCCAAGTGCTTGCGACGACCTTCTGGAAGAGCTACCTTGAAGCCATCACCAGCAAGTACACCGTCTTGAAGTGTTACTGTAAAGAAGTTCATAGCTGGGCTACCGATGAAGCTAGCAACAAACTTGTTAACTGGGCGGTTGTAGAGCTCTTCTGGGCTACCGATTTGCTCGATACGGCCGATTGTACCTGTACCTGCTGGGTTTTTAGTCGCAGACATGATAACGATACGGTCTGCCAAGGTCATGGCTTCTGTTTGGTCGTGGGTTACATAGATGGTTGTCGCACCGATACGGCGGTGGATTTTAGCAATCTCTGTACGCATGGATACACGGAGTTTAGCATCCAAGTTTGACAAAGGCTCATCCATCAAGAATACTTTGGCATCACGAACGATGGCACGACCCATGGCAACACGTTGGCGTTGTCCACCTGAAAGGTCTGCTGGTTTGCGTTCCAAGAATTCTGTCAAACCAAGGATTTGAGCAGCTTCTTCTACACGTTTTTTGATTTCGTCCTTGCTGTACTTACGCAATTTCAAACCAAAGGCCATGTTGTCAAATACAGTCATGTGTGGGTAGAGGGCATAGTTCTGGAATACCATGGCAATATCGCGGTCTTTTGGAGCCACATCATTCATGAGAACGCCGTCGATGTATGCTTCCCCTTCTGTGATATCTTCCAAACCAGCAATCATACGAAGAGTTGTTGACTTACCGCATCCTGAAGGACCTACGAATACGATAAACTCCTTGTCCTTGATGTCCAAGTTAAAGTCTTCAACAGAGTAGTGCTCGCTGTTTGGGTATTTTTTATAGATATTTTTTAAATTCAATTGAACCATGTTCAATCCTCGCTTTCTTTGATAGTTTTATTATAAATGAAAACGTTTTACTTTTCTCTGTCAATGTGAACAAAAATAAAAAAATCTTTTGTACATCTTGCACAAAAGATTAAAAATCCTGTTCCATGATGACCTGATAGCAAACAGCTAAATCCGTCAACTCTTTTAATTGCAAGCCCGTCCAATCATACCATTTATCCAAACGGTACTGAAGGGTATTCCGATGAATATAGAGGGACTGGGCCGCCTTTGTTAATACAGCCCCCTCTTTCCAAAGCGCCTGAATTTCCTTTTCCATTTGCTGGTGGGCAATCATATCTCCCAGACCTCTTCTGATAATAGGATAAAGCTGACCAGCCCATAGATGAAGCTGACTAAAAGTTAGTAGACCAGACTGATGATGGCTTAATCTCCAGTGCTGAAAGAGAGATTGTTCTGCCTGAATGAGCATGGGCCAGGATTGCAGCAGTCTTGCTGGCCAGATCTGACCTAGAAACAAGGTCATTCGCAACCCAAAATCAAACTCCATGGTCGCAAGGGTATCACCTAGGATTTCTCTAACATCAAATAGAGAGGAGCTGTCTAAGATAAAGCTGTAGTCCTGACCATTGGTCGTGTAGTAGGTCTGAAGATTAGGCAGAAGCTTGGTCATCATATCCAGCCAAGCTTGCTTCCCCTCTTCATCTGATACCGTCCAAATATGGGCGTGGATAACTTGAAGTTTACTTAGAGCCTGCGGAAGGGGGCCCGTCCCCTGAAGATAACGAGCCCAAGGATGACCTGCCTCCTGGGGTAGTTCACCCAAGAATAACTGCAACAGGCCCCGTTCTCGCTCTGTGATATCCTCTTGAGCTATCAAGAGCCAGCTACCATCAGCTAGAGGCAAATGAATGCCCACTCCATCTACTTTTTCAGCTACCATTTTTGCTTTTGGAAATAATTTCTGCAATTGATCCTTACTGGTCATCTGGCCTCACTTTCATTCTGTCATGACGGTTTCTTAATGGTTAGCTTCGATAAACCCAACACACCAAGCGACCAACTCTTCCAAGCGTTCCATCTGCTCAGTCATGTGCAGATAGCCCAAAACCGCCTCAAAGCCTGTGGACATCCGATAGGTGACCACATCCGCATTCTTGGCCTTGGTGTGACTGTTGGTATTGCGGCCCCTCTTGTAGATTTCTTCCTCTTTTTCGGTCAATAGCTGAGCTTCTAAGAGGGCAGAGATCAGGCTTGCCTGAGCCTTGGCCGACACATACTTGTTAGCCTCTCCGTGCAATTTATTGGGCTTGGTCAGTCCCTTGAAAATCAAGTGCCGTCTGACATACATGGAATAGACAGCATCCCCTTCAAAAGCCAGGGCAATGCCGTTGATGAGATTGACATCTATTGCCTTAGTCACGTGTCCACCTCACACCATCCTTGGTATCCAAGAGCTTGATGCCCTGAGTTGCCAATTGATCACGAATACGGTCAGCCGTCGCAAAGTCCCGATTGGCACGCGCTGCTTGACGCTCTTCTATCAAGGCTTCAATCTCGCTGTCCAAGACTTCTTCTTCAAAGACAATACCAAAGACAGCGAGCATCTTGCCAAAGGCTTCTTTTACAGTTTCATCGTAGTTGCCTGAATTGATCCACTTGGCAAAGTCAAAGATAGCCGTAATCCCATTTGCCGCATTGAAATCATCATCCATTGCGGCTTCAAAGGCTGCCAGATGTAATTCAAGAGCCGACTTATCCACAGAGTTTTGCACAGGTTGTGTATAAGTATTTTTCAGATATTTTAGATTGATTTCCGCATCTGAAATGGCCTTTTCCGTATAATTCAACGGACGGCGGTAATGTTGGGTAGATAGAAAGAAGCGCAAGACTTGACCGTCAATTTGTTCCAACATATCATGAGCTGTCAGGAAATTGCCCAAGGACTTGGACATCTTCTCATCGTTGATGTTAAGCATGGCATTGTGCATCCAGTAATTCGCAAAGGTTTGACCTGTTTTGCACTCAGACTGGGCGATTTCATTGGTATGGTGAGGGAATTCCAAGTCCGCTCCACCACCGTGAATATCAATGGTATCTCCCAAAATCTCTGTCGCCATGACCGAGCACTCAATATGCCAACCTGGACGGCCTGCTCCCCAAGGACTTTCCCAAGATACTTCACCTGGCTTGGCAGTTTTCCACAGGGCAAAGTCGAAAGGATGTTCTTTCAGCTGACCTTCTCCCTCAACCCGACCAGAAGCACCAGCCTCCAAGTCAGACAGGGTTTTGTTGGCCAAACGAGCATAGTTTTCAGCCTTTTCCACACGGAAATAAACATCCCCAGCCGCCTCGTAGGCGTAACCCTTGTCAATCAAGACCTGCACAAAATCAATGATTTCATCCATATAGTCGATGACACGAGGGTTTTTGGTAGCGGGTTTGACACCCAGTTTTGCCACATCTTCCTTGAAGGCTGCGATAAATTTATCAGACAGTTCCTTGGTTGTCATGCCAGCTTCATTAGCAGCTTTGATAATCTTGTCATCCACATCCGTAAAGTTAGAAATGTAAGCTACATCAAAGCCACGGTATTCAAAATAGCGGCGGATGGTATCAAAAGCCACTACACTACGGGCATTTCCGATATGGATATAGTTGTAAACCGTCGGACCGCAGACATACATTTTTACCTTACCTTCTTCCAATGGCACAAAGTCACGTAAACTGCGGGTCATAGTATCGTAAATTTTAATCATAGTTTCTCCATTACTTCTGAGTATTCTTTAGGACTTGATACTTTTGATACAATTTTACTAGCCAATAAGCTGTCGCAGCCAACCAAATCATCCCTAGCTGCCAGTTTCCTTGGGAAAATTTAAGGATAAATAGAATTGTTCCACCAATGGCGGTCAACACATAAGGCCAGTTTTGTCTTACTAATTTTTTTAACATGATCTACTTTCTAATTTTCTTGCAATGACCATGGCCACTTCAAAGAAGGTCATACTGTCAGCCGTCCGTTCTTCCCGACGGGTATCCCATTCATTCTTGTGGTGGTCCACATAGTCTGCCGTGTAGAAAAATTGATAGACCTTGGCTTGACGAAAGTTTGCCCAGGCCATGATAGCAGAAGCTTCCATATCGACCACCATGGCACCAGCGGCTAGGCGACGCTTGACCTTGGCAGCTGTTTCCCGATAAAAAGCATCCGTGGTCCAGGTCTTGGCCCGCACGTGCTCAATTCCTGCTTGATCCAAGGCCTTTTCCATGGTTAATAGCAGAGCAGAATCATAGCTGATTTCCTCGCTAGCAGGAGCGTAGTGGTAACTAGTTCCCTCGTCCCGAAGAGCAGAGCTAGGAAGGATAATCTTATCCGCAGCAAGCGACTTATCCAAAACACCGCAGGAACCAAGAACGATAAAGTTCTCAAACCCACAGGCTTTCAGTTCCTCCAAGTGACCAACTGCCATGGGAGCACCGATTACTGCCAATATGACCGCAACCTGCAGTCCATCTCTTTCCAAAATATACCAAGGATGACGACCGTTTAAGGTCTGTAAATGACCACCTTCTCTGCTCTCAGGTAGCTGACGGACACGATCTACAATTTCCCCATTGAAGGAGAAAATCATGGTCTCACATACCTCTCCGCCACCACGAATAGCCTTGTCCGTTGGTTCAATGACTGCAGAGGTGTTTTCAAATTCTTCTAGTAGCATATCATTCTCCTTTTGGGTCTAGGTAAACTACTTGTGTCTGCTTTGTAAAACCGATATTTTCGTACAGCCGCTTAGCGATGAGGTTATCATCTTCGACGGCGATTTGAAAAGGTTTGTCGTTTTTCCTGATAAGGTCATTGATGACAGCTTTGACTAAGTAAGTACCGTAACCTTTTTGTTGCTGGTCTGGTGCGATAGCTAAACCGTAAAGGTAGTTATCATCGGTCGATATATCTACTGTGCAAGAACCGATAACCGCTCCGCTATGTTCCAAAAGATAAAGTAAACTATTCGCATCCGCAATGGATTCACGCACGTAGCGGAGCGCCACCTCATAGTCGTTACCGAATGCCGCAGTCTTACAGCGTGCAATACTGTCTGCATGGTGAGCCTGTGCCAAACTTACTGTGAGTTCAGCCTGTTGTGAGAACTGATAAGGCTCTCGCTCACGTCCCAGCCATGTCTCCGTATCCGTATCTTCTACCAAGTTCCATGCTGTCGCAAGGTCTGGGTGCTTGTCCAGAAAGACACGTTCGGTCTGAAAGGTCACACTAGCGATAGGATACATAGCCGTCTTCATCTGGTAGCAATCATAGAGCTTGCGTGCCAGACCCTGTCTGCGGTAGTCTGGGTGCACGAGAATTGCAAGTTCTACATCCTCATCATCGGCATACACAGTCAAGAGCCCCACCAACTGTTCGCCTTGATAAGCCAAGAAAAAAGCTGGCATTTCGGGGTCAAAGTTGAGCATATTTGACAGGTAAGGGGCACGATAGGTTCCATCATGGGTTTGTACAGTACTTATCAGAGTTTTTGCTGCGGATAACTGCTGGGGATTTAGGACATTAGTGGCTAGTATCATGCTTATTTTTCCTCTCTATGGCTAAATCACATAGGACTTACCATATGTGGCTTTCCTACAAATGCGATGAATGATGGCTGGCTTCTCTCAGCTCTGCCAGTTTGGTGGTGTAGTGTTCACGACCACCTTCCATGTCATGAATGACCTTCTCATCTTTTTGACCATGGACACGGACGATTTTAGCCGGCATACCGACCACTGTCACATCTGCTGGAACATCGGCTAGAACAACGGCAGCTGCACCCACTTTAGCATTTTCCCCAATCTCAATAGGACCAATAACTTGAGCGTGGGCAGAAACCAGAGCTCCTTTTCGCACGGTCGGGTGGCGTTTACCGCAATCCTTACCAGTACCTCCCAGGGTCACCCCGTGGTAGAGCATAACACCCGACTCGATAATGGCAGTTTCTCCGATAACTAGACCTGCACCGTGGTCAATGAAGACCCCTGAAGCAATTTCCGCACCCGGATGTATCTCAATATTAGTCCAAAAACGCCAGAACTGGCTGTGCATCCGAGCCAGTAGCTTGAAGCCTTTCTTCCACATCCAATGGGACAGACGGTGGGCAGCCAAGGCCTTGACACCTGGGTAGGTCAAAAGAACTTCCAAGGTCGTCCGTGCTGCCGGATCTTTTTCTTTTACAATCTCAATGGTGTCCTTCCACCAACCCATAGTCACTCCTTCTAGCGAGAAGACAAGCCCGCTACCGAACTTGTCTACTCAGCTTATTTCTTTTCAACCTTGTGGAATTTGAATTCACCAAAGTTGTTGTCTTTTTTCTCTTTGTGGTCTCTTGGACGGCGAGGTTTGTCAGAACGCTCGCGTTTTTCTGGCTCCACATAACCTTCTGGTTTTGGTAGAAGAGCTTTCATAGAAGCATCAACACGGCCTTTATCATCAATCTTGATAACTTTGACGTCAACAATATCGCCAATTTCAACCAAATCTTCTGGTTTATTGACACGGGTCCAAGCCATTTCAGA
This sequence comes from Streptococcus sp. 29887, assembly GCF_032595075.1. Taxonomy (NCBI): domain Bacteria; kingdom Bacillati; phylum Bacillota; class Bacilli; order Lactobacillales; family Streptococcaceae; genus Streptococcus; species Streptococcus iners. Next base: position 275,823 of record NZ_CP118735.1, on the reverse strand, counting down.
AACGTGAACCAGAGCATCAGTCTTGTCGAAAAGGTTGACAAAGGCACCGAATTTCTCCAAACGAACCACTTTTGCTTGGAAGACTTCGTCCACTTTTGCTTCACGAACAAGACCTGCAATGATTTCTTTTGTGCGCTCAATTGCAGCACGATCTGGTGAGAAGATAGCCACAAGACCGTCTTCGTCGATATCGATTTTCACGCCAGTTTCTGCAATAATCTTATCAATGGTTTCGCCACCCTTACCGATAACAATCTTGATTTTATCTACATCAATCTTGATAGTGTCAATCTTCGGTGCAGTTGGTGCCAAGTCAGGACGAACTTCTGGGATAGTCGCTTCGATGACATCGAGAATTTCAAAACGTGCCTTCTTAGCTTGTGCCAAGGCTTCTTCCAAGATTTGTGGTGTGATACCGTCAATTTTAATATCCATTTGAAGGGCTGTGATACCGTCACGAGTACCCGCTACCTTGAAGTCCATGTCGCCGAAGTGGTCCTCAAGACCTTGAATATCGGTCAAGACAGTGTAGTTTGTCCCGTCTGAAATCAGACCCATGGCAATCCCTGCAACTGGTGCCTTGATTGGCACACCACCTGCCATGAGGGCAAGGGTACCAGCTGTGATAGAAGCCTGTGATGAAGAACCGTTTGACTCCAAGACTTCTGCCACCAAGCGGATAGCGTAAGGGAAGTCTTCTAGGCTTGGCAAGACTTGCTCAAGAGCACGCTCACCAAGGGCTCCGTGACCAATCTCACGACGACCAGGTGCTCCGTAACGACCTGTTGATCCCACTGAGTATTGTGGGAAATTATAGTGGTGCAAGAAGCGTTTCTTGTACTCATCATCCAAACCGTCGATGATTTGAGTTTCACCCATTGGGGCCAAGGTCAAGACAGAAAGGGCTTGCGTTTGACCGCGGGTAAAGAGACCTGAACCGTGAACGTTTGGCAAGAAGTCCACTTCTGCATCCAGCGGACGAATCTCATCGACACGGCGACCGTCTGGGCGGACCTTGTCTTCTGTAATCAAACGACGAACCTCTGCGTGCTCCATGAGTTCCAAGATTTCATGAACGTCACGCATGATGCGGTCGAATTCTTCGTGTTCAGCGTATTTCTCTTCGTAAGCTGCGATGACCGTCTCACGCACGGCATTGGTCGCATCTTCACGAGCCAATTTTTCTTCAACCTGCACCGCTTTTTTCAAATCGTCATTATAAGCTGCGACAATCTCAGCCTGCAATTCTGGGTCCACTTGAAGAAGCTCCACATCTGCTTTTTCCTTGCCGACAGCTGCCACGATTTGATTTTGGAAATCAAGGAGTTCTTGAATAGCCGCATGACCTTTCAAGAGGGCTTCCAACATGATGTCTTCTGATAATTCTTTGGCACCAGACTCAACCATGTTGATAGCGTCCTTGTTACCAGCCACTGTCAAGTCAAGGAGGGACGCTTCCATCTGAGCCTTGTCAGGGTTGATGATGAGCTCACCATTGACATAACCGACCTGCACACCTGCGATTGGACCGTTGAATGGAATGTCTGAGATTGCCAATGCCAATGAAGAACCAAACATGGCTGCCATTGGAGCAGAAGCATCTGGATCGTAAGAAAGCACTGTGTTGATGACTTGGACTTCATTACGGAAACCTTCCGCAAACATTGGACGGATTGGACGGTCAATCAAACGAGCTGTCAAAGTCGCATCGGTTGATGGACGGCCCTCACGCTTCATCCAGCCTCCTGGGAATTTCCCAGCAGCGTACATTTTCTCTTCATAGTTGACTTGGAGAGGGAAGAAATCACCCGTCGCCATTTTTTTGGACATAACCGCCGCAGTCAATACTGTTGAATCGCCATAGCGAACGACCACCGCACCATTAGCTTGTTTGGCAACCTGACCAGTTTCAACGACCAATTTCTTGCCAGCAAAAACCGTTTCAAATACTTGTTTTGACATGAAAGTTCTCCTAATTGTTAATTTACGTGTTTTCTACAAAGTTCAACCCAATAGTATTACTGGATTCAGCTTTGCACAAAACCACGTACTAAGTTCTATTGTAGCATAATTTTGAGGAAATGAGGCAAAATTTCTTTAAAAGAAAAGCCACTCCAACGGAGCAGCCTTTCGAGGATAACAAATACTTTTAACTCGTTTAACTTAACGCTTGATAGAGGTCCCAATCATCTTGTAGGTATGGCGACGACCACGGACCGCAACCGACAGTTCAAAAATATTTTCTAGCGGTGCCATACCACCAAAACCAGCATCTCCAATATGATGGATGTCAAAACCAACCATCTTATTCCAGAGACCAATTTGTTTGATAGTCGCAATATCCGAGGATTCCTGACTCGTTCCTAGACCTCCGACAGTGAGAACGCCTTTCTCTTTCAAAAGCCCCACAATCTGCGCACACGTTTCAATGGTGCTTCCTGGTACAGACCCCGGCGATGGAATCAAGACAATATCTGCACCAGCATCCGCAAAGGATAACAGAGCCTCTTGATCAAAAATTGGATCTTTAGAGCCTGCCCCATGCATCTTCCCTGCGATAATCACTCCCTTGAAAATGGTCTTGGCAAAGCGAATAGCTTCTGCAATGGTCTTATTTGTGATCCCTGCGCCTGGGTTGCCTGTGATACAGACAAAGTCAAATCCCTGTTCGTTAAGAGCTTGCAAGGTCTTTGCATTCACCTGGCGACCTTCATTGATCTCCAAGCGCTCTTCTAGCATCTCTGCTTCTAAGTCAATTGGTTCTAGATTGACCCCAATCGGTCGACCTGTCAATTCTCTCAAACGAGCAATTGGCCGATCTGTCACATCCAAGCCTGGAATCTCTGGATGGAGGACATCCAAGGTATTCATCAAAATCAAGTCAGCACCGAATGCTCGTACCAATTCTGCATTGGTTACACCAGGCAAGGCAGAACCTGCATGTGTCACATTTTCGGCCATGATAACTCGACCTTCGCTGGCCCGAATCGCATTGAGCAATCCTTCTCTATCTAGGCCTTCAAAATCACTGGCTACGCAGTTGAGTAATCGTTTCATCCTGCAGCCTCCTCTTCTTCCTTGCGCATCCGGTTATCAATACGTTTGGCAAATGGATAGTAAATCGCTACTGCAATCAGAATATTTACAATCTGTAGAATAGAACCACTAATGTGCCCACCTGTTGATAAATAACCACTAATGATCGGTGGCGTTGCCCATGGAATCATAATCCCAACTGTTTTGTGAACCAGACCCCAATCCATGGCCAAGTATGAAACCGTTGCTGTTACCAGTGGAGTTAAAATAAATGGAACTGCCAAATCAAGGCTCAGTACAATCGGGAAGCCGAACAGCATCGGTTCGTTAACAGAGAAGATATCTGGAACAATCGCCAATTTTCCGAGCGCCTTATTTTGTTGGCTCTTGGCAAAGAAGAAGAGGAAGATGGCTAAACCAATAGAGGCACCACTACCGCCCAACCAAGCAAAGTTATCAAGGAATGGCTTGGTCACGATGAAGGGCAATTCCAGACCTGCTTGCCAAGCTTCACGGTTGGCATCTGTATTCATAAACCACACAGGGTCCATGATGGAGCTTACCAATTGACCACCGTGAACACCAAAGAGCCATACAACTGAGTTGAACAAAACAGCCAGCAAAGCTCCCCATAAGGTATTACTTGCACCTTTCAGTGGCTCTGCCAAAATGACCAGCATGACTTGGAAGATATCTGTGAAACCAAGGGCCTTGAAGAGCAAATCAATACCAGCAAAGCTTGAGATAATCACAAAAGCTGGAATCAAAGAAGTGAAGGACTTCGCCACCATCGGTGGTACACTTTCTGGCATCTTAATCACGATGTTTTTCTGGATGAGGATGCGGAAAAGTTCACCCGTAATCAAGCCTACCACAACTGCCACAAAGAGTCCACGTGACCCAAAATAACCAGTACTCATCATCCCTTCTTGAAGAGGGACTAAAACAAGGTAAGCAGCCAAGGCGATCACACCAGCACTGGTACCATCCACCTTGTAACTATCCGCCAAACGCTTGGCAATCCCAAATACTGCGACCAAGCCCATGATGCCAAAGGTACCTGTGATCAGACCACCCAGATAACTCATGGCTCCTACCTCTGTTAAAAAGGCTTCCCAAGCAGGGACAGGGAAACTTTGAATAATCACAAAGAGACTTCCCACCAAAATCAATGGCATGGTCAGAACCATTCCATCACGCAAGGCAATAATGTGTTTTTGTTGACCAATTTTGTAAGAAAATTGCTCTATCTTATCCAAAAACGTTGTTTTCATACAACTAACCTCCTTTTATTACGATTGATAAAGTGACAAGGCCAAATCCAAGACGGCTTCACCATTGAGCATACCGTAGTCACGCATCGGAATCACATCCAAGGGCTTATCTCCAGCCAGAGACTCAATATCCCCACGCAAGAACTTAATTTGCGGCCCTAGCAGTATAACATCTGCCTTACCGACATTTTGTCCCGCTTCATCCGCAGATACCGCCCAAATAGTGGACTCCAAACCACGACTGTCAGCCGCCTTTTGCATCTTGGTTACCAAGAGGCTCGTGGACATTCCAGCCGAACAACACAACAAGATATTGATCATATCTCTTTCTCCTTTTCTCCTAATTTTTGATATAGATCCAATAGATAACGTGATAAGTCACGAATCACCAAGGTTGACATGAGATGATCTTGGGCGTGTATGAGCAAGAGATTAAGCTCTGCCTTATCTCCTCTGAATTCTCCCTGTATCAGCTCCGTCTGCAAGCGGTGGGCTTCTACAATCTTATCCTTGGCCATGTCCATTTGCTGACTAGCTGCCTGCAAATCCCCTACGCTAGCCAAGCGAATCGCTTCCATGTAGTCCGACCTAGCATCACCTGAATTGGCAATAATTTGCATCGAATCTTCCACATTAGTAAACATACCCCTTCAACTCCTTTTCCTTAATTTTTTGCAAAATCACTTGTAAATTGTCAGCAGTTGGTGCTTGCAAGAGCCCATCCACATAAATATCTTCAATCATAAAAGTCGATAAAATTTGATAAATCAATCTGCTGACAGGATCAATCGTCGGAAGAGACGCCAGCACAACCACGCGCACCTCTGAACTTTCCCAGTAAACAGGACGATCCAATACAGTAACCGAAACAAAGTGTTCGTCTACCTTTCCCTGTGGGTGCAGAAGAACCATCTTATGCCCTAACTGAGTAACCCCCATAGAAAGGCGTTTGAGAACTTTTTCTGTCACATCAATCCCACGCACCTGCTCAATATGCCGACAAATATCTTCTACCAACTGCTCCTTACTCTCAAAGGGCAGCTGATCCAGGAAAATCACTTCTTCCAGCAACTGATTCACAAAGAAATTTTCAGTTGTTGTCAACTGCTGTTTAATCGCTTCCTTATCCCGTTCCTCTAAAAAGTAGGATACATAGTGTGGATTATAAGGAGTTAATACTGGCAATTCAACGGTCGAGACAATGCAGTCATAGGCCGACAAGTCCTGCTGGGCAATCTCTTCTGGATTGCAGACAGTTACTTGGTGAATGTAGCGGCCAAAAAGACGCTGATAAGTGGATTGGAGGAAATCCTTTCCGCTCTCACTATCAAAACACACCACCAACATATGCTTTTTCAAGTCCTTAATCTGTGAAGTACAGGTCGCAAAGATGAGGGATAAAAAACCAATCTCATCTTCTAAAATAGGTGCACTCCATTCTCTAGCTAAAGCCCCTGACAGTAGACTGGCCATGACAAACTCATTTTTAAGGTTCTGTTTGATTTCAGCTAATAGCGGATTTTTTAGAATCACTCGATTTTTCACTCGTTCATGAAGCTTTTGCACATGAGACCAGAGGCTATTGATAAAATCCTTATCCCTACTAAAATCCAAACCAAAGGCTTCTTCTACCATAGACAAACAAAGATTGAGCTGCCGATTACTCGCTAAAGAAGATACCTTGACCCGAAAAGAGTTGATCGTTTCTTCTATGCTGACAATATCTGCTGTCTGCAAGCCCCATCCGTATTTCTCAGATAAATCAGCCAAACCTGTCTTACTTGAAACAGCCACCTCTGGTAAGCCATACCCTCGCTGAACCCTTGTCAAGGTCGCTCGTAAAATAGACAAGACATTGGCACGGTAAAAATCCGTCTGTACACCTTGGATGAGTAAGAGTTGCTCAATTGCTATTTTCTCCTCTTTGGATAAATCGTATAGCTCTACCCCTTCCACCAAGACCATCATCAAGCGGATATCTTTCTCCTGGCCATCCAGATACATCCCATAGTGGGGACGTGTTTTAATATCAATCTGATACCGCTCCAATAATTCTCGCAGAGCACGAACAGTATTGGACAAGGTTTTTTTAGAAATATAAAGGGCTACTTCCACTTGTTCTGACTTGACATAGGGCTGTTTCAATAACTCATTAAGCAAGTAAATTTGACGTTGCTCAGCACCAGATATGCCCTGCCTACCGTCTAATTCAGCCACTAATTTTTGGTAATGGTCTTGCTGACGAATCTGCAAACGATAGCCCTGTCCTGTTTTGGAAACAATGGAACCAATCATCTGTTTGGCCATGCTCTCGTTAAGATGGGCAATGGATTTTTGAACCGTCTTGACACTCACGCCAATCTTTTGAGCCAGTTGAGCAGAGGTTACATAGCCTCCTTTTTCTAATTCCTTAAGGATAAGCCATTCTCTTTGATACATATCGACCTCCTTATCTTTATTGTAACCGCTTTTATTTTTTTCTTCAATAGCGACTTTTACCTTAATCATTAAGGAAATTTTTGCTTCAAAACAACTAAAAACAGCGAAATAAATCGCTGTTAAAAGAATACTACCTCTACCGGACCCATATATAGGGGAAGAAAGGCAACAAAATCAGTATGGAAATGACCGAGAAGATGGCATTATCTCCTTTTTACGGCACACAAAAAGCCCTTGCGGGCTTTTTCTTAACGACGGAGTCCGAGTGAGTGAATCAATTCACGGTAACGGTTAACGTCTGTGCGGCGTAGGTATGCCAACAAGTTACGACGGCGACCGATTTTTTTCATCAAACCACGGTAAGTTGCGTGGTCTTTTTTGTGTTGTTTGATGTGGTCGTTAAGGTGGTTGATTTCCCAAGTAAGTACTGCTACTTGTACTTCAACTGAACCTGTGTCGCCTTCATGACGAGCATATTGTGCCATGATTTCATTTTTTTTCTCTTTTGAGATTGCCATGATATGTTCTCCTTTGTTTTTGAGCCTAATCCGAGTGACAGGTTGGCGACCTGTAACCAAGAAAAAGCTAGATTTGTCCTTTTGGACCTCATTTATTCTATCAAGGATTGTCTTTTTTGTCAACTGATTTGAAAACTAGCTGAGCAGCTCTGCTATTTTCAAAAAAAGCCAGCTTTTGCTGACTGTTACTTTAACTTATTCTGCTTTTGGCAAGATAAGATTGAGGACGATGCCGACAATGGCTGAGAGGGCTGTTCCTGACAGGGTAATGGCACCGATGTTGAGTACTGCACCACCAAGGCCTAAGACCAGCATAGAACTTGCGATAATCAGGTTGCGGACTTGACCGAAGTCAACACGGCTTTCAATCAAAACTTTCAAACCGTTTGAGGCGATAACACCGTAGAGCAAGATAGACATACCACCAAGAACAGCACTTGGAATAGTAGAGATAAGGGCTGTAAATTTACCCAAGAATGAGAAGGCAATGGCAATCAAGGCTGCGTTACGGATAACGGATACTGATGCGATACGGGTCATACCGATAACCCCTGTATTTTCACCATAAGTCGTGTTAGCAGGTCCACCGATAAAGGCTGATACAGCAGTCGCCACACCGTCACCAATCAAGGTACGGCTGAGGCCTGGCTCCTTCAAGAACTGGCGACCACAGATTTGGCTGAGAACCGTGTGGTCTCCGATATGCTCCGCGATGGTCACCACCGCGATTGGCAAGATGGCAATCATTTCTGGACCAAAGTAGAAATTGTAGGCCTTGAAGGCACCAGTTTCAAATGGTAGGTAGAAACCTGGCAGTTCAAACCAAGCTGCTTCCATCACAGGTGTGAAATCAACTAGTCCAAGGAAGATGGCAATCACATAACCACCGACGATGGCAATCAAGAAAGGAACAATCTTGGCGAAACCTTTCCCTTTGGTATTGACAAAAGCCACAATCAAGAAGGTAGCAATAGCCGCTACGACATTTCTCCAGTCACCGTCTGCGACAAAGCCTGCCGAAGTCACAGCAGAGTTGGCAAGACCAAGTCCAATCACGATAATCATAGGACCGATGACAATCGGAGGCAAGAGGCTGTCAATCCACTTAGTACCGATAACTTTGACAAGTGCTGCGATCAACACATAAATCAAGCCGACGAAGAGAATACCTGTCTGCGCTGCTGACACATCGCCACCCATTTCCTTGATAGCAAGCGCCATAGCCGAAATGTAGGCAAAGGATGAACCCAAGTAAACCGGAACCTTGAACTGCGTCGCTACTTGGTAAATCAAGGTTCCAATACCTGAGGCGAAGAGGGCAACCGAAACTGGCATACCGAGAATCAAGGGCACCAAAATCGTCGCACCAAACATAGCGAACACGTGCTGGAAACTCAACAAAATCCCTTGAAGCGGGGCTGGTTTCTCATGGACATCAAACAAAAGATCGGCTTTTGTACTCATAAATCTCCCATTCTGGGTACACAAAAAGACCCAGACTTTCTAAATATACATAGTCATAGGCCCTTAATGAATTATCCTGTTGTCTTTCTCACCTCACGGGATGAGTTTAAAAACCTACGCTTTTGGTATTGTAACACAAAGAGGAAGTTTTTTGCAAGGAATTTTGTAAATTTTTATTTTTCTTGGAGACAAGACTAGCAAACATAAGGGGAATAAACTGAAATTCAAAACTTCCGAAAAAATCAAATATTTTTCGTACGATCTATAAATCCCTTAACTAACATTAAAATCTTATCTTCATGCTCTCTGATTGTCCCACTATTCCAATTGTCGTCAGAATTTCCAGTAAGTTTAGCCATCCATTGCAGTTTTAGACTTTGGTTTCCAAATATCTTTTCCCATTGGCTATACTTGGCCTGAGGTCTAGAATTCCCAAACTTCGAATTTTGACTGTCCGTGATAATACAAAGGTTTCCGAAAGAATGAAGCAGACTATCAGACATTCTTAACATCCCACTATCTTCAAAATTTGGATTCTGAGGATACCAGTGTTCAACGGAACGACGATAAGTGAATCTAAAATTCCTTGAATCAAAAAAGTACTCCTGTAGATTATTTTGATTTTTCCATAAGACATAATCAATAAAATTGAAAGCATAGATAGGCATATTAGGGTAGCATCTAAATTCTTGACCATCTTCTGTAAATAACCGACCATCAGCATATCGAACTGCCAATGCTTCTAGAAAAATTACAAACTGGTGTCCAAATGCTTCATCTTGCAAATGCTCAACATTCTCGAATAGATAGACCAAAGTCTCATATAGCCAACGACTATCTCGATTTGATGTAAAGGTCACTGCAAACATAGACTGGAGCATAATAATGGTATCATTCACTGCTTTATCCGAAAAAGTATTATTCTCAAAATGTTCTTTTACAAAGTAAGACGTATATTTTTGGTTATTTCTCTGATATTCGTAATAAGTCCCCTTCCTGAGAAACCAATCATTTTGGGAACGCCTTGAAGTATCTTCGCTTGCGTTTCTAATGACATAGTTATCAAATAGGTGTCTGATGCTTAATAACGTTTCCGAGAAGTAAATGACCCAATCCCTTCCTTTTTCACTTACCATAAAAACATCAAGTAGTTTCTTATCATCTAATTGAACATCTTGTGGGGAAATATTTTCAATAATAGAAACAGTATACAAGAGTAGTGTTTCAAAGTTAATGACGGTTGTATATTTTCCAGTTTCTTTTTCGTCTACGATGTCATCAAAGACCAATGAACTTGAATCTTCTAGGGTATCTAATATACTTTTTTTTGAACTATTTGTGTTATCAATAAATCGATAGATATTGGCTAATTTATAATTTGAAAAATGCCAACCAAAAATGTTTTCTCTTTCTTTAAACGTTTCCTTTCTTTTCTTTCTCATTTGAAATGATTTAACTACCGGCTTCTCGAAGTCTGCACAGGCATCCCAGATTTTAGCAAACTTAGCAGCTTCATCATCGTCAAGCTTCGCCATCAATTGAGCCTTAATAATTTCATGAGCTTCCAATTGCTCCCCTCTTGAATTAAACCGCTCAAAATAAAGATTCAAATCTAAGTCAGTAGGTAGCATATTTCTAAAAATAATGACGTGTTGAAAGAGGTACTCAGCATATACCGTCACTTCCATTTTAAACTGTTCGGACAGAATTTTATTTAGTGCTAATTTGGTGTTTTGGTAACCTCTAATAATCTCATCCATATTCTCAAATTCAGCACTACTATTTTCAAATAACTGCTGCAAAGATGCATTGGACTGCTTACGCGCTTCAAAATTTAAGAGTTTCAAGTCAGGGATCTCAATGTGATACTCATTTCTCAAAACCAATGCCAACAAAGTCAAAGCTGTTGTTCTCTGTTGCCCATCAATAATATGGTACATATTTCCTTTTTGATGAACAACCAGTGTTCCGATATAATAATCAGGACGTTTTTCACGTTCGTTGTAAGCGTCTGCTATGTCAATAAGCAATTGCTCAATCTCATCATATGTCCATGAAAAATTTCGCTGATAAAGAGGAACAATGTATTCATCTTCAGTCAGAAGTTTTGTAACTGTCAAAGTAGCTGTCTTAGTCATTTATTAAGCTCCTCTTCCTCAAGAATTTTCTCCAAGGTAAAATGTTCAAATTGATCACGATTGATTTTCTGCAAAAAATCGCTTGGTGTACTAGCATGTTGTAATAGCTGAAATAATTTTTGAACTGTACGCCGTTGAAAAATTCCACCCGCAGCATAATTGGCTAAAGTGCTATCATAAATGGCACGCGCTTTTATACGTGGATAATAGGCCCATATAAAAATTGTTTCAACAATATCTTTATCTAAAGCTCCCTGACCAAATCTATCCACAAAAAGCAATACTAGATTATCGAATAAATTACGATTCCGGTTATAACGTTGTTTAGCAGAATGCAAAATCTTGAGCATTTTGGAATCTAGACTGAGACTTTCAAACCAAGTTTCTCTATGTTGAATCATTTTGTGTGACTGATTAATATAAGAGAAAAAGTACTCTCCATCAATAATTGGCATCGTTAAAGAAATAGGATAATCAATATTTTGTTCTTTTAATAGTCTAAAGAGATTCAAATAAGGGTATGCGTTATGATGTAAACCGACACCTTTAAAATCATCGATAAAATCTTCTGTAAAGCGAAGGTATGAACCCTGACGACGTTTAGTCAACCCAGTTTCACCAATTGACCACCGTCGCACTCTAAAAAGATATTGGTTAAATAAATCTTTTAAATTGACCTTTTCGTCTGTAACAATTTTTTCCCAATTTTCGATTAAATCTTCACTGATTTCAGAGGCATTTCTCAAATGATAGGCTTTAAGCAGGTCGTGTGGCTCTAGAGCTTTTCCTCGATTGTTTTGAGAATCAAAAAGTTGGAAAGCTTCAGATAATCGATTATGTGGCATTGTAATAACAGCAATTTCACAATTTTTAAGAAGAAAGTCACATACTTTTTGCGCCTTTTCATCATCTAGGTCAATCAGTATTTTCCACTCTTCAAAATTTTCCTTAGCATGTTGACACGAAACCACGTCAAATTTTTGATTTAGTAACTGCTGGGCACCGATATAATCGTTCAACTTCCCTAAAGCCTGTAAAAATAATGCAACGGAAATAGTCCGTTGTTGTCCATCAACAATATCTAAAGTTTGTTTTTTATCATGTAAAATAAGAGAACCAACTTGATAAATGTCCTTTTTAGAGTCTATAACTTCTTTGACATCATAGAATAAGTGGCGAATGTGTTTTCGTTGCCATTTATAAGGGCGTTGATAATTTGGGATATGGAGCCTATTGTCCTTCAAAAGTTCCTCTAACGTCATATGCCTCAAAGTAATATCAGTCATTCTACTTATTCTCCTATTTTTTCTCTACACTTGCATTCGGAATCATTTTCGCATGCATCTCCGCAGCTGTTTTATCGTAAAACGGTCCTGCAATCGTATTTCCAAATTGATCTACCACAATCCATTCTTGCATATACTTCCCCTCCTTTCAATCAAGAGTTATAGTACTGATACAACCATTCTAATACACAGAGTGGACAAATAGTGTCCCCTATATCTAATTTTTATAGTTTTCTTGCATATTTTTGAGGAAATGTTTCATATCTTCTACAAGCGAAGCCGGGGAAAGCACAGTCAGTGCATCTGCCTGACTCAGCAACCAACGTTTTAAGCCTGGTGTGTCTTGACTTACAAATTCAATGATGTTGCCTTCGGAGTTGATTTCGATAATCTTTGCTGTCGGAAATTGATCCAAGACAATGGTTGGATCATAGCTAAATCTGACTCTTATGGTTAATTCCCGTCCCATAAAAGAATCCACGCGCTTATTCCGTACCTCACCATCTCGAAACTTTTTGCCATAAGAAATATCCGGTTTCTTCTCAGTCGAAACTTTCCATTCTAAAATCCGATCTAACTTTAAAGTCATATAGGATGAATGTTTTAGATTATAAGCTACAAGGTAAAAGTAATGACTATCGTAGTAGAGTGACACAGGAAAAACTGTGTGTTTCTTTTCTACATTGTAGGGAGATTGGTAGCGAATATCTAATACCAATTCCTTACGAATGGCCTCTGACCATTCCCAAATCTTATCAATCCTGTTTTGAGTATCTGAAAGCGGGGCATAGTTTAAGAGTTCACTGGCGATAATGGCAGAAATTTCTTTCTGTTCGTCTTTCGATACTAGTGCAAATAAACTATCTAAAACAGCCCTATTCTCTTCCTTATTCAAAGCACGATTTTCTAGTAAAATTTTAGAAATAGTCAGAATTTCCTTTTTGTTAAAAAGAGACTTCCCTTTTAAAAAGCGAGTATGGTTCTTAGAATCATAGGCTAACTCTGCTGCAATCATCGGCTGACTTTCGATAAATCCTCCTAGCAGAGCAAAATCTCTCTGAATTGTCTTCTCACTGACTCCAAATTCATCTGCCAACTGTGACTTTTTCAGATGTGCTCCTGATTGTAAACGTAAAAATATGATTAGTAGTCTTTCCTGATCGTTCATAGAAACCTCAATTCTAAAAAGATTATAACACTCTTAGCAAGTCAAATTCAATAAATTTCCTTGGTAGAGAATCTTGCTTAATGAGTCGTTTGAATTATCAAACTCGCAACCAGTTACCAGTAATTTTCCGCCTGTTTCTAGATAACTTTCCAAAATTCTTGCCAACTTCTTTTGAATCGCATCGGTACTATTATAAAATTCTTCAATATTTTCAATCATCACAACATCAAATTCTTCTAGAAAATGAACATTTTGTACTATTTCTATAGCCAGACTGACTCCGACTACTCTTTTCACTTTCCTATTCATCTCTCGATAGTAAAATTCTATGTGGTCAACAAAGCTCTTTCTGATGTGATCAACATCTGAAATAATATATAAAAGTTGTCCGATATAGCTCTTTTGTGGGATTCCAAAAAAATCACTCACTTCCCGATTGATACTGTCAAAAGAGCTTCTCACCTTGGTATCCGAGTCCAAATTTCTGTATAGCAAATCGATAAATATTTCTAAAATTTCCATATCATTAAACACAGTATTTTCGTTCAAACCATTGTTATTCATGTGTAATTCCTTTCTTCTATCCCTGTAATCCAAAACCTATTAACCGTTGAGTTGATTCCAACTCTGATAATTCTTGGATGCCATTTTTAATATCAGCTTCTATTACGACATTCATCTCTGTTTCATCCAAATCCCTCTTACCTAGCCTTTCCATTACCCGAGTCGCCTGTTGATACAAGATAGCTTCTATTAATTTACGAACATAGCGTCCATTACCAAAATGCTCATTTCTAACACGACTCGAAAAGTGCGAGCGCAATGCACTCTCACAGCTCGATTCAATGGAATAGCCCTTATTGCTCAACATCATTCTAAAAATTTCACACAGTTCGTCCACAGAGTAATCTTCAAAATGAATGATTTTTGAAATTCTAGATTGTAATCCCGGATTCGCATCTATAAAATTGTGCATCAAATCTTTATAACCGGCAAAAATAACAACTATCTCATTGCGACGATTTTCCATTTCTTGAATAATGGTGGGTATAGCTTCATTGGCAAAATCTCTTTCACTCTGTGGAATCAGACTGTAAGCTTCATCGATAAACAGTACGCCACCACTTGCACTATCAAATACCTTTTTTATTTTTGGTGCTGTTTGGCCAACATATTCCCCAATAAGGTCTGCTCTTCCAACCTCTACTATCCTATTTTCTGCGATCAATCCATGTTCATACAGGATTTCTGTATAAAGACGAGCTACCTCTGTCTTACCCGTCCCTGGATTTCCTGTGAATAACAAGTGCCCATTACTTTCTTCAACATGATAGCCTCTTTCTTTCCTCAGTTTCGATAGTTGTTCAAAAGCAACTTGTTGTCTGATTAATTTTTTGACAGATTGAAGACCAATCATTTGATGTAGCCTCTTCCCAGCTTGGCCACATTTGCTTTTAGATTGTTCCTTTTGCAAACTAAAGTGACTCAGATCCAGCAATCCATTTTCTTGACAATAATTGGTTGCCACCGCATATTCATGGATTCTCTGAACCATTCGTCGAATATCTTTTGCATTGTTGAGATTTGAAGCCTTTTCTACATACTCCCTAACAATTTTCTTGTCTATACTAATTCGTCTTTTTGCTAATAGTTGAATAGCAATTTCAACCAGTTCGTCATTTGTATAAGGAGGAAACTCGATTCTATTTACATTATAGTATTCCTCCTCTAATTCCATTTCTATTTTTTTAGCTTCTTCAGTCGATTGGGCAATTAGAATACAAATATTATTCTCCTTCTTTGTATTGATATTAGCGAAAAGTTCTAATTTAGGACGAGCTCTTGCTTTAAAATAGTCATAAACAACTGGAAATTGCTTTTCATCAGTCTTGGGAAGAAAATATTCGCTACAATGAGTATCAATTGCTTTCAAATCGAACAATCGTTCTAAATATTGAAGGGCATATTTTCGCCCACTCCCCTTTTGACCGTTGAAAATTAAGAAAAATGGCTCTTTCGTATGCGATTCTAAATCGTTTGATTGGTAGTCTAAATAGTTTATAAGATGCTGAATGCTATTTTTAAAGTCGCTGAGTCCAATCATATTTTCTGATAAAACATCCTCATTCGGAGTAAGACCTTGCTTATCTTCCTTTGATTGCTTCAATAAGAAATAACCAAATTCTCCCAACTGTTCACGTCCAACTTTGTCAATAAAATCATCCTCAGTTATTGAAGAATAGCCATCTAAATAGACATCCACTTCCCAAAGTGACTGAACCTTTTTTGCTATTTCTCGTTTTGTATTTGTAGCTCCCGTTACAATAAATAAATCTTCTTTTTCCTTCAAAAAATACATCCAATTATTTTCTTGTGCGAAAGATTCACTCGGTCGCTCTAGTTGCTGTACATCTCCCATTAGTTTTATGTGATAATAGTTCATCTTTACCCCTCTATTCTGATATTCTCAATAAGAAGTATATAAAAATAGATGGACAAAATATGTCCATCTTCGCTTATTATTAAACCTAAGTGTTATTCCACCCTACTTTATTTTCAGTGTAGCTTGGCTCAAGAGCAATACCACTGCTTAGAATTCCTTCAGTAAGACACAGACAGCACACTGTTCCGTTCATTCTCTCAATAGAAGAAGACCTGCATTAGATTTTCAAAAAATAAATATATCCAAACAAATCTCCCTACTCCACACTCTTAATCCGTTTCTTAATCTTCTGACCAAACTCCATCATTCTCCGCTTTTCTTCTGGCCAGATTTTAGTCACGCGATCCACGGCGATGATAAAGATGACAATGACTGCATAATCTTTGGCACTATCAATCACACCTAGGTTTTCCAAAATCGTCAAGAGCAGGTAAAAGCTAAACAAGATGGTCCGTTTGGGCAGAGCCATCAAAAATTCAATGCCAGCCTTATAGCCAAGATAAATCTGCCGATTAAGCCCCTTGGCGCGTTCCAACCGCCGATTGAGAAAGGCACGAATGCGGCTATAAAACCAGTCAGAAGTAAAAAATAGAGACTGGATGGCTATGGCAATTAGGGATAAATTATTGGCATGTTCAACGCTCATACCAGACACCCTAGCAATGATGTAGGTCCAATCCCCATTATCAATCCATATCCAAATCGAAAGATAAACAACTGCTCCTGCTACCACAATCAAGGGCAGGGCACGAAAAATTTTTTCAATATTTCTCATAATTCCACCCCAAAAACTTCTAATTGCTTTAATTCGGCAGCAGTCAACCTGCGGTATTCTCCAAGCGCTAGTTTTGGATCTAAGCGAAGAGGCCCCATGGTCAATCGTTGCAAGTCGGTCACCGTCTTTCCGCAGGCCTGCACCATGCGTTTGACCTGGTGAAATTTCCCTTCTCGGATGGTGATGTCAACCAGCGAGGTCTGCTTAGCTTCATCTGTCGATAGGATGGTCAACTGGGCTGGCTGACTGGTAAAGTCTTTCAGCTCAATTCCTGCCGCAAATCCTTCGACATCCTCTTGGGTCATGATCCCGTCAACCTGTGCACGGTAGAGTTTATCAACATGTTTTTTCGGAGAAAGCATGGCATGAGCCAGCTGACCGTTGTTGGTCAAGAGGAGCAAGCCATGGGTATCAATGTCCAAGCGTCCAACTGGAAAGACTTCCTTATGGCGAGCTGTATTATCTAGAAGGTCCAAGACAGTCTGATGACGGTCATCCTCGGTTGCTGAAATAACTCCTTTGGGTTTGTTCAATACATAATAAACAAAGGTCTCATGGCTCAAGACCTGGCCTGCTACTGCAATCTGGTCCGTCTTTTCGTCAATCTGTTGCTTGGGGGACGTTTCTACTTGGCCATTGACCGTGACTTGCTTGTTTTTCAGGACTTTCTTGACTTCTGTTCGACTGCCGACACCGCAATCCACTAAAAATTTATCTAATCGCATACGAGTTTCTTTTCCATTTTGATATATTCTGCTTGCTGTTCTCTTTCTGTAAATCCAAGAGCATGAAAGAGGGTTTGAGCTGCTTGATGAAAGCTGGCAACTGTCAGTTTGATACTAACTGGCTGAACATGTTCCACTATGTAGTCTTCAATAGTCTGATAGAAAGCTCTGCCATTTCCCTGACCTGTCAAAGACGGTTTCATGCCCAAACGAATGTCAACGGTCTCGCCATCTTGGTCAATACAGAAATAGCCCATGAGGGCAGCATTGCGGATGACTGCAAAAAAGCGACCCCCACGTGCTTCTGGTGAAATCATCTCAGCATAAATCTTGGGGTTTGCACTAATCGTATAGGCATCCAAAGGTGGTTGATAGCGCCATTGGTTAGCAATTTCCAATGCCAGATCCTGGGGCAGGGGCATGATGTAAAAATAATCCATTCTTCGGAAATTTTTTGCCAAATTTTTAATCCGACGGTTTTGGGTGGCGTAATGATCTGTCTGATAGACATAATCCACATAGCCCAACTGATAAGAGGGAATCATGTCTTTAAAAATCAACTGAGCATCCTCGGGAAAGCGAAGTATTAATTCATTTAAGCGGTTGTTTTCTAACATAGGTCTATTATACCAAAAAGGAGCGGAAATCCGCTCCTACTTCTTCAGTTGTTTATAAATCAAGCCTGCACTAATCAAGGCACAGCCGATGGCGTAAATCCCAAAGGCACCTGTTGGGGTTGGGTTGAGTTTTTCTAGATAAGTCGGCAAGATGGCAGATGTGGCACCGCCAATATTGCAACCCATGAGAACGATGGTCATGACCGTATTGAGCAAGGCCTTGGGTGCCCGATCCGTTACCTGACTAAAGACAATGGTTAGAATGATGCTGTAGAAAAATCCTGACACCATACCACCGAGTCCCAGCACCCAGAGATTATCCGCAAAGGCAATGCCGACAACCGCAAGTCCAAAGACCACATAGGAAACTGCCAAAAGCCAGCCCTTCAACCGACCAACCAAGCTACTAAAGACCGTCCCTGCCACAATCCCCATGACCTGCATAAGACTGAGAATCAGACTGGCTTGCTGAGCAGTACCGATACCCTTTGCTAAAACAATCTGAGGAATACGAATGGTTAGGAAGGTATTGACATTGATAACAAAGAAGGCTAAGAATGCCAGATAAATGCCCATCTTCCACATGGTCTTGTCCAGTTTGACCTTGGGCGCGTTCTCCTCAACTTTTACCTCCATGCGAGCAAGTAATTCTTCCTTGGGCACAAAGAGAAGGAAAAGAGCCAAGATGACCAAGGCAAAAAGGTAGACCAAGAAGGCAGGTTGCCAACCAAATTGAGTCAACCAACCGACAAGAAGCGTTAAGCCTGCGCTTCCCAAAACCTCTGCTGAACCACGCAAGCCCATCATCTGCACCCGCTCCTGACCAGTGAAAAAATTACCGATGATATTAATAGCACGCGCATTGATTAGGCCAATCCCCAAACCAAGCAAGATGCGAGCCAATAAAATCAGAGGATAAGCAGTTAGAAACACCGGTAAAGCACCGCCGATGGCCATAAGCAAAAGCCCTACAATGATAATGTTTCGTTCCGATAAGAAACGGACAACCAAACCATTCATCAAGAGTGCTGCCATAATAGCAAAAGATGTCACCGTAATTAAATTTTCTACCTGACCAGCCGCTATTCCTTCCTGGGCAAAATGCTCAATCATCTGCGGAATGGCTGGTGAAACTGCAAATGTCGAAACCAGCATAGTGGACAAGCCCAGCAAACTGACTTTTTCTAAAATTCTTTTCATTTTTCTCCCTTTCAACGTTCGTCTTTTACTAGTATAACAGATTTGAAAACGAATAGATAGAAAAGTCCGACTTTTATTCTCTCCCATTTCATGCTATACTTATCTTAACTATATTCAAAGGAGAGAATCATGTCTGTTATTGAACGATTAACAAAAGCTGCCCATTTGATTGACATGGATGACATCATCCGTGAAGGGCACCCAACCCTACGTCAAGTTGCTGAAGAAGTTGTATTTCCCCTATCTGACCAAGAAATCATCCTAGGTGAAAAAATGATGCAATTCCTCAAACATTCGCAGGATCCTGTCATGGCGGAGAAAATGAAACTCCGTGGCGGAGTTGGTCTAGCAGCACCTCAGATTGACGTTTCCAAGCGCATCATCGCTGTCTTGGTCCCAAATCCAGAAGATGAGGAAGGCAATCCACCTGCCCAGGCCTACTCCCTCCAAGAGGTCATGTACAACCCTAAAATCGTGGCACATTCTGTCCAAGAAGCGGCTATGGAAGGGGGCGAGGGCTGCTTATCCGTTGACCGCGAAGTCCAAGGCTACGTAGTCCGCCACGCGCGCGTGACTGTTGACTACATGGACAAAAATGGAGAAACACACCGTATCAAACTCAAAGGCTTTAATGCCATCGTGGTCCAACACGAAATCGACCACCTCAACGGTGTCATGTTCTACGACCGCATTGACCCAGAACACCCATTTGCCGTTAAAGAAGGCATGCTGGTGATTGAATAACTAAAGAAAAATCACATCGCCTACTGAAAAACTCCCAACAGAAAACAAGCAACAATCCTGGAGGTTTTTATGAATAAAATAGACATCAAAAGCTTAGTTAGCGTGTTCCACGTTTCCGATTTCAATCGATCCATTGAATGGTATAAAAAATGGCTAGGAGAACCCACCAATATTCCAATGGAAGGCATTGCAGAGTATGAAATAACACCCCGTTCCTGGTTACAATTGTCCTGTGATGAAGCAAATCAAGATGGAGCTGCTAATATTGTTCTCTGTGTTAACGATATTTATCAAACCAAAGAAAGTTTGGAATTAAATGGAATCGCAACTAGCGAAATCCTTGATTATGATATTGTCTTAGTTTTTGATATTTCAGATGAAGACGGAAACAAAATAACCTTTTCCCAAGAGCTATAGTTCCTATCTGACATAAAGAATCCTTTCAAATTTGACCAATAGCAAAAAACTTTTTGATATTCCTCAAAAAGTTTTTTCTTTTTCATGAAAATAGCAGAGCTAACTGCCTAAAGATTTCCTGCCCATCCAAAATCAGATCTTGAAAGAGGAGATAGTCCAGCAGAGCCAGCAAACCAGCTAGTAGGATGAAAACCACTAAGCGGTTTGAAAACCGAACTTGCAAAAGATGATTGAGACTGACTAGTACAATTTCCAAAACAAGCAAGCCAAGCACCATCCACAAGAGATAAGGAGCATTGGGCAGGAACCAAGCCCAGAGTTCTTGTCCCCTCAGGAGTTCAAGAAAAATACCCCTCTCCGAATGGGAAAGCAAGATAAGGCCATCTTCCAGATAACCGATTCCTCCGATCAGACTATTGACTAGGAAAAGACTAGCTAGAAAGAGCATTGTAAAACCAAGTGCCTGGCCCAGTCCCAGCAACCATTTGGTAAATAGAACATGACGCAAATCCACAGGCTGGGTCTGATAGAGACGCCAGTTTTTTCCTGCAACCTCCACCGCCTTGCCCCGACTGCCAATCCAAACCGCCAGCAATAGCAGCACCAAATAAGCCGGACCATCAAAAAAAGAGCGCAGGCTGCCGATACCTGACAGATCTCTGGAGCGGTCCCAAGAGGGATCATCTACTGGAACCAAGGCATCATTGGTATCAAAACGATTTTCCAAGCTGGGCAAAATGACATCCTTGCCCCGCTTAGTTGCTGGCACCCCAGCCTCCATCAGCTGCTTCCAGTAATACTGACTGACCTGATTGCGGGTCTGGTAACGGCGAAGATTATCTACCGTCTGGGTGGCCCCAATATCACCATTGGCAAATGCCTTCTCCTCCCTAGCCCATAGATAGACCTGCTCTGTCTCCAGCATAGCAAGGTGACTGGCTGGCAAAGCATTAGGATTGTCCTGATAAACCTGCCACTGCTTGACATATAGGTCTTTATAGACACGATATTCTTGCAAGAGACCAAGCCTCAGCTCCAACTCCTCCTGATAGCTCACGTCCTCTTTGACCAACTGCCTCAGACGGTTGATTTCCGACTGCAAAACCTCCACATATGCCCCATTCTGCTCATAGGACTGGGCAACCAACTCCATCGAAACCCTCTCCTCCTGGGCAACCTCTTGCTTTTGTAGGCCTGTTACTAGGGAAAATAGCAGAGCTAGGAGCAAGTTGCCTAAGACGAGCCCTTTCCAAGAATTGATCCGACTAAGGATGAGAACATCAAAAGACCAAACCTTGTCCAAACGCCCTGTGTCTAACTCCTTCTGATGCCCCACGGTCAGGACCAGCCTTTTCTTTTCTGTCAACACATAATAAGCAAGGAAAAATCCAATGGTCAGCAGGAGCAAGACATCCACCTCTACCAAGACCTGTGAAAATGTACCTGTGTCTAAAAAACCAGGAAAGGCAAGCAAGGGCAGAATTTGACCTGACCAACCAGCTACTGCACCGGCCTGATAGGAAATGCCCAGAGCTAACAGTAAGCCCGTCACCACAAAAGTCAGCCGACTGGCTAACAAGTGGTCCAAAAATCCAAAAAGTAGGCGAACAGCTAGAAGCAAGACCAGCCAAAAACCAAGCAAGATAAGCCCGTAAAGCCCAGAACCTATCAACTGACTCTGACCCAAAATCTCAACAGGAGCTTGAAAACTAGATACAGCCAACTGACCTGTCAGCCCATCATAGACCAGGATAAAGAGCAAACCTATCCCCACAGCCAGTAAAAGCGAAAGCAAGGAAGCAGCCAACCGCCTGACCCCCTGCAAACTCAAACTATCCCATTGTCGCAACTGCCAAACTTGATGCGCCAGTATCTTTTCCACCAGCTGATTGGCAAGTAGAAAACCAAGCACCAAAAATACAGGAAGAAAACCAAACAAACTTTCTAAGTAGGCTTGAACAATACGCCCTGTTGACCAAGCTTGATTTTCAGGACCATCTGCTAATTGGTGTTCAAGTAGCCAGTCATTCCATCTGGCCAAACGTTCGACTTCCGTTTGCGTCAAGGAATTCCGAGTTTGAAAGTTTTTCCGATAGTGACCGATAAAATAATCCAGGTCTTGATACATGAGTTTGCGGTAGTTGGGGATAGCTTCAAACTTCCCCTCATCCAAGGCCTGACTGATACTTTCAATATCGGATTTCAAGCCCAGCATCCGTGGTGCTTCTTCTGACCCCTCTTCAATTTTTATATCTGCCAAGACACTAGCCAAGGCATTCAGTTCTTCTTTATAGGTTTCCACATAGGCCGCTTGGTGGACTTGGCGCTGAGAAACAGGAAGGTAGGCCAGACCTAGAAAACCCAGCACGAGCAAGCAATAGAGTGGTGACCAGAGAATTTTCTTGATTTCAAAGTGCAGCCTCATGTCCCCTCACCACCTTCCTCCACATAGAGATCACGGTAGAGGGACTCCATATAGTCGCTGGCTTTTGTAAGCCCAGCCACCTGCTGGATGGGAATACGATCCAAACAATCCAGTAAATCTCGCTCGGGCAAGAAAATTTCCACCAGACCCTGCTCTGCCTTTTTCCACAAGAGTTGCGGATAATCCCGTAAAAACTCCTGAACCTGTTTGGAGTTTTCCACAGCAAGATGGTAATCATAATCCGCAGTCAACTCCACTTCTGTGGCAATCAACTTGCTGGCCTTGAGAAAATAAACCTGATTGGTCAGCTTCTCAATCTCCGACAAATGGTGGGAAGAAAGCAAAATAGCAACACCTTCTGCCTGTAAATTCAGAAGAAATTCCCGCTGCTGGATGATATTGGTCGGGTCCAAGCCGATATGGGGTTCATCCAGCAACAAGAGCTTGGGCTTGGGAAGGACAGCCATGGCAAAGAGCAGCTTCTGCTTCATACCCATGGAATAACCAGCCACCCGCTTTTTGACATAGTAGCCCATCCCCAATTCTTCCACCAACGCATCCACTTCCTTTTTCCCCAACTTGTGGGTCGCAGCCACATAGGTCAGATGGTCATAACCCGTCAACTGTGGATAAAGTGCTTGGGCATCCAACATGACAGACATATCCTGAAAAATCGCTCGGTCACTATTAGGACGACCATTGATAGTTACCGACCCACGGTCAGCGGTTTCTGTATTGCTGATGATATTCAGGAGGGTGGATTTTCCCACACCATTGGGACCCACAAGAGCCACCAAGTCCCCCGCTTGCAACTCAAAGGACACATAGGACAAGACCTGGTGGGCACCGTATCGCTTGCAGACATCAACTACTTTTAGCATAGAAACTCCTTTCTTGGAGAAATGGCAGGTGTTATTTGATATAATAATATCAAATAAGGGGCTAAGAAGCAATAAAAATAATGTAAAGATGCGAAAAAACGACCCTTTCGAGTCGTTCTCAATTATAGTCTTTTAGTTTACTTTTAGTACTAGCTCTAACTGTCTGGGAGATAGTTAGAGGTTGGAGATAAAACGAACATTGTTCGTGTCAACGAGCCACAGGCATAACTCAATGCTTTCTTGTTTCTAGGCATTGACTTGAAACAGTCCCCCAGATTGCTTGCACAGTCAATGGACTGTGCAAGGTTGGAGATAGTACTTGCAAAGCAAGTCACTTTTACAAAATCAGGCAAGGTGAGTTCAAATAATGATGAAATTATTTGAAGTTGGAAATAGGGAAACGGAGTTTCCTCGTTCGTCGACGTAATAAAAGATAAACTAAATGACGATATCTTAGTAGTATTCCCCTTGTCTATAGTCCCAAGAGTTGAAATGGTCTGACAGGTGCATCATGATTTTATCGATGTCCAGACCCTTACGGATGACAACTGGGCATGGGCTGATAGAACGGCTATCTGCACCTTGTTCTGGAATCAGTTTACCATCTTTATCTACCATAGACACCATAACCCCTTGCTCATAGCGGGTCTCAATGGTCTTGTCTGGCTGGATAGATGCCACGTAGTCATCCGCCTCGATAATCAAGTCTACCTTAGAAGCAATCCGCTCACCGATACCTTCTACCTTACCACGATTTCCCTTACCTGATGGGTTAGCAGATGAAGCGTAGACCATACGGCCTTCTTTTTCCCACATTTCCTTAGCAATCTGCTCGCCAGCCACACCAAACTTGATAACAAAGCATGAAGTACCACGAACGTCGGTCATCAACTCTTCACGACCATCGCCATAAGCCTGCAACTTGGCGTAAGCCTCTGGTTTCCAAGGCAGGATACAACCCAACAAAATGTCCTCGTCCCAATGTTTTTGGTAGAAGGCATCAATCTCAGGAGTCAACTGAGCCAACTCACGCAACTCCTCCATGCTACCACAAAGGACCACGCCCGGTTTATTCCGCTTGCGCTCTTTGGCATCAAACTTACGCTCCAAGCCAGCCTTGTCAGCAGTCATGATGATATAACCAACCTTAGTCGGGCAGACAATCACGCCTCCCTCACCCTTGATAATGTCAAAACCTTCTTGTGAAAGTGCGCCATCCCAGTGAATTTGTTTCGTCATAATCATTTCCTCTTTTCTTTTGTTCCATAGCAGAGCAACCTGCTTGTTTTTTTCATATTTCGTAGGAGTCTTTCAGTTTGCTTTTAGTACTAGGCAACGAGCTGCAGACAGTACTAAAGTACGGCAAAGCGAGTTAACGCAGTAATAAAAGATAAAATGAAAGACTCTATTCTTGCCAGTAGCTTGGGCGATTCCCCTCATACTCAGCAATCAAATCCTGATACTGCAAGGTAATACCGATATCATCCAAGCCATTGAGCAACTTGTGTTTCCAATCCTGTTCGATGTCAAATGGGAATTCCCAAAAAGGCGTCCGTATCAACTGGTTTGCCAAGTCAACCGTGATTTCTTGGTCAGGAGCCAGCTGAGCCAGTTGGTCCCTGACTTCTTTGGGCTGGATAATGGGCAGAATCCCATTGTTCAAGTCATTGTTGTAGTGAATATCCCCAAAGGAGCCTGCAATGATGACCTTGAAGCCATAATCTGCCAGAGCCCAAGCAGCATGTTCCCTAGAGGAACCTGCTCCGAAGTTGTCCCCAGATATGAGGATACTAGCTCCTTGATACTCAGGCTGATTGAGAATGAAGTCAGGATTATCCGTGTAGTTATCATCCAAATACCGCCAAGCATAGAGCAGATACTTGCCAAATCCTTTTTTGTCAATCAGCTTGAGAAACTGCTTGGGCAGGAGCTGGTCAGTATCAATATTATCATTCATGAGCGGAACGGTTGTTCCTGTCCATGTGGTAAATTGGTGCATTAAACTCCCTCCTTGAGAATGTCTAGCTGTCTAGTGTCGACAAAACGTCCATAAAGCGCAGCTGCGGCAGCCATAGCAGGACTACACAAGTGGGTCTTGGCCCCAAAGCCCTGTCGGTCTTCAAAGTTTCGATTACTTGTAGAGGCGCAGTGGACACCAGCAGGTACCTTGTCTGGATTCATACCCAGACACATGGAGCAACCTGGATCTCGCCATTCAAAGCCTGCCTCCATGAAAATCTTGTCTAGACCAAGCTTTTCTGCAGCCCGCTTGACAGGGCGACTACCTGGAACGACAATGGCCGTAACCTGCTCTGCTATTTTCCGCCCCTTAACAATCCTAGCTGCCAGCTGCAAATCGCTGAGGCGAGCATTGGTACAAGAGCCTAGGAAGACATAGCCAACGGGAATGTCCGCAGCCTTTTGCCCAGGAGCTAAGTCCATGTAAGCGTAGGCCCGCTCGTCGTTGTGGTCACGGATGGCTGGGAAGGTTTCGTCAAAGCTAACCCCCATAGCAGGCGTGGTCCCCCAAGTGACCATCGGTGCTAAGTCCGACACATCAAGGACTAGATGCTTGTCATAGACGGTGTCGGCATCTGAGTAGAGCTCCTTCCAGTCTGCCACCGCCGCCTCAAAGTCCGCTGGTGCACACTCACGACCTCGCAGGTAGTCAAAAGTAGTCTGGTCTGGAGCCATAATGCCCATCTTAGAGCCGAACTCAATGGACATATTGCAAATAGTCATCCGCTCTTCCATGCTGAGTCGGTCGATGACGGGACCTGCAAACTCCACCACGTGACCCAGTCCACAATCCACGCCGTAGCGGGCAATCAGAGCCAGGATAAAGTCCTTGGCATAGACACCTGCTTGTGCCTGACCGACAAACTCCACTAGGAGCCGCTTGGGCTTGACCTGCCAAATGGTCTGGGTAGCGAGAACGTGCTCCACTTCAGAAGTACCAATCCCAAAGGCAATGGCACCAAAGGCTCCGTGGGTAGCCGTATGACTATCTCCACAGACAATGAACTTACCTGGCTGGGTCCGACCTGTTTCTGGTCCAACCATGTGGACAATCCCCTGATGTTCCGAACCGTGGGCTGCATGGGGAATGTCGAAATCTTCTATATTCTTCGCCAAGGCATCCATCTGAGCCTTGGAAATGACATCACGGATATTGTGAATATCGACGGTTGGTACGTTGTGGTCAAAAGTCGCAAAGGTCAAGTCTGGGCGCCGAACAGGTCGCCCTGTATCCCTCAGTCCTTGAAAGGCCTGGGGACTGGTCACCTCATGAACATAATGTTGGTCGACATAGAGGAGCTGGGGCTGATCTTCCTGCCCTGTAATCACATGGCGATCCCATAGCTTGTCGAAAATGGATTTACCACTCATGGTGACCTCCTTTCAAGCTGTTCAATAATAGCCGCTGTTATTTCTTTGGTAGAGGCGCTACCACCTAGGTCTTTAGTGAAAATCCCCTTGGCAAAGACTTCTTCAACGGCTTGGCGAATGCCCTGACCTGCTTGGATCAAATCAAAACTTTCTTCCAGCATCATGGCAACAGATAGAATCATACTGACAGGATTGGCAATGCCCTGACCTGCAATATCGGGTGCCGAACCATGGATAGGTTCGTAGAGACTGGGACCTGCCACCGCATGACTAGCAGAAGGCAGAACCCCTAGCGTTCCTGTTAATACGCTGGCCTCATCCGACAAAATATCTCCGAAAAGATTTTCCGTCACCAAGACGTCAAATCGACTAGGATTGGTAATCAAAAGCATGGCTGCACTATCCACCAACTGGTGCTCCAAGGTCACATCTGGGTAGTCCTTAGCCACCTCATCCGCTACCTTCCGCCACAATTTTGACGTCGCCAGTACATTTTGCTTATCAATGCTGGTGACTTTTTTTCGTCTTTTTTGGGCTAGGTCAAAGGCAGAGCGGACAACTCGTTCGATTTCTTCTGTCTGATAGGTATTGCTATCGCTGGCTTGGTCTGTTTCCAGAATATGCTCTCCAAAATAAATCCCACCTGTCAACTCTCGTACCATGACCAAATCCACACCATCCAGCCGGTCGGCTTTCAGAGGAGAACAGTCTTTCAGGCTATCAAAAATTTTCACCGGACGGATATTGGCAAAGAGACCCAATTCCTTCCGAAGTTGAAGCAGGCCTTGTTCTGGTCGAACAGCTGCATCATCATATTGAGGGCTACCGATAGCTGCTAACAAAATCGCATCCGCCTGACGGCAGGCTTGTAAGGTAGCATCTGGTAGAGGATGGCCAGCCGCATCAATCCCAGCGCCACCAAAAGCTCTCTCCTCAATCTCATAATCAAATCCTACTTGCCCAGCAACAGCCTCGAGGACTGCTAGGCCAGCCTCCATGATTTCAGGACCGATTCCATCACCAGCCAAGGCTACAATTTTTTTCGTCATATTTCCTCCTAGCTAGTTGGCAACTCTTTCTCAGATAGTTTCTTATCAATCTGTCCGCTATTTTCTTTCTGTACCATGACATTGGCATGAATGTAAGCAATAGCTGAAGCCTTCAATACGTCAAAGTCAATACCAGAGGCGTTAAAGACGGTTTCCGTTGCCTTGTTTTCTACGGCGACAAGCACACGCGCCTGGGCATCAATCCCATCCGTAATAGCGTCAATATGATAACGTTCCAAGCTGATCTCTTGGTGGAAGAATTGGTCAATGGCATTAAAGACAGCCTCAACCGAACCTTTGCCTGACT
Source organism: Streptococcus sp. 29887 (assembly GCF_032595075.1). Lineage (NCBI taxonomy): Bacteria > Bacillati > Bacillota > Bacilli > Lactobacillales > Streptococcaceae > Streptococcus > Streptococcus iners. The sequence continues at coordinate 247,527 of NZ_CP118735.1, read as the reverse complement.
CCACAACAACCACTTCTTCCCCATCCTGATTGATGAAGATGACCTTAGCTTGAATACTACCGTCAGACTGACTATCCAAACGCAAATCTTTAAATTGGAAACCATCACGATTGCTAATTTCTGTCCCTGCTACCAAGGCACGAATATCTGCATCTGTAATTTTTTCCTTCTTGTCTGCAAGGTTTTTAAAGCGAGCAAAGAGGCCCGCAACATCACTCTCTTCAAAATACAAGTCTAATTCTTTTAGTTTTTCCACAAAGGCATGGCGACCAGATAGTTTACCCAGTGGCAGAGAATTTTTCTTGACCCCTACCAACTCAGGTGTAATGATTTCATAGGTCAATGGATTTTTCAATACTCCATCCTGATGGATACCAGATTCGTGTGAGAAGGCATTTCCACCGACCACCGCCTTATTGCGTGGAATGGCAATTCCAGAGAAGCGAGAGACCAATTCCGAAGTATTTAGGGTTTCCTTCAGAACAATCGGACTAGTCACATCATAGAAATCTTTCCGAATTTCAAGAGAAACAGCTACTTCTTCAAGGGCCGCATTTCCAGCCCGCTCACCGATACCATTGATAGTCCCTTCGACCCGACCGGCACCATTTTTAATAGCTGAAAGGGTATTGGCAACAGCCATACCTAGGTCATTATGGCAATGGGGACTGAAAATAATCTCACGATCCGATTTGACATTGGTCGTTATATAACGGAAAATTTCTCCGTAGTGCTGCGGGGTCGTAAAGCCGACTGTATCTGGAATGTTGATGTAGGTCGCACCGGCATCTACCGCTGTCTGCACCACTTGAAGCAAATAATCCAACTCCGTCCGCGTCGCATCTTCTGGCGAAAACTCAACCACTTCAAAACGCTCACGTGCATAGCTGACATGTTCAGTGATTTGCGCCAAAATTTCTTCTTTGGTCTTTTGGAGTTTAAATTCACGGTGAATGGGGCTGGTCGCAATGAAAACATGAATCTGCGGATACTTAGCCTCTTTCAGAGCCTCATAACAAGCATCAATGTCTGATTTGACTGACCGAGCCAAACCTGTCACCGCTGTCTTGGTCATCGCCGCCGCAATCTGACGGACCGCTTCAAAAGAATCAGGACTGGCCGCTGGGAAACCCGCTTCGATAGCGGAAATCCCCCATTTCTCCAACTGCTTGGCGATGGTCACTTTTTCCTTGATTGAAAAATTCACACCAGGCGTCTGTTCACCATCCCGTAAAGTCGTATCTAAAAATTCAATCACACGCATAAGAACACCTTTCTAAATGACCCTAACCTTTCTATTAGGTTCTTTTTCTTAGTTTTGTAAGTAAACCAAGTAAAAAAGAAAACACCTCGAGGACTATTACCCGCGAGATGTTGTCAACAGCGCCCGCTTGGTAAGCCAAACAGGACTAATGCATTCTTTCAGCACTAGCCCGACCGTCGCAACAACAAAGCAAAGAATTTTGAAGTGACAGGTTTCATTTGACTTTTTCCTTTCAGTGTTCTGGAACCTGTGTGAATACAGGTTCTTAATTATTTACAATGATACCTAACTTTTTTTCACTTGTCAACAGAAAAATGGAAATTTTCTGAAAAATCCGAATAATGTCGCAATTCGTACAAATTCAGACAACAAAAAACCGGGCTCCAATTGAAGCACGGTTCAGGTGTTTAATTTCGTCTAGAACTGCTAAAAATCGCCACCAGCAATACTACTCCAAAGACTGACGGTACCAAGGCCATACCAGCAAACTGCGGACCCCAGTCACCAAAGAGCAACTGTCCAATCCACGAACCAGCAAGTCCAAGGATAATATTTCCTAGACAGCCACGACGGTCATCTGATGAGGTCAAAGCCCCCGCAATCAAGCCAATAATGGCACCTGCGATTATACTCGTTAACATCTTCTATCCAGAATGTTTTTAGCATACCAGAAATATAATACATATTTGCATTTTATAATATAATTATTTAGTAGAAAAGTGAAGACGGTGGCTCTTGAGTTTCTGAAAGTGAGGTGATGCCTATGGGCAATTCATCAAAATCTAACAGAAGGAGGGAGCATTCTTTTGACAGCTTTTGAAGTTGTAGCTTTTGGTAGCTTTACCATTGCGCTAGTTAGCTTGTGCTATAAAATCTTCAAAGAAAATGACAAAAACATACTAAGATTAGTAGTGAGGAAATCTCCGACGGGAGAGAGTACTCACTACTTTTTTCATTCTCAAGATGATAAAGTAGAGGTGTCTTGTTAAGTCGAGGGTTCTTTTGACGCTAGACGTCGCGACAAAAACTGGCAAGACACCTGTTTTAGGAAGAATGTTATCAAAGTATGTGGGACGCTAGACGTCGAGTATTGAAAATGACGTCACTAAAACAAGGAATCATTCAAGACAAAGAGGTAATATCATGCGTGCAGTTTTCGGGATTGACGTGAGTAAGGTAAGTTCAGAAGTGGCTATTCTAGTCAACGGTGAGAAGGTTCATGGCTATACCATTTCCAATGATGCCATTGGATTTTCTCGGCTACTTGGCGATTTGAAAACCGTCCACAAGCCAGAAATCATCTTTGAAGCAACAGGCGTCTATTCTCGTCGTCTTCAAGCTTTTCTGGATGAACATAGCTACGCTTATACGCGGCTCAATCCCTTAGAAGCTAAGAAGCAACTGGATAGCTTGCGTGTACGGAAAACAGATCAAATTGACGCTGAAAAACTGGCTCAGTCTCAGTTTGTACTGAATCGTAAACCCACTTATGTCCAAGAAGAAGTCTATCAAGATCTGCGAGATCTCAGTCGATTCTATCAGAACTTAACCGAGGACATCGTTCGAGCTAAAAATCGTCTGCACAAGGTCTTACAAGTCACTTTTCCAGAGTTGGAAACTATCTTATCAACACCAACTGGGGAACAATACTGGAACTTAGTTACTGCGTTTCCTTGCAAGGACTTGGTGCTTGAGTTAAGCAAGGATGAACTCTCAAAGAGCATCCGTCTGTCCACTTCAAAACGGATTTCTGACAAGCGTGTAGCTTACTTAGCTGAGAAGCTGATAGCACTAGCTAACCAATCTTATTGTGCCATCAAGAAAACCTCTCCAATGCTGGAAGAGGTGCGTTACTATGGAAAAGAATTGCTTCGGCTTTCTGAACAGAGACAAGCGGCCTTAGACAAAATGGTGGAACTAGCTCAGCCATTACCAGAGTATGATATTCTACTTTCTATTCCTGGTATCGCTGAGACTACTGCAACAAGTATTATTGGCGAACTGGGAGATATTCGCCGTTTTCAGTCTGCCAATCAAATCAATGCCTTTATCGGTATTGACCTCAGACACTATGAATCTGGAAACTTCATCGCTAAGGAACACATTACCAAGCGTGGCAATCCCTACGCTAGAAAGATTCTGTTCAAGTGCATTCACAATATCGCTTCAGCTAGTCACACCAATCCTTGCCATATCGCAGACTTTTATGAGAAACGAAAAAGACAATCGCAAACGACTTCAACCAAGCCACACACGATTGCCTCCATACATCGTCTCATTCGGACAATGTATTACCTCATAACGCATAACAAACTTTACGATTACACTTTAACCCAAAATCAGTAAGATTGTTTATGCAATATTATTGTAACACCTTATCAAAAATTTTCAACATAAGGTGTTAATTTCGTGTACTCTTTTTTACACGAAACTTTAGTCCAAAAGAAAACAATTTCCATATTTGGATTTCGAGACTCAAAATATTTTTCGTCAAATACCTTGATGGACTTGACAAATGGTAGAAAAGACAATCGCAAACGACTTCAACCAAGCCACACACGATTGCCTCCATACATCGTCTCATTCGGACAATGTATTACCTCATAACGCATAACAAACTTTACGATTACACTTTAACCCAAAATCAGTAAGATTGTTTATGCAATATTATTGTAACACCTTATCAAAAATTTTCAACATAAGGTGTTAATTTCGTGTACTCTTTTTTACACGAAACTTTAGTCCAAAAGAAAACAATTTCCATATTTGGATTTCGAGACTCAAAATATTTTTCGTCAAATACCTTGATGGACTTGACAAATGGTAGAAAAATAACCCGTCCCCACTTTTGCGCGAGTAGGACGGATTAAATCTAAACTACGAGCCACCGTCTTTTTAACGGTTCTACGTTAGGTGGTTGTTAGCGCAACTACCTTTTTCTATTTCTATTATAACACGAAAGCTATAAAAAGCAACTTTTGATAATATCGGCATACCAGTAAATTTATCCCATTTTTCTGAAAAAATCGGATAATAGAATTATTTTAGTTAGTTCCGTCTAGAACTGCTAAAAATCGCCACCAGCAATACTGCTCCAAAGACTGACGGTACCAAGGCCATACCAGCAAACTGCGGACCCCAATCACCAAAGAGCAACTGTCCAATCCATGAACCTGCAAGTCCAAGGATAATATTTCCTAGACAGCCACGACGGTCATCTGATGAAGTCAAAGCCCCAGCAATCAAGCCAATAATGGCTCCAGCGATTATACTTGATAACATTCCGTATTCCTCCTTATTTACAAAATGGGAGTGGGAAAGAACTCGACTAGGTCAAAAAGAGTTCGTCAACAAGTCCTTATTTCCAGTTGTTGAGCTGAAACAGTCTATCCCCAGACTGTTTCACTCCCACCCCAGCATAGCTCCAAAGGTTTGGGGGAACCTTTGGAGGTCGGAGATAGAGCGAACAGAGTTCGCATCAGTCGTAGTGGTCAGATTTGGAGTGCAAAACACGAACAAATCTGCCAATCAACCACTGCGCTGAGATGTTGACACGAACTCTGAGAAGTGATCCTGGGCTTTTTGCCCAGTTTCATTCAAATATCATTAGATTGCCCACTCACCGTCACGGAAGATTGGCACACGAGTACCGTCTTCACGGATACCGTCAATGTTCATCTTGTTAGAGCCAATCATGAAGTCCACATGGACATCAGAACGGTTAAGGCCTGCTTCTTTGAGCTCTTCTTGGCTCATTTCTGTACCACCTTCGATAGAAAAGGCATAGGCTTGCCCAATCGCCAAGTGGTTTGATGCATTTTCATCAAAGAGTGTATTGAAGAAGGTCACACCTGATTGAGAAATCGGGCTCTTGTCTGGAACAAGGGCAACTTCACCAAGACCACGCGCTCCAGCATTGTCAAAGACCAATTTCTTCATAACTTCATCGCCTTTTTCAGCAGTTACATCCACAATTTCACCATCTTTAAAGGTTACCTTGATACCTTCGATGATGTTACCGTTGTAGCTGAGTGGTTTTGTGGATGTTACATAGCCGTCTGCCACACGGTAGTCTGGTGCTGTGAAGACCTCTTCTGTTGGCATATTGGCAATAAAGTGTTCACCTTGGGCATTGACCGAACCAGCCGCTTCCCACAAGTGGTTTTTCGGCATACCGAGAACAAGGTCAGTTCCTGGTGCTGTATAGTGCAATTTGACAAACTGCTCGTCGTTAAGGACCTTAGCCTTAGCCACCAAGCGTGCCTCGTGCTCTTCCCACGCCTTGATTGGATCTTCTTCGTAGATACGGCAAGTCTTGAAGATTTGGTCCCAAAGGAGGTCCACTGCTTCTTCGTCAGATGCTGCATTTGGGAAGACTTTTTTAGCCCATTCCAAACCAGAGGCTGCACCAAGTGTCCAACTAACCTTGTTCGCTTGCGTTGCTTGACGCATTGGGTTCAAGGCCTGGCTGATTGCGCGTGCACTGCGAGACAATTTCTCAGGATCAACGCCATCGTATGCACCAGGATCATCAGACAAGACCACCAAACGGCTTGCCTTGCGCTCCAAAAGGTAGTTCATTTCGGTAATGCGTTGTGGATGAACTTGTTCCAAGAGTTCCACATCTACATTGACCAGACGCTCACGCGCAATCACATCGTCCAACCAATTGACCAAGACTTCCTTAGCACCGTGAGCGTATGCTTCTTTGACAATCAAACGAGCCAACTCAGCCTGTTCCACACCAATTGTCAATTGAACAGTGTGACCAGGTTGCACATTGATACCTGTTGAAACCAAGAGTTTGGCATATTTAGCGAGATTTTCTTTAAAATTTGGTAATACCATTTTTTTCTCCTTTGAAATGTAATACTAGATTATTGTATCATATTTTGAAGCTGGGCTGACAAAAAAACTTCCCGCAAAACAGGAAGTTTAGTAAATCAATCATTAATTTCAATTTCTATCCGTCAACCGACTGAGAGTTGACGCAAATCAAAGCAACTTAACGACGTAATAAAGCAAACTGAAATTATATATACTCAATGAAAATTGGAATCAGACTAGGCGACGCAGATGTAAATAGAACTAAGGTTCATCACATCAAGTCAACAACGTCTGATACCAATTTTCGCAGAGTATTAGTTACCAAAAACCTTTACACGGTCCCCATCCGCCATATAGTCTTTGTCTGCTGCTGGAGCTGCGATGCTTCCGAATGGTGCTTGTGCACGGAGTTTCCAGTTAGCTGGGATACCGTATTTTTCAGCAACTTGTGCATCAACCAATGGGTTGTAGTGTTGTACGTTCATGCCGATATTTTTCTCAGCGAAAGCCAACCATACTGCGTACAAGTTGATACCGTGAGCTTGTTCAGACCAGATTGGGAAGTTTTCAGCGTAAAGTGGGAAGCTTTCTTGCAAGCCTTTGACAACATCTTGGTCTTCGAAGAACAAGATAGTACCAGCACCAGCTGCAAAGCTAGCCAAGCGACCTTTTGTGCCTTCAAAAGCTTCTGCTGGCGTTACTTTTTCCAATTCGCTGTAAGCAATTTCGTTCCAGAAAGCATCTGATTCAGCACCGAAAAGCACAACTGCACGGCTTGATTGTGAATTGAAAGCTGATGGAGATTCTTTCATGGCTTTTTCTACAAGCGCTACTACTTCTTCGTTTGATACTGGCAATTCTTTACCAAGTGCATAGATAGAACGACGAGTTTCTTGAAGTGTTGCAAAGTTTGACATAGGATTTCCTCTTTTCTTATTGTTACTACATAGTAGTATTTATCACTATGTAGAGATTATATACCTGTCCAGGAGAATAGTCAAGAGTTTTGATTTCTTTTTTATATTTTCAATAAATTAAGGATTAAGGTCCTCGGCAGTTTCTAAGATTAGATGCATCACATCGTCTATCCCCTCATCGCCCAAACGATCTGTAATTGCATAAAAACCGGCTGTTAGTGTATATTTCCCATTTATGTTAAATGAATACGTATAAATATATTTAGGAACAGCTCCCTCTTCAGATACTTCAACCGATTCTACCTTTTTCTCTACATATCCTTCTGTATCACTTAAAGTGATCGGAACAAACTTTTCGTCCGTCCTGAAACGTTCTTCCTGAGCCTGTCTATCCTCCTCCACAGCAAATATATCTACTTGCATTAAATCATCCTCAGATATAAAGCGAAGAATACTATACTCAGAACTCCCTCCTTCAACCTCCCAATGAGCTGGAACTCCAAGTCTAAAACCATTGTCAAGTTCTACAGATTTTAATTTTGTAGCCTCTGAATTAGACTGATGATCATTCGCTGATTGTTCTGTTTCCACAGTAGCTACTTCTTCTTTCTTAATAGCTTCAGTATGTTGACTTGAGCTAGTACAAGCTGATAGCAATACCAAGATCAAGAAAATACTAACTAAATGTATCCGTTTTTCCATTATCTTCTCCTTTTATCTCCCAATCTTGTTGTTATTATATCGAATATATTAGTTAAAATCAAACTTTTATACAAAACAACAAAGCAAAAAAACCTTGCCTCAAGTGGGCAAGGTCAAATCTTAAAACAAATCATCAAAGAGACTGAGCTGGTTATCCTCTGGCATTTTGCCTAGAATGCCCATTTCATCCATTTTTTCAACAAGAGTGCTAGATAGACCTCCCCGTTTACGGAGTTCTGTCTTGGAGAGGAATTCTCCCTCGGCACGCGCCGCCACAACCTGCTTGGCAACGTTCTCTCCCAGACCATCCATAGCAACAAATGGCGGGATGAGGGTATCTTCTTCAATCAAGAAGTCGGTCGCATGGGACTTGTAAAGGTCCAGCTTACCGAACTTGAAGCCACGTTCCAGCATCTCATTGACCAACTCAAGTGTGGTATAAAGGTCCTGCTCAACATTCGAGGCTTCATTGTTCTTCTTCTTGAGAGCAATTTCTTCCATCTTGGCCTTGACTTTATCTAGACCGCCTGACATGGTCGCCAAATCAAAGGCCTTGGCACGAATAGAGAAATAAGCACAATAGTAGTAAATTGGATAGTGAACCTTGAAATAGGCAACCCGCAAGGCCATCATAACGTAGGCAGCCGCGTGGGCTTTAGGGAACATGTACTTGATTTTTCCACAGGATTCGATGTACCAGTCTGGCACCTTGTTATCCTTCATAGCTTGGATATAGCCATTTCGCTCTTCCTCGGAAATCTTGAGCCACATCCCTTTCCGCACCCGTTCCATGATGTTAAAGGCCATCTTAGGCGGTAAACCTGCGTGCATGAGATACACCATGATGTCATCCCGACAACCGATAACGGTGGATAGGTCAGCAATTCCTGCCTTAATCAAGTCCTGGGCATTGCCCAACCATACGTCTGTACCGTGGGATAGACCAGACAACTGCAAGAGTTCCGCAAAGGTGGTCGGTTTGGTTTCCTCCACCATCCCCCGTACAAAGTTGGTCCCAAATTCAGGAATGCCTAGCATACCTGTCGGTGTCCCAATCTGCTCTGGAGTAACTCCCAGAATTTCCGTACCAGAAAAGAGGGCCATCACTCCCTTGTCATCAGCAGGGATGGTTTGTGGATCAATGCCAGACAAGTCCTGCAACTTGCGAACCATGGTCGGATCATCGTGTCCCAGAACATCAAGTTTTAAGACGTTTTCATCAATATCGTGGAAGTTAAAGTGGGTGGTCTGCCAGTTGGCCGTCACATCATCGGCAGGATACTGAACAGGCGTAAAATCATAAACATCCATGTAGTCAGGAAATACAATAATTCCCCCTGGGTGCTGACCAGTCGTCCGTTTGACACCGGCCGCTCCAGCCGCCAAGCGTTCCACTTCCACATCTCGATAGAATTTGCCATAATCCCGCTCATAGCCTCGGACAAAACCATAGGCAGTCTTAGCCGCTACCGTACCTACCGTTCCTGCACGGAAGGCATTTTCTTCGCCGAAAATATCCCGAACATCCAAATGGGCAGAGGGTTGGTCATCCCCTGAGAAGTTCAAGTCAATATCGGGAACCTTGTCACCATCGAAACCAAGGAAGGTCTCGAAAGGAATGTCCTGGCCATCTTTTTTATACTTGGTCCCACACTTTTCACAGTCCTTGTCTGGCAGGTCAAAACCTGAACCATAGGAACCGTCTGTAATAAATTCACTGTGTTGACAATTTGGACAGACATAATGAGGAGGCATGGGGTTTACTTCGGTAATCCCAATCATGGTCGCAACGAAACTGGAGCCAACAGACCCCCGTGAACCAACCAGGTAGCCCCGTTCATTTGACCGTTGTACCAACATCTGCGATGCTAGGTAAATCACGGCGAATCCATTACCCAGAATGGACGTCAATTCCTTCTCAATCCGCAGATCGATGATATCTGGCAAGGGGTTACCATAAATTTCAAAGGCTTTTTGATAGGTCAATTCCGCAACCGTTTCCTCGGCCTTTTCGATATAAGGCGTATAGAGGTCCGACTTGACCACCTGAACATCTTCAAACCGGTCCAGCATGGCATTGGGATTGGTAATGACAATCTCACGGGCTAGACTTTCACCCAAGAAGGCAAACTCATCCAACATCTCACTGGTCGTTCTAAAGTGAGCCTTTGGTAGCGGAGCTGGTTGAGCATTCTCACCATTTCCAATGGTCCAGTTAATCGGTGCCCCTTGACCTAAAGCACGGACAATGATTTCTCGGTAAATCTCTTCTTCTGGGTCAATATAATGGACATTTCCAGTCGCCAGAACAGGCAAACCTGCCCTACGTCCCACTTCAATCAACTGCTTGATGGTTTCTTCAATCTCTGCCATGTCCTTGAATTGCTCCTTGGCAATCATAGGAGCGTAGAGAGCTGGTGGCATGACCTCGATAAAATCATAATAGCCCGCTGTCTTAACCGCATCATCCACGCCCTTAGAAAGCAGGTCATCAAAAACCTCGCCCTCCTGGCAGGCCGTCCCTAGTATCAAGCCTTCTCGGTGGGCATCCAGAACCGTTCTGGGAATACGAGGAACTCCCTCAAAATACTTGGTGTTGGACAGGGAAACCAGTTTGAAGATATTTTTTAAACCAACCTGATTGACCACATAGAGCGTAGCGTGTTTGACGCGGGCCTTCTTATAAGAATCCTCCGCCACCAATTCTGTATTGAGCTGGTTGAGATTGATCAGATTGTGTTTCTCCAAGGCTTCTTTTAAGAAGATAAAGAGTAGGCGACCAGTGGCCTCCGCATCATAATTGGCCATGTGGTGATGCTCAAGAGCAACACCAAATCGCTTGGTCAAGGCTGCCAAACCGTGCCGCTTGTAGTCTGGATAAAGGTTTCGGGCAAATTCTAGCGTATCGATGACCGGTTGGCTGATGATTGGCAAACCAGCTCGTTCATAGTTGACATTCATGAAACCAACGTCAAAGGTCGCATTATGGGCAACCATGATGGAATCCTGACAGAAGTCCTGAAACTCCCGCAGAACTTGCTCCAAAGGCTTGGAACCACGCACATGCTCATCTGTAATCCCTGTCAGTTCAGTCGTAAATTTACTGAGCGGGTGACCTGGGTCAATAAATTCATCAAATTCTGCAATGATATTGCCCTTGTGCATCTTGGATGCTGCAATCTGAATCAGGGCATTGTTAACCGCGGAAAGACCTGTCGTTTCCACGTCAAAGACCACATAGGTCGCATCGGATAAGACCATATCCGCTTCATTGTAGACAATGGGAACTGAGTCCTCAACAATATTGGCTTCCATCCCAAAGAGGGGCTTAATACCAGCCTTACGAGCAGCATGATAGCCATGGGGGAAGGACTGAACATTTCCATGGTCAGTAATGGCCACCGCCTTGTGTCCCCAAGCCGCAGCACGCGCCACCAAGTCTTCAACGGCTGGCAGGGCATCCATAGTGGACATGTTGGTATGGGCATGAAACTCGACCCGTTTCTCCCCTTCAGGCATAAGGTCCTTACGAATTTCCTTCTTAACCTCCTGGACCTCCTGGACATTCATAGTCAAATCACGGGTGAAATTATTGGTTTCCACATTTCCACGCACCCGCAGCCAGTTGCCCTTTTTGACCATATCAAACTTCTGGGCCTCTTCCTCATTCTTAGCCCACTTCTGCAAGGTAAAGGACGAAGTGTAGTCGGTCATCTTAAAGTTGATAATGACACGCCCCGTCTTGGTCGTCTTCTGCTCGACCTCAAAGACCAGACCCTCAAAGACAATCCGATTCTCCTCGCTATCCACCTCAATCATAGGCGTAATCTCAGCCTTTTCGATATTGACCTTGGCCGGACGATTTTTCTTATATTCTGGGACAAATGGCTGAGCTGCCTCTGGTGGTGGCGCCATTTGCGCCAGTTGTTCCAGGGCCGCCAGATTTTCCTCATTGGCCTGCTGGTAAATTTCCTCATTCTGCGCATGGAAAGCCGCAGCCTGCTGCTGCGTCATCTCCTGGCAAACTTCAATGTCCACCGCAAGATTCCCAAAACCAAATCGCTTGTATTGCTCCACAAGATTTGGCAGATGATTCTTCCGAAAATGAACGGTATCAATAGTTTCAGGCCCCTTTATCCACAGAGTATTCTCCCGATAAACAACCTCCAAAGATTGAAAAAGCGCCTTAAAACCTGCACTCTGGCACAAATCTTCCGTAAAAGCTTCTGGATAATAGGCCTCTACTAAGCCCGCTTCAAAACTTTCCGCATCACTGACGATAGAAAATTGAATCCTGTTCCCCACCTTTTCAAACTCTGTCGCCAAACGAGCCTTGAAGAGTTGATAGTCCATCAGCGGCAAGGGCTTTTCAAAGCGGAAGGTAAATTCCCAGAGTTTGCTGACCTTGTGCAAGACCACTTTCTCAATCGTTGCAGTCGAAAAAGCCCCTGATTGCTGAGCATCAAGAGGCATCCCGATTTGTTGAAGCAAGAGCTGAAACTTATCTGACATGACCTTTTCCTTTGTAGTTCGTTAGAAACATTTTACCATAAATGGAAGAAATTTTCTTGGGAGAGAGAAAAAACCTCTTCGGCATTCCAAAAGAGGTTCATCATTTGATACTTAACTTACCAAGCCGCAGCTTCTGTCGGAGCCTGCAAGAAGTCTAGCCAGACTGGATCCTTGACACGACAAAGGGTGACAGATATACCTTCCATATCCAAACTGGTCATAAACTTACCTGTTTTAATATAGGGTAGTTTCAAGCCTTCTAATTCCAAGAACTGGTACAAATCATTGAGAAAGATACCTTGCTCAAGCTCAGACAGGTTCCCTAGATTGTTGACCAAGAGGACATACTCCTCCCCCTCCTTCCAACGGAATTTCAGTTTTAGCTTATTGACAATTTCATTAGCTAATTGCTCCGAAGATTCGTAGGTTACGGTGCGATAACCTTCCTCTCCATGAATGCCAATTCCATAGGAAATTTCTCCATCCGCCAAATCAAATAAAGGCTGGCTGACATCTGGCAAGCTGGCTGACTTGGTCGCAAAACCAATAGTCGCTATCTCTGTTGCTAGAGAAAGCCCCAGTTGTTCCAATTGATCTAAATTGTAGCCAGAGAGAGCTGCAGCTCCAAGAACCTTATGCAGAAGAATAGTCCCCGCCAGCCCACGGTGGCGCATGCGGAAATTATCCTTGGTATCGACTGAGATATCGTCATGGGATACAATATATTTCACAGCTATACCTTCCTTTCTCGCTTCCGCAATAGCCTGACCAAAGGTTTCTAAGTCCGCTTCAAAATTTTTGACAATCAGAAAAACTCCCTTACCCTTATGAACAGCACGAATGGCTGCCAAGACTTCTTCGGCAGTTGGTGGAGTAAAAATCTCTCCATAGACTGCTGCAGTCAGCATTCCTTTGCCCACGAAACCGACATGGGCCGGTTCATGCCCAGAACCACCACCTGAGATGATGGGAACCAGCTGAATGTCCTGTTCTTTTTGAACTAGAATAGGTTGATGTTCAAGTTTCTTTACATACTTATTTGTCCGACAGAATCCTTCAATGTAATCCGCAATCACATTATCCTGTCTATTTTTTATAAATACCATCCCTCTTCTCCCTCGAATTGTGATTAGAAAATGACTGCTCTAGTAAGGTGATAATTTGGCCATACATGCTATGAATAGCACAAGGGGATTGAGCTAGCCCCTTCTTAATCAGACCAATCCAAGCGCTCGAATGGTAGGTCACTAAAAACTCCTGTTCCTGCCTTGTAAAATATCGACCTTCTTTGGACTGATATTCCGCCAATAATTTTACCATCAGAACCCTAAAATAGCCTTCCAGATAGGTCACAAAGTCATTTTGTCCCTCAATTTCAAACAAGTGTTTATAAAATACCTGGTTACAATCAATGTAATAGAGCAGTTCATCTAAGAGCTTCACCCCACTGATATAGGTCAGATTGTCTGTCACCTGCTCCTGCAATTCTGTTTCAAAAATCCAATCCAGTAGCTCATACTTGTCCAAAAAATGATTATAAAAGGTTTGACGACGGATACCTGCTTCCTGCATGATATCTACAACAGAAAGCTTATCAAATGATTTTAGCGATAATTGCCTTTTAAAGGCCTTGGCGATTCTTTTCTTGGTAATCAACGAGGTTGGCATATGTCACTTCCTTTCGCTTCCTCTCCATTATACCCTATCATGCTTTTGATAGAAACAAAAGAGGCTGGGCAAAAACTAGCTTCTCACAGTAAAAAAACGAGCAATTCCAATTAGGAGTTGCTCGTTTTCCATTTCATGCTTTATAATTATAATAACCACAAAACAACTAGAAAGGCATGAAAATGTATAAACAGTATAACACAAATCAGTTAAGTTTGGAATTAAATATTGCTTGGGATTTACCTGCAACGCATGAGGCTCGTCTGATTAGTCAGTTTGTGGATACCATTCCTCAATCCGTTCTATTAGGAGAAACTTCCCACACAGGTCGTCCAGCCTTTCATCCAGCCATGTTGCTCAAAATGACCCTGTTCGCCTATGCTCGTCAGGTATTCTCTGGTCGGAAAATCGTTCAAATGAATGAAGAAGTCATTCCTATGAAATGGCTGAGTCAGGATACCTATGTCTGTTATCGGACCATCAATAGTTTTCGGGCTAGCACACACGCCAATCAGCTCATCAAAACTGCCTTCATCTACTTCACCCTCCTTCTCAGAGAGAATGGCTTGATTGAAGATGAGGCTCTCTTCATTGATGGGACTAAGGTAGAAGCTGATGCCAACAAGTATTCTTTCACATGGAGAAAGGCCGTTGAACGCTATGAAGATGCCTTGAATGGAAACATTTCAGCCCTCTATGACAAACTAGTCCAAGAAGGGGTAAATACCGCCTTGTCCAAGGAAGAATGCCTCACTAGCGAGGGACTAAACCAACTCCTACAAGAAACAGAACAAGTATTGGACGAGGTGGAAGAAGCTATCTCACAAGAGCCTAAAGTCAGTAAAGGTGGCTCAGCCAACAGACAGAAACGAAGAAGAATTAAGAAACTAAAGAGAAAGTTGAAAGAGGATTTTCTTGTTCGGAAACAGAAGTACGAACGAGATAAACAGATTTTACAAGAACGAAACTCCTACTCTAAAACGGATCATGATGCAACATTTATGCGGATGAAAGAAAATCCTATGAAGAATGGTCAGCTCAAACCGGGCTACAACCTTCAACTTGGTACAAACAACCAGTTTGCCTTAGCTTACGGACTGTTTCCGAATCCAACTGACACTCGTACACTCAAGCCCTTTCTTCAATCCATCCAAACCTTAGAACTCTTTCAACACATTGTCGCAGATGCAGGTTATGGTAGTGAAGAAAATTATAGCTTTATCCTTGATGACCTGGAGAAAACACCTCTGATTCCCTACGGAACATATCAGAAAGAGCAGAAGAAAAGCTATAAGAAGAGTGATGCCAATCCTGAAAACTGGACTTACTTGGAAGATTCTGACCAATGGATAAAGCCAGATGGGGTTGTCTACTCGTTTAAGAATTATTCACGAAGAATGGACAAGTATGGATTTGAGAAAGATATTAAGATTTACGAAGCTGATCCTGTACAAGCTAGTAAAGAGTTAGACCAGTTAGCACGGACGGAAAAAGGAAACCTCAAACAAATTCAGTATAATCCTACGTGGAACTATTTCAAGAACTTAGTCAAAGAGGAATTGACAAGTAAAGAGGGAGCCCGCATTTATGCCAAACGCAAGGTGGATGTCGAACCTGTATTTGGTAGGATGAAGGGTGTTTTTGGCGTGCGCAGAGTCCATGTCAGAGGTCAAAAGGTGGTTGAAACAGAGATAGGATTCCTCCTAATGAGCATGAATCTAACGAAATTGGCTAAGAAATTAGTCCAAGAGAGTAGAAACAGAAAGAAAAACACAGACAGTTCGGCTGGATTTCATCTGAAGCAGCTCAATCTGTCTGTGTATTTTTTTAGTTATTGGCTAGTTTTTGCCCAGCCTCTTCCTTTTTCAATTATTTAAAAATATAATAACAGTATAAAAAACAAAGGAGTCTATCTCATGAAAAAAATCATTAACCAACCTGAATATGTCGTTGACGAAATGTTGAAAGGCCTTGTCTTTATGCACAATGACCTTGTCGATCGTTTAGAGGGGTTTGAGGTCATTGTCCGTAAGGCGGAAAAGACTGGCAAAGTTGGCATCATCTCAGGAGGTGGTTCTGGTCACGAACCTTCTCATGCAGGCTTTGTCGGCAAGGGCATGTTGTCCGCCGCTGTATGTGGCGCAGTATTTACCTCACCAACCCCAGACCAAATCTTGGAAGCCATCAAGGCAGCTGATGAAGGCGCTGGAGTCTTCATGGTCATCAAAAACTACTCTGGCGACATCATGAACTTTGAAATGGCACAAGAGTTGGCTGAAATGGAAGGAATCGAAGTGGCTAGTGTCGTTGTGGACGATGATATCGCTGTGGAAAACAGCCTCTATACCCAAGGCCGTCGTGGCGTAGCAGGTACCATCCTTGTCCACAAGATTCTCGGTCATGCTGCTGAAACTGGTAAATCGCTTGCTGAGATTAAAGAATTAGCTGACCGCCTCGTTCCACAAATCAAGACTATCGGTCTTGCGCTTTCAGGCGCTACTGTTCCTGAAGTGGGCAAACCAGGCTTCGTCCTTGAAGAAGATGAATTTGAGTATGGCGTTGGTATCCATGGCGAACCTGGCTATAAGAAAGAAAAGCTACAACCATCTGCAAAATTGGCTGAAGAATTGGTTGAGAAATTGGCTGAAGGCTTTGACATTCAAGATGGTGAACACTACGGTGTCCTTATCAATGGTCTTGGAGCAACTCCTCTCATGGAGCAATATGTTTTTGCCAACGACGTTGCGCAATTACTAGCTAAAAAAGGGGTTATTGTCGATTACAAGAAAATCGGTAACTATATGACATCCATTGATATGGCTGGACTGTCACTGACTTTGATTAAACTAGAAGATCCAAGCTGGATAGACGCTTTACAGGCTCCTGTTGAAGTTGTCGCTTGGTAGGAGAACGCTTATGGATGCAAAAACAGCATTGACATGGATGGAGAAATTCAACGAAAAAATTCAAACGAATAAGGATTATTTGAGTGAACTGGACTCTCCTATCGGAGATGGAGATCATGGCGGAAACATGGCTCGAGGGATGGCGGCTGTCATACAGGAGTTATCTGAAAAAGACTACGAGAGTGCTGACCAGGTTTTCAAAGTGGTTGCCATGCAACTCCTCAGCAAGGTGGGCGGTGCTTCTGGTCCTCTCTATGGCTCTGCTTTTATGGGGATAACTAAAGCCAGTCAGGCTGGCGCGGATTTAGCTGATACGCTACAAGCAGGTTTGGACATGATCCAAAAACGCGGCAAGGCCGAATTGGGTGAAAAAACCATGGTGGATGTTTGGGTCCCTGTCATTGCTGCCCTAAGAGAAAACCAGCTCTCAGTAGAGGTTATACATGAGGCTGTTCAGGCAACAAAAGATATCCTTGCAACCAAAGGGCGAGCTTCCTATGTTGGCGAACGCTCTATCGGTCACATTGATCCAGGTTCTTTCTCGTCTGGGCTTCTCTTTGAAGCCTTGTTGGAGGCAGGACTATGACAGTAGTTGGTATCCTACTAGTATCCCATTCCAAAAATCTGGCTCAAGGTATTATTGACCTAGTATCCGAAGTCGCAAAAGATATTCCGATTACCTACTGTGGAGGATTGGAGGATGGCAGTATCGGAACTAGCTTTGAAATTGTACAAGACAGGATTGAAACAAATCCAGCAAGTACAGTCCTTGCCTTCTTTGATCTTGGGAGTGCTAGGATGAACATTGAACTGGCTGCCGATTTTTCTGACAAGCAAGTCCTTATCCAAACTGTGCCAGTTGTAGAAGGATGCTACACAGCTGCGGCCCTCTTACAGGCTGGGGCAGATCTGGATACCATCCTTGACCAATTGCAGGAGCTTGAAATTAAAAAATAAATTTATTGTTAGCTAAAAACATGGTAACCACACAAAAACGCCCACAGTAGAATTCATTCTACCGTGGGTTTTTATTTGGCTAGAGCAAGATTAAATTCCTTCTCCGATTAACTCTGTCCAGATGGCATTTTCATAAATGAAACCCACACTGCTCTCTTGATCTACCTCATAGATTAATTTTACCTTTATCATTTCTCCAGGGTTTATTTTCTCCATGAGATTAACATCGTAGGTTCGCATATCCAAGTCATAGGGAAGGTAGGTTTCATCATCAATTAGTTGAAAATGGTACTCATCAAAATACACCACTTCATCTGTGGGATTTTTCACATCCATTTCCACAAGATAAGGATAGCCAAAATCACCGACTGGAGCAAGGCTGTCATCCTTACCCATCGAAGTCACCGTAATCTGCAAACCCGTAGAAAAATCTACACTATCACCCACTTGGTACTCTGTATAGCTTATGGTATCGTCGAAATATCCCTCTGTATCCCAATAGCTACTGGTATCTGATACACTGGGGCTCATCATCAAAATCAGACAGGTCACACCTAGAATAAAAGACAGGAGGAGACCAACTATACTGGTCCAAAATAATGGTTGCTTGAAGAATGGCTTTTTCTTATAATACATCTGCCCATTTTCAACGACAAAATCCTTCACTTCCATCTGAAACTCCTTATTTGGTTAGACTGGTGGTTGGCAAGTCAATGCCTGCTTGCCGTAGTGCTTCCTGATAAAAACCAAGGAACTGGTGATAAATACTACTTTGCTGCCCGTGGGCTACAAAGAGATTGACACGGTAAACAAACTGGCCGTTGGTCGTATTTTGTGGTCCAAGAACTGTCACTCCTGTAATCTGGTCAAAGTTGCTGACTTCTCTACGGTTGACTTCTTCAATAACCTGGCCAACTCGCTCCAAGTCGGTATTAAATTGGAGTGGGATATCCACCTGAGCCCGCATATCTCCACGGGATTGGTTGGACACGACAAGGATATTGCGATTGGGGATAAAATGCAGGGTTCCATCCGCATCCCTTACCTGGGTGGTCCGAATGCCCATGCTCACAATAGTGCCTGAAATTGTAATGGGCCCATTGGTCAGCTTGACCACATCCCCCACGTCAAACTGTCGCTCTATCAGGATAAAGAATCCATTGACTAGGTCTGACAAAAAACCTTGCGCCCCCAGGCCAACAGCTACCCCTGCAATCCCCGCACCTGCAAGCAGACTTGAAACAGGCAAACCAAGGATACTTAAAATACAGTAGATAAGGATAAAGTAGAGCAAATAATTCAGGATACTCTCCACTAGACGGCTGATGGTTTTCTGGCGACCAATGTCCTGAGTGGATACTTTCAGAGATGGCACTAAGACTTTTTTTACAGATGCCTTAGCAAGTTTTTTTATGATGTAAAAGGCAAGAAAGAGGAGCACCAACGAAAGGGTTTTATTGACAAAGGCTGTCAAGATGGCATCCACATTAAACTGAGAAACATATTTCTGGATAAATTCATTCATACCATCATTATAGCAGAAAAACCTATAAAAAACTAAAAGACAGCCAAATGACTGTCTTTTTAGCTCCTATCCATACCACCCATACTATATAGAACTAATTACCTACTTCTCCACATTTATTCCTCAGAAAATATCTTACTAAATTCTTGTTGTAACTCATCGGTTACTAATGTAAACGTTGGGATGTAGGTATTTGTTCCTGGGATTTGATAACCTGCATCACTTTGACGATTTAATAGTAAGACAGGCTTACCTCCATGAATAGTGAATACATACCGTGTCGGAATTGTTGAGTTGCCAACAGCATCGTATCTTGACAAGAAATAATAATCGTATGTAGTCCCCATTCCAAAATAGAATAAGGTTTTAATATCTGGTTCCCTATCTGAACTATCTGTAAAAACAGCTATTTGATACTCTCCAGGCGAGGATAATAACGGTTCCCTATCAAATTGGAAGGCAAGTCCTTCTTTTTTACCATAAGCTTGTATAGCTTCATCTATTTTTTTAGACTGTCTAGTTGACCAAGTGAGGTAAGAACCATCCGATTTAGTATCCATAACCATCCTTACATTCTCGATATAAAATTTACTAGACTGTCCGCTGCCTCCCTTGTATTGTTTGTTGTTCAACTTAACACGTACAATATAGCTTGGGGTCGTCGCTGCAGTTTCCCCAAGAGTGGTCATAGCCACTGGAACATCGACATAGGTTTCTTCTATTTCCCATCCCTCTTGCAAAACATTAAAACTATTTGAGTACCCAAAACCGCCATGGTTTAATACAAAGGTCTGGTCACCCTTATAGTACTTGAGCCCATATTCAGTTGTTCCAAAAATCGGACCAACTTGATCCTTATAAGAGGCATCAATTTCTTCCATATCGTATATATTTTTCCAAATTCGCAATATATCATCACTATTATAAGTACCTGCCTTATAGGAATTATAGGCATCCGTTAATTCGCTCAATGTGACATATTTATCAGTCGTATCATAATGAATTGCTGGCTCTGTCATGGCGCTCGGAACTGTACCAATATATTTCTCATTTCGAGCAAAAACTTCGCTATTATAGGCACGCCCCTTTAATACCAACTCTTCTATTTCCTGTTTATCTGCTGCTGTTAGGGCTGTTAGGTTAGTAAAGGACGGAGATGCCTTTTTCTCTGTATTGGACGTTTTTTTCTGATCTTTGACAGAAACTTTCTCTTCGGAGGTCGCTTCAAAGACCTTTCTATCACTGATATCACGAAAAATACTCAAGTCTAAAATAGCCGCAGAAAGTGAAGAGTCAATAAAAGTATAGGGGCCAATTGAAAGATACGGTGCATATTGTCCATACTGCCTCAAATACTCTTCTTGACCGTGATAAATTTCAGTACTGCTATCATATTTACCCACAATATAACGTGATTGAGAGGCAGACTGGTTAAATTCTCTGGTTAAGGTGTGCAGTTCAACTAGACCTTTATCAGCATTTTCTAGTGTATAAATAGTCACACCTGAAACATCTGCACCTCCGGAACCATATGTAACAATCTTTCCATCTTGGAAAACTTGCATATGATTACGATAACCACTAACTCCTTTTAAGAGAACAGCTCCCTTGTTATAAGTGTATACAGCTAGGTGGTTATTATCCCCATCACTGATAATCAACTCATCAATCCCATCTCTATTCAGATCAAATAAGGCATATTTAAACTGTCTAGCTCCAGGTGGGTATGTGATATCATCAAGTATAGGGATATAAGAATAATTGTTAGGAAGAGCATCCGATGATTGAGAGAAATGATAGAATTGCTCTACAACTTCATTATAGGCATTGTAGACTGTTTGCTTGATATTACTTGCATTGAAAATGGCTACATCTATATCGGACAACTGGTAAGTCTTCAAATCATCCACCAACTTCTGATACTTGTCTTCAAGATTTACCTTGTATTGTTTCTTGAAATCATAAAACTTGGTTTTACTAGTTTTCTTACCATCTTTTAAGATGCATTCTCCCGTTTTTAAGTTATAAACAACACTCATTTTTACCTTCTGATCTAAGCAAGGACAAACAATGGTTAGGTGAATAAACTCTCCTTCTTGTTGAATGTCCTCATAAAGAAAGGCTTCATAAGCATAGCCTGTTGCCAGAGCAATACGGTTGACTATTTCCTGCAAGTTTGGATTTTGAGAAATATTTTTATAGCGATTTAAAGCATAAAGGAAATTAGCCTTTGTGGTATCCGCAATTAACCAAGCTGGTTTCTTATCTCTTGTTAAAGCACCAGAGAGTTTCCCATCTTCTTCAAAGGCGATGAAATAATAGCATAGGGTGCGAATATAGTTCAGTGCTTCTTTTTCTTTAATGGACGGATTTGACAACAGCTGTTCAATGACAAAGGACTGGGAATAAATTAGTTTAACTTTATCTAGCCTCCCCTCCTTGATGTCGGTTAGCAACTCTCGATAAACAGCATCAATGATGGCATGATATGCTTTTTTATCACTATAGTCCATCTTCTCAAGTGCAAGAATCTCGTCAGGATTTAATACCCTATCCAATGTTGATAACACTTCCGCCCACTCAGTCGTTAGGATGCTTTGTTCGAGTTGCTTGACAGTCTTAGTAGATTTTGCAATATCCGTTTTCGAATAGGATTTTAACCAAGCGATGATTTCTGCTTTTAGTCCGTCGCTACATGTAACATGATAACTGGCACAAATCTCATCTAGACGCTTCTGCAACCACTCATCCGTGATGGCTTTCTTTTTTACTAGATTAGAGGTGATTGTCTTCTTTAATTCTGCAATCAGTTTGTTGGCTTCTTCATCTGATAGGGACGTTTCAACCTTGATTTTCTCTATTAAAGAGATCTCGTCCTGACTCATTTGAACAGTAGTCTTGTCAACTGCAATTCCAGCTTGTTCTAACAAGGCATAAACACCTGCCAAGGCCCCCTCACCAGTAACCGTTTCTACAGAAGCAATCCGAATCAGAATATCTGAGACACCTGATGTAATGGCAGCGTTTTGGTAGGTTGCTGCAGAAATCATCGTAATCTTATCCGGTGTCACAATTTCGACCCGAACCCCGGAACCTTTTTCTAAGGGCTTAATGAAGGCACTGGAGTATATCTTGGCATCAGAGTCAGCAGAACCTGTGTATTCTGCTACCATCTTTCCAGTTACAGAAATAACTTGCTTCTCGCTAATTTGACTGTCACCCAAAAGACGTTTGGTTTCAGTCTTTTGTTCCTCTGTAAGAGATCCCCCCAATGACATATGAGGTTTTGTTAAAACTTTCTTCTTACTGGTTTCAGCATGCACAAGCCTTACTTGACTTGATTGTATAGGAAATATCGGAGCAACACTGACAAACAAGACCGCAATAAAACACACTATCAATCTTTTTTTCAATTTCTACATCTCCTTAAAATAACAAGAAAATAATTACAGAAGGTCAGATTTTCAATAATATATCTCTCGAAAGGCTGTTGGCAACATCTCATTTTGAGTCAGACCGACAATATAGAATTCTGGATCTCCAGTGTCTTTAGAATAAAGAACAACAGGCTCTCCCGTTACGTTCACAACAAAAATATACCTATGCACCTTGGTATAATTGTCGTACCAATACTCGTATCCATCTAAAATTTTAAAATTCTCATCTAACTCTCTGCCTGACCAAACAACAGGCTTGGTGATAGCAATACGTTGGTAGTTAGGCTGGTTCATCTCATGACCAAATTGCACCATATATTGAGCTAGTTCATCTTGCTTTGAGGGCGGCCATTCTTCCTGAAAAATAGCTTGAAAAGATTGCGAACTTGATGAAACACTACCTTGGGATTTTTGTCCAATAAAGCGGATATCTGATATGGCTGTGTCTTCATACCTATTACCAAAATAAGTTTTTAAAATCGTCACCGTTATTGAGGAAGTATCGACTGACTGAGGAAGTGTAATCAATTATTCACCCATCTGGTCATTGACTTCAACTTCTTGATAGCTGTTATCTGAAAATGTCAGTCGAAGTCTTGCTGGTCTGGAATTTTTATAGTAGATATCATCGCTCAACTGGTAACCAGAGTAGATAGACATTTGGGAAATGTTATAAACCCCGTCTAGTGTCAATGTGATGGATTCCTGAATTCCCTGTCCACTAACATTTTCTACCCAAGCGGTCGTCCGATCTCCGTCTATAATATTTTTTGGCAAATGTTCTAAATGATGTTGTGGCTCAGAAAGGTAGGAAGTTGCTGAAATATTTGTAATGATTGCATTTGACAGGACACTATGTTGTGAAGTAGAACTTTCTTGGACCACATAGGGTTCATCCAATTTGCTAATCGTCACATCCTGCTCATAGATTCCTGTCGCATCCAGTCCCAATCGTTCTAGTTCATCCGGGTCCAACTCAATCCTTACTGTCACCACGTCTCCATTACTCAAATGATTCTCTTTTGATAGCGTCACGGTCGGATTCCACAATAATTGTTCAATCTCTTCATCGTAACCTTCATAGTAAGGAATAGAGGTAATTTCTACTTCGGCAGTACCATTCCCCGATTCTCCATCCGAATATAAAACCATGTCATAGGTGGAGATATCGATGGTCTTATGGACAGGAAGGATAGATGAATTTTGCGTAGTATTTTGCTTATTCGTCACTAAAATTGAAAGACCCGCTATACATAAAATGACTGCTACAATGACACCAATGATTTTAAATTTAGCAGAGCTTTTTTGAGTGTAAACACTCGAATAGGGAATACCTTCTCGATTTCTCAATTCCTCTGTCACACCATTAGATGATGAGGGAGCACTAACTCTCGTAGCTGTATCAGAAGGTGAAGCATAACTTGATACTCCCATAACCATTTCATCCAAGTCTTTTTGAATTTCTGGTGTAATAGGATTCGTAGTTTTGTACTCTTCTTGTGAAATCTCAGCAGCCTCAACCTCTTGAGTTTGTTGAGCTGAATTTCCTGTATGGGCATCGGCAAGATTTTCTACAACATAATTAGAAGATTGGTAGGTCGCCCAATTGTCGTGTTGCTCCTTTTCCCGATTAGAGAAAAGAAGATGATTTTTTTCATCTGTCAAAAAGCGACCGGATGGCTGGCAAGTGACATAAATATTAACAATGAAGACCACAATATTGATTACTGGTAACAATGACAGAATCAGTGAACTAGCCAGAAAAATAATAATACCTTGGTTGTTCAATCCAGCATCCCTGAGCCGACGGACAGTACTAGGTAAGCCAGGAATAATTGCTAAGAACGTACAGACCATACCAAGCATCGATAGTGTCATTCCAGCTGTAAAACTAGCACTACTGGCTTCTGGATTAGTCAGCATACTTGACACACTAGACATTACCAGGATTGAAGAAAAAATCTCTAGAACGATTCCTGGTAAACTGATGATTAGTCCACCAAAAAAGTATCCCTTTCTAGTAGTATAGCCACCATAACTAAAAGAACCACGTAGACAATCGCGACCTGCCTGCCAAAATCCAATATTCTGACCACGTTGGTCAATTTTATATTTCTGTTGCATAGAATCTCCTTTGTTTTACACTGCAAATCTATAACAAATTCCTAATTGTAACCTCTGGTTTCTTACCGTTATCACTTTACTTTCTAGAAAGAAACTATCTGGCAATCTTACACGGAGGATTGCCAGATGTGTTTTCTTTTCAAAGGTCTGGTTTAGACTATTTCATCCTTTCTTGATTTGATGAGGGCAGTTCCTGCCAAGAATAAAGATAGTCCAAGAATAGCTGGTGTAACGGAATCTGTCTGACCAGTCTTTGGCAAAGATTGATTTATCACAGAAACATTCTCTGTTAATGGTGACGGATCAGCCTGTTTCTGCTCTACGGTTGTCGCTATTCTTTCCTGTTTCCTTCCACGATAAATCTTGCGTGGAGTTGCTTCTTGATGAGAAAGAATAAACTCCTCTACCTTAACAATCTGACCGTCTAGGATGTACTCAGCAAGATCTACCACTAATAGACCTGCAAGCCCTTCTTCTACTCGAATTTCTCCAACTGGCAGAGTAGGATCTTCTAGATAGACAACCGTTTCTGACTTAATTGGTCTTTCTATTCTTGTCAACTTAACCGTCGGCAAGGTGACTGCAGTTGGAGCGACTGTTGGAAGTTGGGTAACAAGTGGAGTTTCTATGATTTTAGTACCACGGTAAACTTTACGTGGAGTAACTTCGGTGCGAGATACTTCAAATTCTTGAGTTTCAGTCACCTGACCATCTAAGATAAATTCAGCAACTTCGACAACTAGCACACCATCTTGACCTATCTCTTCTCGGCTTTCTCCAAATAGCAAATTGGCATCTTCCAGATAGATAACCTCTACTGACCTGATTGGTCTTTCTACTCTTGTCAACTGAACAGTCGGCAAAGCGACTGCAGTTGGAGCGACTGTTGGTAGCTCTTTAACCAATGGTTTAGCCCAAGCCGCCCATAATTTCTTGTTCCCAACTGTAGAGAATAGGGTGTTTGTTACTGGTAATCCTGTTCTAGTTTCATTATCAAACCAGCCCAAGAAATCATAGCCCTCTTTCTCTGCCGATGGTAAAGCAAGTTCCACTTCTGTCATGTAGCTAGTCGGCAAGATTGAAATAGCTTTTCCTCCATCTAGAATAAATTCCAAGGAATAAGTTTTTGGTTGGAGATTGAAATTCACCTCAGTCTGTGGTGGTGGAACTGGAAGCCAGTCAGATTCTGCTACCTCATAACCATCCTTTTCAATCTTCACCTTCCACAAACCTTCTGGCACATCCCAAGCATACTCTCCATGAATAGTGGTCAAAACAGGATTGAGCTGTGAATAATCACCTGCATTCCACAACACCTCCTTACCATCCTTATCCTTATAGTAAACTTTGGCCGTCGCATTCACGACAGGCTTGCCAGTCACACTGTTGAGGACTCGACCAGATGGGTCGATGACATAGTTCGGTGTCTCTGAGAGGGCGAGGACAAAATTTTTGACCTCAGGAAAAATCGGTCGATCAATATAAGGTTCTGCATCTTTGAAGCGATTTTTTGACGAGCGATAGCCACGGTCCAGATAATAGAAGAAGGTATATAAATTGTGAGCATAATGCGATAAGAAACCTGCCTCTGCATTGTTAGTGTATTTTAGTTTTAGGCGGTTATCTCCAAGAATTAAGTCTTCTGGATAAGGTCCTGGAGTTGCAACTCCATTTCCAAAATCATAATCATCTAAAACATAAAATCTAATTCTAGTTTTACCTTCCTGATTGACTTTTTGTGCTCTCTTATTTTTCTCATCTTGACTTTTAAAACCAGGACCATTAAAGTTAATGACTTTCTTCAGTCTTGATAAATCTCCCTCATTACCACCTATTAAAATTTCATCCAAAGCTTGATAGGCCTCATATCCACCGAGGGAGTGACCAACAATATAGATATTTTTTATATTTTTATGATTGTCGTTTATATCTGACAGGATGGCTTTTAGTTGCTTTCTTGCAGTCCTCTCAATAGTATTTTGACCTTTATTTATAAGAATATCATGTGCTAATTCTAACACCCCCTCATCTGTTCCGCGATAAGAAATAATGACGCTTTCACCTTTTTCATCAATAAAGTAAGACACGACAGATTCTAAATTTTTCATAATATCGTGATACTCTGTAGCATCAGCAACTTCACTGTATTTATTTCTCAATTGCTTTACAAACTTCCATTTTTTAAACAGCCGATTATCAGAAAAAGAAATTTCTAAATCATAAAATTGACTCCTTTCTCCTTTTTCATTATAGGCAATATCTTTCGGTTCAATGTGATTAGAAGGACTGCCTGAAAAGAATTGTTTCAATCTCCCTTCATCAAAATAGGTCAACCCAGCAAAGATTAGTAAATCCCTATCCGATACATCCCAGCTATCTGGATTCAAATCAATTAAGTCTGGGTATCCATTTTTCTTCAACCAACGATTCTTTTCCATATCATCGGCTGTCATCACTGTTTCAGTCAGCAAACCATCACCATCGTTATCCTTATTGTACTTTTCCACTTCTACGCCAAAACCACTTGGAATAAAATCATGATTGCTATCATCAAAGTAAGCAGATGCAGTATATACATCGTCTTTTTGACTTAATTGAATCCGTTTCTTCACCCCATTGCGAACTGTATTGACCCAAACTCCGCTGATGTCTTCGGAATTATAGAATTTTACCTGAAACTCAAATTTTGAATTTGGTCTGAATATAACGTTTTCATTGACCTTATTATCTAGCAAATCCAACTCCTGACCATTGTGTTTCATGAGGAATTGAATCAATACTGGTGCATCGTTACTGACAACAATCTTTTCCGAATCCGTTTTAATTTCGACACCTTCAACTTCCGCAATAGCACGAACTTTGAAACTCTTCAATCCATCTCCAAATCGATTTTTAAGATAATCCATATCAAAGGCTAGCACCGTCTGGAATTGACCTGTTGAGTCTGATATTACTGGTTTACTTGAGAAATTTTCAAACAACCAAACCTTACCTTCAAATTTATCAATCTTTTGCTCTCCAACCATCATATCTATAACTTCAAAGCGAACTACCGTATTTGGTTTTGTTATGCCGGTAATCCTCAACGTATTGCTTGGTATTGCCGTATCGGTCTTAATCATCAAGAATGGCATTTCTTCGTTAAGGTGACCTAAGACTTCTGATTTTTGGATGCCATATTCCTTGTAGAGTACCTGAGCAGCCAGTTGTAACTGGGTCAACTCATTCGCTTTTGTTGTGACAACAAATTGGATCCGGCTACTATCTGCACTATTTTTTATTCTGAGAACATCATTTTCAATGATGGCTTCCTGTTCTTTTCCATCTATCTTAATCTTTTTCTCAAAAGCAACTGCCCCTTTTGGAAGGGTAATGCGAATCTCCTTGTCAGCGATAGTTCTTCCAGCAGTATCTAAACTATAGTTCAAATCAAGGGCTAACTTTCCTGACTGTTTCAAGGTTTGAGATGCAACAGAGAAACGAGAACTTTTCACAATGCCATCATTATAGTGTTTATAGTCATCCCCTGAAATTTCATAAGGAATATTGCGTTCCTTCATATATTTTTCAGCATAGGAACCTGCCGCAACATAGAAGGTCGTATTCGGGTTAAAAATAAGGTTTTCACCAATAGAGTTCACACTTGCTGGAATGTAAACCTTCTCCAAGTTTGGCATGTTTACAAAGGCGTTTACATCAATGCTCTCAACCTTATCTGGCAGGACCAAGAGAGTCATTTTTTCATTGCCTTCAAAGAGGTAACCACCTAACTTTTTCAGTTCCTTAGGCAGCTTAACCGTCTCCAATTCTGGACTAAAACGGAAGGCTCCTTCGCCAATCTCACTAACTCCATTCGGAATATCAATAAATTTGATAGAAGTTGATTCAAAGGTACGACTATCAATCTTGGTCAAGGTAGATGGCAGAATCACATTTGTCAAGCCTGGACGTTTTATTCTGTCTACTAAACTGACACCAAAAGGATCTGCTCCAATATCAAATTGTTTATTGTCTCTCAAGGCATACTTGCCAATTTCTGTGATACCTTCTGGAACAATAAAGGTCGCAATGCCTGTGGACTCTAACATACCGTCTGGAATACGAACACCTTCAACATTGTTTCTTAGATGTGTTAGATTTCTACTTCCAGCAAAGGCCTGGTCTGCCACTACCAGATTCTTAGGAATATTGACACTCGTCAGGGTATCGATACCTCCAAATGCATGATTGCCTATGGTTTCTAAGCTATCCGGTAATTCCAAACGAGTCATACTCACTGCATCGAATGGAGCATTTTGTTGTTCTTTTTCTGCATTACTATTTTCATTCGCTGGAGGCTTAGGAGCAGATTCTTTGGATTCATCCTTCATGATGCTGGTTCCATAGAAAGCAGACTCGCCTATCTCCTTCAGCCCCTCAGGCAAATCAACCCGAATGACTTGCTTGGCTTCGGCAAAAAGACGGGCTGGAATCTTAGTCACTCCATCCTTAAACTCCACGTATAGACTCTTGGTATCGGATGAATAGTTGCTATGTTTAAAAGGGGAACCATTGGAGTAATATGAACCATATCTAGCATGTTCCAAATCACTATTAATGTAGAGGAAGGTCAGGTTTTTATTATCAGAAAAAGCAGAATAACCCAATTCTTTTAAAGATTTAGGAAGTTCCAATTTTTCAAATCGATTTCCACTGAAAGCTCCATCACCTATCGTTTCCAAACCAGTTGAGAAATCGATTTTAGAAATCTTAGCATTAGCAAAGGCAGCTCTTTCAATACGGGTAACGGAGCTTGGTAGGTTTAGGGAGAGCAAGCCGGTATTTTGAAATGCCTCCTCGGGTATAGTGGTCAAGGTCTCAGGTAACCTTACACTCTGTAGAGAAGTACTATCTGCAAAAACCCTATAACTCAAATAAGGCAAGCTATTCGGGAGAGTAACCTGGGTCAAGCCTGAAGATTCGAAAGCTTTGCTTCCTAGCTCTTCTAGTTTCTCTCCCAAATCAATCTCTTTTAAGTTGTGAGTAGAACGAAAGGCTCCTGAACCAATGACTTTAAGCTCTTTGGGCAGGATAACTTTCTTAACACCTGTATTGGCAAAAAATTCGCTCGGAATCGCCGTCCGCCCCTCCTCAAAGGTTACTTTTTCCAAAATGCTAGAACCACTAAAAGTAGCATCCCCTCCTACAAAGTCTTTAGCTACGTGGGCTTGTTTTAAGGTTGATATGCTACTGAAAACTCCACTCCCTAACTCCTTGATGGTATTAGGAATCGTAACCTCTTCTAATGATGTTCTGCTAAAAGCAGAATCCCCTATTTTTTCAAGGCTAGCTGGGAAAGAAATGCTAGTCAGAGGCGTACCTGAAAAGGCAGAATCTCCTATCTCTTTGAGTTTTTCTGGCAAACTAACTTGACTTAACTTGGTACCTGAAAAGGCGGCTCCATCAATTCGCTCCACACCGGTCGGGATATCAATGCTGGATAGACGGGTATCTGAGAACATACTTGCTGGAATATATTTCATAGAAGCTGATAACTTCGCCTGTTTCAGTTTGTAAGAATTTTCAAAGGCTGAATAACCAATTGCAGTCACACTATCAGGAATGTGGATGGTTTCCAGATTGGTACGATAAAAAGCTGAATCACCAATCTCGGTCACACTATCAGGAAGAGTGATTCTCTCAAGAGGGGATTCACTGAAGGCTGACGCACCAATATTTTTCAAACCATTTTGTAGGCTAATGTCTTTCAAAGCAGAGTAGGCAAAAGCCGAACTTCCAATTTCCTCAACGGTAGCTGGCAAATCCATATTCTCTATATGCGAACCTCTAAAGAGATTAGCTACAATCTGACGGATTCCTGTTTCAAAAGTAACCTTTTGAAGATTATGGGCACCCGTGAATGAGCCACCATGCTGCCAAGAATATACAGCTTCCTTAAGTGATTTAGGGATGTGTATAGAACGAAGACTATCTGTCGCAAAAGCTTGCGAACCAAGATACTCTAACTGATTAGGAAGGGTGACATCTGTCAAACCTGTGCCAGCAAAGGCATAGCCGTCGATACGCTTTAGCCCATTTGAGAAGATAATATCCTTCAAGGTGCCAACCCCAAAAAAAGCAGAGTCATGAATCGCTGTAATAGCACTAGGAAGGGTCACTCTTTCTAGGGAAGTACCTGAAAATGTTCCAGCATTAATT
Organism: Streptococcus sp. 29887; assembly: GCF_032595075.1. NCBI lineage: Bacteria > Bacillati > Bacillota > Bacilli > Lactobacillales > Streptococcaceae > Streptococcus > Streptococcus iners. Next base: position 216,490 of record NZ_CP118735.1, on the reverse strand, counting down.
TCTGTTAAGCCCTCAGAAAGAGTAAGATCGGTTAGTGTACTTATCCATGAAAAAGCTGAACTTCCTAGACTGGTGACGCTATTTGGAAGAAGGACCGATTTCAGATTGGTATTGGAAAAGGCATAATCACCAATCTCTACCAGACCATCCTTAAAGGTGATGCTTTCTATACCTGTATTCTGGAAAGCTCCGTAGCCAATTTTTTTCAGACTAGATGGGAGAACGACGGATTTCAAGGAATAATTATTCGCAAAAGCTCGTTCCCCAATTTCCTCCACCCCTTCTGGAATAACAAACTCTTCTATCATTGTCCCTTGTAACAGACCATCGGGAATCTTTTTCATCCCAGGAGGAAGATCAAGTTGCTTGAGTCCAGTATAAGAAAAGGTATTGGCTCCCATCGTTCGAAGAGTAGATGGTCGAGTGATAGCAGTCAAATTTCCATTATCAGAAAAGGCATTCGCTCCAATTTCTGTAATACCTTCTGGTATCGTGAACTCTGAAAAACCAGTCCCGCGGAAGAGACCGTCTATAATCTTAGTCATTCCAGGAGCAAGGCTGATATTAACCAAATTTTTTGAGTCAATGAAGGCTCCATCCCCCTCAACAAGACTAATCGGAATGGTTACGGACTTCAAATTAGAACTCCTAGCAAAACTATGAGTTCCTAGTTTTTGTAATCCAGCAGGTAGGGTCAGACTTTCTATCCCAACACCTGAAAAAGCTGTGGGTTTAATTTCAAGCAGACTAGATGGAAGAGATAGTGAAGTAATTCCAGATTGCCCCTCAAACATCATATCAGCAATCACCGTCACACCATCCTTAATCGTAACATCCGTCAAAGGACTCTCCCAAAACGGAGAAGGCCAATAGTTCCAATGTTGAGCTGTTGTTATATCCGAATTCACCTCTACCTTTTTTAAGCTATCGATATGAGAAAAGGCTCCCCAACCAAGATACTTAAGAGAGGCTGGTAGCTTGACCTCTGACAATCTTGTCGAGTAAAAGGCATGGTAGTCTATTGATTCAAGGTTTGCTGGTAAGTTGATAGAAGTCAGACCAGAATCATAAAAAGCACTATAACCAATTTGTTTTACACTGGCTGGTAGGTCAATTGATGCAAGGCTACCAGTTCCACTAAAAGCATAGTCAGCTATGTATTCTAAAGTATCCGGCAAGTCAACCTGAGCCAAAGAACCATTACCTGAAAAGGCTCCTGAATGAATTGCCTTCACTCCATCCTTGAGATTGATTTTCTTCAGGTACTTATTCTCAGAAAAAGCATAACTATCGATTATTTCTACACTGCTTGGAAGGTGGATTTCCTCCACGCTAGTCCCAGCAAGGATAGAAGCTGGAATGACTGTAATGCCGTCCTCAAAGGTTACTTTTTTAAGATTTTCACTACCTGCAAATATATTGGGAGCATAGGTAAGATTCTTTGGTATCACCACTTCTTTCAGAGTTGGAATACCTGCAAAGGCCCTATCTCCAATAGAGGTCAAAGAAGCTGGTAGAACTAACTTTTCCAGACCTGTATTTTCAAATGCACCGTAGCCAATAGTTTTTAGAGTTGTTGGTAAAACAATCTCTTTCAGGTCCTTATTCCCTCGAAAAGCCTCATGGTCAATCATGGTCATCCCTTCCGGAATCTCTATTCTAGAAAAACCTGAACGATTTAACTCTGCAAAATACGCTAAGCGTTTGTTGCGGTTTTCTTCTTCTACCTTAGAACCTTCTTCTGCACTTCTATCTTCATAGCCATTTTCATCATTCAAGTCCAAAGAATCTAGTTTTGGTTCACGATTCGAATCTTCGTTAGCAACTAGTGACTCTTCATCTTTGAACTCTCCCCCCACCAACTCATCTCTCTCATCCCTAGAAACTTCCGAAGCTGACCGTGGAAGAACTTTTCCACCTTCTACTACCGGCTGAACAATCTCTGATGAGCTAGTAGCTGCTGGCACAGCTGGGGAAAGTGCTGAATCATCTCCATCCTTCTCTGTTGATACAGGCTGAGGTACAGGATCTGGAGCGACCGATGAAGAACTGGTAGAAGGAAGCGTTTCTGCTGGAACAGGTGTTACATTCTCTGAACCAACACCTACTTCCTCTGCTGGATTATCCTGAGAAGGTAGGGCAGTAGTAGCTGGAACAGCTTGTGATGCAATTGAATCTTCTACCTGATGTTCATCCGAAATAACAACACTATCCCCCTCACTCGCTGGGACAATCTCTGTAGAGGCAACAGGGGGCTTTTCCTCAGCTCCTACTACCAGTGAAGATTCCGCACCGCCAGAAATTTCCTCCGCTTGAACCACATCCCCACCTATAAAGAAGGAACCTAATAAAACAGAGGCAACACCCAAACTCAGCTTACGAATAGAAAAAATTTCCTGTTGTCGAAACAAACTCTTTGAATACCGATTACTTTTCTTTTTAATCATATACAAACCTTTCTAGAACCATTAGAACATGTAAACTTCCTATTAACCGATAACTACTAGAACACTAATAAGCATATTTCATCCTATTTTCTCTCCCCTCTTCTTCATATATTAATCACTCCCATCATATCAAAATGACCCGTTTTTTTCCTTTCCATTTTGTAGAAAATAGTTATGCTCTATTTCGGAAACTTTCCTTATCAAAAAAGAAAGTTTCCAAGCACATAATTAGCTGATTTCCTTATATTTTTTTGATAAAATGAAAATATAATACGCTTTCAAAGAGGAAGAATGAACCATGATTTTTTTATCCTTTAGCGAAATTTTACAGGTTATCCTAGCCGTCAATAAGAGAAAGAAGAAAAATGTCGGCTGGGTTAAGCAAGAAGCTATTGTCAACAGTATCTTTCAATTTCTAGAAATACCTGGTAAGGAAGATGAGGAATTTTATGTCAGTATTTCGGATTGTTCCAAATATTTTAACGGAAGAAAAAATATCCCGCATAAATTAAAGAACTATCTAGCACAGCAAGATTTTTCTCAAGTCGTAGAAAAGTTTGAGCAACGATTGTTGCAATATCCAGAAACATCGACTGTTGGTGTTGCTAAAAAGTTACACGAAATGGCTAGTGAGCAAACAGATGTTTTAAACTCTGAAAAACAAACATTTTTGGAACAGGAAAAAAGATTGAACTCTTTTTATTCCCAAGAAAAATACACCCACTATATCGCAACAACCATTCTCTTTTCTCTTATCCATATCTCCAATATTCCTAGCTGCCAACAAGAAAAAAGCTCCCTCGTGGACAGTCTCCACTTCAACCAAGACTTAGAGGAAGCCATCCAGCAAGGACGCTACTACCTATCTTACGAACGGGACATTGTTATCCATCCCGATATGAAGAAAAAAGAATTTAAGGTTCTGGTCAAGAGGCTATTTACCTCCCACTACCCCAATCCTGTCCACCCTCATAAAGATAAGTTTCTCCTAAACACCTTCTACTCCACTCCCACCCTACGTAGCAACAATCACTTTATCAGCCTAAAGATTAACCAGATTGACTATTCCGACAGGGTGCAGGTTTTGGATGAAGACTTGGATACTGAAAAACATCGCTTCCCCTATAAACGTAGCTTGTTAGTGGAGAATCTTCCAACTTCTGACCTCTACCAGATCGACTTGCAGACCAAGTACTTTGCCAGCTTTCCTATCCGTTTCGGCAGTTTTCGCCTGCATTCTCCGGCCAAACGTTTCAAGGTCACCGTCCGTATCCGTACCAATGAAAAGCGCAAACTCTGCTTGACTTTGAAAAACTTCGGTAGTTTCAACAAACAGATTTCCAACATCGACCGCATCGAACCCAATGCCACCATGGCCTACTTTGAAAATATCGACTGGACCTTCCCGTCTTCAGGCTATGCCTACATTGTCAAACCTTGGAACGAATTTTGGCAGGATTTCCTACCACAAAGCCAGCAAAAAAGTGCAGAGGATTAACCTTTGCACTTATTTATTTTATTTATTTGATAAGAGGTAAGTCTAATTTGCTAACAGTTATCACTTGACAAAGTCAGATTGCACCCCTCATTTCCTTATGTTTTTTTAGAAAGCTATCATCCTTGATTTTTCTTTTGTTTCTTAAGGAAGTATGCTGCTGTTGGTAACAATGCTAGACCTGCGATGGCTAACCATGAGCCCACTTGGCCTGTCTTCGGCAAGTTCTTCTTATCTGCTTTTTTAACTGCGGTCTTATCAGCAGCCGTTGTTTCTGCAGTAGATTTTCCTTGAGCAGTTGTTCCTTTGATGGATTGTTTTGAACCAGTTGTACCTGTGGTTGATTGGCTTGAAGTAGCTGTTCCTCTGGTATCTACATCGGAAGAAGCTGTTCCTGACGGCGTCTGACCAGGCTGGCTTTCATTATGACTAGTACTTGTCGGATTGCTCGGCTTACTTTCAATGTTCGCAAGGCTGGTTGAAGCAAAGATATCCTCCTTGACCATGGTTTTCAGACGAAGTGACACTTCTTCCATGCTCGGTTTTAGGACGGTAATAACCCGACCTTCTTTGAATAATACATTCATCTTTTCTTCATACTTTTCCTGAGTCGATCCCAAGCGCTCCAATCTATCAGGAATAGAATAAACCGTTACAGTTCCATCACCATTATCCGAATAGGTAATAACCTTGGTATAAGTACTGATTCCTTCAAGACCTGTCATAATGTAGTAAGTCTTTCTAGGCAAGAGAACATTTGGTGTTAAATCCGTTGCCTGACTGCCAGCCTCTTTTGAATGGAAGATCGTTTTCACACCACTCGCAAAAAGTGGTTTCATTGCCTCTCCACCTGTCTTATGGATAGTATAAGCCACCTGAGCTGCAAAAACCTGCTCCTCACTATGACCTGGGAAATCTGTAGCTGTAAAGAGAGCCTTTGACCCCACGTCAGATATCGGTGTTTCTGCGGTACTTGTATTTTCAGCCTTGCTTGATTGACCACCCTCATTTCCTGCAGGCGTCACTTCTGATGGGAATAGGCTATCTAGATTCTTAACAACAAAATTCCCCAACCTTTTTTCATCAATAAGCCTACGTACAGTAGCCAAATCAGTTCCCTCAGGTACATAATAACAGATGCTGACGCTTGTTCCCACCGCCCCTTCGCCATACAAGGCTACGTGAATATATCCAGGAATATGAGGTGCCCCATTCCAATCCTTTGGATTAAGCTCAGTCGGTTTAATATGTGAGCCATCAACCAGGTTGAGGAAAGAAGCATGATGCTCATGCTGCACATTAGACATAAGTGATTCAAACGTAATTCTGAGATTATCATAGCCTAACAGCTCTTCGGTTATTACGATACTAGTTGTTTCTGAATTCCACGTTTTTGTCGGAGCACCTTCCCAATCAACCATTTCAAATGACTGGGTAGTAGCAGTAATATTATACTTGGCCTTTAAATCATCTATGGAAATAACATCTCCTACCTTGACCGTCATAGTAAAAGGATCAATGGCAACACCTTGACCATAATAACCACCAGCAATCGTAATTTCCTTACTCGCAACTGTTTCAGTTGCATACACAGTCGGTACATCTACAATATGGTTTAGAGCGACTGGTGCCAACAATAATCCTGCTGATAAAAGTAAAACGTACTTGCTTGTCTTTTTCATATTATACCTCTTTAATTTATTATTTTTATACCAATAGTATCAAACTCTAGCTATAATTTCCTTTCCTTTTCTATAGAAAATATTTCCAAAATAAATAACAACTTTCCATTCTAAAAAGAAAGTTACTACAAAACAAAAAAGTGCAGAGGAATAAAATCCTTTGCACTTATTTTTTTATTTCTTCTTGGCAAAATACTGGCGTGTCTCCTTGATAATGACTGGTGAGAGAGCCAGCAAGGCAATCAAGTTTGGTAGAGCCATAAGCCCATTCACAATATCTGCGATGGTCCAAATCAAGTCCAGCTTGAGGAAGCCACCAAGAGCAACCATGGTTACAAAGACCAAACGATAAGGCAAGATAGACTTGGTCCCAAATAGAAACTCGATACAACGCTCACCATAGTAAGACCAACCAAGAATGGTCGTATAGGCAAAGAGAACCAGACTGATGGTCAAGGCCAAGGCCCCTGGCTGTCCAAAGACAGAAGCAAATGCTGCCTGGGTCAGCGGAGCACCTGCCAAGCCTTCGATAGACCACTGACCAGTCACCAAAATCGTCAAACCTGTCAAGGTACAGATGATAAGCGTATCAATAAAGGTGCCTGTCATGGAAATCAAGCCCTGCTCTACTGGATTATCAGACTTGGCTGCGGCAGCCGCAATCGGAGCTGAGCCCAGACCAGATTCATTGGAGAACACCCCACGCGCAATCCCACGCTGAATGGCCTGTTGCACGGTCGCACCTGTAAAACCACCCACAGCTGCAGCTGGAGTAAAGGCAGATTTGAAAACTAAGGCAAGGGTTGGCAAGAGTTGTTCCCAATGCAGGGCCAAAACAGCCACACTTGCTAAGATATACAAAATCGCCATGAAAGGAACAATTTTTGTCGAAATATCCGAAATCTTCTCAATTCCCCCAAAGATAAAGAAGGCGATGGAAATGGCTGTCACAATGCTGACCAACTGGGGAGCCAGACCAAAGCTAGCAGACATGGATGAGGCAATCGAATTAACCTGAGAGAAGGTCCCCATTCCCAAGAGAGCCACTAAAACACCTGAAATAGCAAAGAAAATTGCCAAAGGCTTCCACTTTTTCCCCATCCCCAAGGTGATATAGTGCATAGGTCCACCTGCCGCTTGACCGTTGGCATCCTTGGTTCGGTATTTAATCGCTAAAAATCCTTCCGCATACTTGGTTGCCATCCCGAAAAAGGCCGCCACCCACATCCAGAAAAGGGCACCTGGTCCACCTGTCGTAATGGCAGTCGCCACCCCAACGATATTTCCCGTACCAACCGTTGCCGCAAGGGCCGTACACAGAGCCGCAAAGCTGGACACATCTCCCTGACCAGACTGGTCACTGGAGAAAATCAAACGAAAGGCCGTCGGCAACTTGCTGATTTGAAACACTCCCAAACGAAGGGTGAAATAGACACCCGTTCCGACCAATAGTAACAAAAGGGGCGGACCCCAAACAAAATTATTGATATTTTGCATCAATTCTAACATAGCTTCCTCCTAAGCATCATTCTTAATCCGATAAAGCTGCCGGAAAAAACAAAAGAGGCTGAATTTATCAACCTCCAGAATCAACGCGAAAAACAAAGGAAAATCCCCTATCTTCAATGCGCTCTGTCCTTTTACCTGAGAGTTTCAGCAGTTCTACTTTTCCAAGTAGAACCACCTTGCCCCTTCGGTGCCTGATGGTCTCTCCAGAGTTCCGTCCTTTGGACAGTCAGTTGCCTTTCTGCCCACTATCAACCGGTTATTCAGTTTTATCTTGCTCTATTCTAGACTATTTTTCAGGAAAAATCAAGCAAGTTTTCAAAAAATTATTGCAGCAAATCCAAAAACAAACCATATCCTGCTTCTTCCATTTCCTCTCTAGGGACAAAACGCAGGGCTGCCGAGTTGATACAGTAACGCAATCCACCCTTGTCACGCGGTCCGTCATCAAAGACATGACCTAAATGAGCATGACCGGCCCGACTGCGGACTTCAATACGGTTCATGCCGTGGGAAAGATCTTGGAAATAGGTCGCAACTTCCTTGCTGATTGGCTTGGTAAAGGAGGGCCAGCCGCAGCCTGAGTCGAATTTGTCTGTTGAGAGAAAGAGGGGCTCACCAGTCGTAATATCGACGTAGAGACCAGCCTGGTCGCTATCCCAAAACTCATTTTCGAAAGGTCTTTCCGTCGCAGCTTCTTGAGTGACTTGGTACTGGAGTTCAGTCAAGCTGTCTTTTAAGACTTGTTGGTCTGGCTTTTGGTAGTCTGCAACATCAATCAGAGGGATTTTTGCCTGCCCAAGATCGATATGGCAGTACCCTTGGGGATTTTTCTTGAGATAATCCTGATGGTAGTCTTCGGCGGGGATGTAATGCGCGAGTGGCTCCACTTCAACGGCTAGGGGGCGTCCGCCAAAGAGCTGGGACTGCTCCGCCATGACCTGCTCGATGGTCGGTAAATCAGCCTCATCTGTGTAATAGATACCAGTCCGATACTGGCGGCCCTTGTCAGGTCCCTGCTGATTGACAGAGAAGGGATCAATGACGCGGAAATAGTAGAGGAGAATTTCCCGCAAATTGATACGAGCCTCGTCATAGGCTAGATAGAGCGTCTCTGCGTGGTCTGTTTGTTTGAGGAGTTGATAATTGGTCGTCTCCACCTGTCCATTGGCATAGCCAACGCTGGTGTCAAGAATACCATCGATCTGGGAAAAGTAGCCTTCCATTCCCCAGAAACAACCGCCTGCTAGGTAAATTTCTTTCATGTGAGTTTCCTTTCGATACAGAAAAAGGCTGAGTTTCCTCAACCTACATAATTAACCAATCTCTGCCAAGATTGCTTTGATTTGGTCTTTGGTGTGAACACCAGCAACTTGTTTCACAACTTGTCCATCTTTTTTGAACAAAAGGGTTGGGATTGACATAATACCGAATTGACGGGCTGTGTTTGGGTTTTCGTCAACATCCATCTTGTAGATGCGCAGTTCATCTTCATCCACTTCGCCTGCTAATTGTTCCAAGATTGGTGCTTGCATGCGGCATGGACCACACCAAGGTGCCCAAAAGTCAACAAGGACTAGGCCTTCTTGTGTTTCAACTTCAAAGTTTGCATCTGTAATAACTTGAACCATAATTTTCTCCGTTTCTGTTTTTCTACTATCATTCTACACCAAAAGAAAATAGAAAGCGAATTTTTGCTACGGGATGAGATGTTGAGTAGGATTTCCTAGAAAATTGCGACCTAAAAAGCGACTTAGTCAAGCTAAACTAGTTCGCAGAGAGCAAGTGTAGACTGGAAAATAGCTTTTCTTATCAAATCTAATTGTGGGAATGAGACAAAGGTGACGAATATGTGCTACGGAGATAAAATCAGGTAGATATACCTATGAAAATGTCAAACGTAAGAACAAATTGGATAAGCCGAACTGAACCACAAAAATACGAGAGAACTGAGCATTCCTTCCACTTGCTCAGTTCATCATAAAAAAGATTTTCAACTTTTTTATATCAAATCCACCACATAGGTTAATTCTTGATAGACATCTTCTATGTCAAAGAGTTCCAAGTCGGTTTCTTCACTAACTACATAGACACCTTCGCGGAGATAGTAGGGTGCTGGCTGACCTGTTTCATCTGTAAAGGCCAATTTGGCATTGGGAAGATCGACACCAAAACGGACATAAGGTGTGTCTTTAGGTGTACCGATGACAAGATAATCTGAACAGACTAACTGTCCTCCCCATTTTTGATACAAATGATTGGCTACATCTCCCTCTCTGGTAAAGATGGCTAGTTTCTCTACACCTTGCTCTTTCAATTCCTGCTCTGCTTTTTCAAAAAGCGCCTGGGCAATGCCCTGTCCTTGAAAATCAGGGTGGACTGCTAGGTTAGTAAAATAAGCTGTTCGCTTACTCGGTGCGTAAATATAAGACTGGCTGCACTCTTCCGTGTAAATATCGATGTCGATTAGACCAACTTAATAGCAGAAACTTGCTACGCAAGTCCCATCTCCAACCTCAAACGGTTCCCCAAACCGTTTGAGCCATCTACTTCCGCCACCCATTCCACACGGTAGTCATAAACGTCTGTCATTCGTTCGGGCTTCTCTGTTTCTCTATCATCAAAGAATGGGGAAAAGAGATAGCTGAGCGCCTTGCAATAAACCCAGCCTTTTTCATCACTGGTTTGATATTTTCTGATAATCATAAGAATCTCCCATCGGTTGATTACTATTTAAACGTCACAATAGTACAGCCTGAGCCACCTGCATTTTGTGGGGCGTAGCCGAATTCCTTGACTTGCTTGTTTCGGCGGAGGTACTTGGTCACCCCTTCTCGGATAACCCCTGTCCCAATACCATGAACAATATCGACTTGGGCTAGGTTATTGAGTAGGGCTTGGTCGATAAATTCATCCAGCTCCATCATAGCTTCTTCGTAGCGTTTGCCACGGAGATCTAAGCGGGCTTTTGGTCCTCGAACATTGGCACGTTTGACCGTGTGAACCTGGCGCTTCTTAGGCTGCTCTGCTTTTTCCGCCTTGACCAGTTCAAACTCATCTTTGGTCAAGGTCATCTTAATCAAGCCCACCTGTGCTTCCCAACGGCCGTCCTTGAGTTGATTGGTCAAGGTACCTCGCTGACCGTAGGCTGTGACGATAATATCATCACCCACCTTGGCCTCCCGCTGGATTTTGGCTTTCTTCAGAACCTTGTTTTTAGACAGATCCACCACTTCAGGCGCCAACTTTTTCAGCTCTGCCTTGGCTTCGATGATCTGGTGGGGCTTAAGACTGGCTGCTGCATGGAGATTTTTGAGAATATCCTCGCTTTCTGCCAATGCCATATCTACAATTTCCCTAGCTTCCAGACGGGCCTTATTGAGCTCATTTTCCCTCTCCCGATTGAGCTCGTCATAGAGCTTGCGGAGGGCTCGGTTCATCTTGAAGTTTTCTTGTTCCACCTCACGAATCTTATCTAGGCGACGGCGACTTTCAACAGTCTGACTTTCCAATTTCTCGATAATGCGGTTCACGTCGCTATCTGTATCGGTCCAAGACTGAGCCGACTGGATAATGATGTCCGACAGACCAAGACGTCTTGCTATTTCAAAGGCATTGGAACGTCCAGGCACACCCTGCATAAACTTATAGGTTGGGCGCAAGCTATTGGTATCAAATTCCATGCTGGCATTTTCAATACCAGAGGTTTCTATCCCGTAGGCCTTGAGTTCCGGATAGTGGGTAGTTGCCATGGTCTTGATCCCCCGCAGACGAAGGTCATCCAAAATAGCCATTGCCAGCGACGCACCCTCCTGGGGATCGGTCCCAGCTCCCAACTCATCAAATAAAATCAAAGAATCTTGATCCGCCTCCGCCAAAATCGCTACCGTGTGAGTCATGTGACTGGAGAAGGTTGATAAACTCTGCTCGATGGACTGTTCATCCCCAATATCTGCAAAAATTTCCTTGAAAACAGCGACCCGACTGCCCTTGTCTGCCAGAATAGGCAAACCAGACTGGGCCATCAGATGGGTCAAACCCAAGGTCTTGAGCATGATAGTCTTACCACCCGTGTTGGGACCTGTAATAACAATAGCCGTCAACTGGCTACCGAAATAGAGATCATTCGGTACAGGCTGAGCAATCAGAGGATGGCGAACATTGAGAAGAGCGATATCTTGCTTATCAGATAACTTAGGAACCACCGCCTTGTACTCACGCGCAAAAAGATGTTTGCCACGAATAAAATCCAAATGACCAATGACCCAAGCATTATTGCGAATAATACCACTATGTGGTCGCAACATATCCGACAGTTCCTGCAAGATCCGACTAATTTCATGCCGTTCTTCTGCACGCAAGTGACTAATATCTTCATTTAAACTCACTACAGCCCGGGGTTCAATATAAACGGTCGAGCCAGAAGCGGAAATATCGTGGACAACCCCTGCAATCTTATTCCGATAGGTATTTTTTACAGGAAGAACATTACGCCCATTTCTGCTAGCCAGGATAGTATCTGACAGCATATCGCTCTTGTTCTTCAAAATATCCTGCATGACCTGACGGACCTGGTCCTCTGCTTCACGGATTTTCCGACGGATACGAGCCAATTTCTCAGAAGCAAAATCCTCTACAAAACCAGCATCATTGATGGACTGGAGGGAGCCTTGCAAGTGGGGGAAAAGCTCAATTTTTTCAAAGAGCTTGTCCAGCTGGCTGAGGCTGACATTTTCAAGATTGCCATAGAAATCCAAGAGGGACTTAGATACTTCCAAGACTTTCTTAACTGCCAATAGCTCACTGATATTTAGGTCTGTATCCAATTCCAAACGGCGCATAGCTGGATTGATGTCATTGGTCGCTGAGAGGCTAAAGTAAGGACTTTCGACAAAGATTTGTCCCATATCAGTCAACTCATCGAAGGCCTGCTGGATACGGTGGGCTTCCACCATAGGCTCCAACTGCCTTAATTCTTCCAAACCCTGCTCCGTCAAGAGATAGGGCTCGATTTTTCCTATAACCTTGTGAAATTCAAGGCTTTCAATAATTTTACTATTCATATTTTCCTACTTAGTCAAAAAGGATAAGGTTCCCCTTACCCTGCAATATTACTCAACCAAAGAGATTTTAAAAAACTACTCGTAAATGGTGTGTACTGAATCATAAAATTGGCCAGAAAACTTCCATGGAGCCTATCTTGAATTGCTGCCAAGGGGATGGTCGATAGCAAGACCAAAACAATCTGCAAGGAAAGAAAGGTCACCAAAACAGCTATGGCACCACTAATCAGATTGGTCGTTCTTGTATCCGGGTTAAATTCCTCTAGTAGATGGACAAAAATCCCCACAAAACGTGCCAATCCATAAATCAGGATATAGATCAAAAGAAAGGCAAGACCTGCATAGAATACCTTGTCCAAATCAAATAGATAGTTTTCATCAAAGTAATAGGTCGAACTACCCTGAGTGGCATTGGCAAAAGGCACCCAAAGGTAGAGAAAGGCTATCCACTTCTTGTAAGTAGCCGTTGCAATGACCAGGGCCAAAATACTAGATAGACCATAGAAAGCCTGCAAGACCAAGCCACGACTGTAGCCAATATAGAAGCTCCAGGCCAAAATTAGCAAAATTACCAATGAAATCATGCCTTCTCCTCAAGTTCATCCAAATCAACTAATGTGACATTTTTCTTCAATACTTTTTCTTTTACAGAGGCCAACTCTGCCTCGGTCTGCTCAAAAACGATTTCACGGGTTAATTGAACAGAGAGGGCGTTGATTGCCAATAAAAGCGCCAAGGTTTCAGGGTCAGCCGTTGGCATCTTTTCCTTGATTGCCTGATATTTTTCGGTTGCAACACGCTCAATTTCTTCCATGAAGAGATTATCATGTTCTGTCGTTAAGGTTAATTGCTTCTCACCAAATGTAAATTTATATCGATTTAAGTTTGCCATAAAACACCTCTCTTACCATTATACAATAAAATAGATGATTTTGCTAATCCATATCCTACAAAGAATGTTTTCTGCGTGCAAAATCTACAAATCGGAATTTATCAATCTTATGCTTGCTTTCTGTATATTGGAACTGTCTTGTATCCCCCAGATAGACCCGGGACTTGATGAGAACCAAGTAATCATCCTGACACTGCATCAAATCACGTTCTTCCCGGCTAGTAGGCTCCACCGTAATTTCCTTTTGCGCATAGGCGATATCCAAGCCCAACTGGCCTTCCAGGTATTCATAGATGGACCTCTCCGCAATCTCAAGAGTCAACTCAGGAACCAGCTCCACTGCCAGATAGTCTGTGTCCACGACAGAAATCTTCCCATCAATAGAACGTGTACGGACAACTTTCCAGACCTTGCTATAGGGTTCAAAACCTGTCAAACTAGCCAAACTGCTGTTGACCGTCACCTGTTCTAGACTGACAACCTGTGTCTGACTAGACAATTGAAGAGAGTTGGTCAATTCCTGATAGGAGGTCAAGCCAGAAACAGGAAAATTCAAGATTTCTTGCTTCAAGACCATGGAACCACGTCCCTGAACCTTTTGGATAAGCCCCCCTTCTGTCAACATAGCCAAAGCCTTTCGTACCGTGTCCCGACTAACCCCATAGATTTCCTGCAATTGTTGTTCGGTCGGTAAGGACGTTTCCGCCGGATAAAGATTTGTACGGATTTTTTCCTTTAAATCATGATAAATTTCTTGGTATTTTTTCATTTTTTAACCCCATATATTGACTGCTTTCTATCATACAACATCACTATTATAACAAAATTTTAAAAAAATTAAGTAAAAGGGCTTGCATTATTTTTTGAAATCGGATACAATATTAGCACGAACGAAATTTGTCCGTACAAATTTCGTATATCCAATTTGTTGTGTCCCCCTAAAACATGATAAATCGGAAAACAAAGTCTTTTAGTTTACTTTTGGTACTAGGCAACTAGCCACTGGCTGCTCCAACAGTCAGAGTGGCGACTATTGAAGGTTAAAAATCATACTGCTGATAAAATGTAACCCTCATAGCGTACGGCAAAGCGAGTTAACAAAATACCAAGAGAGAAACTAAGTGACTAAAAAATATGGGAACGGCACTAGCCCAATTGTGCCTAGAAGGAAAAATATATGGGAAAATTTGAAAAAGAAGCCAAACAGCTCCTAGATGCTATTGGTGGAAAAGAGAATGTCAATGCAGTAACACACTGCGCAACACGTATGCGTTTTGTTCTTGCTGATGACAAGAAGGCAAATGTCAAAGTCATCGAAGACATTCCAGCAGTAAAAGGAACCTTCACCAACGCTGGTCAGTTCCAAGTTATCATCGGTAACGATGTACCAATCTTCTACAATGACTTTACTGCGGTATCTGGTATTGAAGGCGTATCAAAAGAAGCTGCTAAGTCAGCCGCTAAAAGTAACCAAAATGCTATCCAACGTGTTATGACAATGTTGGCGGAAATCTTCACCCCAATCATCCCTGCGCTTATCGTCGGCGGTTTGATTCTCGGTTTCCGTAACCTCCTAGAAGGTGTTCAGATGGAGTGGTTGGGACAAAAAGTAGTTGACGGTGTCAAACAAGTCACAGCTTCTGGCTCTCCGATTTATAATACTATCGTTGATGTTTCACCATTCTGGAATGGTGTCAACCACTTCCTCTGGTTGCCAGGTGAGGCCATCTTCCACTACCTACCAGTCGGAATTACTTGGTCTGTATCACGTAAAATGGGAACGTCACAAATCCTTGGTATCGTCCTTGGTATCTGTTTGGTATCTCCACAGTTGCTTAACGCATATTCTGTACCAAGTACAGACGCAGCGACCATCGCTAGCGACTGGTCTTGGAACTTTGGTGCCTTTAGCATCGCTCGTATCGGTTACCAAGCCCAAGTTATCCCAGCCCTCTTGGCAGGTTTGGCCCTTTCTTACCTAGAAATCTTCTGGCGTAAAGTGATTCCTGAAGTGGTATCCATGATCTTCGTACCATTCCTATCACTTCTACCAGCTCTTATCTTGGCCCACACTGTCCTTGGTCCTATCGGTTGGACAATCGGTCAATGGTTATCAACTATTGTATTGGCAGGTTTGACAGGTCCAGTTAAATGGCTCTTCGGTGCTGTATTTGGTGCTCTCTATGCACCGTTCGTTATCACTGGTCTCCACCACATGACAAACGCCATCGATACACAATTGATTGCGGATGCTGGTGGAACTGGTCTCTGGCCAATGATTGCTCTTTCTAACATCGCTCAAGGTTCTGCAGTATTTGCTTACTTCCTCATGAACCGTCACAATGAAAAAGAAGCTCAAGTTTCGCTTCCTGCAACGATTTCTGCTTATCTTGGTGTTACTGAACCAGCCCTCTTTGGTGTCAACGTGAAATACGTTTACCCATTTGTAGCTGCTATGATTGGTTCAAGTATCGCTGGCTTACTTTCTGTAACCTTCAACATCCAAGCTGCATCTATCGGTATCGGTGGTCTTCCAGGTATCTTGTCTATCAAGGCTGAATACTGGGGAGCATTCGCCATCACTATGTTTGTCGCAATTGCTGTTCCTATGGTACTGACTGCAGTATTCAAGCGTGCTGGCTTGTTTGCAAAAAAGGTTGAGGCTCCTGAAGAAGTAAAAAGCGTAACTCCAAGCGTTTCATCAGGAGCAAAGATTGAATTGGTAAGTCCCCTAACTGGACAAGCCAAAGAATTGTCACAAGCGACTGACCCTGTCTTCTCTTCTGGTGTCATGGGTACAGGTTTGGTCATCGAACCAAGTCAAGGCCTCTTGACAGCGCCAGTTGACGGAACTGTCTCTGTGCTCTTTCCAACCAAACATGCTATTGGAATTACAACTGCCCAAGGCTTAGAACTCTTAATCCACATTGGTATGGATACTGTTAGCCTAGAAGGCAAGGGATTTGAAGCCCACGTCAAACAAGGCGACACCATCAAAGCTGGTGATAAACTGATCAGCTTTGACATTCCAACCATTCAAGAAGCTGGATTGGTGACCGAAACTCCAATTATCGTAACCAACCAGGCTGACTTCTCTGTGGAAATCCTGAAACAATTACCAGGCGCAGTTGAAAATGGACAAACACTCCTAACTGCAAGCAAACTTTAATCAATCCTTAGGAGGTGCAGGTTTCCTGTCCCTCCTATGATTGTTTTATGTAACCAATTAGAAAGCGAGACAACCATGACAATCGACAAACGAAAAGTGGTCTATCAAATCTACCCCAAATCTTACAAGGACACAACTGGCAATGGTGTCGGCGACCTGCGTGGGATTATTGAAAAACTCCCTTATCTAAAAGAATTAGGCATTGACATGATCTGGCTCAATCCCTTCTACCCAAGTCCGCAACGGGACAACGGCTATGACATTTCAGACTATACAGCTGTCAATCCTGATTTTGGCACCATGGCTGACTTTGAAGAAATGGTGGCTGTCGGAAAAGAATTGGGTATCGAATTCATGCTGGACATGGTCCTCAATCACTGCTCGACAGACCACGAGTGGTTCAAAAAAGCCTTGGCTGGCGATAAATATTACCAAGATTTCTTTATCCTGCGTGACCAACCAACTGACTGGGTTTCCAAGTTTGGCGGCAATGCCTGGGCACCTTTTGGCGATACTGGGAAATATTATCTTCACCTCTTTGATGTGACCCAAGCCGACCTCAATTGGCGAAATCCACATGTTCGGGACGAACTCTTCAAGGTGGTCAACTTCTGGAAAGACAAGGGTGTCAAAGGCTTCCGCTTTGATGTTATCAACTTGATTGGTAAGGATGAAGTGCTAGAAGACTGCCCAATCAACGATGGCAAGCCAGCCTATACCGACCGTCCGATCACCCACGACTACCTCAAGATGATGAACAACGCCACTTTTGGAGCAGAAAAAGGCTTCATGACCGTTGGGGAAATGTCTGCCACGACCATTGAAAACTGCATTCTCTACACGGCTCCTGAGCGGGAAGAGTTGTCCATGGCCTTCAACTTCCACCACTTGAAAGTGGACTACAAGGACGGTCAAAAATGGACCATTATGGACTTTGACTTTGAGGAACTCAAACGCCTCTTTCACACTTGGGGCGAGGAGATGTCTGTTGGAAATGGCTGGAACGCCCTTTTCTACAACAACCACGACCAACCTCGTGCCCTCAACCGCTTTGTTGATGTGGAGAATTTCCGCAATGAAGGAGCAACCATGCTAGCCGCTTCTATCCACCTATCACGCGGTACGCCTTACATTTACATGGGCGAGGAAATCGGCATGATTGACCCTGACTACGACAGCATGGACGACTATGTCGATGTGGAGTCTATCAATGCCTACCAGATGCTCTTGGACCAGGGGCAGGCACCTGAGCAGGCCTTCAAGATTATCCAGGCCAAGTCCCGTGACAATTCCCGCACCCCGATGCAATGGGACGCTTCTGACAATGCAGGCTTCTCAACAGGTACCCCTTGGCTGAAGGCTGGCAAATCCTACCAAACGATTAACGTTGAGCAGGAAAAAACAGGCCCAATCTTTACCTTCTACCAAGAACTCATTCGCCTGCGGAAAGAGCTTCCTCTCATTTCAGAAGGGGACTACAAGGCCGCCTACAAGGACAGCCAGAAAGTCTATGCCTTTGAACGCTTGCTGAACGGCGAGAAACTACTGGTCCTCAACAATTTCTTCGCAGAAGAAGTTGAACTAGACCTGGCAGACGACTACGCCCACGGCCAAGTCTTCATCAGCAACTACCCTGACAGCAAGTTAGGTAAGAAAATCACCCTCAAGCCTTATCAGGCATTGGCAATTTTGGTGAAATAATGAATGAAAGAGGAGCTAGCTCCTCTTTTATGTATAGAATGAAATAAACAAGAAAGGAAGACCAAGAAACCAACTGGGACCTACTCCGCAATATTATCGCCTTTAACATTGAAGATAAGAAGGGCTCTGACAAGTTTTGGAGATAGGTAAGCACTACTGGTTCTATACAAATAGCATCAAAAAAAGCCAAGCTCACTTAGAGTTTGGCTTTTCGTATTGCTATTAGTTAAATGACACGTGGACGTGGTCGTAGTGGTTTTCTGTAATGCTTCCACGGTCTGGCATCAAGTTCCAAGTATAAGCTGGACCGTAGATACTGTCATAAGGTGCATAGAAACGTTGTTTCCAAATAATGTAAGAAATATTTTTCGCACCCATATTGGCAACGGCATATTCTGCTACTTGGTCACCAAGTGCTGAGCTTTGCGGTACCATAAAGTCAATAGCCAAACCTTTACCGTGGTCGCCAGAATCACCAGGACGGTAACCTGAGAAAGAAGTAATACCGAAGGCACTAGCCACTTCTGCACGGAAGGCTGCTACCTGTGGTTGCAAGCCCACATCATAAGAGCTAGTTGCTGCCTGTGTTTGCGCTGCTGCTTGGGCTTCCGCTGCCGCTTGAGCTGCTGCCGCTTGAGCTGCTGCCGCTTGAGCTTCCGCTGCCGCTTGGGCTTCTGCTGCTGCTTGGGCTTCCGCTGCCGCTTGAGCTTCCGCTGCCGCTTGGGCTTCCGCTGCCGCTTGAGCTTCCGCTGCTGCTTGGGCTTCCGCTGCCGCTTGAGCTTCCGCTGCTGCTTGAGCTTCTGCTGCTGCTTGAGCTTCCGCTGCTGCTGGTGCAGCTACTTCTGCTGGCGCTTCTACCGCTGGAGCAACTGGAGCAGCTACTTCTGCTGGCGATTCTACCACTGGAGCAACTGGGGCAGCTACTTCTGCTGGCGATTCTACCACTGGAGCAACTGGAGCTACCGCATCGGCTGGCGTTTCTACTGCTGGCGCTACTGGAGCAGCTACCTCGGCTGGGACTTCTACTGCTGGCGCTACTGGAACTACTGCCTCGGCTGGCGTTTCTACTGCTGGCGCTACTGGAGCTACTGCCTCGGATGGGGTTTCTACTGCTGGCGTAACTGGAGCAGCTACCTCGGCTGGGGTTTCTACTGCTGGCGTAACTGGAGTAGCTACCTCGACTGGGGTTTCTACTGCTGGCGTAACTGGAGCTACTGCAGGAACTTCAGCCAAGTTTACAACTGTATTATCAACTGTTGCTTGATTGGTCGTCACATCAACTGTTGCTTGAACTGTTTCTGCTGGATTTTCCTGACTTGGTGTTTCAATTTCAAGCTGAGTAACTTGATTATGTTGATCAAGAGTAGCTGTCAAAACTGTATCTGGGAAGATCAAGTTAATATCTGTGATTTGATTGATTTTCGCCAATAGATGCATATCAACATTCATAGCTGAAGCGATAGCACTGAGAGTATCACCATACTTAACCGTATAAGTCAACTGCCCCTCATTGCTTGTAATTTCAGTAATGATTTGCTCCACACTGCGCGGTGTCCACTCCAATGCGAGAACTTGTGGACTAACCATACCAGTTGTGAAAAGTGAAAGTGCCAAGCTTGAGGCGTACATCATTTTCTTATTCGTTTGCAAAAGGGATGTTTTTCTCTTACGACGCATATGCTTTGGTTTTGTAACTCTTTTACGTTTCATCTTCTATTCCTTTTCTGATTTGATAGTACTATCATACCTAATTCTGTTGTGAAAAACAAGAACAAAGAGGGCTTTTTAATAAACTGTTGCCCTTACGTAATATTGCTTCTTTTCTGTTACACAACCTATATATTTGTTACAGTTCTGTCACATTACTCACCAAAGAAAGCCATTCCCAAAATCTACCTAAAGCTCCCAAATAGAGTTCAAGGAGCTTCCTAAACTTCCTCCGGATAGACCAAGCCCCATTCTTTGCGGAGTTGGGTCATGATCTCCATGACATCTTGGGTAAATGCTAGGTGCATGGTGTTTTCGATGCCTGCGACAGCTTTTTCCATATCCGCCACTTCATAAGAGAGGGCCTTGGCTGTCTCGCCCGCTTCGATTACTTCTTGACTACCGTCTTCAGTATAGGTAATGACTGCTTTCTGACCACGAGGATACTCGTAAAGCTCGATGTAGCCCTTGTCGTAGGCAATGGTTCCCCGTTTTGGCTGTTTGGCATGGAGGGTCAGGGCGATGGTCGCCATTTCTCCTGCATCATTGCTGAGCAAAATCCCTACCTGCTCGTCCACACCTGTCGGAGCCAGTTTGACCTGAGACAAAACCTGATTTGGCTTTTCCGTCATAAACCAACGGACAAAGGACAGGGCGTAGACACCAATATCCAAGAGGGCACCGCCTGCCAAATTTTTGTTGAAAAAGCGGTTGGTCATGTCGTATTCCTTGTAGCTGCCAAAGTTCATCTGGATCATCTTCAAATCTCCAAGCTTGCCACTTGCAACAACTTCACGCAGCTTGCGGTAAATAGGCATGTGGAAAATTGTCATAGCTTCTGCCAAGATGACCTGATTTTCCTCCGCCAGTTGAATGGCTTCTGCCAATTCTTCTGAATTAAGCGTAATAGACTTTTCGCAGAGGACATGCTTTCCAGCCTGCAAGGCCTTTCTCAAATAGTTGATGTGGGTATTGTGGGGGGTAGAAATATAGATAATGTCTACTTGAGGATCCTCAAAGACCTCATCGATTTCCTTATAGACCTTTTCAATGCCGTACTTCTGGGCAAATTCCACACCCTTGTCATAGGTACGGTTGGCCACAGAGTAAAGATTTCCACCCATAGCCTGCAAGGCTTGCACCAATTCATTGGCGATAACACCTGTTCCCAAGGTCGCCCACTTGTACTGTACTTGTTCTTCCATCGTCTTCCTCACTTTCTCTCACTATTATAGTAAAAACCACCCTTTTCTGCACACTCTAACCTGCATTTGTGATACAATAAGGACATGAATACTCTTGTACTACAGCCATCTGCCCAGCAGAAACAGGCCATGCTAGCCCACTACGACCGCTATCGTCAGGCCAGTAAAAATCCCTATATAGAAGCATTTTTCAAACTGACTGGAGCCAGCCTGTCCATCTATACTTCAGGCAAGGTCGTTTTTCAGGGGGAAATGGCAGAGCAGGAAGCAAGGCGCTGGGGTTATGAGCCAGAAAACTCTGGACAGACGACCACGCCTGGTCAAAACCTGCCCATGATTGGTACCGATGAAGTTGGAAACGGGTCTTATTTTGGTGGTTTAGCAGTGGTTGCCAGTTTTGTTCGCCCAGAAGACCATGCCTTTCTCAAGTCGCTTGGCGTGGATGATTCCAAAAAAATGACAGACCAAAAGATCTGCCAAATCGCCCCTCTCTTAAAAGAGAAAATCCCCCACCAAGCTCTGCTATTGTCACCCAAAAAATACAATGAGGTCATCGAGCAGGGCTACAATGCGGTGTCTGTCAAGGTCGCCCTACACAATCAGGCTATTTTCCTACTCTTGCAAAAGGGTGTCCAGCCTGAGAAGATTGTCATTGACGCCTTTACTTCTAGCCAAAATTATCAAAAATATCTAAAGAAAGAAGCCAATCAATTTGCTAATCCAGTGACCTTGGAAGAAAAGGCTGAGGGCAAGTACCTGGCTGTAGCAGTATCTTCTATCATTGCAAGAAGTATGTTTTTAGAGAACCTTACCCAGCTTGGTCAACTGGTAGGCAGAAACCTACCTTCCGGAGCTGGAAGCAAATCCGACCATGTCGCAGCCAGCATCTTAAAAGAATATGGTCTGGCAGGCCTAAACCAAACTGCCAAGCTCCACTTTGCCAATACGCAAAAAGCACAAAAATTAGTGAAATGAGGAATAAATATGGGAAAAAGACGAGGCTTCATAGCCTTCTTAGCTGAATGGGGGACACTCATTCTCTTTATGATCGCTCTCTTTGCTAGTCGCTACTTCTTGTGGGACCCTGTATCCGTTGATGGTCATTCTATGGATCCTACTCTCCAACACCAAGAAAAGTTAGTAATGTTCAAAACCACATCCATAGATCGTTTTGATATTGTCGTGGCCAGCGAAATAGATAGCGATGGCAAGGAAAAACTCATTGTCAAACGGGTGGTCGGCATGCCGGGTGATACCATTCGCTATGTAAATGATGTCCTCTATATCAACGAGCAGGAAGTGGATGAACCCTATCTTGATGAATACTTAGCAGCCTTTCAAAAGGACAAATTGCAAGAAGAATATGCTTACAACAAACAATTCCAAGCCGTTGCCCAAACTGCCCAAGCCTTTACACAGGATGCCAATGGTTCTGTTGATTTCAGCCTTACAGTACCAGAAGGACAATACTATCTCTTAGGTGATGACCGCCTAGTATCTTTAGATAGCCGTAGCGTAGGAACTTTCGCGCGCGACAGTATCAAGGGCGAAGTTGTCTTCCGCATGTGGCCTGTCAATCGAATTGGAACTGTTGATTAATACTCTTCGAAAATCAAAACTATCCGTTGTCAAGAGCCTTGATGAGTGAAAAGCTCCGGTGGAGCTTTTCAGCCTGTTACCTTGAAACAAGACAGTAACAGAGTTCTATCATCAACTTCGTTTCCTAGGCTATTTTTGATTTTCATTGAGTATAACACAAACAAGTTTGGAGCACTGTTCCAAACTTCTTTTTTCACTATTTTAGGAAATATTCTCTATGAACGAAGTTTATTTTACCGGCACCATTGACCGGATCATTTTTGAAAATCCTAGCAATTTTTACAAAATCCTGCTCCTCGAAATTGAGGAAACAGACGCAGACTATGACGATTATGACATCATTGTGACCGGAACGATTGCCGATGTCATTGAGGGGGAGGATTATCGTTTCTATGGCAATCTGGTCACCCATCCCAAATACGGTCAGCAGCTGCAAATCACGCGCTACGAACGCAGCAAGCCCACTTCTGCTGGTCTAGTCAAGTATTTTTCTAGTGACCATTTCAAAGGGATTGGTCGTAAAACAGCCGAGAAAATTGTTGAGCTATATGGCGATGATACCATTGATAAGATTTTGGCTGAGCCTGAAAAACTGACCCAAATTTCTGGTCTATCCAGCAAAAATAGGCAAGCCTTTATCGAAAAACTCCGCCTCAATTATGGAACGGAGCTGATACTAGCCAAACTAGCTGAGTACGGCATTCCAAACAAGCTAGCCTTTCAAATCCAAGACCAGTACAAGGAAAAAACACTCCAAATTATTGAGGAAAATCCCTATCAACTAGTCGAAGATGTACAGGGACTTGGCTTTACCATTGCCGATAGGATTGCGGAAAACCTGGGCATTGCCAGTGATTCCCCCCAACGCTTTCGGGCTGGTATGCTCTTTAGCCTCATTCATCGCTCTATGGAAACGGGTGATACCTATGTGGAGGCTAGAGATTTACTAGAAGCTACCCTTGAACTGCTGGAAAAATCCCGCCATACCGAGCTGGATCCCGCTGCCGTTGCCAAAGAATTGACCGGGCTGATAGAAGATGGCAAGGTTCAACAAGAAGGTACCAAGATTTTCGACAACAGCCTCTACTTTGCCGAACATGGTATCCATAAAAACCTGACCCGCCTAATGGGAAAAAATGGCTTCAAACCCTTCCCACGCGCAGACGTCGAGGCTGCCATAGCAGAGCTGGAAACTATGTCTTCCCTGACCTACGATGACATTCAAAAAGAAGCCATCGTCCAAGCCATTACCAATCCGCTTTTCATTCTGACAGGCGGACCAGGGACTGGAAAAACAACGGTTATCAACGGTATTATCGCGGTCTATGCCATCTTGCATAAGATTGACCTGACGCGCAATCGAGAAGAATGCCCAGTCCTTCTCGCAGCTCCAACTGGACGAGCAGCCAGACGGATGAATGAATTGACAGGTCTGCCTTCTGCCACCATCCACCGCCACCTCGGTCTGGTAGAAGGACAGGAAGAATCCTACCGCGATGATTATTTGGATGCCGACTTTATCATCGTGGATGAGTTCTCTATGGTAGATACTTGGTTGGCAAACCAGCTCTTCCAGAACATCTCCTCCCAAACCCAAGTTCTAATTGTCGGCGATGCGGAGCAATTACCCTCTGTCAGCCCCGGCCAAGTCCTAGCTGACCTCTTGAAAATTGACAAGCTACCCAGCATCACTCTGGAACGCATCTACCGCCAATCCGATGATTCGACCATTGTTACCCTAGCCAGCCAGATTCGCCAAGGGGCCTTGCCGAGCGATTTCCGTGAGAAAAAGGCTGATCGCTCCTATTTTGAAGCGCAAAACGAACAAATTCCAGCCCTGATTGAGCGCATTGTCGGTGCAGCTATCAAGTCCGGTATCCCTGCACCCGAAGTCCAAATCCTCGCTCCCATGTACCGTGGTGCCGCAGGCATTGACCAGCTCAACACCATGACCCAGGCCCTGCTCAATCCCCTAAAAGACGGAGAGCTGGAATTCCTCCACAACGAGCAAGCCTTCCGCCAAGGCGACCGAGTCATCCACCTAGTCAACGATGCTGAGGCCAATGTCTTCAATGGTGATTTGGGCTACATCACCGACCTCCTGCCTGCCAAGTACACCGACTCCAAGCAGGACGAGATTACCATCAACTTCGACGGTAGCGAGGTCACCTATCCCCGTAACGAATGGTACAAGATTACCCTGGCCTATGCCATGTCCATCCACAAGTCCCAAGGCAGTGAGTTCCAGGTCGTCATCCTCCCCATCACCCGCACCAGCCACCGCATGCTCCAGCGCAACCTGGTCTACACCGCCATCACCCGCTCCAAGAGCAAGCTCATCCTCCTAGGCGAAATCTCCGCCTTCGACTACGCCGTCAAAAACGCTGGCACCCTCCGCAAAACCTATCTGGTCCCACGTTTCCAAGGAGAAATGGCAGAGCAGGACAGCAAGGAAGCTTTGACTGAAAAAGACGAAAGTAAGACAGCTACAACCACGCAAACCCAGCCACCTACACAGCCAGACAGGACAGAACAAGTTGAAGTAGTCAATGAAAACAGCCAGCAACTCTCCCTTCTTGAACAAGACCAGCCAGAAAAAACAAGTGCCCAACCCACAGAATATATTCTGACTGTGGACAACCTACTAACCATCGACCCCATGATTGGCATCAAAGAGGCAGATATAGAGGAATTTTTCAAGAATAAGTAACAAAAATATTTCTTTTGTTACAAAAATGTTACAAATATTACAATTTTGTGTTGACAAGCTTGTTTTTATTTGTTATACTCTGTTTATAAGCGGAGGTAAGAACAAATGAAAAAGATATTCAACTACTCAGTATTGTTGCTTTCTGTAACCTGTCTATTGACAGCTTGTTCAGCAAAAAAACAAGAAAGCCAGACAGAAGCAGCCACCAGTAAAACGACCCAAGCAAGTACCAAGCAGACCAGTACGGCTGAAAATTCTAGCTCTGTAGAAAAGGCGAGTGAAACTAGCTCTTCGACAGATGCAAGCCAACAAACTGAGGGAAGTCAGGGAAGTCAGGAAAATCAAGAGAGCCAAAGCTCTCAAGCCCAAGAAAGTGTTATAAGTGCCGAAACAACTCACACTCAGCTACTAACTTTGCCAGCTACTAATATCCCCGACGACCTAGTTGGAAAATGGCAAGGAAGTAGCCAGCAAGCACGCAATGTTGAAGTAACTATCAGCGCAGACGGCACCTTTACTACTTATGAAGATTTTCGACTTAGTGAAGATGAGGAAGGAGAACACCTCATCCAGACCTACACAGCTCAAATTACAGACCTAGTCGAATATGCTCCAAACCACTACCTAATCCGTGGAGCTGATGGTGAAGGTTCTGCCCTTCTACCAGGAGTAACTGGCCTCGGCGGACGTATTGCACCAGGTTTCATCCTAGAGGATGGACAATACAAGGTCATTATGTGGGGAAATCCTTTTGACCCATCTGTAGAAGCCGTGTACGACCTGGTATCAGAACCTCAGGTATATGCAACCTTGGATAAGGTTGAGTAACCACAAGGTTTATTACCCTATTCTCTAACAAACTTAAAGGAATATTCGTGCATCCCTTTCCGAGAAGAAGACAAACATCTTACTTACAGTGTTTGTCTTTTTCTATTGTTCTCCATTTCGCTCTCCATCGAAATAAAGACCGGAGCAAGTCAACGATAGCTACCTGTTCTTTAGAAGACTAGCGCACTTGTGAGGAAATCGGCTATGTTATGCTCAATGAAAATCAATGGGAGCCTAGGGTCGACCTGAGTTCAGCAAGGTAAGGTGACTACAGATATGTTTAATTTCAAAAAGTATTACCAACTATTGAAAGTTGGGATTGGGTCTGCATAAGCACCTGTACCATGTGCAGTTGCTATACCAATCTTATTAGCTCATACAGTTGTTCCTACAAGCGCAAGAGCTGCCAATGATACCAAACCAATAGAGGATTTTCTTAAAAGATATGTTTTCTTTGTTGACATAATGTCACCTTCCCTTATATATAATCTACATTTAAAATAAAGTTAAGATAATGTTTCACCATTATCCGTGGCTCTTATCCTAACCATCACCCTATAAATGCAATGATTACAGTTATTATACCCCCCATATTTTTTCAATTTTTTATCATTTTCTTTATGTAATTTTTTTGGAAATTGGCGCAAAACTTTTCTTATTTTCCTGAAAATAAAGGGAAACAAAAAGGACCATTTAGGTCCTTTTTGTATGTAGATTATTTTCTTTTCTTGAGCAAGGCTGCTGAGCCAAGAAGACCTAGACCACCTACAAGCGAAAGAACTGTCATCACTTCACCAGTTTCTGGAAGTTTTTCTGATGCAGTTGAAGTTGCTTTCTTCTCTGCTGCTCTTGTTTCAGTTGCTTTCTTCTCTGCTGCTTTTGTTTCAGTTGCTTTAACTGTTGCAGGATCAATCTTTGGTAAAGCTACTGCCTTAACGCTTTCACCTTTGGCAGTTTCCAAAGCTGGTAATTCACCTTCAGGTAAAGCTGGGGCGGTAACACCTGTACCCTTTGCAGTTTCAGCAGCACCTTCAAGTGTTGAAGGATCAATAGTTGGAAGTTCTGTTGTCACGCCTGTACCTTTAGCATAAAGATAGAAATCTCCATCTTTACCACCGATTTGTACTTCTGGTAGTGCTTCTGCTGTAGGTGCTTCAACCGGTTTATTTGTAAAGTACAAACCATTTTCATCCAAGGCAACCGCTACTTCATTCAATTCAGGTGCAGTCACACCTTCGCCATGTTTTGTGATGTCTACTGTACTTGGATCCAAGGCTGGAAGTTCTGCTGTTGCTGTCACACCTTCACCATGTGCATAAACATAAGGTTCCCCATTGTCAAAACCAAGTTTTACTTCTGGCACTTCTGCCACAGCACCCTCACCATGCTTGGTAATCTCTACTGTACTTGGGTCCAAAGCTGGTTTATAGTCAGAGTTCAACACACTGCTGCCTTTTGCTGTTAATTCACCCGTATTGATATTGAAGGATGGGATTGGGTCAGCATAAGCACCCGTACCATGCGCAGAAGCAACACCAATCTCATTAGCAGATACAGTCGTTCCCACTAGCGCAAGAGTTGCCAATGATACCAAACCAATAGAGGTTTTTCTCAAAAGATATGATTTCTTTGTTGACATATTAGTCACCTTCCTTTTTCTATAATCGAAAATTCAGTATATGAATTCAATCTCCACATACAATCGTTGACTACTGAGCTGAATTGATTAAACAAAGATGATTTGTTGCCCAATCCCACTCAATAATTACACCATCATTATATAAACATATATCAAAAAATTCAAGCGGTTCCATCTAATTTTATATAACAATATCTTATAGATTTCGTAATTATAAGAAAAACTTATAGAGTGCTTCTAATTCTTGTCTGGCTGCTAATCATTTCTTATTTTTTAACCAATGTCTTACGGATATCCAGTGCCACAGCTACGACGATAACAATACCTTGGATTAGCTATTCACCAATGCTTGCAATTTCTCCACATTGTTTACATGGTAATCAAAATCATGATGATCAATAGGATAAATGTGATTTAACATGGCTGCCAAGCTTGAACCGATTTGCTTCAACTGACTTCTATTTAGTTCCTTGCTATTGATAGGTTCCAACCCATGAGCCAACTTATTTCGTAGACCATTCTTTGCAATAATTGTTGAAACAAGTGGCGTTATGTCATTACTAGGCTCTAGGCAATCAATTATATTTTTGAAGGAAACAATGTTCAAAGTTGACTGTGGATTATATGGCCGAGAAGGATCGTACTTTTCTTTTAAATCCAATCTCATTTGCTCAGCAATATAGTCATTCACTTCCTCAGCCAAGGGGTGATTGTGGTTGACTTTTGGAAATCCATTTAGTTTAACCACTAGTTCTGGATACTTCTGTTCAATATAGGATTCCAACATATACTCTGCCAGGGACTTGGATTTGATCAAGACATCCGTAATCAACTCCCTGCGAATACTCAAATCAATTAATAAATAAGAAGTTAAAATCTTATTCAGCTCTGAATCATATGGTAAGTCTAAAGGCATTTGAAACTTGATGGCCTGATCGTAGTTTTCTAAAATCCGATTGATTTTAGAGCGAACTGTCTTAGAAAACCAGTTTCGAGTCTGCTTTTGCAACATCATGGCATAAGCCGCTTGAAAATCAAAAGATTGGATATGTTGTAAGACTTGTCTCTTACCTAGACTTTCTTGAAACTTAACAGCTTGGTCCGGTCGAGTACGGTTTTCTGGACTAGGCACATTGTCACGGTTAGTCGCTATCAGCTCCTCAATAGGAACATCGCTTGTAAAGCTCGTTTTTTCATTAGAACCATAGTTCGGAGATAAGACCTGATAGGCAGCAAAATTAGTACTCTTGATACGATTTAGAGCAAAGAGGCTCGAAATGATTTGAGCCGTTCCGCTGGAAAGATTGAGAAAAATTTGACTATCATCCTCTAACTCTTTCACGCATTTATCAATAATAGCAGACATTCTAGCAAACATCTTATCAAAGATAGCTATTTCAGAACTGGGCAATAAATCGGGAGAAACCTCTATGATAGGTTGATAGTCAGCAATAGATAAAAGTGCTGTCTGGATACGTTCATGCCGTTGTATCAAAGTCTCAGAATAGATTAGAATAATCTTTTCTGGCCTCAATATACGAGCCAAATGCAATAAGGGACCATCATGTTGTCCGCGAATAGGATCTGTATTACCAACAGACGAAATCAATACTTTCATAAAACCTCCTTCAATAGAAAACAAGCCTTACCCATTTCAAAGTAGGAATCTTCATTTTTGATCAGTTTTCTAGAGACACCCGATTTCATTCTAACAGTCTTACCTTTGGTCTTGGTTAGTTTCAAAACGCCCTTACCGACCATTTTCGTCTTCAATCTGCTATACCGTTTTTGTACAATCCCATTTGCCTGTTTCATGACAGTCTTGGTCCATACACCCGCCCCTGCACCCAGGTAGATCGGGTATTGAAGATTATCTTGTTGGTAGCGGTCGGGAACAAGATTCCCTTTCCTGGTTCGGTCCTTGAGATAGAAACTAGTGTAAAGTCTATACCATTCCTGTGAAAAATTGGTCAAACCTGAAATCAACTCGTAAGCTTCTTGGCTGGTCGTAGTGATTTCAAATTCAATTTTTTTCAAAGGAGCAATAGCCTCACGGAATACTGGCAAAGGCTTAGCTGACTGTTTATCAACAGAGTAGTCCCATTTCTGTACCAATATCAAATCTTCATTTTTGAGCAAGCTACTATCACTGACTCGAATCGAATTGAACACATCGTCAAATGCCTTCCCCTTCTTTGCTCCCCATGGAATGACTGTTTTATTTTCCTTCTCTTTTCCGCTAAAGCTAGAAACGAAATCCTTGTTTTTCCAATGTGTATTCATCAAAATCGTGCGAATAGCTCCCTTTAGTGAACTTCCAGGAATATAAGGACGCCCCAAACCATCTCGAACAAAAATTGAGATGTCATTTAACTTACCAGCTGTCGCTGTATCATGTTCAAAACCTGTCGCAGGCAGGCGATAGCCACCCCAGTCCTGAACGGTTAACTTCTTATCTGCCAGAAAATCTATCAGACGCTTGGAACGATTATGATGATCAATTAAAAAACGTTCAAAAGCTTCGTCCAACTGACGTTTGACTAAGTAAGAATAGAGCTGCCCCATATCAGGAAAATAGTAACTATTTCCATCTGAACCTCTTTCAAAAATAAATTCTTTAGCAGAATACTTGCCTCCACTACCAATATGAACTGGAGCAAGTGTTGTCAAAATCAAGTGAAATTTCTTATATCCGATTTCTATCATACTTCCTCCAATCTATAAAACAAAGGCTTGGCAAAATGATGAACTGGGTGTGGGAAGTCAAGTGGTCGCACATCATAAATTGCCCCTCTAAAGGTTCCTGCAAAGGTTGAACCAGCCTTAAAGGTATAGATATCCTGCTTCCGATAATTCTCTTCTGTAGATTGGCTAAAAGCAAAGCCAGTACAAGGTTTTATCAAATAGTTTCCACTCGACATCGCCTGTTCAAGATCCTCATCGATTGGTAGAGCTGAAGTCAATAAAACAACCGGTTCATTTGACTGTCTCGTCAATCTTGCTCCCAATTCCTGTGGTATATCCTCGATTTCAAGTACAAAACGACCATATCCAGCAGAACGTTTCCCACCTAGTCCTGAAAATTGTAGGCTCATCCATAGCTCATCCAATAAGACATCTTGATTGGCAATGACATAAAGGCTAGTATCCGGCTCATAGGTCATGACACCCACTTGATACAAAGCCCCCTCCGCTGAAGGATTATTCTTTGTCATATAGACATGATGCCCATAACGAAAATCCTCTAAACTCTCACCTTGCAGATAATCTGAGTAGGCTTCCAGTTCAATGAAGGCTAATTTTTTATTGCGTTTAGCTTCTTGACGAACTTCCAAGACTGAACGAGATGGGTCCAGTTTTTCTCTAAGAGGATAACCAATCGGTTTAGGTAAAAAAGGACTAAATTGATAAGGAAATGCATCTGTTAGGACAAAATCATCCCTTTCTGCCAGTTGTATAAATTGATCATATTTTCCCAACTTAATCGATTCTAAAACCAGAGCTGAAAACAACCTAGCCGCAGAAAAATGTAGAGAAGATTCTTCCAAGCTCCCTTCACCAAAATGGGCTGACTGGAAGGTCATTTTATAGAGTTTGTAGGCCATACTAAACCTCCTTGGTCAAGAGGTCTTGAATCCTTTCAACATCACACTCTCCAAAAACAAGATCAACTGTCAAATCTTTAAAGGCTACCTTACCATATCCACGACTACCTGATCCTCCCAGATAATCCATTTCTAACAAAAGCAGACCGTCACGTAGCAACTGCATATCTTCTACAATCTCTTGCTCAGACTGATGATTGACTTCATAAATCAATTCAAAACCAAATTCACTATCACGAATCACACGCTCAATTTGACGAGGATTGGCTTCTGCAGTGATTCGATCAATAGTATTTTCAAATTTCACTTCTGTGTAGGTACGAACCCCTCTTCGTTCCAAATCATCTTTATTGATCAAGAATGCATCTCTAAAAAGCATCCGTCCAATCTTATATTCCTTCGACTTCGAATTACCGAAATTTCGACTAATAATGGCACTATCGTTTCCTAAATCCTTAGTCGTATTGGTATTGTAAGATGTTTTTGAGAGTAGGCTCCGAATTTTCCCTTTCAAACTAGAACCTGGAATAATCGGCAAGTTTGTTACCGCATCTTTTATAACAGGAGAGTCCGTTGCACCAATAGCAGCAAAAGCATTACTTGCCCCAATATGTAACCCCGTCTCAACAAGCAAGGTTGCTGAAATTCTTAACTTAGCCAATGTCATCGATCTTTTCCTCCTTCATATTTGAAATACGCAACAAGGGCTTCCATATATCTACAAAATCGCTGTAAGGTTTCTATGTCCCTAACCTCTTTTAGGCACTCCAAAATCTCAGCCCGTTCAACTAGGTCCTTGACAGGAAATTTTGTCTCACGTCCTATTCTAATCGAATTACGACCTGACTGGTAAACAAATTGAACTCGTAAGTAAGATGTTTTATCCTGTAATTCTTCAAACGGACGCACCTTGCTTTCATCATAGAGACTGCTCGTCAAGGATAAAAGGTTTCTCAATTGACTAGTCGTAAATAAAAAAGTTCCACCATTCTCCGACTTTAATTGCTTGATTGCCTTCTCTGCCTTATCCACATAATTTCGATCTGTTAAGATTGCCATTAGCTATCCTTTCTTATTTCATAAACATATAGAGTGAGAGCCATTTCTAGCTCTTTTTTTGCTGCTTGATTAGACATAGCCACATTCATAAAGAAGACTTTGAACTCTTTGAACAGCTCCTCGTTTTCTCCCTTGGCCTTTTCTTCTAACCGTGTTAAGTAATAAGCCGCCCGAGCTATATCCAATCGGTCTGTACTCCGTAGGAGTTCAATCAAACGATACAGGAAGGATTTTCCATAATCATCCATGGTATTAAAGAAAGTCCGAACCTTTGTCAGATAGTTCCCATAAACTCTCTGAATAAAATCATCAAATTTAAAGGTAAACTCTTCAGCAAATAGACTAATACTATCCTTATCATTAGACTTAGCAGCCTCTTCCAAATACCCTGTCTCCCTCGCCATCAAGCTAATCGGAGTCTTGTCTGTGAAGAGACCAATACCCGCTGACAAGGTTAATTTACCATTGGTCCAGTTAATAAATTGCTGGCGCAACTCAATTGTAAAAGTAATAATATCCTGCCAGGTCCCAATAGCAAAGACATCATCGCCTCCTGAATAGATAATCGATATGGATTTTCCAGACGCAAATTGATTGATATAGACTTTGAAAAATTGGCTCATACTTCTAGAGAAACTAGCCGTCCTGGAGAACGTATTGTAAGAACCATTCCCTTGAACCGAATAGCCTGCCATGAAAGCAGCACCTAGATCATCTACGTCTAGACGTACTACCGCCAAACGCTTGATACCAGATCGCTCCCCTCTACTATTAATCACTTCTGTAGAAAGCTGAGCATAATCATATATTTCTGCTGCCTGGTAATCCCCAACATAGATATGAGTGGCCTGTTGCTCACCAGTAAAGAAGTCATTTTTACTATAAATTCTTCCCTCTGGCTTTTTCTTCACCCCATCACTATCTAGGGCATGGAGATAGGCGTCTGGTCCAACTGGCAGTAAGCTTGGATGTCCTGATACAAGATAATGTTTGAATTGGATTTTCTTTGAAAAATCGTGCAAACCTGAACAGAGACCGCATAATAGCTTTCCATGTTTCTCTTCTAGAGAATCAATAGCATGGCAAATCACACATTCTCTCCCAGCCTTCTTTCCACCGCGATTGAGAACCATCAAGGTTTTCCAATTGTAACGACGGAGTTTCTTGGCAGAAATCTGCTGGCTAACTTTTTGATAAATTTGACGATAGGTCTCAGCTGACTGGCTATCTACCATAATATCCCGAGCAGCAAACGCTGACCAACCAAAGGCTACATATAAGCGTGTTTGAACATTTGCCAAAAGAAAGGCATTCATCTCCTTTTCAAATTCTTCTAATATTTGTCGGGTAGAAGCTGTATTTGCCAATAAAAGATAGGCATGCCCACCACCAATATAAAGAAGATTGGCACGGTTTAATTCCAATCGATCCAGCAAGCTATCCACAAGATGTTCGCCCATAAAATCCAAATAGAAACTACGAGCCTTAAGTTGCTTGGCTGCACCAGATGTCGCAATATTGTATATAAAATCTTGAATCCCTGATAGATCAAAGCTCGCCAGCAAAAATGCCTCTTCTTTGTAAAAATCCGTTGCTCCTCTGAAAAGCTCCTTGGAAAATTGTGTTCTCCCTTGATCTTTTAGATAGTCATAGATAGCCAAGGCAAAACCTGCTGTTAGCTTGCTGTGTTCAAATAAGGATATATCCGCAATCTCCTTGGTATTGGTTGATGAAGGAACATAGGACAGGGTGGCCTCAAGCAAGTTTAGAAAAGAGGAATGATAGGCAGGTGTGTAGTCCATGACACGAAAGGCCTCGGTAATCCGTTGAAGGATACGACTGTATTCTCCCTTGGTAAAATGACTGTTTTCTCGACTAGCAAGATTTGGCTTCTTCTGGACATCTAACTCCACTGGTTGAAAGTAGCGTTGACTAGGCTCTGCACCAAAAACATTGAAAATATCTGCTTGATTGGTGTAATGATCCCATATTTGGCCAGCTATCTCTGTTTCTTCACAACTCTTTCTTCTATCTACTCCCGAAGCGATGTTGTCGGCTATGTAGGTGATATAGGCCGTGTGATCTTCTGGCAAGGAATCTTGGTGGCTAGCCATGTGGTTTTTGACATGGGCTAAAATTGTCGCATTATCCGTAAAATTCTTGAGCCAGTCTGTTCCAACCAGGGCGTGCTTGGCTCTCTCGCCAGTGGCGCGTTGGACTACCTTGCCAATATCGTGCAATAAGGCCCCGTAAAATATATCACTTTTTTCTTGTTTCAAATCGGATACCTCCCATTCCTAGACTAGTTTTTATTCCTATACCTGAATATTCTCCAAAAGTCAGCAACATCTTGACATAGGATCTCAGGGTCTCTGCCCCCTTAATGGTCACATTTACCGAGCCAACGAAAGCCGGTATTTTCTGCTTGTGGATTGTGTAATAGTGGCTGCTTAGTTGATAACTAGTAATCTTGGCATGCTGACACAAGTATTCTAACAAGTCTTCGTCAATTTCATCACCACCTGTTAGTCGGGTATGCTTTTGCATGAGACTTTGAAAAATCAGTCTTGGATTTGGAAACATGACATAGTCTCCCTGACTTTTAAAACCTGTCGGTGTAAGAAAGTGAATACGAAATTGAGTTTCCTGACAAGAACTGTTGAAAATCGTCAACAGTTCCTGATCCGAACAATTTTCCACTTCTAACTTTTGGACGACTATTTCCTGCTGACTTCCTCTTAGCTGAATAGTCTCCAAAGATAAGAGGAGCGGGGCTAGTTGTTCAACTGCCTCATTTGTTAAGAGACTGACAAGCCATATGTGGTGGGTACTGGACCTTTCCACACGAGTGGCGTAGGGATTGGTCTCCAGATTATGGAGATAGCTGGCATAGGCAGGATCTATCATTTCCATTAGAAAGCCATGTAACTTACTTGCTAATTCATTTGATGTCATTTCCTGTCTAGCAAGGTAAATCTTTATCTTTTTCATACAAGCACAAAAAAACCGCAAAAAACAGAGAAAAGCAAAGTACTTTTCACCATCTAGCGGCGCCCTTTTATTATTTAATATATAGAAAATTTTCCTAAGATTAGTATAGCAAAAGCACAAATGTTCGTCAAGTATTTATCTGTAAATCTTACAACTTTTACAAAAAAGTCCCTGTAGAGGGAGAGGGAAATCCAATTTTTTACCACCATGTCAGATAGACAGATTCCTGTTTCCGACCCTTCGCAGGGAATAGGGGGATCTAATTTATACCACAAAAAGGAGACAGAGAGTGAACAAGGCGTTTCCGACCCTTCGCAGGGAATAGGGGTCTCTAATACTTATAAGAAACATGAACAAAAGAATCAAGAAGGTTTCCGACCCTTCTCAGGGAATAGGGGTCTCTAATTGAAGCAGAGCGAAGATTAAAACCACCCAAAGCTTGTTTCCGACCCTTCGCAGGGAATAGGGGGCTCTAATAGACGCAATGGAGCGTAAAGTAATGCGTGGTGTGTTTCCGACCCTTCGCAGGGAATGGGGGATCTAATATTATAAAAATACTCAAAAAAGAGGGAAATATCAGTTTCCGACCCTTCGCAGGGAATAGGGGGATCTAATCGAACTGGGAGCCAATCAAATTTGCTGATGAGGTACCGTTTCCGACCCTTCGCAGGGGATAGGGGGCTCTAATCGGTCGTCTTACTCGCAACGTTCAAATCATGGATTTTCCGACCCTTCGAAGGGAATATTGGCTCTAATGTTCGTGAATTATCTGAAGATTGGGAAGGGGAATAGTTTCCGACCCTTCGCAGGGATTAGGGGGATCTAATGCGGAATGGCAAGTGTTCAACAGCAAGAATTTGTTTCCGACCCTTCGCAGGGAATAGGGGTCGCTAATGTGAAAATAATGGGGTTAGGTAGCTGACAACATTGTTTCCGACCCTTCGCAGGGAATATATTTACTGTTGATTAGATATAAAGCCGTTCCTATAGTTTCCGACCCTTCTCAGGGAATAGGGGGATCTAATGAGGACATCTGGTGCGACCCAGAATTTGATGCTTTTCCGACCCTTCGCAAGGAATAGGGGGATCTAATCATTTTCACCGATGTTAGTAAATTTAAAGGTGTTTCCGACCCTTCGCAGGGGATAGGGGGCTCTAATCGGTCGTCTTACTCGCAACGTTCAAATCATGGAGTTTCCGACCCTTCGCAGGGATTAGGAGGATCTAATAAAGGTATAAATGCCGAGATGTGGGAGGAAAGAGAGTTTCCGACCCTTCGCAGGGAATAGGGGGCTCTAATGTAAGCGTTTCTTACCTAACATTAACTCACATGACTTGTTTCCGACCCTTCTCAGGGAATAGGGGCCTCTAATTAAGTTTGTAAGTTATAGTGATGCTATGTTATTTGTTTCCGACCCTTCTCAGGGATTAGGGGGCTCTAATATAAAGCAGATTTTTATACTTTCGGTAAGCCGTTAATGTTTCCGACCCTTCACAGGGAATAAGGGGATCTAATCTGAAAAACCTGTTGAACAACCAGCTGAAAAACCGTTTCCGACCCTTCGCAGGGAGGAGGGGAGCTAATATTTCGTTATCTTTTTTTGGCCAAAAGATAAAAAATTTTCCGACCCTTCTCAGGGAATAGGGGTCTCTAATACTACGACTACGTGGACAAGAAATTCGTCCCAGACGGGTTTCCGACCCTTCTCAGGGAATAGGGGTCTCTAATAACGTAGCATTAATGATTTCCATCAAACAGCTGACCGTTTCCGACCCTTCTCAGGGAATAGGGGTCTCTAATTGAAGGCGTTTGAAGAACAGGAACGACTTAAACGCGGTTTCCGACCCTTCTCAGGGAATAGGGGTCTCTAATCGACTAGATGACCATGATAAACAAAATCAGGCTCTGTTTCCGACCCTTCTCAGGGAATAGGGGTCTCTAATTGTATAAACAAATTAAGAAACAACCACAAAAGGAGAACGTTTCCGACCCTTCTCAGGGAATAGGGGTCTCTAATTAGTTGAATTACACACTAGATTGGAACGGATGTTAGTTTCCGACCCTTCTCAGGGAATAGGGGTCTCTAATGATAGTGAAAGTCGTTGATATGTTTCAAGAAGGAAACGTTTCCGACCCTTCTCAGGGAATAGGGGTCTCTAATAAAAAATAAAATAAAGTTAAAAAGTTAAAAAAGTTTGTTTCCGACCCTTCTCAGGGAATAGGGGTCTCTAATGATATACTCCACTAGGTTACAACGTTGAAAAATTGTTTCCGACCCTTCTCAGGGAATAGGGGTCTCTAATTCTAGCCCTTTACACAAAAGAGGTAAAATACTATGAGTTTCCGACCCTTCTCAGGGAATAGGGGTCTCTAATAAACAAGTGCTGATGTAGTACACTTCTATCGTGTGTTTCCGACCCTTCTCAGGGAATAGGGGTCTCTAATAAAAGATGGAAGAATCAAAAGTAAAAATAATAGCAGTTTCCGACCCTTCTCAGGGAATAGGGGTCTCTAATACGAGGAAAATATTATGAAAAACGTAATCAATTTGGTTTCCGACCCTTCTCAGGGAATAGGGGTCTCTAATAGCATATCTTGTGGTCCACAACAGACCACGCGCTACATCTAGGACCCCTAGTGAAACTACATCTATTATACCATAATTTCTTATTAACTACCACTTATAAAAAGATACAATCTTGCTCCAGACTAGCCGTCTGATAAGGAGAGAAAAACTGCACATCCTCCTGCTTACAGCGATAGACCAAGATACTATCCCCCTCTGATTCCTCGTAAAAATCCCGGAGGTCTTGAAGCAAGCTCTTGTACTCCCCTTCCATTATCATAAGTTCAAAACTGGACCGTTGCACCCGAATACCATAGCCAGAAAGCAAGTGAGCCAATTTGACCCGTCGTTTATTACTAACAATGTCATAAATGACCAGACAAAAGACCGATTTATGTTTCGCAAAAGCAACATCTCCCTTACCTAGATTAAAGTAGCGTGTCATCCTCAGCCTCCCCTGCAATATTCAAAAATGACTGGGCATCTCCCTGCCGAAAACAATCTAATAAACTCAACAGCTGCTTCTCTACCATGTACGGAAAGGTATACCGTTTCTTGTCCAACTCCACATATTCATGAATTTCCAAAAACCGTTTCCGCAAAGCCGTCAGGTAAATTCGTTGCCCCTCCGTGCTTAGGATAAACCCTCTCTTGTCATCTACCTCAAAATGATCCGCCCTCAATTCCTCCGCCAAAACAAGTTTCATGACCGTATCATCCACCATCAAGACCCGCCAAGGCTCCATCAAATCACTAGCAAGAGCAGCGTGATGCCCCCGACACCTATGCATAAAACCATAGCCAGGATTCAGACCACTCTTACGAATATAGCCACAAAAATTACTGTACAAGATACTGTAACCATAATTAAGCAAGGCATTAAAATAATCCTTGGCAGGACGCTTGGATCGACCATGGAATTTAAACTCCCTCGGAACCAATAAACCCAAGTAATAAAAATATGACTTAGCCATCCGACCCTCGAACCCCATCAACTCCTGAATGGACCTTGCCATACCGACTGAATGCAGCTGTTCCTCCAGCCGTTGATAATCTTCCTCCATTAATAACTCAAAGCGATCATAAGCTCTGAGCAAGTCTACCTGCAACGACATTTTTTTAGAAATGACCATCTTAGCCAAGTCCAAACAAAAATCCATATTTTGGCAAGCCAGCAACTGTTGCCTTTGTTTTTCAAAATCATCCTGACGAAAACAATCAAACCCTCCTAAAAATTTTCCAACCCTAGAAAAATAATAAAGCCCAATCCCTTCTTTCATCAACCGTTTAACCAGTTGAGTAGACAACTGCGAATCCCCAAATATCAAGACATTACTAAGTTTAGACAAACCTACCTCCTTTACAATACAGGAATCACTATCGCGAACAATCACCTTTTCTTGAAACAGTGACAGACGAAAGTCTGATTTTTGGATATATAAGTCACTCATAAGCTAACTCCTCTCTTCCAAATACCAAAAAGACCCTTTCGGGCCTTTCAATTTTTATCCTTATTTCTTAACCAATGTCTTACGGATATCCAGTGCCACAGCTACCACGATAACGATACCTTGGATAACGTTGGTCATATCTGGAGTTACACCCAAGTAGGTCAAGCAGACTTTGAGCAATTCAAAGACGAAGACACCTAGGAGAATACCCGGAACAGTACCCTGACCACCGGCAGTTGATACACCACCGATTGTCGCAGAGGCAATGGCATCCAACTCATAACCCATACCAGCACCGGCACCAGCTGAACCTGTCTTAGCAGAAAGTAGGAAACCTGCTAAACCATAAAGCAAGCCTGCGAGTAGGAAAATCTTGATTTTAGACAAGCGAACATTGACACCAGAAACTTCTGCGGCATTTTCATTGCCACCGATGGCATACATGTACTTACCATAGCGGGTTTTATTGTAAAGGACCCACATGGCCAGACCAACTAGGGCTGCTATGATGGTGATATAGGGAATAACACCGAACAATTTCCCTTGACCGATAGCTACGAATTCATCCTTAAAGGTACCGATTGGCTTGGATTGGGAATAAATCAAGACAAAACCATAGGTCATAATCTGGGTTCCCAAGGTTGCCAAGAATGGTGGCACGCTGAGGAAGGAAATGATAGCACCATTGAGCAAGCCGAGAAGGGCACCGACAGCTAGGGCTGCCAAAAGTGGTACAAAAATCGGCATGTCTGGTAGGTCTGGGAAGAATTTTTGGGCAAAGTCGGGACGTTGCACCAAGGTTGCTGTGATAATGGCTGTCAAGCCCACAATCCGACCAGCTGATAGGTCAGTACCACGAATAATCAAGCAACCTGACACACCTAGGGCAATGATAAAGCGGACAGAGGTATTGGCCATAATGTTGGCCGCATTCCCAAGGGTAAAGAAATTATCCTGGGTCAGTCCAGTATATAAAATCATAGCCGCAACTACGATATACATGGAGTTCTTGGTTAGGAACTCGCCTAGATGAAAGTTTTGATCAGCTCTTGTCGCTAGTTTAGGCATTGTCATCTCCTCCTTGATTGCCAGTCATAAATTTGGTAGCTAGCTTCATGACAGATTCCTGAGTGGCTTCTTCCTTATCCAAGAAACCAGAAATCCGTCCTTCACACATGACCATAATCCGATCTGAAACGCCCAACAATTCAGACATTTCAGAAGTAATCATGATAATGGATTTGCCTTCAGCAGCTAGATTGTTAATGATTTGATAAATCTCATACTTGGCCCCAACGTCAATCCCTCGAGTTGGTTCATCCAAGATGAGAATGTCTGGATCATTGGCCAACCAGCGTGCTAGGATAACCTTCTGTTGGTTTCCTCCTGAAAGACTTTCGATATGGGTTTTGGTGGTCGGTGTTTTCACGCGCAGACGTTCTACATTGTGGTCCACCACTTTTTTGATTTTCTGATCGTCTAAAAGGCCAAAGGCTCCTAGATATTGATTTAAAGAGGCCACCGAGGCATTATCTGACACAGATAGAACCCCAAAGATCCCATTATAGCGCCGATCTTCTGTCACGAGAGCAATCTTATTGGCAATGGCTGCCGCAGGATTTTTAATTTTAACTTCCTTGCCCTTGATGAAAATCTTCCCTTGTTTTAAGGCACGAATACCATAAAGAGCCTCCATCAGCTCTGTCCGCTGGGCACCGACCAAGCCACCAATTCCTAGGACTTCGCCTTTTTTCAGTTCAAAACTAGCCTGCTTAAAGGAAAGATGGTTGGGCGATGTCATCCCTTCCAAACGAAGAACAATTTCCTCTTCAACCTTGTTAGTTTTCTCTGGAAACAGACTGGTCAATTCCCGTCCCACCATGGCTTGAATGATTTTTGCAGTTGTCATCTCCGCTGCTGGCCAGGTACCAACATACTGACCATCGCGCATAACGGTGATGTCATCTGAAATCCGAAGAATTTCATCCATTTTATGGGAGATATAGATGATACCGATATTTTTTGCTTTTAGTTGGGCAATGATTTCAAATAATTTTTCCACTTCTGAGCTGGTCAGTGAGGAGGTTGGCTCGTCCATAATCACCACCTTAGCATTGTGGGAAATGGCCTTGGCAATCTCTACTGACTGCATCTGAGATACAGTCAAGGTATCCAGCAAGGTACGAGGATCTATATAAAGACCCACCTCTTCCAAGAGAACCTTGGTATCCTGGTTCATCTTGGCGTGATCCACCAGATTAAACTTCCCAAGGGGATAATTCCCCAGAAAGACATTTTCAGCTATGGTCATCATGCGAATGGGTTGCAACTCTTGATGGATCATGGAAACACCTGCATCAATTGCCTCCTTGGAATCTTTGAAGTCTACTTCCTTGCCATCAAAGACAATGGTTCCTTGATCCCGATGGTAAATTCCAAACAAACACTTCATGAGGGTGGATTTACCGGCTCCATTCTCCCCCATCAGAGCATGAACAGTTCCTGGACGCAGTTTAAAGGTCACATCGTCCAAAGCCTTAACACCTGGAAATGTCTTAGTAATATGTTTCATTTCTAAAATATATTCACTCATTCTCCCAGCTCTCTTTCCAAAAAAATAAGTTCTCACTATACGTACAATCACCATTTTTCAAGGGAATCATAGATAGTGAGAACGCACTCATCGTTTTTCAAAATGGATTACTCATTCGTCAGCTGAAGGGGTCTTCATTTGACTACATAGAATGACTACTCTTTTTCACGTTCTGCGTAACGTTTTTTGATTTCTTCGATTGTTTCTTTTTTAGCTTCTGCTTCTTTCAATTCTGAGTCAGCTTCTTTTGTAACTTTTACATAGTCAACCCAGTAGTAAGGAGAAACTTCTTTACCTTCCATCAACTCAACTGCAACGTTTGCTGCTGTATGAGATTGGTTGAAGTGGTCATTCAATACTGTACCAGTCAATTCACCTTTGGCAAGAAGTTCCATAGCATCTGGAATAGCGTCTACACCAACAACCAAGATATCTTTACCAACAGTACGACCTGCAGCCTTAATCGCTGTTACCGCACCAACTGCCATACCGTCGTTGTTTGCAAAAACAACTTCGAGTTTGTCACCAAATTGTTCCAAAGCAGCTGCTGTTACTTCTTGACCTTTAGCTGTATCCCAGTTTGCAAGGTAAGGCTCAGCCAAGGCTTCACGTTTGATACCTGCATCATCAAGCGCTTTTACTGAGTATGTTGTGCGTTGTTGAGCATCAACGTTTGCTGGGTCACCAAAGAGGGTAATGTATTGCACTTTACCGTCGCCATTGATATCACCCTTGCTTTCAGTTGCAGCGATGATTTCACCTTGGAAGGTACCTGATTGGGTAGCGTCCGCACCAACGTAAGTTGTTTTACCAGGCCAGATTTCCAATTCAGCAACTTCTGGTTCACGGTTGATGAAAACAACTGGGATATTGGCAGATTTTGCTGAGTTAATGATGGAACCTGCAGCGGTTGGGTCAACTAGGTTTGCAAGGATAACATCTTTACCTTGTGCAATAAAGGTATTGATTTGCTCTGTTTGGGTTGCTTGGTCTTGCTTACCGTCTTGGATATCCAAAACATATTTGTTGCCAGTTTTCTCACTTAATTGTTTGAAATAGGCATCTAACTCTTCACGATAGAGGGTCATGAAGTTGTCATCAAATTTGTAAATAGCAACACCGACTTCGTAAGTTTTTCCTGATCCTGAGTCAGAACCGCCGCTGGAATTTTCTGTCGCCTTTCCACAAGCTACCAGAAACAAACCTACAAAAGCAATTGCTAAAAACTTCAATAGTTTTTTCATCCCTTTTTCCTTTCTATTTTGAGAA
Organism: Streptococcus sp. 29887; assembly: GCF_032595075.1. NCBI lineage: Bacteria > Bacillati > Bacillota > Bacilli > Lactobacillales > Streptococcaceae > Streptococcus > Streptococcus iners. The sequence continues at coordinate 173,312 of NZ_CP118735.1, read as the reverse complement.
GAACATTGGCAGAACAACCAATTTTGTAAACGTTTTCTAATATAATTATATTAACCTATTCACATCTTTTTGTCAATAGATTTCAAGTAAAATAATTGCTGACCTTAGAATGCCCACTCAAACAACAAAGAATGCTCCATTAGTATAGAGGAAATATTTTTTAAACCTGCTCTAGAACAACTTTACCCGCTATCTCTGCAAATTGCTCTGCTTCGACTTCTGGGAAGTAGTTAAGACAGTTGGCAGTTGCAAAGGCTGCTGCCTCTTTCAAGAAAATCTCAGGCTCTTGCCCTTGGCTGATACCCTTAACTAGCAAGCCCAGGTAGAAATCTCCTGCCGCAATGGGATTGCGTGTTTCCTTCTTTGGCGACTGGATACGGAAGAAACGCTGACCAATCTTAGCCAAACTTCCCTTTCCACCCATGGTAATGATAATATTCTCATGCGGCGTTACTTCTTTTAGTATCCGCAAAATATCCTCTGGACTTTCCTCATCTAAGTCTGGATAGATGTCCTTGAGTTCTTCATTATTGATTTTGATTAGGGCTGGGCGAGCTTGATAGGCAGCTTGTAAGGCTGGTCCACTGGTATCCACAATGGTCAAGACCTCTGGGTATTTTTCAATAAATCGCTGAATGTAATCATCCGGCATGCCCTTCATCAGACTGCCCGAAAAGACTAGGATATCGCCAGCCTCTAGGCTATTTTCTATCTGTCGGGTAAATTGGTCAAGTAGGTCCTCTGTCAGTTCAAAGCCTTTTTCATAGAAAAGAACGACATCGCCTGTGCTGGTTTCCACATAAATATTGCAGGTTCTTGTGTTCTGATTATTTTCAACGACCTGTAATTGATTTCCCTTTTGGTCATTAAGGTCTTGAATGTAGCGACCGATCTGTCCACCTAAAATGGTATGGATCGTGTAGTCTGTCACTCCATTTTCTCGAAGGGCATAAGCCACGTTGAAACTCTTACCACCGGGATAATCTCTGACTTCCGTTGGGCGTAGGGGAATGTTCTTTTCAATCTTCTCCACAAGAAGCGTACGGTCTAGGGCTGGATTGGGACAAATCAAGTGAATCATAGGGAACTCCTTTTTTGTTTTATACATATTATTATACTATATAAACCAAAAAATAAAAAAGATAATTCCGCGATGGGAACTATCTTTTCTACTATTTTACGATGCAAAAACCGAAATGCGTTCTTGCTGGTAGCCACCTTTTTCGGCAATATCTACTAAGGCCACTGCATAGTCTACATAACTAATATAGCTTTCACCTTGGGCATTGACCTGGAAAACCTCGCCAGCCAGGGTGTAAGCACCTGCTTTTTGACCTTCTGCATCAAAATCAGCTGCTGGGCTGATATAGGTCCAGTTGACCGCTGTCGCCTGACGGTAGATGTCAAGACCTGCGCCCATAGCCTCTGCGACTGGTAGGTAGTCCGCTGGGAAATCTGGGGCATCCTTGAGCATACTTGTCTGACTCTGGTCTAGGTAGAGGCTACCTGCACCACCGACAATCAAGAGGCGAGTAGATGTGCCTGCAAGCAAGTCTGTCAAATGGCTTGCTAGACGGCTGTGATCTGGTAGCGTTTCTGGTGTCCAAGCACCAAAGGCGTTGACAACCACATCAAAGCCAGCCAAGTCTTCCTTGCTAAGTGCAAAAGCGTCTTTTTGGATGACTTCCTGGGCTGCACTCTTGTTTTCAGAGCGGACAATAGCCGTCACCTGATGACCACGTTCTACTGCTTCTTTGGCAATGGCTTGACCTGCTTGACCATTTGCTGCGATAATGGCGATTTTCATATTGATTACCTCACTTGTATCCTTGTAATGTTTTTGTTTACAATGCTTAGTTTATACTACGTTTGTTGTAATGTCAAGTGTTACAACTTAAAAATTTAAAAAAATCATCACGAGGATGATTGAATACCTTATAATTCTGCTAATAAATCAGCAATTGTTGTTTGTCCCAACTCTTTTTCCAAAGCCGACTGGGCATCTTCCAAACGGCTATCTAGCAGGGGATGGATAGAGCGGCCGACCTGACAGGCTGGATTGGGTTGTTCATGAAAGCCAAAAAGTTTCCCCTTTTCTCCAAATAACTCTACAGCCTGATAGACATGAAGGAGGGTAATCTTGTCTGGTGCTTGGGCCAAACGTGCGCCACCTACACCACGCGCCACCTGAACCAAACCAGCCTCTTTCAGCTGGGACAGAATATTGCGGATGATAACTGGATTGACACCTACACTTCCTGCAATACTGGTACTGGTTTGCTTTTCCTTTTCTCCCTCCAAGGCTAGCAAGACCAAGATATGACTAGCAATGGTAAATCTACTCGAAATTTGCAATTTTACTTTCTCCTTCCATAAAATTGGTAACGGTCACTCCTAGCAAGCGGACACCTTTATCAGCCTGTCCAACTTCTTCAAAAAGCTGACGGATTTCTTTCTCTATTACTTGAACTTGATTGGTCGCTTCTCCCAAACTATGTCGCTTGGTCAGGGTTGAAAAATCTCCATAGCGGATTTTCAGGACAATGGTGCGCCCTTGTTTCTCATTTCGTTCCAAGCTAACGGCCACCCGTTGACAGAGGCTGACTAGCTCTTTCAAGACATCTTCATCACGATAGAGGAGCTTGCGATAGGTCCTTTCCTTACCGATAGACTTTCGCACCCGATTGGTTTTGACGGGACTATTTGAAATGCCTCTAGCTTTCCGATACAAATCATAACCAAAGCGACCAAAACGGTCAATTAAGACCATTTCTGGCACGTCTAGCAAATCCTGACCAGTAGAAACTCCCATCTCATGCAGACGTTCAACCGTTTTCTTGCCGACACCGTGAAATTTTTCAACAGGCAAAGAGGCTAGTACTCCAACAGCATCCTCTGGCAAAATCAGGGTCAGACCATGCGGTTTTTCCATATCCGAGGCAATTTTAGCCAGGAATTTATTGTAGGAAACCCCTGCAGAAGCTGTCAGATGCAGTTCATTCCAGATGTCGTATTGGATGAGTTTGGCAATTTTGACTGCCGAGCTTAAACCCAGCTTGTTTTCTGTCACATCCAGATAGGCCTCGTCAATGGACATGGGTTCCACCAAGTCGGTATAGCGGTGAAAAATCTCCCTGACCTGTCGCCCCACTTCCTGGTATTTTTCATAATTTCCAGAAATGAAGACGGCTTGCGGACAGCGTTCATAGGCCTCCTTGGAGGACATGGCCGAATGAATGCCAAAGGCACGCGCCTCATAACTACAGGTAGATACCACTCCACGACCGCCAGACAGTCGCGGATCTGCACCAATAATAACTGGCTTCCCTTTCAAAGCAGGATTATCCCTGACCTCTATAGCAGCAAAAAACGCATCCATGTCTACATGAATAATTTTTCGAGATAAATCATTGATTAGGGGAAAAATTAACATGGTGCTCCTTTCTGCTTTTGTATGTAACACATTATACATTATTTTTGCAAATCTTTCACGCCTCGAAAATAAGCGTCTCCCTTCGTTCAAGTTTGAGCTATGAAAAGCAATTTTATCTTTTCTACTTTTTTACATATAAAATGAAAATTATTTCAGTATGTTTTCAACTATTTTTATCTTGTGGAAAGTGCTTACATATGATATACTAAAATATGTGAAAAACAAAACTATCTCAAAGGAGAACCCTCATGTCAACAAAAGTGAAAACTAAAAATGTTACTGAAGACATTTTCGCTCAAGCCTGGGAAGGCTTCAAAGGTGTAGACTGGCAAGAAAAGGCTAGTATTACCCGCTTTGTACAAGCTAACTACACTCCTTATGATGGAGATGAAAGTTTCCTTGCAGGACCAACTGAGCGTTCGCTTCACATCAAGAAAATCATCGAAGAAACAAAAGCTGGCTACGAAGACACACGCTTCCCAATGGACGTGGATCGTGCGACCTCTATTGCTGACATCCCAGCTGGTTTCATTGATAAAGACAACGAGCTGATTTTCGGTATCCAAAACGATGAGCTCTTCAAACTCAACTTCATGCCACGTGGTGGTATCCGTATGGCTGAAACAACGCTTATCGAAAACGGCTATACTCCGGACCCACTTATCCATGAAATCTATACAAAACACGCTACAACTGTAAACGATGGTATCTTCCGTGCCTACACAGCTGACATCCGCCGTGCTCGCCACTCACACCACGTTTCTGGTCTTCCAGATGCATACTCACGTGGTCGTATCATTGGTATGTACGCTCGTTTGGCCCTCTACGGAGCTGACTACTTGATGGAAGAAAAAGTCGCTGACTGGAATGCTATCACCGAAATCGATGAAGAGTCAATCCGTCTTCGCGAAGAAATCAACATGCAGTACCAAGCCTTGCAACAAGTTGTTCGCTTGGGTGACTTGTATGGTGTTGATGTTCGCAAACCTGCGATGAACACAAAAGAAGCTATCCAATGGACCAACATCGCCTTCATGGCAGTCTGCCGTGTTATCAACGGTGCGGCAACTTCTCTTGGTCGTGTGCCTATCGTTCTTGACATCTACGCAGAACGTGACTTGGCTCGTGGTACATTTACTGAATCAGAAATCCAAGAATTTGTTGATGACTTCGTATTGAAACTTCGTACAGTGAAATTCGCTCGTACAAAAGCCTTCGACGAAATCTACTCTGGTGACCCTACTTTCCTTACAACATCTATGGCAGGTATGGGTAACGATGGTCGTCACCGTGTTACCAAGATGGACTACCGTTTCTTGAACACACTTGACAATATCGGTAACTCTCCAGAGCCAAACTTGACAGTTCTTTGGTCTGACCAGCTTCCATACGCATTCCGTCGCTACTGTATGGCAATGAGCCACAAGCACTCTTCTATCCAATACGAAGGTGTAACAACAATGGCTAAAGACGGTTATGGTGAAATGAGCTGTATCTCTTGCTGTGTGTCACCACTCGACCCAGAAAGCGAAGACAAACGCCACAACATCCAGTACTTCGGTGCGCGTGTTAACGTTTTGAAAGCCCTTCTTTCAAGTTGGAACAACGGTTACGATGATGTCCACAAAGACTACAAAGTATTTGACGGCGTTGAACCAAACACTTCTGAAATCTTTGACTACGACCAAGTTATCGCAAACTTTGAGAAAGCCCTTGACTGGTTGACAGATACTTATGTTGATGCCATGAATATTATCCACTTCATGACAGACAAGTACAACTACGAAGCAGTTCAAATGGCCTTCTTGCCAACTCACCTTCGTGCAAATATGGGCTTCGGTATCTGTGGTTTCGCAAATACTGTTGACTCCTTGTCAGCTATCAAGTATGCACAAGTTAAACCAATTCGTGACGAAGATGGCTTCATCTACGACTACGAAGTAACTGGTGACTTCCCACGCTATGGTGAAGATGATGACCGTGTAGATGATATCGCGAAATGGCTCATGGAAGCATTCTATACTCGTCTTGCTAACAAGAAACTCTACAAGAATGCAGAAGCTGCGGTATCTATCTTGACTATCACTTCAAACGTTGCCTACTCTAAACAAACTGGTAACTCACCTGTACACCGTGGTGTATTCCTCAATGAAGATGGCTCAGTTAACACTTCTAAAGTGGAATTCTTCCCACCAGGTGCTAACCCAACTTCTAAATCTCGTGGTGGTTGGTTGCAAAACTTGAACACCCTTTCTAAGCTCAACTTCAACCATGCCAACGACGGTATCTCATTGACAACTCAAGTTTCTCCAAAAGCACTTGGTAAGACCTTCGATGAGCAAGTCACTAACTTGGTGACTATCCTTGACGGATACTTCGAGCAAGGTGGTCAGCACGTTAACTTGAACGTTATGGACTTGAACGACGTTTACGAGAAAATCATGGCTGGTGAAGATGTTATCGTTCGTATCTCTGGATACTGCGTAAACACTAAATACCTCACTAAAGAACAAAAAACTGAATTGACACAACGCGTCTTCCACGAAGTTCTTTCAATGGACGACCACGCTTCCGAAGTTTCAGGTCAAGCTTAATCAAGCAAACACAAAAGGACTTGCATTGCAGGTCCTTTTTGCTGTATCAGAAAATCCTCCCACACATTGTGGAAGGATGGCTAGATGATTTACGGAAGGATAGCCCCAACGGACATGGTTTACTCACCTCTCTATCCTATACCCAAAATCCCCTCCCGAAATCGAATTCGAGAGGGGATAGTTTATTATCTTAGTTATTGTAAATATAGGTAATTTCACCAGCTGTATCCGTTGGATTGAACCAGCCACGGAAATTATCCACCCACTGTTGCCCACGATAGTTGGCTTCAAGAACTTGGATTTGCCCTTCTTCATTAACAGCTGTCACATAGGCAACGTGCCCTAGAGCACCGTCATTCCAGGAAATAATAGCACCGACTTCTGGCACTGTTCCTGTACGGAAACCATCACGCGCCGCATTGGCTCCCCAAGTTGCCGCATCACCCCACCAATCGCCTGCCCACGGAGCAACTTTTTGTACACCCCATGTACATTGACCAACAGGATAGTTAATCCCCGGCTCATATTCATAACCAGGTAGATAGTAGCTATCGCTACTTGTATCGACAGCCTGACCCCATATTGTTTCTGTCAACTTCAAAATTTGACCAGGATGCAAAGTCGTTTCGAGGGTCAATTGATTTTGCGCTAATAAATCGTAAATGTCCAATGAAAAAGCATCTGCGATTCCATATAGTGAATCTCCCTCTTGAACAACATAGTCAGACTGACCTGCACCAGCTTCTTCAAATTCTTCGACATAGGCTTGACCTGGCAATTCTAAAACTTGTCCTGGTGTGATTAGGCCTAGAATGTCCAATCCATTGGTTTCTGCTAGTTGATTGGGATCGACGCCATACTGGTCTGCGATTGAGTAAAGGGAATCTCCTTCTACCACAATATGACTGTCTGCTTGAACACTATAGACACCCATAACAGTAGTCACAAAACCTGCCAACAACAAGGCTGACTGACAAATATACTTTTTCATTTTACACCTCCAATACATATTCTCATTTTACCAATATTTTCACCGTAAAAAATGTCAAATTGATTACAAATTGCTAACGGTTTCTTCTCTAACTTCAATCCTCAAACTATTTTGGTAGTTGGTAAACCTTCTGTCTAACACTCATCCTCCAAGACCTGACGAATCAGAGCCATGACTTGGTTTCTATCTAGTTTCCACTGGGCACGGACATCCTTTTCAAAAGTTCGATTCGAAAGGAAAATAGCCGCCTTTTGCAAGGGACGATTGTACATGATAAAGGTCCCTGTATAACCCGTATGGGACAACCAGTCCCCTTTCTTATCCCAGGCCAACGACCGCTTGCGCTTGTCATCAAAGCCATAATCCTGGGTCAATCCTGCCGCAAAATCCTCGGTCAGATAGCGCTCCAAAAAGATTTCTAAATCCTTGACCGTCGAAAAGAGACCCGCACTACCCGTATGGATACCCAAGACACGCGCCTTGGGATCGTGCACCACACCTGCCTCGACACCACGCACCGTCGGTACCGCCTGACTGACTGGCCCATAAGAGGTTTGGGACATACCAAAGGGCTCTAGAACACCTCGACTAATCAGCTGGTCCAGACTAGCTCCACCTAGTTCCTCCAACAAAAAGCCCAACAGGAGAAAATTGATATCTGTATAGAGAAAATCTTTTTTATCCGTCACCTTAATCTTCAAAATAGCTTCTTTTAATTGGTCTGCATCCAGACTATCCCGATTGGGAATAAAGGGATCAATGCCGCTGGTGTGGGTTAATAACTGCCGGATGGTCACTTGACTATCCGCAAAAGCAGGATAGTAAGACTGCAAGGTCCTATCTAGCTCCAAAGCTCCGCTATTGACCAGAAAAGTCATAAGAGTGCCTACACCAACCACCTTGGATACGGAGGCCAAATCATAGGTCAAACCCGCCTCTACTGGCGTCTGACCATCCTGGGTCCCCAAATAATACTCCTGCCACTGACCCTTAGAAAAAAGAGCCAGACTGGCACCAGGATAGACTCCTGCTACAATCTGCTCTGAAATCTTGTCTAAAATCGCTTGTCTCATTTTTCAAACCACAATTCAATACCACTCGGGTCAACCGTCTGGATAAAGGTTTCTTTTTTGTCTTTAAAGAAGGGACCATCCAACTGGCTTTCCAAGTTTGCCCAGTCAAAATCCTGCTCGACAGGAAAACGCAAACTGTCCAAGTCCCAAACCTGATCCGCAGGGGTTACTAAATCTTCACCTTCCGCCCCAACAAAATGCAAAAAGTCTTGTTCAGGTAGGATTGCCTCATAGAAATCTTGGCTAACGCTGGCTTGTGGACTATTGATCCACACTGATTCCACCACAAAAGCAGTCAGACCTGAAAAATCAGCTTGACCAGTAAAGTGAACTGGGGGAAGAATAGCCGTCAAATCCTCGATAGACTGTTCTGCATGGAGCAAGAAGCTATCTCCCTCTGGCGAAAGAGCTTCAAATCCAAAACCAGCTTTTCCTTTATAGAGCTTGGTAAACACTGTGCCTCGAGCCAACAAGGCTTCAATGTCACTAGCCTGCTCTACCTTAACCACGATTTTATTTAATTTTTTTAGTCCCTTGACAGCCCGAGTGCGATTGCTCGGCGACTCCATCAAAACCAATTTCGTTGCAGAACTGGTTCTATCGCCAAAATCAGCAAACGGACCATCTTCTAATTGTACTTTCATTCCTAGTTGATCTTCTAGGAAGGCTTGATTGATACCACGATTATTGACACGCAATACAGGCACAATCACATCATTTTTTCTCAACACGATAGCTATTCTCTCCTCAATAAATACTAGAATATTGTATAAAAAAAATCACTATTTTACAACTAATTATACTGTCATTTTCTACATAGATATACTGATGTTCCAACAAATCTTAGACAAAGAACCCCTTATCAGCTATAATAAGTACAGACTACTAAGTAAAAAAGAGGAAAAGCTATGCGTTTTAATCAGTTTTCTTTTATAAAAAATGACGTAACAGGATCTCTAGAAGAGCTAAACAAACTTGGTTTTGCATTGCAGAGCGACCACAGTCAGAAGAAAAATCTGGAAATCTTTGTCAGAAAGTGCCATTTTTTAACAGCCAATACTGACTTTGCCCTGTCCAACATGATTGCAGACTGGAATACAGACTTGCTGACCTTCTTCCAGTCTGACCGTGAGCTGACAGATCAGATTTTTTATCAAGTGGCCTTTCAGTTGCTGGGCTTTGTGCCTGGTGTGGATTATACAGATGTCCTGGACTTCGTGGAGAAAAGCAACTTCCCTGTCATCTATGGAGATATGATTGACAACCTCTACCAACTGCTTGCCACCCGTACCAAGTCCGGAAACACCTTGATTGACCAGCTGGTCAGCGATGATTTCATTCCAGAAGATAACCACTACCACTTCTTCAACGGTAAATCGCTAGCGACCTTTTCAACAAAAAACCTCATTCGTGAGGTGGTCTATGTGGAAACGCCTGTCGATACGGCTGGGACTGGCCAGACTGACATTGTCAAGCTGTCCATTCTCCGTCCTCACTTTGACGGGAAAATCCCTGCGGTCATTACCAACAGCCCCTATCATCAAGGGGTTAACGATGTAGCTAGCGACAAGGCCCTGCACAAGATGGAAGGGGAGTTGGCGGAAAAACCAGCTGGCACCATTGAGGTCAAGCAGACCAGCATCACAAAACTAGACTTGGACTTGCGAGAGCTACCCGTCAGCCCTGCCACTGAAAAACTAGGCCACGTCACCTCTTACTCCCTCAATGACTACTTCCTAGCTCGTGGCTTCGCTAGCCTCCATGTTTCTGGAGTTGGAACCCTAGGTTCGACTGGCTACATGACATCTGGCGACTACCAGCAGGTAGAAGGCTATAAAGCGGTGATTGACTGGCTGAACGGTCGCACCAAGGCCTACACAGACCACACTCGCTCGTTAGAGGTCAAGGCCGATTGGGCCAATGGTAAGGTAGCGACGACGGGACTGTCTTATCTCGGTACCATGTCCAATGCCTTGGCAACAACTGGCGTGGACGGATTGGAAGTCATCATCGCAGAAGCAGGGATTTCCTCTTGGTATGACTACTACCGTGAAAACGGGCTGGTGACCAGCCCTGGTGGCTATCCAGGCGAAGATTTGGACAGCTTGACCGCCCTGACCTACTCGAAAAGTCTGCAAGCAGGGGACTTCCTCCGCAGCAAAGAAGCCTACGAAAAAGGACTGGCGGCAGAACGTGCTGCCCTGGACCGCACCAGTGGCGACTACAACCAGTATTGGCATGACCGCAACTACCTGCTCCACGCTGATAAGGTCAAGTGTGAGGTGGTCTTTACCCACGGCTCACAGGACTGGAATGTCAAGCCAATCCATGTCTGGAATATGTTCCATGCCCTGCCAAGCCAGATCAAAAAGCACCTCTTCTTCCACAACGGTGCCCACGTGTATATGAACAACTGGCAGTCCATCGACTTCCGTGAGTCCATGAACGCCCTACTCAGCCAGAAACTGCTGGAGCATGACAACGGTTATCAGCTACCAACGGTTATCTGGCAGGACAATAGCGGTGAACAAAACTGGATGACCTTGGACACCTTTGGCGGTGAAAACGAGGCTGTCTTGCCACTGGGAACTGGCAGCCAGACCATTTCCAATCACTATGCCCAAGAAGATTTTGACCGCTACGGCAAGGCCTATCCATCCTTCCACCAAGACCTCTATACAAGCAAGGCCAATCAAATCAGCATGGAGCTGCCAATAACGGAGGATCTCCTGATTAACGGACAGGTCACGCTGAAACTCCGCGTATCTTCTAGTGTAGCCAAGGGCCTCTTATCTGCTCAGCTATTGGACAAGGGAAATAAAAAACGCCTAGCCCCAATCCCAACACCGAAAACGCGGTTGAGCCTGGACAACGGCCGCTACCATGCCCAAGAAAATCTGGTGGAGTTGCCTTATGTGGAGATGCCGCAACGCTTGGTGACCAAGGGCTTTATGAACCTGCAGAACCGCACCGACCTAATGACTGTCGAGGAAGTGGTGCCTGGACAGTGGATGAATCTGACCTGGAAACTGCAGCCAACCATTTATCAGCTGAAAAAAGGAGATATGCTAGAACTCATTCTCTACACGACAGACTTTGAATGTACTGTTCGGGATAATAGCGACTGGACCATTTCGATTGATTTGGAGCAGTCAACCATCCAGATCCCAAGCCTATAACACGCGAAAACGAGCTGCACCTGCAACTCGTTTTTAACTGCCTATTTTTCCAAAGGATGAATAATTACACCCTGCACCACACGGTTTACGGTGCCTGTTGGGGATGGTGTATCTGGTAAGTTCTTACACTTGATAGCTGCCATAATTGATACTGTTTGGGCAAAGATGATGTAAGGGAAGGTCAGGAAGACATCTGGCAGGTCTGCTCCGCCTTCTGCCAAGACAAAGTTAGCTGCCTCTGTACCTGCTAGTTTATCAGCCGACAAGGCAACAATCCGCTCTGCTATGCCATCACCATGGACTTCATTGAGCAAGTCCACATCGTACTGACGAGTGTAGGCATCATTTGATGCAAGAAGGAAAATCAGAGTCTTGTCGTTGATGAAGGATTTTGGACCATGACGGAAGCCAAGTGGTGACTCATACATGGTCGCAATCTTACCTGCAGTCAGCTCCAAAATCTTGAGCTGTGCTTCGTGGGCTACCCCATAGAAGCCACCCGAACCAAGGTAAATCACTCGTTCAAAATCTAGATCAACAAGCTCTTGTACATAATCCTCACGGTCCAAGACATCTTGACCTAGACGGGCAATAGTATCGACCCAAGCAGTTTTTTCTTCTTGGCTAGCTGGTGAGAAGACAAGCAGAGCAGTCAGGGACATACAGCTGTATGAACCTGTCATGGCAAAGCCCTTATCGTTTGAACCAGCAGGCTGCAAAAGCAGGAGATTTTCCGCATCCCCCTCAGCCGCAAGAGCCAATTTGCCCTCTGGTGCACAGGTAATAGTCACTTGGTAAAGCTGGTCAACCAATTGCTTGGCAACTTCTACTGCTGCCACACTTTCTGGTGAATTACCTGAACGAGCAAAGGATACCAAAATAGTTGGCACATCTGCCTGTAAATAGTCATGTGGACGACCAACCAATTCAACTGTACCAATGGCAGAAAAACGGATGTGCTTCAAATCATTGACTTGATTGAGATAATTTGCAATGCTTTGACCAACAAAGTCTGAAGTTCCAGCACCCGTAAAAATAACATGAACAAAATCATGCTTATCCTTGATAGCCTTCAAGAAGCCCTCAATCTTCTCAAGCTGGTCAAGATAGAGTTGATGAGCCTCTTTCCACAAGCCAGGCTGTTGGTAAATCTCAGTGGCTGTGATATGGGCCCCCAATTTTTCTAATTCTTCTTTTGCTAAACGGAACATAGCTCCTCCTTGTTTTTCTGGTTATAACCAGTTTTTCTTTTATTATACAAGAAAGTGCTTACAAAGTCAATTTAAAATAGGTTGATATATGTAATTTGTTGCTTGCTAAAAATACATCTCCCCAGTGTACCCAACCATGACATCTATCTAAATTAAAGAAAAAAACTGAAAAACATGCTATAATACTTCCATATCACTATTTATGGAGGAATATTCCCTTATGATGAACATGCAACAAATGATGAAACAGGCTCAGAAGCTTCAAAAGCAAATGGAGCAGAGCCAGGCTGAATTGGCAGCTACTCAATTTACTGGTAACTCTGTGCAGGACTTGGTCACTGCTACTTTTACTGGCGATAAAAAGTTGGTTTCTATCGACTTCAAGCCTGAAGTTGTGGATGCTGACGATCTTGAAACCTTGCAGGATATGACTATCCAAGCAGTCAATGATGCTCTTTCAAAAATTGACGATGCCACTAAGAAAAAATTGGGGGCCTTTGCTGGTAAATTACCATTTTAAGACAGAAAAAGACGCGATTGGGCTAGGCCCACGCGTTTTTTGCTTATTCAAAATGATAGAGTAGGGATTGAAATTGTAGGAAAAAGAGGTCGGCATATCTGCGGTGAATCTTAACATCTTCCAACAAGGCTTTCAATTCCGTCATATTGTCCGTTATGATACCATCCACCTGCAACATGACCATCTTTGTCATGGTCTCCTCATCATTGGCAGTCCAAGTATAAACAGATTTTCCCTTAATCCATGACTTTAGGATAAAGTTTTGATCCAAGGATGTATATTCCATGGTGTAGCCGTCTGCTACTGTCGTGGGATAAATGGAGTTGAAAGGGAGGATGAAGAATGATACCAGCTTTTTACTGTACTCTTTGACTTCTATAATCGTTTTGTAATCCAGAGATTGAATTTGATGCCCCTTGGCTAACAAGCGTTGTCCATATTTTTTCAGGAAGTTCTTGGTCAATTCTGGTGAATCCTGCTTGGTCACTTTGATTTCCACCAATAATTTTTGCCCTAAGGCATCCGCCCTATCAAGATAAGTATCAAAAGAAGGGACTGGAGCTGTCATGCCATTTTCGGATGCAGTCATGGTAGTCATCTCTGCTAGGCTATAATCATGTGTACCTCCGGGATTTCCCGTCAAAGCCATCAAGTCTGTATCATGCATGACCACAAACTGACCGTCCTTGGTTTCCTGAATGTCCATCTCAATGTAGTCTGGCTGGAGCTGAGAGGTTTCTTCCAGAGCCTCAATTGAGTTCTGCACAGCATTTCCAGCGTCCACCCCGCGATGGGAAATGGTCACCGGTAGGCTATCAAAGGGATAGTGGAGGGCCAGACTGCCCTGAATACCAAAAACCAGACTAGACACTGCCAAGATGGTCAGACGGAGGCGGTAACGGAGCCGTTTCCGTCGGTAAGAAGGCAGTTTCATGCCCGTCACATAACTGATAAAGCCAATCATGAAGAGGGAAACAACACCGTAGTAGAGCAATTTGAGGAGAATATAGGAGAAGACGGCTAGGGGAAATGACAGCTGAGGAGCTATTTTTTCGACTACTAATTGCAGTTCGTAAAGTAAGGTGCCGCCGATTGAGAACAGAAAGACCGGAAGGGTCACCAACCAGAATAATTTACCCATGGAACGGACCTGCTGCCAGCCCCTTGTCCTCTCCCATGAATAAGCGATGGACTCTTTGACACCCCTGTGTTCAAAATAAATCTTGGGCAGGGCGTACATGAAGCGAGCTGCCAACCAAAAGAAGAGTATAAAAGAGAGGAAAATCAAGACTGCCAGCCACAAAGTATTGGAAAAATGGTCAATCAAGAACTGGGGAACCACAATCTTATTGAAATAGTAGATATTTAAAATCCGTCGAAGAAAGGGCAGGAGAATGACCGAATAAAAGAGGAGAAAAAGCACCTTGGGCACACTACTATGTCTGATAATATCCAGCATACTGTCCCTCATATCCCTCACATAATCCGGAAAATGCTTAACCCTCTGGTCTAGGAGCTGGCCTACTCCGGAAAATAGCAGAGCAAGTTCCAAGTAGGCAATAGCTAGATTGACGAGGAATAAAAGAATAAAGAGGCCTGTCACCAAGATATTTTCAGAGAGAACGGAGAAAAAATTTGTCGGAGAAAGATAAGCATGACCCGTCATGGCCAACAATCCTTCGGAAACCCAGGAATTTAGCGGTATCCAGACAAACTCCATCACGGAAAAGAGGGTAAAAAAGAGCAGTAAAATCTTATCTAAATTGTAATACACTTTCTGGAATGTTCGTCGTATCTTTTTCATATACCTAGTTTCCCATATTCTACAAGGAATTGCAAGGGTGTCGTAAATATGCTAGACTAGAAAAATAAGGGAGGTACTCATGATTACGATTGCACCTATGAATGAAAGCTATTTACATAGACTTTGGGAGATTGGTTACCGTCAAGCCGCACCCCGCTGGAAAGAATTTGCGGCCCCCTATTTTGATGACTACCAGGCCTGCGCTACTTTTGAAAACTTTCAAGCACTGGAACTCTACCAGTGGTTACAAAAAGAGTGCGTTAGGGCCATCCTGGTGAACCAACAACCTATCGGCTTTGTTTCTTATTACTGGGAATGCAAACCGACACGCTGGTTAGAAATCGGAATAGAAATCCATGATGATAAGGTCTGGGGAAAAGGATATGGTACCGCGGCCCTTGGGCTCTGGATTGATACCATTTTCCAGCATTTTACAGAATTAGAACACATCGGACTAACCACTTGGTCTGGTAACAAGGGCATGATGCGGACTGCTGAAAAATTAGGCATGACCATGGAAGCCCAAATCCGAAAAGTCCGCTACTGGCAAGGCCAGTATCACGATTCAGTCAAATATGGAATTCTGAGAGAAGAATGGCTAGAACAAAAGAAAAAATCAAGTTCCTAAGAGCTTGATTTTTTACTTATCTATCTTCCAAATAAACGTGCAAAGAAGCCTTTGGTTTGGACGCCTTCTGCCTGAGCCTTGACTTCTTCCAGCTCTAGCTTGAGGACATCCTTGTCTGCCATGGCTTTGAGGGTCAATTGCTGCTGTTGGTCAATCTGCTTGTCCTTCTCGGCAATCTGGATATCTTTTACCCGCAACTGTTCATCCTTTTCAGCTAGCTGCTTGTCCTTGGCCTTTAGTTGACTATATAGACGGATAATCTCAGAATTCTTCTCATCCACCAGAATTTCCATCATTTCACGGTGCTTAACTTCATCGCTAATCGGCTCATCTTCAAAAATCGTCGTCTTATAGATTTTTTCTAGCTCAATCAAGCCAGCACGATTGACAACCGTTACACCTTTATCATTTTTATCTACAAATTCTTCCGGAAGTGACTTTACGCGATTATTCATAGCCTGGCGGCTCACTCCCAAAATCTCAGCTAATTCGCTGACTGTTTTTTCGATTCCCATAATATCCTCGGTACTTAGATTTCTCATAGTTTGTATCATTAAAATATTACCACAAAAGCCCAAGTTCTGTCAAATTATGGGAGATTTCCAAAACAAGACTATCACCCTCTAGCTATCTTGTAAATCCGTTCTCTTCACTTACTTGTTTGAACCAATGTCCCGATTTTTTTATAGTTCGTTTCTGTGTTTCAATATCCAAGGAAATAAGTCCGTATCTATTTTTATAGGCATTTAACCAAGACCAGCAGTCGATAAAGGTCCAGACCATATACCCCTTACAGTTTGCCCCTTCTACAATACCTCGATGGAGCTGGATTAAATGGTCTTCCATGAAGTGAATCCTATAGTCATCCTGAATTATTCCATTTTCTTCAAAAACATCTTCCCCTTCGACTCCCATGCCATTCTCCGTTACCAACCATTCGATATTGCCATAGTTTTCCTTGATATTTTTGGCAATGTCATATAACCCTTCTTCGTAAATTTCCCAGCCCCTATGAGGATTTATTTTCTTGTCAGGCTTATCATAAGGTGCAAAATATTGGGATAGGAAAGGGACCTCTCCGTTCCATCCATCTTCTGAAGGAGCCTGCACGCGCAGTGGCTGGTAATAATTTACCCCCAAGAAGTCAACCCTATTTTCTCTGATGATGGTCAATTCCTCCTCTGTGGTTTCTGGACGCAAGCCGTGTTTCTCAATGATGTCAACCAGTTCCCTCGGGTATTGTCCTAAAACAGATGGGTCCAAAAAGCTTCTCGTTTGAAATAGCTCAGCAAGCCGCGCCGCCTGTATATCTTCTGAACTCTGACTTCTTGGATAGGCAGGAGTAAGATTGAGAACAATAGAGATTTTGTGGTCTGGATGTAGTTGGTGACAGGCCCGAACTGCCAAAGAACTAGCTAATTGCGTATGGTAGGCTACCGCCACGGCAGCCTTGGCATCAACCTTGCAAGGGTAATGGTAATTACCTAGATAGCCACATTCAACTGGAACAATAGGTTCATTAAAGGTAATCCAATGATCTACCAGATCCCCAAATAGACTGAAACACTGGCGAGCGTAGGCCTCATAGGCCCAAACAATCTCCTTATTTTCCCAGCCGCCCTTTTCCTGCAAGACATAGGGCAAATCAAAATGATAAAGATTGACCAACAACTTTATCCCACGCTCTCGAATGCCTGTAAAAACAGCCCGATAAAAGGCCACAGCTTGCGGATTGACCTCCCCCATACCCTCTGGAATGAGGCGCGACCATTGAATAGAGGTCCGAAAGATGCTATGACCCGTTGCCACCAACAAATCCAAATCTGACTGGAAATGTTCATAGAAAGTCGATGTTTGTTCTGGTCCTATTTGCTGGTGAAAGAGCTCCGGTGCCTGACGATACCAGTAATCCCAGTTATTCCACCCCTTTCCATCACCAGCTACACTTCCTTCACTTTGAGGCCCTGAAGTAGAAGACCCCCACAAAAAACCTTCTGGAAAACGATACTCTCTTTGCTCGCCTGCCATGCTACCACCTATTTTCCTTTAATTTACAGATTGGATATCTAATAAAAACTAGACTTCCTCAGTTTCATTATACTCCCTTCGCTCTGCAATCGTCCTCTACTATCTCAAGGAAAAATTCCACAAATCATAGCAAAGACCCAAACTACTTTCTTGATAAAAATATGATACAATAAGGACATGAATACAGTAGATACCATTATTATCGGAGCGGGGCCTGCGGGCATGATGGCCGCCATTTCTTCCAGCTTTTACGGCAAGAAGACCCTACTCCTGGAAAAAAACAAGCGTTTAGGCAAGAAACTGTCTGGCACAGGTGGCGGACGTTGCAATGTGACCAACAACGGTACACTAGAAGACCTGCTAGCTGGCATTCCCGGCAATGGCCGCTTTCTTTACAGCGTCTTTTCCCAGTTTGACAACCACGACATCATGAATTTCTTTCAGGAAAACGGGGTCAAGCTCAAGGTCGAGGACCACGGCCGTGTCTTTCCAACCACCGATCGCTCCCAGACCATTATCAAGTGCCTGGAGATGAAGATGCTGGAAAACGGCGTGGACATCCGCACAGGGACTGAGGTGGTTTCCGTCCGCAAGATAGACGACCTCTTCCATGTCAAGACCAGCGAGGAAGTCTTTACAGCTCCCCAGCTCATTGTCACCACTGGCGGCAAGACCTATCCTTCCACCGGCTCGACCGGCTTTGGCCACGACATTGCCCGCCACTTCAAGCTGGAAGTCACGGAGATTGAAGCCGCTGAAAGCCCTGTCCTGACCGACTTCCCCCATAAGAAGCTCCAAGGCATTTCCCTGGACGACGTCACCCTGACCTACGGCAAGCACGTCATCACCCACGACCTGCTCTTTACCCACTTTGGCCTGTCGGGCCCCGCTGCCCTTCGTCTGTCTAGTTTTGTCAAAGGCGGCGAAACCGCATTTCTCGATGCTCTGCCGACCCATTCTGAACAGGACTTGTTTGAGCATTTAGAAATCAACAGAGAAAAATCCGTCAAGAATGCTCTTTCTGAACTCATGCCAGACCGCCTAGCCGACTTTTTCGCAGAGAACTACGACTGCAAGGTCAAACAGGTTCCTCAAAAGGACCTGACCAATCTAGTTACCCTTCTCAAAGCTCTACCGATTAAGATTACAGGTAAGATGTCCCTGGCCAAGTCCTTTGTGACCAAGGGAGGTGTTGACCTCAAGGAAATCAACCCCAAAACCTTAGAAAGCAAGAAGGTCCCTGGCCTCCACTTTGCTGGTGAAGTCTTGGACATCAATGCCCATACAGGTGGCTTTAACATCACCTACTGTCTGGCAACTGGCTGGGTGGCAGGGAGTTTGCATTATTAGTTTTTACATCAAATTCAAGCAAAAATCTGCTTGAATTTTTTTGTTTTTTATTGTACGATAAATCCATAACAATATAACAAGAGGAGATTGGCTATGCAACTGAAACTATCTTCTGTTTCCAAGAAATTCGACCATAAAATCATTTTGGAAGATACTTCCTTTACCTTCGAACAAGGCAAGATTTACGGTTTGCTGGGGCGGAACGGAGCTGGTAAGACGACCTTGTTCAACTGCATTGCCCGCAATCTGACCTTGGATGGTGGCAATATTCGGTTTGTAGAGGGCGAGGAAGTCCTTGACTACGATAATACGGACATCGGATTTACCCAAACCTACCCACAACTGCCTGCCTTTATGACCGCCTATGAGTTTGTCCGTTTCTATATGGATATTCACAAGGATAAACTCAAATCTCCTCGTAGTCCAGAAGAATGGCTGAACTTGGTCGGTATCGGAGAAGAAGACCAACATCGCCTGCTCAAGGATTTTTCCCACGGTATGCAGAACAAGGTCCAGTTGCTCCTGTCCTTGATTGTCCAGCCACCTGTTCTTCTCTTGGATGAGCCACTGACTTCCTTTGACCCTGTGGCAGCCCACGAGTTTAAACAGCTGATTCGAGAGGCTAAGAAGGATTCTGTTGTCATCTTTTCTACCCACATTTTACAGCTAGCTCAAGATCTCTGTGACGAGATTGTTTTGCTCCATCACCAAGAATTGCAATCAGTTCCGAGTGACAAGCTCCACGATCCTGATTTTGAACAGGAAGTGGTTGCCCTCTTGACAGCAGACTAGGAGGAGCTTATGAAAACCATTCTACGTTATTTTTGGTATCAGGAAAAGTACAACCTCTATCGGACCGTCAACGGATTTTTCTACTACCTGCGAAAACTGCCACTTGTAGGCCAGAGCATTCCAGAGAGTATTTTCAAGTCTTACAGTGTTAAGTCCGCTCTCTTTTTATTCCTGCACATTCTCTCCATCCCCAGTCGTTTTCTCATAAAAGGTTTCTGGATTCTGCTTCATTTTCTTTTCGCCTGCTCTTGGTTAAACCTCCTGTTGACCGGCGAACCATCTTTGGTGGATATCCATCCCGACACCTGGCTTTTGGGTTTTCTGCTCCTTTGCCTCTCCGTCGGTTTTATCAATCGCTTCAGCCAGAGCTTCCAACCCTTCATAAACAAGTCTGATAGAGAGTTCATGCAGCAGTTTAGGCTGTCGCATGGCCAGTTTATCCAAAGCCAACTCTTTGTTGAGCCCATCTTGACTAGTCTTTACTACCTTCCAGCCCTGTTGGTTTATTGTGTGCTCACCAAAAACCCCCTCTATTTACCAGCCGGCTTACTGATTGTCCCTAGTGGGCATTTTAGTGGGCAGGCACTCAATCGTCTTCTCTTCAATCGAAATATCTTTTTCAAGCAACATTCCTGGCCAGTCTGGGCTTCAATCGCGATTGGCTTCGGCAGTTTTTTCGTGTTGATTCTTTTCCGAGATAGCCTCTCAACCAGCCTCTTGATTCCGATTTTTATCAGTCAACTGATATTGACTTGGTTGGGTTATCGGTATATCCAAGGTCAGACCAATCACCTAGACTATCTCCAATATTGTATGGACCAGTCCTTGCAGATGGATAAGAAAATTTTTGAGATGACCAAAGGGAACGAGTACACCCGACAAGGTTTGCAGATGCAGGCAAAACTCAATGCTGAAACAGGAAAAGACCTGTCCCACCTGTCAGGCATGACCTACTTAAACGCTCTGCTATTTGACCGCTATCGTTCTGTCCTTACGAAAAAACTGCATTTTCGCTTGGGTTGTCTTTTGGCTATTGTACTTTTTATTGAAGGAATTCGTTGGTTCTCAAAAGATGACATTCAGATAAGCAATACCAACTATATCGAGGGACTGCCTTTTGCTTTCATGGTCATGTATGCCGCCTCCATGGGTAAGGCTGTCGCACAGATGGTCTTTGTTAATTGCGATATTTCCATGCTCCACTATCCATTTTACCGCGAAGCAAAAACCATTATTGCAGGCTTCCATTATCGTTTTCTGCAAACTGTAAAATTAAATGCTGCATTCTCAGGATCTCTATTATTGGCCCTCATCATCTTTACTAGAGCGCAGCTACCTATTGAAACCTATCTCCTAACTGCTCTGCTCCTGCTGAGTCTAACAGCCCTATTTTCCTTCCACGATCTCTTTATCTACTATATTCTCCAACCCTTTACCAAGGACATGGAGGTTGTCAACCCAGTCTATAAATTTCTCAGTGGCGCTCTCTACTGGGTAGCCTATCTCAATACCCAGCTGGACCTAGGCAGTCACACCTATATCCTGCTGGTTTCCCTTGCCATGATTGCCTATGTCAGCATCGGCTACTGGATTTTACTGAAAAAAGCTCCGCAGACCTTTAGATTGAAGGGATAACTATAACTATTTTTATGGAGTATCCAGGTCTAGTCTTTTCAAGAAAGCGCTTTTATGATAAACTATAAGAATACTACATTTATTAAAGGAGAAAATTTGTTATGATTAT
Source organism: Streptococcus sp. 29887 (assembly GCF_032595075.1). Taxonomy (NCBI): domain Bacteria; kingdom Bacillati; phylum Bacillota; class Bacilli; order Lactobacillales; family Streptococcaceae; genus Streptococcus; species Streptococcus iners. Next base: position 151,965 of record NZ_CP118735.1, on the reverse strand, counting down.
TGGTGTTCCTAAAGAGATTAAAAACAATGAAAATCGTGTCGGAATCACTCCAGCAGGTGTCCTGAGTTTTACACAAGCAGGTCACGAAGTTTGGGTAGAAAAAGGAGCAGGTCTTGGATCTGGTTATAGTGATGCAGAATATGAAGCACAAGGTGCCATTCTCAAAAATACAGCTGAAGAAACCTGGGCAGCCGACATGGTGCTCAAGGTTAAAGAACCACTAGAAAGTGAATTCACATTCTTTCGTCCAGGCCTGTTACTCTTTACCTACCTCCACCTAGCTCCTGCACCAGAATTGACTCAAGCTTTGATAGACGGTGATGTGATTGCCATCGGCTATGAAACGGTTGTTGATCATGGGACACTTCCTCTCCTAAATCCTATGAGCGAGGTTGCTGGTCGCATGGCAACACAATTAGGCGCCCAATTCCTTACCAAGATTGAAGGTGGTTCTGGTATTCTACTAGGTGGTGTTCCTGGGGTCAAAAAAGGTCATGTAGTTATCATCGGTGGCGGAAATGTCGGTGTCAACGCTGCGCAAATGGCTGTCGGTCTAGGTGCAAAAGTGACGATTTTAGATATCAATCCAAAACGCCTGGCTGAACTAGACGCACAATTCGATGGCAAGGTTCAAACTCTCATGTCCAATACACTCAATATTACTGAAAGTGTAAAAGATGCCGATCTATTGATTGGAGCAGTTCTTATCCCTGGAGCACGCGCACCAAAATTAGTGAACAAGGAAATGGTTGCGAGTATGAAGCCTGGCTCTGTCATCATCGACGTTGCCGTGGACCAAGGTGGTATCATTGAAACAGCCGACCGTGTCACCACACATGATAATCCAACCTACCTAGTAGATGGAGTTGTTCACTATGCGGTTGCCAACATGCCTGGTGCTGTTGCTCGTACATCCACTCAGGCACTCACAAATGCCACCCTTCCTTACGCTCTCGAATTAGCCAATAAGGGAGCAGAGCAAGCTATCGCTGACAGCACAGCCCTACGAACAGGTCTAAACATCTATCGTGGCAAAGTAACCAACCAAGCCGTTGCTGCCTCGCTTGGACTTGCCTATTCAGACATCTAAATCTAGCAATCATTACAAACGCAAATTCGTTTCCAGTTACTATTTATGCTTAACTCAAGTAATAAACCAGTCTATATAAACCAAAAAATCCTAGCTCCAAACTAGGATTTTTCTATTTCTTCACCAAATTCCCAAGATTGCCTGCCAAATCAGTGTCAGCACAGTCACGCCCAGCCAGCAAATTAAACTGACCAGGAGAGCAGCTCTGCCATTTTTCACCAAGGAAAACAAATTGGTCCGCAAACCAATAGCAGCCATGGCCATACAAATAAGAAACTTGGACAGGGTTTTGAGCGGGCCAAAAAGATCCGGCCCCAGTCCAAAGTGACCTGCGATTATAGTCTGGATTTTCTTTGTACAACATTTCAACTCTCCCTCTGTTCATTAGCCAGCATTCCTATCTCTTTTACTTTGCATATGAAAAGCCGTTAGAAATCGAACTCTAACGGCTTTACCTTCATCTTGTGAACAAATCACTCTCATTTCACAATTCGTTTAACTGTATAATTCTTAATTAAACTGTTTGTAGTATTTGTCGTTAAATAGATTTTGAAGGTTTATTTTTGGTTTGGGTTGTGCTTCTAAGATAGGGGGCAAGATTTTATCGAGAAGTAATTCCGCCTCTTTTTGATATTGTGAATCATATTTTTTATTATCAATATCATTAGTGTAATAATAAGAAAATTTTCCAGTCATATCAAAATGATAATTTTCATTTTTAGTACTATTCCAGAGTAAGAAATCTGTCCCGTAGGCTAACACCAAAGATTTATCCAATAAAACTGCGCCATTTCCATCAAGATCGTAGGATAATTTATTGGTCGAAGGTCTTTCAATACTGTCCAGATGAGTTAAAATGATGACTAATTCTGGATTCATCCCCTCTTTCCGAGGCATGTGCTGGACATAGTACCCTGCGTAGTGAGATAGATTATATGCGATATACAGCTTTCCAATCCCCCAAAGCAGGAGGCTTATGAAGGTTAGGATAAGGGCAACAAGTATTTTCTTTTTCATAGATACCCTATTCATTAAACTGTTTGTAGTATTTGTCGTTAAATAGTTTTTGAAGGTTGATTTTAGGTTTAGGTTGTGCTTCTAAGATAGGGGGCAGGATTTTATTGAGAAGTAATTCCGCCTCTTTTTGATATTGTGAATCATTTTTTCTCTCTCCGATATTATTCGTATAGTAAAAAGAAAATTCCCCTAGGTTATTGAAAGTAAATTTCTTATTCTCATTCTGACTCCAGAGTAATATATCTATTCCTTGGCTTAATGTGACAGAGTTATCTAATAATATTGCACCATTTCCGTCAAAGTCATAGGACAAGTTATATGTAGTAGGTTTCTCTATATCATTTAGATGCCTCAATACAATGACCATTTCTGGATTCGTCCCCTCTTTCCGAGGCAACTGTTGGACATAGTACCCTGCATAGTGAGAGAGATTATATGCGATATACAGCTTTCCAATCCCCCAAAGCAGGAGGCTTATGAAGGTTAGGATAAGGGCAACAAGTATTTTCTTTTTCATAGATACCCTATTCATTAAACTGTTTGTAGTATTTGTCGTTAAATAGTTTTTGAAGGTTGATTTTAGGTTTAGGTTGTGCTTCTAAGATAGGGGGCAGGATTTTATCAAGAAGTTTTTTGGCTTCTAGCTCCTTGGATTTACTTTTATCAGCTTCTTCAAAATTGAGGTTTTGAACATAATAAACGAATCTTCCATCTTTTGTATCAAATATATAGTTTTCTTTTCCGTATAATGGGTACAGGTTAAACTCCTCTGTACGATATGAGAGGATTAATTGATTATCTAATAAAATTGTACCATTCCCATCAAGGTCGTAGGACAAGTCATTGGTCAAAGGTCTTTCAATACTGTCCAAATGAGTTAAAATGATGACCAACTCTGGATTGGTCCCCTCTTTCCGAGGCAACTGTTGGACATAGTACCCTGCGTAGTGAGATAGATTATATGCGATATACAACTTTCCAATCCCCCAAAGCAGGAGGCTTATGAAGGTTAGGATTAGTGCAACAAGTAATTTCTTTTTCATCTTCTTTTTCCTTTAGATTTTGGGTTTGGTTTTGGTCTAGCCTTTGGTTTAGTAGCAACTTTTGGTTTCGGTCTAGCCTTTGGTTTAGCAGTTGTTTTTGGTTTCGGACTTGCTTTGCGTTTTGCAGTTGGTTTTGGCTTGGGACTTGCTTTGCGTTTTGCAGTCATTTTGGGTTTTGGACTAGCCTTAGGTTTAGCAGAAGCTTTTGGCTTGGGAATTGCTTTGCGTTTTGCAGTCGTTTTTGGTTTCGGACTTGCCTTAGGTTTAGCAGAAGCTCTTGGCTTTGGAGAAACCTTCGGGTTTCCTGTCAGTTTCTGAAGTATTCCGGTTATAGGTCTTGTAATGTTACGACCAATCTTACTGAAAGATTTTGAAACTTTTGTGGGAGATTTTTTAGCTGGTTTTGATGTAGATACCTTCTTCTTGGATGAGATAAATTCCATAAATTTATTGAATTGTTTTTTTCCTGATTTTAAAATATTTTTTCCCGTTTTGACAAATGAATTAGCTATATCTTTAATCGTTTTTACAACATTTTTTCCTATTTTGACAATCGGGGACACAATAGCTTTAACCTTGTTTACAGCCTTTTCAATATAGATACTAGAAATATCCTTGATAGCTTCAAACGGTTTTTTTCTCCATCTGTCAAAGGTGCCTCCTAGCGCTACCTTATCTGTGATAGCAAGGTTTTGAGCAATATCCTTTGGTTTCCGCTTATTCAATAAAGCATAGCCAAGGGCTAGTACTCCCCCCATGGTCAGGCTCGCCTCAATCATATCAAGTGCCGCTTTTTTTCCTGCTTTTTTGGTATTCTTGTCATAGCTTTCCAAAAATAGTTTTTGCCGTTTTTCATTTAAATCACTCTGACCATAGTAAGCTTTAATCCGCTCTGCCAAAGGTAGATTTTTATAGTCAGGATGACTACTTAAAATGACAGCATCCATATCGGAATTAACATCTTTTATAGAGTTATAGGTATAGATATCCCCAACAAAAGAATTGAGTTGTAAGATTGTCTCTTTATTGTTGTGACCAGCTAGAGCTTTTACTAAATCAAATCCAGACAATGCAGCTCCAACTTTCCCACCTTTTGTTACTAACGCCACATAATACAGTGGATTATGTAAACTAAACATTCCTTTTGTCAGATTATTCAGATGATTGTCTTGCTGTTCAAGTGAAGCCAGGGTTGTCATTGTATGCGCAAAATCAATTTGTGCATTTGGAGATTCATGATTTATGTCAATTGCATTTGTAGCAATAATTCTATTATAATGGTCATACGGCTTAACAAAATTATTAAGTAATTTTTGTAATTTATCTGTACTGTAACTACTGTAAGCAAGCATTATAGCCAAATCACGGTTGATTTTTGCCTGATCTCCTTTATGCTTTTCGCCTAATTTTTTAGCTAAAAAGTCAATATAATCAAGTGTGCTGTCCGAGTTAGCTCGAGTGTCGATGTTTAGATTTTTCTGGAAATAATCATTGATATCAAGTTTAGCCTGCTTGTCTTTTAGCTCCTTTTCCATAAGAGAGGGCGTTGAAGCATGTGTCCATGGTTTTACCTTTGGAGAAGTCTTGCTTGCTTTGTTTACTATTGACGGTTGATAGGTAGGGTAATGGGAAACTATCGGAGACTTTGGCTCAGGATTGCTACGTATTCGTGGCTGATTAACGGGATAGGTTGTTACAGGAGGAATAGCACGCGCTGGTAGAGTTTTGATTGCTGCTACTGGTTTACTAGAGCGCGAAGGTCGTTTTGTAGGTGGTCTATAAATACTTCTATGATAAAAGACAACCATTGGCTTCGGAGAGTTTGGCTTTTTAACAACCAATGGCTCCCTTGGATTTTTCACTTCCTTTGGTTTGACAGGTTCCAGTGGAAGTGAAACAGAGACAAGCTTGGGTTCACTTGGTTTTACAGGAGGTATAGGTTTGCTAAGGATTTGATAATTGGGAACTAGAGGCTCAGTAGGTCTTACTGGCTCGCTAGGGATATTGATAACTTCACGAATCGGTTTAATGGGTGCAATAGGTTCTGGATCGAGTATTCCTTTGGCTTTTACATCACTATTAAAGGCGAACCAATAGGCGAAACCATTACTATTTCCAAAGTTGAAACGAATTGTTTCGGTAGACTTTCCAACTATAGCACCTATGTAGGCATCTGGGCTAGTATTACTATCCCAGCCTGATGCTAGGCTTTCTTGAGGTGTAGAAGAAAAGTTCATTGCACGCCCGTCTTTTATGGTAATTGTAGAACCAGTAATTGGGAACAAAATCCCATTGTAACCTGCGACATACTCACCACTGCCGTTTAGGGAATTGATACTGGCAAAACTGGTTAAGGCATATTGTTTATCATTTGGAATGATTTCCATACCCTCATTGTCAAAAAACTGTACCTTCATTTCTATTTCAAATGATCCTGTTGTTCGATCATCTTTATTATAAATATGAACATAAGCAGTAACAGTTGGATCATCAATGGCCTGAAGAATGACAGACTCATCATAATGTGTAGAGTTTAAAAGGGTATAGGTATATCTCACGCGAGCCAGCTTATGACCTGAGAAACTAGAATTTTCTAGCCCGCTATAGTCAACTTGTACACTATCACCAATTTTCATATAGGCAGCGTTCCATTGACCTTTAGTGGTAACCGTTTTTGTAGAAATTGGAAAGTTGACTGTTCCAGGGTCAAACCAGTTATTTGTATGCTTTGACAAAAGCGCTAATTGTTCGGGAGAGATGTATTTTCCAGTAAAAGTTTGAGTTGTATTTGGCTCAGAACGGAAAATTAAATTTTGAGCCAGTACCTCTGTAAGATATCCTGTTTGACCAAGTTTCCCTTGAGCTTCCAGCATTTCCTCGTCATATCTCGCTTTAGCCAGTATATAAGTTTTCTGCTGATTTTGATAGATTTCTAGGGCTTGTTGATAACGTTTTTCCGCCTCTAAATCGTCTAATTGAGCTTGATCATAGTTTTTCTTTAAATTTTGGTAAGCTAATAAGTCTTGTTCGTACTTTTGTTTCGCTTCTTCATATTGCTTTTGAAGTGCTTCATTTGTTAATTGCCCATTTTCATAGGCTTGAAGATTATCTTCATATGTACGAGACGCCTCTTCATAGGTTTTAAGTTCTGATTGATAGGTATCTTGTTTTTCTTTGTTTGCTACTAACGTTTCATCATACAATTTTTTATCAGCCTCGTATTGCTGATAATTTTCCTGATAGGCTGCAATTTCCTTTAGGTAGTTTTCATACTTGATACTATCTTGCTCATATTTGCTCTTATCCTCCAGATAAGTTTGGTAATTTTGAACCTCTTGATTGTATGTTTGTTCCTCTATTTTTGCAGATTCCACTGCTTGGTTGATCGTATTGATTTGTTTCTGAGTATCTTGCTCAGCTAATGGCTCGTCTTGAAATACCTGTTCCTTAGTTTCAACTAAGATAATTCCATTTTGCTTGGCAGCTTCAATCGATGTATCTAGTGTATTTGGAGAAGAATTGGAGTTATAATCAGTGTTATCTTCTTTTGTACTGACAATATCATCTGCTAGTACGTTATCATTTGTTTGTAACAGTAGAACTGTACTAAAAGAACTAGTCCAAATGATTGTAATAAAGTGCATTTCTTTTTCATATTACCTCTTTTTCATAATTTCATAAAAGTTCATTATAGCACAACTGCTTTAAGATAATCTACCTTAATTAGCTTTTAGTCACGCCATAGGCATGAAAAAACGCATATAATCTTTTTCAAGCTACATGCATTTTTCAACAATATTTTCGCGACTTTTACATACTTGCGTGGATATATCCTTATTTTCCCTTACATTATCAAAAGTCTCAGGATAAAAATATAAGTTTTTATGAAAAATTTATTTCTACCAAACCCCAAGCATCCCCTGCCAAACCAGTGTCAGCACCATCACTCCCAGCCAGCAAACCAGTCCGACCAAGAGTGCAGCTCTGCCATTTTTCACCAAGGAAAATAAATTGGTCCGCAAGCCAATAGCAGCCATGGCCATACAAATGAGAAACTTGGACAGGGTTTTGAGCGGGCCAAAAAGATCCGTCCCCAATCCAACATGACCTGCCATTGTAGTCACCAGACTAGCCAAGATAAAATAGAGGATAAAGGTCGGAAAACTTGCCAAGAGGGACTGCTTGTCTGCCTGAACTCCCTTTCCTCGAGCCTGCCAAATCGCCAAAACCGACGTAATGGGAATAATTGCCAGAGTCCGCGTCAGCTTGACGGTCACTGCCGTGTCCAAGGTCTGACTGCCCAGTCCGTAAAGGCTGTCCCAAGTGGCTGCTGTCGCGGTGACCGACGAGGTGTCATTGACCGCCGTTCCGGCGAAGATCCCAAAGGCCTGACCCGAATCGGTCGAAAACCCAAGCCAAGTTGCCAAAGTCGGAAAAATCAAAGCCGCCAAAACATTAAAGAGAAAGATGACTGAGATAGCCTGAGCCACATCCTCATCATCTGCCTGAATAACGGGAGCTGTCGCCGCAATGGCAGAGCCTCCACAGATAGAGGTCCCTACGCCAATCAAGGTCGCCAGATGAGATGAAATGGGCAAGATTTTCCACATCAGGAATGCCAAAATCAAAGCAAAACTGATGGTTGACAGAATAATCGGTAGAGATTGGCGACCGACTGCCAAGACCGCAGATAAGTTTAATCCAAATCCCAAACAAATCACCGCATACTGCAAAATCTTCTTAGAGGTAAAGGTCAAGCCTGACTGAAATGAATTTTTCCTTGAAATGTAAGAATGCAGGCTCATCCCGATTAGAAGGGCAAAAACGGGCCCACCCACTACTGAAAACCAACTTCCTAAGCACCAGCTTATTCCAGCCAAGACTATACAAAGTACCATACCTCTGGCATTTTCCTTTACCATAAGTCCCTCCTAAAAAAGCAAGCGGAGGGCAGCAGTCGTCAGAACGCCAACCAGGACAGCCAAGAGGATATTTTTTGTCTTCAAAACCACCCAGAAGGTCGGAAGGAGGGCTAGGCTTTCGACAGGGAGCAGGCTAGGTAGCGAGCCGACTTCTTCGTCCATGATGCTAGAGAGGGTCAGGGCAAAGATAATGGTAATGGGCAGGAAACTGAGGAACTTGACCATGCGGGGTGGTAGGGACTTGTTCTGCGTCAGGACAAAAGGCAGGACGCGTGGCAGCCAAGTCACTAGGGCTGACGCCAGAATAATCAGTAAAATACTAGTTTTTATCATCAATCATCACCCCCACAAAACAGCCCAAAAGCGTCGCCAGAAGCACCGCAACATAGGACGACACCAGCACAGACAGACCGACATAGGCCAGACCAACCGCCAGCAGAATCAAGCCGATTTTTTTCAACGGAATGATCCGAGCCATAGCCTCCAACTGACCTGAGAAAATGCCGACAAACATAGCCACTAGGGCAAAATCCAAGCCAAACTGCTCTGGATTTGGAATCAGCCCTCCAATCAGATTACCCAAAATGGTAAAGCTTACCCAAGAAGCGTAGCTCGCAAAGTTGTTACCGTACATCCAGCTAGAGGCAATCTGCTTTTCCTCAATGTGTTTCCGCAAGAGAACCGCATAGGATTCGTCCGTCACAAAAGAGCCAATCAGGATATTGGAGCCCAGACTATTGCCCTGAAAAATGGTCGTCGTGTGCAGGCACATGAGGAAATTCCGCAGATTGACAAAGAAAACGGTCACCGCAATCGACACCAAGGGGGCACCTGCCAAAATCATGGCACACATGACAAATTGGGCACTTCCTGCATAGACCAAAAGGCTCATCAGCCCCATTTCCACCGCAGAAATGCCGGAATTAACCGATACGACACCGCAGGCTAGACCGATACTGGCATAGCCCAGAGCTGTTGGGATGGCATCCCGCAAGCCTTCGCGAAAATCCTCTTTTTCCATCTTCTCTCCTTTGAAAAGCAAGTTATACTCAATGAAAATCAAAATCAGACGATCTCCAAAGGTTTGGGGAACCTTTGGAGGTTGGAGATAGAGCGAACGTAGTTCGTTTCTACTTAGCAGATAGAATCCTGTTACTATTTTGTTTCAAGGTAACCGGCTGAAAGGCTCCACTGGAGCCTTTCACTCATCAAATCAAGTCAACAAGGTCCGATTTTGATTTTCGAAGAGTATTATATCACTCTAGTATAGAGGACAAGCCCCCCTCCGTCAACAGAAAAAGTCGCTTTCGCGACCCATCTTTCTTACAAATTCTCAAAAGCCAGACTTGGCTTAGCATTGAGGTCCCATCCAGCAAGTTTTTCCTTGTTGTACTCACTAACGGCTGCCAAGGCAATCATGCCCGCATTATCACCGCAGAGGCGAAGCGGGGGAATAATGACCTCCACATCGGTGATTTCAGCTGCCAACCGCTCTCGTAAGCCCTGATTAGCTGCCACACCGCCCGCTACGACCAAGGTCTTAACAGGGTATTGCTCCAAGGCCTTCTTGGTCTTAGCCATAAGGATGTCCATAACACAGGCTTGGAAAGAAGCTGACAGGTCCGCATTAGACAAGGTTTCCCCTTTCTGCTGGGCATTGTGGTAGAGGTTGATAAAGGCAGATTTGAGTCCAGAAAAAGAAAACTCCAGATTATCTTCCTTGATCATAGCCCGTGGGAAGTTATAAATGTCCTGCCCCTCATGTGCCAACTCGTCAATCACCCGACCAGCTGGATAGGGCAGTCCCATAACCCGCCCCACCTTGTCATAGGCCTCGCCAACCGCATCATCTCGCGTTTCACCGACGATTTTGTAGTCACCTGCCTCTGACACATAGACCAACTCCGTATGTCCACCACTGACCAAGAGGGCCAGGAGCGGAAACTCCAATTCCTTGACCGCACGCGCCGCCATCAAATGCCCTGCCATGTGGTTGACAGGAATGAGTGGCAAACCATTAGCCCAGGCAAAGGCCTTGGCAGCCGAAATCCCGACTAGCAAGGCACCGACCAAGCCAGGTCCATAGGTCACAGCCACTGCCGTTAAGTCCTCTGCCGTCACTTCCGCCTCCAGCAAGGCCTCCTCGATGCAGGCCGTAATCACTTCCACATGGTGACGGCTGGCCACCTCGGGCACCACCCCGCCAAACCGCTGGTGGCTGGCAATCTGGCTGGCAATGACATTGGACAAAAGCTCCGCCTCATTTCGCAAAACAGCCACCGATGTCTCGTCACACGAGGTCTCAATCGCCAAAATCAATCTATCTTTCATCACGTTCTCTCTTCATCATCACCGCGTCCTCGACAGGATGGCGGTAGTAGTCTTTTCGTTTTCCTATTTTGGTAAAATGCTGGCGTGTATAGAGGGCCTGAGCTGCGCTATTGGACTCCCTCACTTCGAGGAAGATGTCCCCCTCCCAGTCCATCACAGCAGCCATCAGTTGACTGGCGATTCCCAACCTCTGAAAATCAGCCTTGACAGCAATCTGCAAGATTTCCATCTCATCCATCACCGTCTGCACAGCCAAAAAACCGACTAGTTCCTGACCCTCATAGGCCAGATAATAATCCTCATCCTGACTAGCCATACTGGAGGCAATCTGCTCCAAGGTCCATGGAGACTGCTCATAAACCGACTGCATAACTGCCAAAACAGCCTCTGTCAGATTTTCCTGACCATCGTAGTGTCTAATCTCTATCATACACGTTTGATATAACTTTCTGAGCCAGCTTGGTTGTCCTTGAGCCAGTTCTCCTCTGCCTCTACTCGCTTGAGATAGTTGGGCTCAAAGCTAGTGACATCCACTGCTGGCAAGTCTTGACCAATCACCGCCAGCTGATAGGCAGACGGCAGACTCGTTTGGTACTGAGCAGTTGGCAGTGCTTGCTCGATTTGCTCCATGAAGTTTTCTACTTCTCCGACAAAGGTGATGTTTTCCTTGCCAGACAGGCTAGAAAGTAAGTCCTCAAAAGACCAGTAGCGATCTACCTCGACTGCTCTGCCATTTTCATACACACCCGCATAGACGCAGCTACGGCGGGCATCAATGAGGGGTACCACCAGACCCGTCAGGCTGGACGGAACCAGGGACTGAAGACTGGATAGCCCCACCAAGTCGATCTTGAGGGTGTAGGCCAAGGTCTTGGCAGTCGCCACCGCTACCCGCAGACCCGTGTAGGAGCCAGGGCCCTGAGCGACCACAATCCGCTCCAAGTCTTTGGGCGTCCAGCCCACCTGTGCCACTAAAAAATCGACCACAGGCATGAGGCTGATACTATGATTTTTCTTGACGGCCAGCAGAGTTTCCGCCTGCAAACGACCGTCCTCCACCAAGGCCACCGATAGGGCCTGATTGGAGCTGTCTAAAGCTAGTATTTTCATAAGTTTCTCTTTCTTTACAAGTCTACTCTCTATTGTAAGCTATCTTGGATATTTTTTCAAATAATGAAAAGACTGGGTTGTGATTTCCCCAGTCTTTTCAGTGCTGTAGAATGAATAAGTACGAGTAAAGGGATAATAGCTCGAAAAACAACTATCATCAGTTGATTTTTCGATAGTGTTTTTTGATATAACTGTAAAAAGTATGAATAGCAATACTGTTCAAGAATAACAAGCCAAAACCTAATGTTATCAAAGAATCCGAGGTGACCGCCCCCTTATCCCAAGCATTTTTTAAAAAATACAATGCAAATAACTCTTGAACCGTTAACGCTATAACAATCATAATAGCTACTTTTTTCATAGGAACCTCCTATTGACAAATGCTCTTTCTACCAGATTCCCTACGCCCAACGTATCGTTTCCACTTCTTTCCTCCTTTCCAGAGCGACAGAAGAACCTCCAGTAGATGACCATTTCCGTATCAAAACATTTTACAACTTTAGTATGGCAAAAAAATTTGACATCCTTCCAACTTCATTTACGATTCCATTGCCACAGGCTACCTTCCTCCTATTTTTATAAAATAATCCGTTTTCATTTATTATAATATCCAAATATATATTTGTCAATTTCACTCATTTATCCATTTATTCTCTGCTTGTTTCTGAAAATCATGACACTTTTCCATTTTCCTACCTAACCCTTTTACCATCAGCATTTTTTATGGTATAATGAAGAGTATCATTTAGACTGAATAAATTGACAACTCGAGAAAATTGAATAGATAATACCAAGCAGAATAACTGTTTGGGACTTTTTTCATAGTTGCCAGTCAAAAAGAAAGGAACTATACTACACATGATTTATAAAGTATTTTACCAAGAAACAAAAGTCAGCCCACGCCGTGAGCAGACACAGGCCCTCTATGTCGAAGTTGACGCAACTTCTGAATTGGAAGGTCGCATCAAAGTCAAAGAATTGGTTGAAACAAAATTCCCAGCCTACAACGTTGAATTCGTTGACCTACTCTCTGACAAACACCTCGAATACGAAAAAGAGCACGCAGATTTCAAACTTACGGAGTTCTAATTTATGTCATCAGTCAATCTAAAACCTCATGAAGTTGGCGTTTTCGCCATCGGTGGTTTGGGAGAAATCGGGAAAAACACCTACGGTATCGAGTATAAAGACGAAATTCTCATCGTCGATGCGGGTATCAAGTTCCCAGAAGATGACCTATTGGGTATCGACTACGTTATCCCAGACTACTCCTACATCGTTGAAAACCTAGACCGTGTTAAAGGTCTGGTCATTACCCACGGGCACGAAGACCACATCGGAGGCATTCCCTTCCTGCTCAAGCAGGCCAATGTCCCAATCTACGCAGGCCCCTTAGCCCTTGCCCTTATCCGTGGCAAATTGGAAGAACACGGACTGCTTCGTGATGCAACCTTGCATGAAATCAACCACAAGACTGAGTTGACCTTCAAGCACCTCAAAGTCAGCTTCTTCCGCACCACCCACTCCATTCCAGAGCCACTCGGTATCGTCATTGACACCCCTCAAGGAAAAATCGTCTGTACCGGTGACTTCAAGTTCGACTTCACACCTGTTGGCGAACCTGCAGACTTGCACCGCATGGCTGCCCTTGGTGAAGAAGGCGTTCTCTGCCTCCTCTCCGACTCTACCAACGCCGAAGTTCCAACCTTTACCAACTCGGAAAAAGTGGTCGGTCAGTCTATCATGAAGCTGATCGAAGGCATCCACGGACGCATCATCTTTGCTTCCTTTGCCTCCAATATCTTCCGTCTGCAACAGGCAGCTGATGCAGCGGTTAAGACCGGACGCAAGATCGCTGTCTTTGGACGTTCCATGGAAAAAGCCATTGTTAACGGTATCGAGCTCGGCTACATCAAGGTGCCTAAGGATACCTTCATCGAGCCAAACGAGATTAAAGAATACCCTGCCAGCGAGATCATGATTCTCTGTACAGGTAGCCAGGGTGAGCCAATGGCTGCCCTATCCCGCATTGCCCACGGTACTCACCGTCAGGTGCAACTCCAGCCGGGCGACACAGTTATTTTCTCGTCCAGTCCTATTCCGGGAAATACCACAGGTGTTAACAAGCTCATCAATATCTTGATTGAAGCCGGTGTCGATGTTATTCACGGCAAGATCAACAACATCCATACCTCTGGACACGGTGGCCAGCAAGAACAAAAACTCATGCTCCGCCTGATCAAGCCAAAATACTTCATGCCTGTTCACGGCGAATACCGCATGCAAAAAATCCATGCCAGTCTAGCAGTGGATACAGGTGTACCAAAAGACAACATCTTCATCATGGAAAACGGCGATGTCCTAGCCCTGACCAAGGATTCTGCGCGATTAGCCGGCAAGTTCAACGCCCAAGACATCTACGTGGACGGAAACCGTATCGGTGAAATCGGTGCAGCTGTCCTCAAAGACCGACGTGATCTCTCAGAAGACGGCGTCGTCCTTGCTGTCGCAACCGTTGACTTCAAGTCCAAGATGATTCTGGCAGGACCAGATATCCTCAGCCGAGGCTTCATCTACATGCGCGAATCTGGTGACTTGATCCGCGAAAGCCAACGCGTTCTCTTTAACGCTATCCGCATCGCCATGCGCAATAAAGATGCCAATATCCAGACGGTCAACGGAGCCATTGTCAATGCCCTACGACCATTCCTATATGAAAAAACAGAACGTGAACCAATCATCATCCCAATGATTCTCACGCCTGATCAATAACACACTAAAATCCCATAGGTGATACCTGTGGGATTTGTTGTATCGGTCCAAAGAAGCCATCCTTGAAAATAGACCATTACTCGCTTTACAGTTTCTCGGCTCGTGAACAAAGGACCCGTCGGGGTCCTAATTCGCTATCTGGTTTTCAAGCTCATGAAAAAATGGTCCAAAGCCATTACTCGCTCTCTAATTTCTAAAGCTCGTGAACAAAGGACCCGTCAGGGTCCTTTGTTTAATACATATCCAAATAGTTGTCGATTTCCCATTGGGAAACATAGGTTGCGTAGCTTGCCCACTCGATTTTCTTAGCTTCCAAGAAATTCGTATAAATATGATCACCTAGGGCTGCACGAACTACCTCATCCTTACGAAGTGCCTTCAAAGCATTGTGAAGAGTTGAAGGAAGATCAGTGATACCAGCTTCACGGCGTTCCTCATCAGACATTGCATAGATATTTGTTTCAACAGGTGCTGGTGCCTCAATCTTGTTTTCAACACCCTCTAGACCTACTTCTAAAAGCACAGCCATTGCTAAATATGGATTAGCAGTTGGGTCAACTGAGCGCAATTCCAAACGAGTTCCCATACCACGAGAAGCTGGAACACGAACCAATGGAGAACGGTTTTTACCAGCCCAAGCGATGTAAACAGGAGCTTCAAAACCTGGAACCAAACGTTTGTAGGAGTTTACAGTTGGGTTTGTAATAGCAGTATAGTTATAAGCGTGCTTGATCAAACCACCCAAGAAGTGATAGGCTGTTTCTGACAATTGCATACCACGAGGATCTTCTGGATCAAAGAAGGCATTGTTGCCATCCTTGTCAAAGAGTGACATATTACAGTGCATACCTGAACCAGCGATACCATATTTTGGCTTAGCCATAAAGGTTGCATACATTCCATGTTTACGGGCAATTGTTTTAACAACCAACTTGAAGAGCTGAATCTTATCACAAGCACTCAAAACATCATCGTATTTGAAATCAATCTCATGCTGACCAACGGCACATTCATGGTGACTAGCCTCTACTTCAAAACCCATTTGCGTCAAAACATTGACAATTTCACGACGAGTATTATCAGCCAAATCCGTCGGAGCAAGGTCAAAGTATCCACCCTTATCGTTCACTTCAAGGGTTGGATTTCCTTGCTCATCCATCTTGAAGAGGAAGAATTCTGGCTCAGGACCCAAATTGAAAGAAGAAAATCCAAGTTCTTCCATGTGACGAAGGGCTTTTTTCAAGTTACCACGAGGATCACCAGCAAATGGCTCGCCTGCTGTTGTATAAACATCACAAATCAAGCCCGCTACTGAACCATTCTCATCACCCCAAGGGAAGATTGTCCAGGTATTCAAATCTGGATATAGGTACATATCTGATTCATTGATACGAACAAAACCTTCGATTGATGAACCATCAAACATCACCTTGTTTGATAAAACCTTATCCACCTGCTCATCAGTTGCTGGAATTTCTACGTTTTTCATTACTCCCATGATATCTGTAAACATCAGACGTAGGAAGGTAACGTTTTTCTCTTTGATATCGCGTTTAATGTCCGCTACTGTGACTGCCATTGTTTTTCTCCTCTATTTTTAAAAATATTTACGATGAACGGAAAATAGAACTAGGACTTGAAAAGCGTCCTTGACGACTGAATTCATCATGTAAGATACGGCGTACATCTTCATCGGTCAAGGTTTTCTGTTGTTTTTGGACCTTAGCTTTTGCTTCACGGTTTGCATATTCCTTCTTAATAGCCGCAATATTCAAACCCTCGTCCAAAAAATCCTTGATTTCAAGAAGCAAATCCATATCATTTAGAGAATACAAGCGACGATTGCCCTCATTACGATCGGGCTTAATCAAGCCATGATCTTCATAGTAACGAATCTGACGAGCCGTTAGGTCAGTCAATTTCATAACACTGCCAATTGGAAAAATGGCCAAGGAACGACGGAACTCTTTTTCTCTCATAATGAACTCCTTTCTGCAGACTATTATAGGAGAATTTTGACCATGGGTCAAGCGATTATGTTATATCTTCTAACATCTCCTCTTTTGGAAACGTTTTTTTATCAAATTAACATCGTAATTTACCAAAATCGCTATAAAAACACCCACAAAGGTTTCAAAAACACGAACAAAGACATACTGAATGGTATCACCTGCTGGAATTGATAAAGAAATAATCAACAGGGCCGATACCGCACCGATAATGCCAGCCTTATTATTCATAGCTACATTAGTCATAATAGTCAGCATGACAAAGATAGGCACAAAGACCGCAGTTACCCAGAACTGATCAGAAAATAATCTATCTAGTAAAAAGAAAATCAAGGCGTAGAAACCACCTATCGAATTGCCTAAAACACGAGAGGTCCCAAAATGGACACTCTGGTCAAAGTCCTCACGCAAACTAAAGACCGTTGTCAAGGCTGCAATCTGAATACCTTCCCAACCCAGATAACCAAAAAGCAAAATAACCAAAAAAACCGCTAGACCAGATTTAAAGGTCCGCATTCCTAATCGAAATTTTTTCGGATCAAACTTATATTTTTCAAACATATCTCTATTCTAACATGATTTTATGGAAAATGGGGTCATTATCCCAAGAAAGGCAGAAAAGAGTTGGTCACCCAACTCTTTTCGTCATAATTTTTACTTTTCAGTCAAGGCTGCACCTAGCCAGTCTTTCTAGGTCACACTTCCCAGAAAGACTAGGCATGGCACTAGGCACTCCGTGCCGTCGCAAGTCCTGGAAGAGCCTTACACCTTGCTAGACTTTCTAACTCGCTTAGCTTCGTAGAAACTCTACGCGATGCACTAGAAAAGAGCTGGAAATCCAACTCTTTTCGTCGTAAGTTTTTACTTTTCAGTCAATGCTGCAAGACCTGGGAGGACTTTACCTTCAAGGAGTTCCATAGATGCACCACCACCAGTTGAGATCCATGAGAACTTGTCTGCACGGCCAAGGTTGATAGCAGCAGCTGCTGAGTCACCACCACCGATGATTGATTTCACGCCTGGTTGTTTCACGATAGCATCCATTACACCGATTGTACCCGCTTGGAAGTCTGGGTTTTCAAATACACCCATAGGTCCGTTCCAAACAACTGTTTTCGCACCAGTCAAAGCTTCGTCAAACTTAGCAATTGACTTAGGACCGATATCAAGACCAAGGAAGCCTTCTGAAACTGCTTCGCCTTCTGTATCGCGAACTTCAGTGTAGCCAGCAAATGCGTTAGCTTCTTTTGAGTCAACTGGCAAGATCAATTTACCGTTAGCTTTTTCAAGAAGTGCTTTTGCCACATCAAGCTTGTCTTCTTCTACAAGTGAGTTACCGATTTCGATACCTTGAGCTTTGTAGAATGTGTACGTCATACCACCACCGATAAGAACTTTGTCAGCTTTTTCGAGAAGGTTTTCGATAACACCGATCTTATCAGATACTTTTGAACCACCAAGGATTGCCACGAATGGACGCTCTGGAGTTTCAACAGCTTCTTGGATGTATGCAATTTCGTTTTCCAAAAGGAAACCAGCTACTGCTTTTTCTACGTTTGCTGAGATACCAACGTTTGATGCGTGCGCACGGTGTGCAGTACCAAACGCGTCGTTAACGAAGATACCATCACCAAGTGAAGCCCAGTATTTACCAAGTTCTTCGTCGTTTTTAGATTCTTTCTTACCATCAACATCTTCGAAACGAGTGTTTTCAACAAGGAGAACTTGTCCATCTTCCAAAGCGTTGATTGCTGCTTCCAATTCAGCACCACGAGTAGCACCAGCGATGAAAGCAACGTCTTGACCCAATTTAGCTGCCAAGTCAGCTGCTACAGGAGCCAATGATTTACCTTCTTTGTCAGCTTCTTCTTTCACACGACCAAGGTGAGAGAAAAGAATTGCACGTCCAC
Source organism: Streptococcus sp. 29887 (assembly GCF_032595075.1). NCBI lineage: Bacteria > Bacillati > Bacillota > Bacilli > Lactobacillales > Streptococcaceae > Streptococcus > Streptococcus iners. The sequence goes on along the minus strand of NZ_CP118735.1, from coordinate 133,761 downwards.
CTTGCTCAAGAATATACTTGATTGTTGGAAGAGCTGCTGTAATACGGTTATCGTTAGTGATAACGCCATCTTTCAAAGGCACGTTGAAGTCCACACGGACAAGAACTTTTTTGCCTTTCAATTCTACATCTTTAACAGTCAATTTTGCCATTAGATAAGAACTCCTTAATTTAAATTTACCCTACCATTGTACCATATTTTCTGTATTTTTTCTTGTATAAAGATATTTTTTTCACAAATCTACAAAAAGAACGAATGAAAAAAAGAGGCCGAAGTCTCTTTGATTTTCACTAAGGATTATTTAGCGATTTTTGCGAAGTACTCTCTATTCTACGCCTAGCTGTTGAAGAATATATTTTGAATATATTAAATCAAAATACTTATCCTGAGTAGCAAAATACGTCGTTATCGCTACTCCCAAAGCCAGAATCAGTAGAGTATAAACCAATTTTATTTTCATCATATCCTATTCTCCTATTCCTTTGTGTAGCCACTAGCCTCATAAACCCTATCTATCGCCCGACCATTTCTGCTTGTATATAATGTAGAATTAATTCCACTACTTTCAATATCCCATATTCCCCACTCATAAATTTCATCACCATTGACATTTTGCAAGAATACTTCAACTTTATTCAAATATACTCTTATCCGTCCGATTTTTCCTGTACGAGATAAGTAATTAACATTACCATCTTCAGAAATTTTGATAAACTTATCATAATCAATACCCCCATGACCATCATACTCATAGAAAGTATTTCCAATTATATAGTTTCTAACAATTTCAGGCGCTTTTGTTTCATATTCTAACATCATATCACGGTCATGACTAACTAAATAAGTCGTACCTGGTGTAAACTGAGCATTGAAATAACCTGTCAGGAATTCCATCGGTTCTAGCTTCAAAGCTTTCTGACGATTTTCTAGACTAGTTAAATCTCCTTTCAAAATGCGAGTTACTTCCTTTGCTTCTATCAGTTCAGAGTTTGAAAGTGAATACGATTCTAACCGAGATAGTTGTGAAAGAGCTTCGCCATAATTCTTGTTTTCAACAGCACCAACAAAAGTAGCAACATCGGCTTTGTATTGTTCCGTTTTCTTCTGTATAGCGAAAATTTGGTAGACAAACCATAATAGAGCCACGATTAGCAAACCCATAATAACTGCATGTATATTTTTCCTCATCGACACACCTATTTTCCTACTATTGCTTTTCAAATACAATCATCTTCCCTGAAAAATCGACCTCTAAATCTCCATTTTCTAATTTTTCATAGGTTCCTGAAATCGATTTGCTATCTGAAAGATCGATATCTATCTCTTGCCCCTGCAAATCTACACTGCCAGTAATGTCACTATCCACAATACCAACACTGGCTTCACCAGTAATAGTTTCACCATCGATTTCAAGGTCGAGCTCGAAACCATAGGCATTGGCAATATAACGTCCATCTACATTATTGATAGTTTCTACAACAACTTCCTCAGCCTTACTGCAAGCAACCAAGAAAAAAGTTCCCAAAACCAATACTGTAGCCGATAAATACTTTTTCATAATTATTTCTCCTTTAAATAAGTTTCTAAACAACGTTTTATATCTTCGAGAATATCTAAGTATAACTCCTTATATCTCATAACATCCTCTTCTTCTAGATCACCTCTATGAATAGAAAGGTAGTGATCCGATAGTTGCAAACAATACTTGCGAAACCTGAGTATCTGTTCTGTCTTATAGTCAGACAGGAGAGCCTCTGATTTTTGAACAAGCAACTCTACCAATTCTTCAACAATATACGGATTGCTTTCAAAAATATCCTGCAAAGGCATTGAACCTGAATAGGTAATAAGTGTCTTGAGCATGTCCAAATAAAGCATATTCTTTTGAGAACGACTTTCCTGCATCCGTAATTGATTTAATTGTTTATCAAATACCTCCGGACCTTCCTCATATAGAATATAATCATTCCATCCCTCAATTAGCTCTAATTTTTCTTCCATCACTTCTATAGAAGAATTAAAACTGTCAATGATTTCCAGAAAAGATACTTCTTTCTCAAAACTTTTTGCTTTTAGATACTGATAAAGACTTCCTACAATGGTCAGACCTCCAATAATCGTGACAATATCTGATGCTATTGATAACATATGTTTCCTAAAACCTCCCATTCTCCTTCAGGAGCCCAAATTCGTCAAAACCAGTATCCTCAGACCAGCCGAAAACATTTATGGTCGTAAAATATCCCTTATTCTCAATACCAAACGAAACATCAAACTCCACTCCGTACTTCTTCTTGATATGAGCCAGTTCCTCATCCGTTAATGCTCGACCGTTTTCTTTTATGTAGCTCTCCAACTCTGCATCTGTCGGATCAGTAACTTTATTATTAGCAATCTGCCACAGCCCCTTAGCTGTTTTCCGAATACTCGAGCCATACATTTGTAAAAAGTCGGATAAGGTGACTTCCTCTATCAAGACTTCCTCAATTGCCCATTTCTCAATCGGTTGTTCCCAAATGTCATAAACATCTTTGGATTTTGTGAATTCAGATTTTGGAGTATAACTTGTCTTAAAGGGACCATCTCTAAAACTATGTGCATGATAATGGGAATAGCTAACCAGTTTCTCCTTGTCAAACAGTAAAAAATTAGGAGTAAACACTGCATTTGTTTCATCAATCGTCAACACATCTTGCGGAACATATTCATTATGGCGGAAAACCGCTTCTCTCCGAAGCTTCTGGAACATGGATTTTAAAAGATCAACTTTACCATCACTATCTATATATAAGCCATTTGATAATATCTCTAGCCCCGTCAGCGTATCATCATCTATAGTATCTTTATACCGATAAAATCGAACATAACCATGCTCCTCTACAAGAATACCTATTTCTAATCCAACCGTTTCTTCCTGCTTATAGCGAAGCTCTCCATTCTTATCCAAATATGTTTCAGTAAGTCGCTCCCCCTTACTAATTATTTCATAGGTACCGTCAGGATTAACTCTTACTTGAACTTCATGCCCATTCTCAAGCCCTTTATAAACACCTACTAAATTAGCAATGTTTCTCGGTAGTCGATAGGACTTACCATCTTCTAACACTACTGAACTAGTATCAATCTTTAAGGGAGCATTTTTCACTTCCTCACTGATACGTGGAGTTAACCGATAATTTTCATATTGTGAATAGGCAAATGACAAACAAGCCAATGCTGCAACAAGTAACAAAATAAAACGAACCGACTTGGAATGTAGTTTAAAAAATTTTTTCATAACTTTCTCCGTGTTACTATTAGGTTAAGTATTGACTGGTAAGTCAATACTTGTTATGCATAGTATAACAAGCTTTTCTGCACAAAGAACATAGTTATATATGTTTTTGTGTAAAAAAAAGAGGCCGAAGCCTCTTTGATTTTCACTAAGGATTATTTAGCGATTTTTGCGAAGTACTCAAGAGTACGAACAAGTTGTGCAGTGTAAGACATTTCGTTGTCGTACCATGAAACAACTTTAACCAATTGCTCACCATCAACGTCAAGAACTTTAGTTTGAGTTGCATCGAACAATGAACCGAATGAGATACCTACGATATCTGAAGAAACGATTTGGTCTTCAGTATAGCCGTATGATTCAGTAGCAGCAGCTTTCATAGCAGCGTTTACTTCTTCAGCAGTAACTTTCTTGTTAAGAGTTGCAACCAATTCAGTTACAGAACCTGTTGGAACTGGAACACGTTGTGCAGCACCGTCAAGTTTACCGTTCAATTCTGGGATTACCAAGCCGATAGCTTTAGCAGCACCAGTTGAGTTAGGAACGATGTTCGCAGCAGCAGCACGAGCACGACGAAGGTCACCACCACGGTGTGGTCCGTCAAGAACCATTTGGTCACCAGTGTAACCGTGGATTGTAGTCATCAAACCTTTTTGAACGCCAAATGCATCGTGAAGAGCTTTAGCCATTGGTGCCAAACAGTTTGTAGTACATGAAGCACCTGAGATAACTGTTTCAGTACCATCAAGGATATCGTGGTTAGTGTTGAAAACGATAGTCTTAACATCGTTACCGCCAGGAGCAGTGATAACAACTTTCTTAGCACCATTTTCGTGGATGTGTTGCTCAGCAGCAGTTTTTGAAGTGAAGAAACCAGTTGCTTCAAGAACGATTTCTACGCCGTCAGCAGCCCAGTCAATTTTTCCTGGCTCACGCTCAGCAGAAACTTTAACGAATTTACCGTTAACTTCGAAACCACCGTCTTTAACTTCAACAGTACCGTCGAAACGACCTTGAGTTGTGTCGTATTTCAACAAGTGTGCAAGCATTACTGGGTCTGTAAGGTCATTGATACGAGTAACTTCAACACCTTCTACGTTTTGGATACGACGGAAAGCAAGACGACCGATACGTCCGAAACCGTTAATACCAACTTTAACTACCATGAATGATTTCCTCCTTATGAAAATCGAGTTCTTTATTTTAAAAGGCAAGCCTTTTAATCCTTTTGTGAAAATATTAACTTGTAAGCCTACAAGCATCTTTTCAACGTTTTTATTATATAACTTATTCAATAAAAAAGCAAGAATTTCATATAGTTTCATTGTTAATATTGTCGGAACTGCATGGAATTTCTGAAAACTTACTGATGCAATTGGATAAAACCTATAAAATTTGATACAATCATAAGTAATGTTTTAGAAAGTTATTACTCCTATGCCGACAAAATACTCAAAAATCCGCCAGAAACACTTATCCAAAAGAAAACATCGGTCTAAATTTCAAAAAGCCAGCCTCAGCATTCTCACTCCTTTATTCAGTTTAGGATTATGGTATGTATTAAATACAATCAGCATATCTATCCAGCCAGTCATCTCTACTATTTTCCCCAGTCATGTGCAAATGAGCTATAGCCTATTTTTCGCTTTTCTTTACAGTAGTTTAGTCCTTGCGCTCACACTTACCTTGTGGTTCTGGTGGAAAATACTCTTTAACGAAAAATTTACTTGGTGGAAGCCCTCTTCTCTCCTTTTCATCTTCCTTCCAGTTGTGCCGGTCTTCTTATTAGCCCGATACGAAGCCGCCTTTCATACCCCCAAAGCGCCACTCATTATTTCTCATCGCGCTTTAAACGACCACCACGCTATTGAAAATACCGTTGAAGCACTGCAATTAGCAAGTAAGAGCCAGCCAGACTACATCGAAATCGACCTTTGGGAAACAGCTGACCTAGAGTTTATTGCTTTTCACGATGCAAGTTTAATCAATTGGGCTGGTGTAGACTATCGTCCCCATGATCTTACTTTGGCAAACCTAACAGAAACCATCATAACAGATGCGACTGGCTACTCTGCCAAAATTGCAAGTTTTGACCAAATTCTAACTGAAGCTAGGGCACAAAATCAGAAACTCTTAATTGATTTTAAAACTTCTGCACAAGATAGTTCCCAAATGGTAGACAATTTTATGAAGAAATACCAAGCAAGCTTTGAAAATGAGGGGCATCAACTTCAGTCTGCTGACCCTCATTTCATAAACGCTATTCTAAAGTATGCTCCAAAATTTGAAACCTACTTATTGATGAGCGCACCTCCGGAAATTGAATTACCTAATCTGACTGGCTATAGTGTCCCCTTGGATCAACTCACTGATGAGTTACTTAATTATATTCGCAAATCGGGAAAATCTTTCTACGTATGGACTGTCAATACTCCTGAGGGAGTGCAACAAGCAGACACCATAGAAGTAGATGGTATCATCACCGACTACCCAACTCGTACACAAACAGTATTATCTAGCCTTTCACAAGCCAACAAATACACAAAACTGTATCAAGAACAATTACAATATTTTAAAATATTCCCCATCCAAGAACAATGATTTTATATCTAATAGGGATGGGAAAACGTCAACTTGATTATTTGCTTTCCACTTGGTTTGTCCGACTTCCACGTACCACAGTTCAGCCCTAGACTGTTGGAGGTGATTTTTAGTGAACTACAACACCTTGGCAGCCACCAGTTTAACTGGTGGTTTTCATTTTGTTCTTGACGAAAGAGAGATAGAAGGTATGAAAAAAGCCCGCTCTTTCGAGCAGGCTTGAGCAATCAATTAAGCGTTGCCGCCGTTTTTCTTGATGATTTCATCTTGTACAGATTTTGGTACATCTTCGTAGTGGTCAAATACCATCATGAAAGTACCGCGACCTTGTGTTGCTGAACGAAGAACAGTTGCGTAACCGAACATTTCAGCAAGTGGCACATAAGCACGAACGATTTGTGTGTTACCACGAGCTTCCATACCGTCAACGCGACCACGACGTGCAGTAACGTGACCCATAACGTCACCAAGATTGTCTTCTGGTGCAGTGATGGTTACAAGCATCATTGGCTCAAGGATAGTTGGTTGAGCTGATTTAGCTGCTTCTTTAAGGGCAAGAGATGCTGCCACTTTGAAGGCTGTTTCAGATGAGTCGACATCGTGGTATGAACCATCGTAAAGCTTCGCTTTAACGTCAACGATTGGGTAACCAGCAAGAACACCGTTCGCCATAGATTCTACGAGACCTTTTTCAACCGCTGGGATGAATTCACGTGGAACCACACCACCGACGATAGCGTTCTCGAACTCGAAACCTTTACCTTCTTCGTTTGGTGTAAATTCAATCCAAACGTCACCGAATTGACCTTTACCACCAGACTGGCGTTTGAAGAAACCACGAGCTTGAGTAGAAGCACGGAATGTTTCACGATATGATACTTGAGGAGCACCTACGTTTGCTTCAACCTTGAATTCACGACGCATACGGTCAACAAGGACATCCAAGTGCAACTCACCCATACCAGAGATAACTGTTTCACCAGTTTCAACGTTTGTTTCAACGCGGAATGTTGGATCTTCTTCAGCCAATTTAGAAAGGGCGATACCCATCTTGTCTTGGTCAGCTTTAGACTTAGGCTCAACCATCAATTGGATAACTGGTTCTGGAACGTGGATTGACTCAAGGATTACTTTTGCTTTTTCATCTGTCAATGAGTCACCAGTTGTAGTATCTTTCAAACCAACCGCAGCGGCGATGTCACCAGCGTAAACAGTTTCAATTTCTTGACGGCTGTTTGCGTGCATTTGAAGGATACGTCCGATACGCTCACGTTTACCTTTAGAAGTGTTCATTACGTATGAACCGCTGTTAAGGACACCTGAGTAGACACGGAAGAATGTCAAACGACCTACGAATGGGTCAGTCATGATCTTGAAGGCAAGAGCTGCAAATGGCTCTTCATCAGAAGCATGACGCTCTTCTTCAGCATCTGTATCTGGGTTGATACCTTTGATAGCAGGGATATCAACTGGGCTTGGAAGGTAGTCAATAACCGCGTCAAGCATCAATTGAACACCTTTATTCTTGAAGGCTGAACCACACAATACTGGGAAGAATTCAACGTTGATAGTCGCTTTACGGATACCAGCTTTCAATTCTTCGTTAGTGATTTCTTCACCTTCAAGGTATTTCATCATCAATTCTTCATCAGTTTCAGCAACTGCTTCAACCAATTTTTCACGATATTCTTGAGCTTGCTCAAGGTATTCAGCTGGGATATCTTCTTCAAGAATATCTGTACCAAGGTCGTTCGTATAGATTTCAGCTTTCATCTTGATCAAGTCGATGATACCACGGAACTCATCTTCAGAACCGATTGGCAATTGGATTGGGTGTGCATTTGCTTGAAGACGATCGTGAAGTGTGCTTACTGAGTAAAGGAAGTCCGCACCGATTTTATCCATTTTGTTAGCAAATACGATACGTGGAACACCGTATTCAGTTGCTTGACGCCAAACTGTTTCAGTTTGTGGCTCAACACCTGATTGTGAGTCAAGAACGGTAACCGCACCATCAAGAACGCGAAGTGAACGTTGTACTTCGATTGTGAAGTCCACGTGTCCTGGTGTGTCGATGATGTTTACACGGTGGTTGTTCCATTGAGCTGTTGTTGCAGCAGATGTGATTGTGATACCACGCTCTTGCTCTTGCTCCATCCAGTCCATTTGTGATGCACCTTCGTGAGTTTCACCGATTTTGTGGATTTTACCAGTGTAGTAAAGAATACGCTCAGTTGTCGTTGTTTTACCCGCGTCAACGTGCGCCATGATACCGATATTACGAGTTTTTTCTAATGAAAATTCGCGTGCCATGAGGTTTGTTCTCCTATAATTTTAGTTTTATACTTTATTATACCATATTTTAAGAAAAGCGAGTGGGCAAGTCCCACCCGCTTGATTTCTTACTAATGGTGTGAAGTGGATGAGGCAAGCCTCAATCCGATTTGTGATGATTGAACGAGAAGTTTGTACCATAATCATAATTGATTTATGTAGAACCGACTTAACGTCCTCACATCCTATCTTACCAGCGGAAGTGTGCGAATGCGCGGTTTGCTTCTGCCATTTTGTGAGTGTCTTCACGTTTCTTAACAGCTGCACCAGTGTTGTTTGCTGCATCCATGATTTCTTTCGCAAGGCGATCGATCATAGTGTGCTCACCACGGTTACGAGCGATTGTTACCAACCAACGAAGACCAAGTGTTGTACGACGCTCTGGACGAACTTCAACTGGGACTTGGTAGTTAGAACCACCGACACGACGTGCACGTACTTCAAGTACAGGCATGATGTTTTCCATTGCTGTTTCAAATACTTCAAGTGCATCGTTACCAGTTGCTTCTTTGATTTGATCAAAGGCACCGTAAACGATTGATGCAGCAGTACCACGTTTACCGTCCAACATAACACGGTTGATCAAACGAGTTACCAATTTTGAGTTATACAATGGATCTGGCAATACTTCACGCTTAGGCGCTTGATTTTTACGACTCATTTATATTTCCCCTTTCTTAGCCTTTTGGACGTTTAGTACCGTATTTAGAACGGCCTTGCTTACGATCGTTAACACCTGCAGTATCAAGTGCACCACGAACGATATGGTAACGTACCCCTGGAAGGTCTTTTACACGTCCACCACGAAGAAGAACAACGCTGTGCTCTTGCAAGTTGTGGCCGATACCTGGGATGTAAGCAGTAACTTCGATAAGGTTGCTCAAACGTACACGAGCGAATTTACGAAGGGCTGAGTTAGGTTTTTTAGGTGTCATTGTTCCGACACGAGTTGCAACACCGCGTTTTTGTGGTGATGAAACATTTGTTTGAACTTTTTTACGGCTGTTGTAACCAACGTTCAAAGCTGGTGATTTAGATTTTTCTACTTTAGACTTACGTGGTTTACGTACCAACTGGTTAATTGTAGGCATCTACATTCTCCTGTATATATTTTTATTTTTGGTGATAGGGCATTGGTGACAACCCCTATCTGTGTGTACTTTTGCAACATTTGTCAGCACGTCCCTGTACACTCTTGAGAGACCAAAAGTAAAAAGTACCGTCTAATATAGTACCACATCCCAAAACCATTGTCAAATAGATATGTTTGAAATTTTCAAGAAAAAAACACAGCCAAGCTGCTGTGTCATTTCTGTATTTTCTAATAACCCATACCCATTCCATCCATACCTTGTGGCATAGCTGGAGCGGCTGGTTCTGGTTTGTTGGCAACGACTGCTTCAGTTGTCAAAATCAAGCTGGCTACGGAAGCCGCATTTTGAAGGGCAGAACGTGTTACTTTAACAGGGTCAATGATACCTGCATCCATCATGTTGACCCACTCACCTGTCGCTGCGTTAAAACCAGTGCCAAGTTCTGAATTCTTCAACTTGTCAATGATAACTGAACCTTCATAGCCTGCGTTATAGGCAATCTGACGAACTGGTTCTTCCAAGGCACGCAGGACAATATTGCGTCCTGTTTCATCGTCGCCTGTCAACTCCAATTTCGCTACGCTATCGATAACATTGACAAGGGCTGTACCACCACCGGCAACGATTCCTTCTTCAACTGCGGCACGTGTTGCGTTAAGGGCATCTTCGATACGGAGTTTCATTTCTTTCAACTCAGTCTCAGTAGCGGCACCAACTTTGATGACTGCAACACCGCCTGACAATTTAGCCAAACGCTCTTGCAATTTTTCACGGTCAAATTCTGAAGTTGTTCCCTCAATTTGTGACTTGATAACGGCGACACGGTTGGCAATGGCTTCTGGATTTCCAGCACCTTCAACAATGGTTGTACCATCCTTGTCAACCACAACCTTGGCAGCTTGACCAAGTGCTTCAATGGTCGCATCTTTCAAGTCCAAACCAAGGTCTTCTGTAATGACTGTACCACCTGTCAAGATAGCGATATCTTCCAACATGGCTTTACGACGGTCACCAAAACCTGGAGCTTTGACTGCAACAACATTGAATGTACCACGAATCTTGTTGAGAACAAGGGTAGGAAGAGCCTCGCCATCTACATCGTCAGCAATAATCAAGAGAGGACGACTGGTCTGAAGGATGCTTTCCAAGAGTGGCAAAATGTCTTGGATATGAGAAATTTTCTTATCTGTAATCAAGATGAATGGATTTTCAAGTTCTGCCACCATTTTCTCATTATCTGTTACCATGTATTGTGAGAGGTAACCACGGTCGAATTGCATACCTTCAACTACATCCAATTCTGTTTCCATACCGCGAGATTCTTCAATGGTGATAACACCGTCTGTTCCCACGCGCTCCATAGCTTCTGAAATGTACTCACCAACTTTTTCAGAACGTGAAGACACGGCTGCTACCTGAGCAATTTCAGCTTTATTGGATACTGGGCTTGCTTGTGCTTTCAAGGCTTCAACCGCAGTCGCAACTGCTGCTTCAATCCCACGACGGATACCGATTGGATTGGCACCTGCAGTTACGTTTTTCAATCCTTCACGAACAATAGCCTGAGTCAAAACAGTGGCAGTTGTTGTACCGTCACCAGCAATGTCATTGGTTTTTGATGCCACTTCGGATACCAACTTAGCACCCATATTTTCAAAATGGTCTTCCAATTCAATTTCTTTGGCAATGGTTACACCATCATTTGTAATGAGTGGTGAGCCATAAGCCTTTTCCAAGACAACATTGCGACCTTTTGGACCCAAGGTTACTTTGACTGTATCAGCCAAAATATCAACACCACGGACCATGCTCTCGCGTGCATCTGCTGCAAATTTAATTTCTTTTGCCATAATTATACCCTCCCGCCTAAATCAATAAAAAATCCTATTTCACATTTCTTACAATTCCACAAGCGGGTTCAAATCCTTTTCTATAAGTTTCTTATTCAACGATTGCTAAAATATCAGCTTCACGAATGATGTGAACGGTCTGGTCACCGTCTTTGACTTCCAAGCCTGCATGAGCATCAATCAACACTGTGTCACCAACTGCCACAGCAGGAGCAACCAGATCTCCGTTCAAGGTACGAATCCCTTGTCCAATCGCTAGGACACTTGCTTCTTTTGTCTTTTCTTGGCTTGCACCTGCAAGGACAAAACCACCAACTGTTTGTTCTTTTTCTTCAATTTTTACGACGATACGATCGCCCAATGGTTTCAACATGGTATTACCTCCTGGTATTTTTAGCACTCTATGTTTGCGAGTGCTAACTCACATTTCCTATTGTATCACTTGGTCAAAAATAGTCAAGATTTTTTTACCACATCTGACAAAATCCGTCTCCAGGCGGACATACAAAAAACACCAACTTTTGTCGGTGTTTTTAAGGAGATATGAAAAATATTTAGGATTGACTATAGTATAGCCTACTTTTCAACATTCTCCATCGGTCTTGGGACCGATATTAAAACGGTAATTCCTCCTCTTCCAGAACTAAGTCAGCTAGGTCATCGACAGCATTAGTTTCTCGCATGGCCCGTTGGGCACGGCTTTCGAGTAACTGGAAAGTATTGCCCAAGATTTCAGTCACATAGTGATTGCTGCCGTCTTTTTCATATTTACGGGTCCGCAACTCACCGTCAACAGAAATCAGACTGCCCTTGCTACCATAGGAAACAAGTGTTTCCGCCAGTTTGCCCCAGAAAATAACATTCAAAAAGTCTGCATCACGTTCACCATTTTCCGTCTTAAAACGGCGGTTGACCGCGACGGTCACACGAGTCAAGTTTTTCCCGTTAGGTGTTTGAGTGAGTTCAGGTTGGGCCGTCAAGCGACCGATTAAAATTGTTTTATTATACATATTATATCCTCCTACTTATTTATTCGTAGAAGGATTAGAAAAGGAGCGAAAATTATGAAAGAATTTTTGATGGAAAAGATACAGACCTCCCAACCATATACCAATGCCGAACTGGCTTGGTTGCTGGAAAACATCGGTCATCCTGATCCTGCTATACGCGACGAACTGGTTTATGCTAGTTTTTGCCACATCTTTTTGGAGGGCTTGGTCACAAGGGAGCAAGCACAGTCGCTGCTACAATTCTCTCAAGAAACCAATCCTCTTTCCCTAGAAAGTTCCACACTAAAGCGAAGTTTTACTTGCTTACTTTACTATCTGTTGCTGTCTGTCGATAATGAGCCAGAGTCTATTTATCATGCATTTTTAAGCACTAACGACCGTGAGCTACTCTTCCAGCAGGCCTTGGATTATTTGGCGATTGAAAATGACTGGTCTGGCTACGATGAAAAACTCGGTTGGATCCATACCGCTGCCCACGGAGCAGATTTTCTTCTGGCCGTAAGCTGTCATGATCAATTTCCCACTGAAAAAAGCAAAGAAGTCTGGCAAACTATTGTCACTTGTCTAACCAGACAAAGTAAAGTTTTCTCAGCTGGCGAGGAAATCCGTCTGGCACAAATTCCTGTATATTTACTACTGAATGAAAAAGTAACCAGCCAAGAGCTGACAAGATGGATTAGCAAGCTGGACTTTCCAAATCAAGAACCAGTAGACTACTTCCGGTGGCTCAATCTTCAACATTTCCTGTCCAGTCTTTATTTCCAACTCAAATCACAACAGGCCTTGACCGAAGAAATCGGACAGGCTATTGAAGGAAAAATTGAACCAGCATAAAAGAATTGGCCACCTGACCAATTCTTCTTTTTCTATCCCTTCCAGTGTTTAGCTGGATCAAGTGCTTCTCCGACTACTGCGGAGTCGTCCAATTCGATAATGCCACGGACTTGTGGTGCGTTTGGTAATGCCAATTCACGTGGGCTACACATCATACCAAAGCTATCTTCACCACGCAACTTCCCTGGGAAAATCAGGCTACCGCTCGGCATCATTGCTCCCGGAAGAGCCACAATAGTTTTCAATCCTTGGGCAGCATTTGGGGCACCAGCCACGATTTGCACTGTTTTGTCACCAACATTGACCTGGCAAATATTGAGGTGGTCACTGTCTGGATGCGGAACCAGTTCCACAATCTGACCAACAACGAATTTCGGACTATTGTCGTTGACCAAGCTTTCAGTAAAACCTTCCTTAGCCAATTCAGCATTCAAGGTCGCAACTTGCTCGTCTGTCATGAAAACCTGACCATTTCCAGCAAGCTCAACCAAACTTGATGCTTCAAAGATATTCCAAGCGACTGTTTGACCCGTTTCCGCTAAGAAGACACGTGCTACCTTGCCCTTGCGTTCAAATTGAACAGCCTGACCCTTGTCTTCAGCCACAATCACCATCAGAACATCGCCGACCTGTTCCTTATTATATGTAAAAATCATTTCTTTTTCATTTCTCCTTTATGCAAATAGACCGGTCAGGCCCTTCCATAGATTTTCAAAGAAGGCACCGATTTTTTCTAAAATCCCTGAATCTTGTAGATTCTTATAGGCTTCTGAAATTTGTTGCTCCGCCTGTTGCTTGAACTGGTTGAGCTGGGCAGCAACCTCAGCCGAATCAATAGCAGAGGTTTCCTGATAAGCTTTGGCAAATGTGACTAGCTTAGAAATTTCATCTGCTGTGATGACATTTTCCAAACCATTTTGGGCCAAAACATCATTGATGATGGTGTTGATGTCAGCCTCAGAAGCCACCTGACCATTGGATTGCTTGTAATCTGCAAGAGCTGTCTTGATTTCTGCTACTGCCTTATCCAAGGCAGAGCTGTCAAATTGTTCATCACCAGCATGGGCTGTCGCTACTTCATTAACAGTTGTTAATTCTTGTTGAGCTACTTCAGTTCGAGCCGGATCAACTGTTTCACCATTGGCTGCAAGAGCCTTGTAAACACCTGTCAGAGCGGACTCCCCCGTCACCTGAATGGGTGCCGCAACGTCAATCAAGACATCTGTCGCACCAGCTGTAATAGCCGCATTGGCATACTGCGTTTCGGTAATCAAGGTGATGTTCTGTGGCGTCTTAATATCCACCACAACCCCTTTGCCAGCGTCCTGCTTTTGCACCAAGACAGATGAATAGAGGGAGGCTGTGTCCGCTCCAGATGTACCTAAAAACTGATCCATATCGGCACCGACAACAACCTGACGACTAACATTATTGACAGCCGAAATACCAAATAGATTGTTAACCTCTGTCGCCTGCGCATCTGACAAACCGCCACCGTAGACCAGTGTTGGCTTGCCCCATTTTTCATTGATGACATCCGTCTGGATTTCCGCTTGAACCAGCGGTGCCAAACTTAAACTCAATCCCAGCACCACAGGTGCTAAAAGGATTTTTCCTAGTGATTTCTTCATGTTTTTTCCTTTCTTTTGGGAATAGCAGAGCTTCTCTACTAATTTATCTACCCAGTCCAGATAAGAAGTTCATGATTTCTTCCTTGGTCTTGCGATTCTTATCGACAAAACGACCGATTTCCTTCCCATTTTCCAAAACAACTAGACTTGGAATGCCTAAAATAGCCCATTCTTGTGCTAGAGGCATAAAGTCATCTCGATCCAGTTGCACAAAACGGAAATCCGGAAAAGCCTCTTCGATAGCTGGCAAATGTGGTTTGATATAGTGGCAGTCTCCACACCAAGTCGTCACAAATAGAAAAACAGTTGGCTTGCCATCTTCAACCAAGGCCGCCACTTCTTTAAAATTTGTTGGAAAAATCATCTTTCTTCCTCCCTGTACTGAATAGAACCTTGGGTATTTTCAAATAAAAACACCTGTCCTGCCTCCATCACAACCCCGCCAATAAGCTGGTCACGAGTTGAGGCTGTTTCATCCACATAGACCGTGGCAATCTCTCCTAAATCAGTGAAAAAGTCACGCACCTCCTGCAAGGCCTGTGCTTTTTTACGGTCTTCTTGGATTTTACGGTAAAATTGAGCACTAGCGGTGAGCACACCTGCCCCCAATAAGCCTGCTAGCAAGGCTGTCTTTTTCTTTTTCATGTTGACTATTTTATCATATTTCTCCGGATTTTTCCCAAAAATGCCATTGGACTTGTGACAGCTGAGAATATCCTTTTGACATAATAGTAGGACAAGTCTAACTGTTCGTGATAAAATAGTAGTAATCATGTCATGGAGGAAGAAGAATGACTCTTTTTGGAAAAATCAAAGAAGTAACAGAATTGCAAAGCTTACCTGGATTTGAAGGACAAGTCCGCAACCATATCCGCCAAAAAATCACGCCACATGTGGACCGCATCGATACAGATGAACTAGGTGGAATTTTTGGCATCAAGGATACAGCTGTTGAAAACGCTCCTCGTATCCTAGTGGCCGCCCACATGGATGAGGTTGGCTTTATGATTAGCCAAATCAAGCCTGACGGTACTTTCCGTGTTGTTGAATTAGGTGGCTGGAATCCTCTGGTTGTTTCTAGCCAGGCTTTCACTCTTCAGTTGCAGGACGGTCGTACCATTCCAGCCATCTCAGGCTCAGTACCACCTCACCTTTCACGGGGAGCTAACGCTCCTGGCATGCCTGCCATTGCTGATATTATTTTCGATGCTGGTTTTGCCAATTATGACGAAGCCTGGGCTTTCGGTGTTCGTCCGGGGGATGTCCTGGTTCCCAAAAACGAAACAATTCTAACAGCCAACGGAAAAAATGTCATTTCTAAGGCTTGGGACAACCGCTTCGGTGTCCTTATGGTGACTGAATTGCTGGAAAGCCTATCCGGTCAAGCATTACCAAATCAGTTGATTGCTGGGGCAAATGTGCAAGAAGAAGTTGGCCTACGTGGAGCTCATGCCTCTACAACCAAGTTCAATCCAGACATTTTCCTTGCTGTTGATTGCTCGCCAGCTGGAGATATTTATGGCGACCAAGGAAAAATTGGTGACGGTACTCTGCTTCGTTTCTACGATCCAGGTCATATCTTGTTGAAAAACATGAAAGACTTCCTCTTGACGACTGCTGAGGAGGCTGGTGTCAAATTCCAATACTACTGTGGTAAAGGTGGAACAGATGCTGGTGCAGCCCACTTGAAAAATCATGGTGTTCCATCAACAACTATCGGTGTCTGCGCTCGCTACATCCATTCACATCAAACTCTCTACAGCATGGATGACTTCTTAGAGGCCCAAGCCTTCTTGCAAGCTATCGTTAAAAAGCTAGACCGCTCAACGGTTGATTTGATTAAAAACTATTAAAACAAAAGACTTTGCTAGGTAGAATGCCCGGCAAAGCCTTTTTTCTATATAAGCTCTTCTAAAATGTACTTCCTCACATGGGTAATGAAATAAAGCGAGCCTGTAACAAGGTAAAATTTTTCGAGATTGTCCAAGTCCGCCCGCTCCAACCACTCCTGATAGGTCTGAACTCGTTCATAACCTGACGGATAATCATTCAGCTGTACCGCACGGAAATCATCAAAGGTCGTCACGCTAACAGGACCAAATTGGCTAAGCTGGGACAACATCTGGTCCACTGGCTTGGTATTGATGGCCGCAAAGAGGATTTCAATATCCCTGTCCGCATACTTTTCTTCCAAGAGCTGGGTCAGGACGGCGATACTTTCATTATTGTGGGCTCCGTCAATCATAAGCGTTGGTTCCATCAATTCTAAGCGGCCTGGCCAGATGGCTTGGGACAAGCCCTGGCAGATGGTTTCATTGGTAATTGTTGGAAAATGAGGTTTAATGAGCTGAGCGGTTGTTACTGCCAAGGCTGCGTTGACCTCTTGGTGACGGCCCTGCATAAGCAACCTTAAATCTTCTACTCGGCCGAGAAGGCTTGAAACTGCAAAGCCTGCTCTGCTATTGTCCAAAAGAATCTCTCGCCCCACCGCATAGGTCGGACTCTGAAGCTGACGAGCCTGCTCCTCAAAAACTGCCTCCACTTCTGGCAAATCGGTCGCATAAATGAGAGGAACCCTCTCACGCAAGACGGCAACCTTGTGACGGGCTATAGCAGCGTGGGTCTCTCCCAAAAAAGCCTGATGGTCCAAGCCGATAGACGGGCAAACCACCGCTAGAGGATTAAGGACATTGGTCGCATCCTGCAAACCGCCCATGCCCGCCTCCACCAAAAGAATGTCGGGGCGCTGGTAGTGGGCAAAGTAGACAAACATAGCCACTACTACAATCTCAAACTCCGAGATGGCATCCAGTCCAGCCGTCTGGTCCAAGTCCTCAATCAAAGGCTGCAAGTCTGTCACAATCCTTGCAAAATCTTCCTCCGCGATCATCTCCTGCTGGTAGACAATCTGCTCTCGAAAATCAATGATAGACGGTGATGTAAAACGACCAACCGTGTAGCCAGAAGTCTGTAAGATAGACTGCAGGGCATTGAGGGTCGAGCCCTTGCCATTTGTGCCTACGAAGTGAATGGTCGGCACTTGAAGTTGGGGATTGTCCAAGACTTCCAATAGCCATTTGACACGCGCAACCCCATGTTCTAAATCAGAGGCCGGGCGACTAGACAACCACTGCCTCATTTCTAAATAATTCATTATTTCCTCTCTACAAAAAGCAACAGGGGGATGACCTGTTGCTAGATAGTTTCTTATTTAAGGCCCATTAACCTAGCCAATTCAGGTATTTTTTGTAAACTTGGTAAGACAAGCATGGTCACGACAATGCGTAATGGAATTTCAAAAATAGCCTTAATCAAACGACTGCTATACAGAACAATCCAAGGTGTTCCAAAATGGAAATGAAGAGCAATCGGTGTCATAACGAATGAAATCACAAGTTGAATTAAGACAACAACCCCAGCCACATAGAGCCAATCAGCCTTCTTCTTGCTATCGAGTGGTTTCTGATAGAAAAACCAGCCATAGAGAAAAGCCGATACCGCTTCAATCAAGATAAAACTGAATAGCATGGTCTGTCCACTAAACAAGACAAAAACTGGGTCTGAAATCGCCGCAAATACAGCAGCCCAAACAGGACCGGCAATAGCTCCCAAAATAGCATTTGGGATAAAGGTAAACTGGACCTGCAAGGTATCCGAAAGACGAATAGAGAAATAGTTCTCCACAATCATGACCAAGGCAAGGGTCACAGCAATAGCAGCCAACAGCTGCACCGTTAGTTTTGGAATTTTCTTTTCCATAAAAACGCTCCTTTTTTCAAAAAATGGAGCTGTCGTATGTATTCGACAGCGGATGCAATGGTTTACCGCGCTGACGCTTCGTTATGTGGCAACATCCCATCCACATACACTTAACGCAAACCACCTACTCTGTGCAAATTTCTTTGCTCGTCCATTATACCACACTCACCAGCGAGTAGCCAATAACTTTTAGCACTGATGAAAACTAAAAATCTATAAAAAAGGCCAGTAACTAGTACCGACCTCTCTACATTTTCTTATTTCAACCGCTCTACGTCGCGAGCAATAACCAATTCTTCATCAGTTGGAACAACCAAGACTTTAACGCGAGATTCTGGAGTTGAAATATCTCCTTCAGCACCACGAACATTCTTCTCTGGATCCAATTCCATACCGAACCAAGTCAAACCGTTAACAACCGCTTCACGAACAAGAGTAGAGTTCTCACCGATACCTGCTGTAAAGACAAGGGCATCAGCACCGTTCAAGACTGCAAAGTATTGACCGATGAATTTTTGCAGACGATTGACAAGCATATTGAAGGCAAGAGTACATTTTGCTTCGCCCGCCTCAAATCCAGCTTCGACCTCACGCATATCGCTCGATACTTCCGCAATACCAAGAATACCAGACTGCTTGTTCAAAACGTTGATAACATCTGCAGCGTCTTTCAAGTCAGCTACATTTTCAATCAAGTAAGGGATGATGGCTGGGTCAATGTCACCAGAACGAGTGCCCATCATAGGACCTGCAAGCGGTGTGAATCCCATTGAAGTATCCACTGATTTACCACCATCAATAGCAGAAATTGAAATACCATTTCCGATGTGGGCAGTGATAACTTTCACTTCCTCGATTGGCTTGTTCAACATTTTTGCTGCCTCGCGTGAAACATAAAAATGAGATGTTCCATGCGCTCCGTACTTACGAACTTGGTGCTCTTCATAGTACTTGTTTGGGATTGGGTAGCGGTAAGCTACCTCTGGCATTGTTGAATGGAAGGCCGTATCAAAAACAGCCACACTTGTTACTTCTGGCAAGATATCCTTGAATGCCTTAATTCCTGCAGCATTGGCTGGGTTGTGGAGCGGTGCAAGGCTAGAAAGGTCTTCAATCTGTTTCAAGACTTCATCTGTAATCACAACAGAATCCTTGAAGATTTCACCACCAGCTACCACACGGTGACCAACACCTGTAATTTCTGAGAAATCTGCGATAATATTGTGCTTGAGCAAGTCTTCCAACAAGATTTTTACTGCTTGCACATGGTCCGCAATATCCAAGACTTGTTCAGCTTTTTGATCCCCAAATTTTACTGTGACAATTGAATCTTTCAAACCGATACGCTCAACAATACCCTTTGCCAAGACTGTTTCTTCTGGCATTTGGTACAGTTGCCATTTTAAACTTGAGCTACCAGCGTTAATTGCAATTGTTTTTGACATAATATTCCCCTTTAAAAGCGTTTTCCTTATTAGTATAACAGATTTTCACCTAAATTGCATTCTCTTGCTTCCAATTTTTGAAATTGACCATGAACTTCTGAATAGCTTCAGGTTCTTGCAAACTCTGCAAAGGATAGACAAATGGTACTAGCGGTCTAGCAGTCTTCTTCTGCAATACAAAAATTGACTTGGCCATGGCTGCTTTGCCAAAAAGACTTGGTGGCAGGGCAATCATGGCAACGATATTAGCCTCTGCTTGCAACCAACCTTTCAACAAATCGCTCTGTGGACTGCTTAAAAGATCATTTGGAGCCAGCATAATCGCAAACCCATCTTTTTCAAGATACTTGAGGGACTGTTCCATGAGCAAATGATGAGCGTAGGTATGCTCCGTCTGGCTAGCCACCTGATAACGACTGGCAATCTGGTCATCTGGATAAAAACCAATCGGCAAATCCGCAAGAATGATTTGGCTTTCCTTCAAAATCTGCGGACGTACCGCATCACCCTGGGCAAAGGAAATCTCTGCCTGCATAACATCTGCCATGCTAGCTGATAAATCAATCAAGAGATCATCCACTTCAATCCCCAAGTAATCCAAGTCTTTCTGGCTGGCATTTAGGATGGTCTGCGCCAAGTTACCCGTTCCGGAACCAATTTCCAAGACGGTAACCTGCTGAGTCGTCACCAACTGGTCCACTAGGAAGGATAGAATAAAGCCGATAGAGTCTGGCGTAAACTGGTGATTGTACTGCATAGGCTCTGTCTGATTGGCCTTGATCAGTAGGAATTGAAAGGCACGACGCCATTCTTCCTTGGTCAAGTGCAAGTTGTGTAAGGTTTGATTATTGCGGACAATCAAATCCGTGTCGTGCTGACCAGCTAGATAGGCTGCGTTTTGCTCAATCATGGCATCATAAATATTGGTGCCTAGCTGGTTTTGGATGGTCTGTACGTTTTCTAATAGCAGGTCGTAGGCCTGTTCAATCTTCTCAAAATTCATACTCCTATCTTATCAAAATTTCACAGACTTTGCACTCAAAAGGGAAGTAGTAGTTAGCCACTCCCCTCGGGTACTATTTTAACCGGAAATTGATAGCGATACATTCCTCCTCTCCCTAATGCTACGATAATTGTTACTTGCTGGTTTTTGACATGATAGCTAGCCTGCCCCTCTTGAAAAGTGACCGTTCCCTTATCTTCTATTGGTTTGCTTTGCTCAGAACTAGTTTGAGCTGGTTTTTCAGCGGTTTCTTGACTTTCTCTAGTTGGTTGTTCCTCCTTTTTCTCCTTTTCATCGACAGTTTGGCTAGCAGCCATGGCATCTTCCTTCATTTCATCTGTTTGACTTGCTACCTTCTTGGCAATTGCTTCACGCTCTTGCAAGTCCTCTTCGACTTGGTCCAAGACCATCTGAGCCATGATGTAGGCTGTCGATTCTTGCTTAGCAAGTTGAGCTATTTGACTTTCAGCCTCTTGACGATGGAGATAAAACTGGAGTAGCAGACTAAAAACTGCCAACATCAAGAGGGCGTAGAGCAAAATTCCTGCCTTAACTTTTTTCTTTAAAAGCATAGATAAAGGTCCGCTCCTCTCCGTTTTTAAAGCTAAAGTCGATGCGCACCAGCTGGTTTTCTTGGGAAATGGCTGCGCTATCCACCTGATAGAGCATGGGCTGGTAACCCTGTCCCCTGTCATTTGTTTTCCGAAAATCATCCGACCGTGACTTGCCAAAGGCCAAAGCCTGTTCGCCTTTGTTGACATAGACCTTGCCATTTTCAACCTTGACCAATTCAGCCTGGTCCCACTCCGACCGCAATTGACTAGAGAAGACCAACCATTCCTTCTGGATGCTATTTCTTTGATAATGCGCTTCTTGGACCAGCAGTTTTGACAAGCCTTCAAAGATCAGAAGACTTCCTGATAGGATGACTAAGGCTACCAAGCATTCCAAGAGAGTAAAAGCAGGAATTTTACTTTTTAACAACCGATAAAACCTCCTTTCCTTCATGGAAAACCGCAACTCTTTCCGCAGTGCGTTGAACCCGGACTACAACTCCGTTTAAGGCTAGCTTATCTTGCTCGGTCTGCACGGCCATCTGAGCCAGATTGAGAACTTCCTGTTGTTCTAATTCCCAAGCCTGCCTCCTACGACCTGCATCCACCGCAGTCAAAATCAAGCTACAAATGGTCACTAGGGTCGCAAGGGCAACTAAACTTTCTAGCAAGATATAAGCCTTATTCTTCTGTTTTCTTATAGCGACCACTCCCTATATATAATTGATACGTAACTATTTTTTGACTAAGCCGAAAACGAATCTTGGTCAGAGAAGAATTTCCACCATCTTCTTCAAATGTGATGGTCTTTCCTTCCAACACTGCTACATTTCTGGGTATCTGTACAACTTGATGACCATTTGTAACCTCCTGTCCACCGATAGCAAGGTTCACTTTTTGATGGGAACTGGCTGCCAATTTCTGGCTGTCTTTGTAGATGGCTTCAAACTCCCAAAGAAAAATCTCTTCCTGAACAGACCGAAAGGCCGTTTGCACCGTTCCTGATAAGGAAACAGCTAGAAAACTAACGACAAATAGAGTTAACAAACTTTCAAACAAGGTAACGGCCTTATTGTTTCGCCGTAGCATACTGCTCCGCTTGTTTTGGAGTAATATAACCTTTCGCCTGCAACTCGGCCACCGTTGCTTCCGTGTCATGTTCCAATTCATAGAGCTCCATCTGACTTTCCACAACCTTGACGACCGCCGCATTCCCTTTCTCTTGAACAGCTTCTTTTTGCTTACTCAAATTTGGTACAAAGAGGAGCAAGAGTAGGCTAATGATACCCAAAACAACTAACATTTCCACCAGAGTGAAGGCTTTTACTTTCATTTTATTCAATTTTTTCATTTTATAACTCCATATTTTGATAAATCGGCAACAACATGGCTGCGTAGATAAGAACGACCATTAAGGCCACAAAGAGAAAGACCAGCGGTTGGATTAGATGCATGGCTCTATTGACCCGAGAGAAAAATTCCTCCCAACACTCAGCTGCATAGACTGTCAACTCGCTCCCTAATTTGGACTTGACCTGACCGTACTCGACAATCAAACTCAACTCCCGCTTAAAAAAGGCGTAGGTCTTGATGTGTTCGTGAAAATCCCGTCCATTGGAAAGCGACTGCTCCAAGTCCTGACCAATCTCCCAAAAGAGCTGAGATTGTTGTTCCTGCATCAGGCCCACAATCTGCGGCAGGTCCAAGCCTTGCCCAATCAAACTCCCCCACTCCCTAGCGTAATAGGCCGTCAGGTAGGTTTGGATGAGTTTTCCGAAAAATGGCAGAGCTGCCAAGCGGGAAAATGCTTTGATTTTGCTAGTTTTGCGAAACCAAACCATACCAGCTAAGACCGCCACCAAACTAAGGCCACTTAGAGATAAAAAGATGGTCGGTAGATGATTAATTAGCACGGTCGCTGCATTGCCTTCCTCCAACTGGGGCAAAAGGTAGTTTTTCAAACCCAGCATAATCAAGAGCAGAAAACCTAGCAAGATAACTGGATAGGTCGCCACCTCAATCAGCTTTTTACGAACCTTGCTGACGTTTTCCAGATAGGACTGAATATGACTTAAACTCAGACTGGTATTGCCATGAACTTCTGCCAGTGCCACCTGTGTGACCACCGCATCTGAAAACCGCAAATCCGCCAGCAAACTTGAAAAAGGTTTGCCTGCAAGAAGACCATCGGATAAAACTTGGGTATATGGGTCTGCCAAAAGCTGACTGCGTTTAAGAAAATCAACAATCTCCCCCAGATGAAAACCGCTGGCAAAGAGATTGTTAAACAGTTCAATGACCTTACGCTGGCGAGCCAAGGGCAATTTTTTCTGTTTCTGCCTGCCGAAGACTGATATGTCCTGCTGCAAAAAGGCGATCAATTTGTTCATTCCACTGGTTTGCGGAATGGTTTTGGTAGTCTCCATTTGCAAAATCCACTACACCTCCTCCCCCTATCAAGCGTTGATAGGCAATGCCTTGAAGGGCATTATTTAACTCTTCAGGCCTGACCCCCAATTCCAACATACGAGCATAGACACCTGAAATAGACCTTGCATGGACTGTTGAGAAAACGGTAGCTCCCGTCAGGCTGGCTCGAATGACTGCTCGAGCGGTTTCCGCATCCCGAATTTCACCGATGATGAGCAAGTCTGGTCGATGACGGAGGGACAGTTTGATCAGATTGTCGTAGGTGGCTCCGATGGCTTCATTGAGCTGGAGTTGCAGCATGTCCTCCTGCTTGATTTCGACAGGATCCTCGATAGTCAAAATCTGCTTGTCTGGGAATTTCAGCCTGGCAAGATGGTACATAAGTGTGGTCTTACCAGAGCCGACTGGACCCGAAAAAAGGTAGAGCCCTCGTCCCTTGATTTCTTCTGCAAGCCGCTCAGCCGCCTCAAACCAGAACTTGAGTTCCTTGTCATTGTCATAGAGCAGGCGGATAACCAGACTTTCCTTGCCACGATAATCTCCGACAGTTGATAAGCGAAGTGAAATCTCGCCGTTCCCATAATCATAGTCACAGGAACCCTGCTGGCTACGGCGTTTTTCACCGACATTTAAACCTGCTAAGAACTTGAAATGGCTGATGATGGCTGTTACTTCCTCCTCAGCCAAGTCGTGCACAAACTCCCGTTCGTCCATGATGCGATGGTAGACTTGGTAGTCCTGACCACGAGGAACCAGATAAATATCACTGACCCTATCCGCCACCGCCTCTTCAATCAACTTTCTTGCTTTTTCTTGAATCATAAAACCTCCTCACCCTATCTATTCGCAAGGAAACTTGATTTTCCATACTTTTTTGTTAAAATAATAAAAAACTTGGAGGTTCCTATGAAAAAATTAAAAAAAGGCGACCACATACGTGTAGTCAGTCCCTCTTCGTCTATTGAAAGAATTGGTGGTTTTGAAGCCAATCTTGCCGCCAAGGAAAAATTGGAAGACCTGGGCTTCAAACTCTCTTTCTCAGAACATTATTTTGAAAACGATATGTTCGATTCGGCTCCGATTGCTAGTCGTGTTGCGGACTTGGAAGCCGCTTTTGGGGATGAGTCGGTCGATGCCATTCTGACAACCATTGGCGGTTTCAACTCTAACGAACTCTTGCCCTATCTGGATTTTGACCTAATTGCGCGCCATCCGAAGATTTTCTGTGGCTATTCAGATACGACTGCCCTGCTCAATGCTATCTACGCCAAGACAGGCATACAAACCTATATGGGGCCAGCCTATTCTAGTTTTAAAATGGTGCAAGGCCAAGACTATCAAACACAATCTTGGCTAAATGCAGTAACTCAGAACACATATAAATTAAGTCCCAGTACAGAATGGTCTAGCGACGCTTGGTACCTATCAGACGCCCCTCGCACCTTTTACCCAACAGAATGGAAAGTTTACAATCCAGGACAGGCCTCTGGCATTGCCATCGGCGGAAACATCTCAACCCTCAATCTGCTGACTGGAACCGAGTTCGCACCCAAACCTGACAAGTATGTGCTCTTTTTGGAGGAGGCGGAAGACGACGATTATCTGATTATTGCTCGTCACTTGACTGCCCTGCTACAAGCCTATCCTAATCCGCAGGCGGTTGTCTTCGGTCGTTTTCCTAAGGAAACCAAGATGACGGAGGAGATTTTGCTGGCCATTTTGGACAAGCACCCGATTCTCAAAACCATCCCTGTTCTCTACGATTTGGACTTTGCCCATACCCAACCTCTTTTTACTATCACAATCGGAGGTCAAGTGGAGCTCGACACCAAAGCATTTTCTATCAGATTCAGCTAAAAAGGATTGACATTCCAATGTCAATCCTTTCAGAATGAAGACAAAGTCGTTAGAATTATATTTCTAACGGCTTTTTCATATGTAAAGTAGTATAATAGAGATAGGAATACTAGCTAATAAGCAGAGGGAGAATCGCTATGTTACACAAAGAAAATCCAGACTACAATCGCGGTCAATTTGGTTTCTACAGTTTAGATGACCTTGTTCCTCAAGATCATCTCCTTCGTCAAATAGAGGAAGCTATTGACTTCTCCTTTATCTATGACTTAGTCGCAGATAGCTATAGCGATGATACAGGGCGTCCTAGTCTTGACCCTATTCTGCTCATTAAAATTCCAATCCTTCAGTGTCTCTTCGGCATTCGTTCCATGCGTCAAACCATTAAGGAAATCGAAGTCAATACTGCCTACCGTTGGTTTCTTGGTCTTCGACTGGATGATAAGGTGCCTCATTTCACTACCTACGGAAAGAACTATGTCCGTCGTTTTCAAGATAGACAAGTTATTGAAGGCATTTTCACCCATATCTTAGGTCTCTGCGTCAATGCAGGCTTCATAGATCCAACAGAAATTTTCATTGACGGTACCCATATCAAGGCTGCGGCGAATAATCGTAAATTCATCAATCGTGAAATTGAAAAGCAAGCCAAGTTTATGAGTGACCAGCTAGAGATTGAAATTAACAGGGATAGAGAAAAGCATGCAAAAAAGCCGCTAGGGCCCGCAAAAGAGGAGGGACCCATCGCTAAGAAAATTTCTACAACTGACCCTGAAAGTGGCTGGTTTCATAAAGGGGACCATAAGGAAGTATTTGCTTATACAGCTCAGGTTGCTTGTGACAAGCATGGTTGGGCTCTGGCTTATAGCGTGGAGGCTGGCAATGTCCATGACAGCCAGGCCTTTCCTGTACTCTTCGCTAAACTCCAACCCTTTCAGCCTAGCTTTCTCGTTGCCGATTCTGGCTATAAGACCCCAAGTATCGCTCGCTTCCTCCTAGAACAAGAGATTACTCCAGTCTTTCCGTATACACGACCGAAAGGAAAGAAAGGGAAACTACGCTCGAAGGATTTTGTCTATGATGAATACTATGACTGTTATATCTGTCCTGAGAATCAGGTCTTAACCTATCGCACTACAACCAGAGAAGGTTATCGGGAATATAAGAGTGACTCAGCTATCTGTGCTACTTGTCCACTTCTATCAATTTGTACAGAAAGCAAGAACAAGCAGAAAGTGGTAACTCGACACATTTGGAAAGAGGCTTTAGAAAGCTGTGAAGAGATTCGGCACAGGAAAGGTATGAAGGAGCTCTACCAGAAGCGGAAAGAAACCATTGAACGCCTCTTTGGGACAGCCAAAGAGTACCACAATCTTCGTTACACAAGAGAGAAAGGCAAGTCCAAAATGGAGGATAAGGTTGGACTGACTTTGGCGTGTTTAAATCTCAAGAAATTGGTAAAAATGAGGGCAGGGAAGCCTTTTTATTTTGTCCAAATAGCCACTATTCTGGCAAAAAGACGGACTATCAGACCAATAAACAGAAAAAGACAAACATCAAGCGAGATGTTTGTCTTCATTCTGAAAGGATTGACATTCCAATGTCAATCCTTTTCTTCATGGTTCATACATTTGTCTTGTTTCAGCCTACAAGTACGCAAACGAGGGGGTGTCTGCGACTTGACAAAACCAGCAGGTAAATTTTCCTTAGCTTCTACTAGCATGAGCGAATGATAACGCTGTAAATACTCATCACATTCCTCACACCAATGCTGGTCTGATTCATCCCAAAAAGCCACCAGGGTTCCATTTTTACTCTGCTTCTTAGGGAATTTTTCTGACAAACGTACCCATTCTTTTTGAAAGGCAGTATAGGCATCCTCATAACGACTAAAGACATCCTTACTGACAATGTCTTCTTCCCAACCATCCAAGAACCACCAGGGTTCATAATCTCCATATAATTTTATTACCTGATACATAAGCACACACTTCCTTTTTCACACTCATTATATCGAATATAAAATCGTATAGAAAGTATTCTGCTTGTTAATTACTGATCAAATCCTGTATGCGCTTCATTTCCAAATAGCAAAAAACACATCCTTAGAAAACTAGAGATGTGTCTTTTGCAACTTATTCAGTTACAGCTTCGAGATTTGCTTCTGCAGCAAGCTCTTCAGCCACTGTGTCTTCAATGATTTCAACTTCATTGATGGCTTGTGGTTCAAGATTACGGTAGCGGGCCATACCAGTACCTGCTGGGATAATCTTACCGATAATAACGTTCTCTTTAAGACCGAGAAGGTTGTCACGTTTACCACGAATAGCAGCATCTGTAAGGACACGTGTTGTTTCCTGGAAGGATGCGGCAGACAAGAATGAGTTGGTTTCAAGGGAAGCCTTAGTGATACCCATAAGAACTGGACGAGCTGTTGCTGGGATACCACCAGCAATCACCACTTCAGCATTGGCATCTGTAAAGTCTGTGATATCCATGAGGGTACCCATGAGAAGATCTGTGTCTCCTGGATCCATGACACGAACTTTACGAAGCATTTGACGAACCATTACCTCGATGTGCTTGTCGCCGATTTCTACACCCTGGCTACGGTAAACTTTTTGAACTTCAGAAAGTAGGTAAGTTTCAACCGCCAAGACATCACGGACTTCAAGCAAGTGTTTTGGTTGAATAGAACCTTCGGTAAGAGCTGCTCCACGCGCAACTTGGTCACCAACTTCAACCTTCATACGGGCTGTAAATGGAACCACATATTCGCCTTCGCCAGTTTTACCTTTAACAAAGACTTTCTTGGTACGAGTTGCTGCATCTTCTTCGATGGCTGTAACTTCACCTTTGACCTCAGTGATAACCGCTTCCCCTTTCGGATTGCGAGCTTCAAAGATCTCTTGGACACGAGGAAGACCCTGCGTGATATCGCTGTTTGAGGCTACACCACCCGTGTGGAAGGTACGCATTGTAAGCTGTGTACCAGGCTCACCGATCGATTGGGCAGCGATTGTACCAACTGCTTCACCCACTTCAACCGCATCACCTGTCGCCAAGTTGATACCGTAACAATGACGGCAGACACCGTGACGAGTGTTACATGTAAATACGCTACGGATAGTGACTTGTTCAACACCGGCATTGACAATTTCACGAGCAATGTCTTCGGTAATCAATTGGTTTGGACCGATGATAACGGCACCCGTTTCAGGATGTTTAACAGTTTTCTTAGTGTAACGACCTTGCAAACGCTCTTCAAGTGGCTCGATCATTTCCTTGCCATCTGTGATTGAACGGATGTCAAGACCACGGTCTGTTCCACAGTCGTCTTCACGGATAATAACGTCTTGGGCAACGTCAACCAAACGACGAGTCAAGTAACCTGAGTCGGCTGTCTTCAAGGCCGTATCCGTCATACCCTTACGGGCACCATGAGTGGAGAAGAACATTTCCAATACCGAAAGACCTTCACGGAAGTTAGACAAGATTGGCAATTCCATGATACGTCCGTTCGGAGCTGACATCAGACCACGCATACCGGCCAACTGGGAGAAGTTGGAGATGTTACCACGGGCACCAGAGTCCATCATCATAACGATTGGGTTCTTAGGATCTTGTTTTTCAACCAGGCGTTTTTCCAATTTTTCCTTAGCTGAACGCCACTCATCTGTAACCGCTGTGTAACGCTCGTCGTCTGTAATCATACCACGACGGAATTGTTTCTTGATTTGTTCTACACGTTCGTGAGATTCTTCAATAATTTCAGCCTTGTTGTCGATAACTGGGATATCGGCAATACCCACTGTCAAACCAGCAAGTGTTGAGTGATAGTAACCCAAGTCTTTCAAACGGTCAAGAAGGGCTGATGTTTCAGTTGTACGGAAACGCTTGAAGATTTCAGCGATGATGTTACCAAGATTTTTCTTCTTGAATGGCAGGTTGATTGGCAATTCTGCAATAGCAGCCTTAATATCTGATCCTGGTTCCAAGAAGTATTTATCAGGAGTTCCTTCTGTCAAGTTAGCGTTGTTTGGCTCTTGTAAGTAAGGAAGTCCTTCAGGCATAATCGCGTTAAACAAGATTTTTCCGACAGTTGTCATCATAATCTTGTGCTTTTGGTTGTCTTTCCATGGTTTGTCCAAGCTATCCGTTGCGATACCAACACGGGTATGCAAGTGAACATAGCCATTGCGGTAAGCCATAACAGCTTCATCCGCATCCTTGAAGACCATACCTTCGCCTTCGCGACCAGCATCTTCCATGGTCAAGTAGTAGTTACCCAAAACCATATCCTGAGATGGTGTTACAACTGGTTTACCATCTTTAGGGTTAAGGATGTGTTCTGCCGCAAGCATGAGGATACGAGCTTCTGCTTGTGCTTCTTCTGACAATGGAACGTGAATGGCCATCTGGTCACCGTCGAAGTCGGCGTTGTAAGCTTCACAGACAAGCGGGTGCAAACGAAGGGCTTTACCGTCGATCAGAACTGGCTCAAAGGCCTGGATACCCAAACGGTGAAGGGTAGGTGCCCGGTTCAAGAGAACTGGGTGTTCTTTAATCACTTCTTCCAAGATATCCCAAATACGATCATCACCACGTTCAATCAAGCGTTTAGCTGCTTTCACGTTACCTGCAATCTCACGGGCAACGATTTCACGCATGACAAACGGTTTGAAGAGCTCGATAGCCATTTCACGTGGCACACCACATTGGTACATTTTAAGCGTTGGACCAACGGCGATAACGGAACGTCCTGAGAAGTCAACACGCTTACCAAGCAAGTTTTGACGGAAACGACCTTGCTTACCTTTAAGCATGTGGCTGAGTGATTTGAGCGGACGGCTACCTGGTCCTGTAATTGGACGACCACGGCGACCGTTGTCAATCAAAGCATCCACAGCTTCTTGGAGCATCCGTTTTTCGTTCTGTACGATAATGCCTGGAGCGTTAAGTTCCAAAAGACGAGCCAAACGGTTGTTACGGTTAATAACACGGCGATAGAGTTCGTTCAAGTCAGACGCCGCAAAACGACCACCATCCAACTGAACCATCGGGCGCAAATCTGGTGGAATAACTGGAAGGATGTTAAGAATCATCCACTCAGGTTTATTTCCAGATTTATAGAAGGCATCGAGTACATCCAAACGACGTACAGCCTTGATCCGTTTTTGTCCTGTAGCAGTTTTCAATTCTTCTTTCAAAGCTGCGATTTCTTTTGGAAGATCGACTTGCTTCAAGAGGTCTTGAATGGCTTCTGCACCCATCTTAGCAACGAAAGAACCATAACCATGTTCACGCAAACGCTCACGGTATTCGCGCTCAGTCATGATTGACTTGTGCACAAGGTCTGTATCTTTTGGATCAATGACCACGTAGGCTGCGAAGTAAATAACTTCTTCAAGCGCACGCGGACTCATGTCCAAGGTCAAGCCCATACGGCTTGGAATACCTTTGAAATACCAAATGTGTGAAATTGGCGCTTTCAACTCAATGTGTCCCATACGCTCACGACGGACTTTGGCACGAGTTACTTCAACACCACAGCGGTCACAAGTAATCCCTTTATAACGGATACGCTTGTATTTACCACATGAACACTCCCAGTCTTTTGTTGGACCAAAGATGACTTCGTCAAAAAGTCCATCACGTTCTGGTTTAAGTGTACGATAGTTGATTGTTTCAGGTTTTTTAACCTCACCGTAAGACCATGAACGAACCTTACTTGGTGAAGCTAACGTGATTTGCATACTTTTAAATCGATTTACGTCAACCACTAATAATCCCTTTCTTTTCTTGTGAGAGGCTGGATTCCCAAACCTCAAATTCTTGAACAATAAACAGCAGAATAAGTAGCTGATAAGCTATTCTTTCATCAAGCAAATAGAGGAAGACCGTTGGTCCTCATCCCTTTCCGTTCTGAGATTTGGACCAACTTGTTCCATCCATTTGAATTACTCTTTGTCTTCCGCTTCTTCCGCTGCAAAGGCTGCCGCTGCGTCAGCTGCTGCTTTTGCACGTGCTTTTTCAAGATCATCTACGTGGATGATGTCATCATCTTCACCTTCATCAAGGTCACGCAATTCTACTTCATTGTTATCTTCATCAAGGACACGCATATCCAAACCAAGTGATTGCAATTCTTTGACAAGAACGCGGAATGATTCTGGAACACCTGGTTTTGGAATTGGTTTACCTTTGGTGATGGCTTCATAGGCTTTCAGACGGCCTGTCACATCATCTGACTTGTAAGTCAAGATTTCTTGAAGGACGTTTGAAGCACCGTAGGCTTCAAGGGCCCAAACCTCCATCTCACCGAAACGCTGACCACCAAACTGAGCCTTACCTCCGAGTGGCTGTTGGGTAACGAGTGAGTATGGTCCGACTGAGCGGGCGTGAAGTTTATCATCAACCATGTGGTGAAGCTTGATCATGTACATGACACCAACAGATACACGGTTGTCAAACGGCTCACCGGTACGGCCATCGTAAAGAATGGTCTTGGCATCTGAGTCCATACCTGCTTCTTTAACAGTTGACCAGAGGTCTTCTGAACTTGCACCATCGAAAACTGGTGTTGCAATGTGGATGCCCAAGTTGCGAGCCGCCATACCCAAGTGAAGCTCCATAACCTGACCGATGTTCATACGCGATGGCACCCCAAGTG
Organism: Streptococcus sp. 29887; assembly: GCF_032595075.1. Taxonomy (NCBI): domain Bacteria; kingdom Bacillati; phylum Bacillota; class Bacilli; order Lactobacillales; family Streptococcaceae; genus Streptococcus; species Streptococcus iners. The sequence continues at coordinate 101,415 of NZ_CP118735.1, read as the reverse complement.
GGTTCAACATGATGTCAACTGGTGTTCCGTCTGGAAGATACGGCATATCCTCAACAGGTACAATACGTGAAACGACACCCTTGTTACCGTGACGACCGGCCATCTTATCTCCGACCTTGATCTTACGTTTTTGAGCGATGTAAACACGGACCAGCATGTTAACACCTGATTGCAATTCATCACCGTTGGCACGGGTAAAGATTTTCACATCACGAACGACACCATCGGCACCGTGAGGTACACGAAGAGATGTATCACGAACTTCACGTGACTTATCACCGAAGATAGCGTGCAAGAGGCGCTCTTCAGCAGAAAGATCTTTTTCACCTTTTGGAGTGACTTTACCAACAAGAATGTCGCCTTCTTTAACCTCAGCACCAATACGGATGATCCCCATTTCATCCAAGTTGCGAAGAGCATCTTCACCAACGTTTGGAATTTCGCGAGTGATTTCTTCAGGGCCTAACTTAGTATCACGGGTTTCTGATTCGTATTCTTCCAAATGAACAGATGTATAGACATCGTCTTTCACAAGGCGTTCAGACATGATAACCGCGTCCTCGAAGTTGTAACCTTCCCAGGTCATGTAGGCAACGATAGGGTTTTGACCAAGAGCCATTTCCCCACGTTCCATAGAAGGACCATCTGCGATGAAATCACCTTTTTCTACAACATCGCCCAATTTAACAAGGGTGCGTTGGTTGTAGGCTGTACCTGAGTTTGAACGACGGAATTTCTGAATGCTGTAAACATCCAAAGAGCCATCTTCACGACGAACCTCAACTTTGTCTGCATCCGCGTAAACAACTTTACCATCGTGTTGGGCAATAACTGCGGCACCTGAGTCATGGGCAGCCTGGTATTCCATACCTGTACCAACGTAAGGCGCTTTAGGATCAATCAATGGAACGGCCTGACGTTGCATGTTGGCACCCATGAGGGCACGGTTGGAGTCATCGTTTTCCAAGAAAGGAATACATGCTGTCGCAACGGCAACTACCTGCTTAGGTGAAACGTCCATGAAGTCTGCTGAGTCAGCAGCAAATTCTTGGTTGTTACCTTGGTGACGGCCCATTACAATCTTATCAACGAAACGGTTGTTTTCATCAAGTGGTGAAGTTGATTGTGCTACGATGTAGGCATCTTCTTCATCCGCTGTCAACCAAACGATTTCGTTCGTAACTGTACCAGTTGCACGGTCAATCTTGCGGTATGGTGTTTGGATGAAACCATACTTGTTGAGGTGACCATAAGAAGACAAGTTGTTGATCAAACCGATGTTTGGTCCCTCAGGTGTTTCAATCGGACACATACGACCATAGTGGGTGTAGTGAACGTCTCGAACCTCATAACCAGCACGGTCACGAGTCAAACCACCAGGTCCCAAGGCTGACAAACGGCGTTTGTGAGACAACTCAGAAAGCGGGTTGTGTTGGTCCATGAACTGTGACAACTGAGATGAACCAAAGAATTCTTTGATTGCGGCTGTAACAGGACGGATATTGATGATTTGTTGTGGCGTCAATACTTCATTGTCTTGAACAGACATACGCTCACGCAAGTTACGTTCCATACGAGTCAAACCGATACGGACTTGGTTGGCAAGCAACTCACCAACGGCACGAATACGACGGTTACCCAAGTGGTCAATGTCATCTACACGACCAAGGCCTTCCGCAAGGTTGAGGAAATAGCTCATCTCAGCCAAGATATCTGCTGGTGTAACAATACGCACATTTTCAGCCGGATTAGCATTACCAATAACTGTTACAACACGGTCTGGATCTTTTGGTGCAACAATCTTAAACTTCTGCAAGAGAACTGGTTCAAGAAGAACAGCATTATCATTTGGAATGTATTCTACCAAGTTGAGCTCATCGAATTGTGCTTCTACTTTTTCAAGCACATCACGGCTCAAGACAGTACCAGCTTCCAAGACGATTTCGCCTGTTTCACCGTTAATGACATGCTCAGCAAGTGTTTGGTTGAGCAAACGAGTACGGAGGTTGAGTTTTTTATTAATCTTGTAACGACCAACAGGTGCCAAGTCGTAACGACGAGGGTCAAAGAAACGAGCTGTCAAAAGGCTACGAGAGCTTTCGGCTGTCTTTGGTTCACCTGGACGAAGACGCTCATAGATTTCCTTAAGCGCTTCATCTGTACGAGAATCCGCTGGATTTTTATGAATATCTTTCTCAATAGTGTTGCGGACCAATTCGCTATCACCGAAGATATCAAAGATTTCATCATCACCTGAGAAACCAAGCGCACGCACCAGCGTTGTAAATGGAATTTTACGCGTACGGTCGATACGAGTATAGGCAATATCTTTTGAGTCCGTTTCCAATTCCAACCAGGCACCACGGTTAGGGATTACCGTTGAACCATAACCAACCTTACCGTTCTTATCAACTTTATCGTTGAAATAAACACCTGGTGAACGAACCAACTGAGAAACGATGATACGCTCTGCACCGTTGATGATGAAGGTACCCATTTCAGTCATGATTGGGAACTCACCGAAGAAAACTTCCTGAGTTTTAATCTCGCCAGTTTCCTTATTCACAAGACGGAAAGTTACATAGATTGGAGCTGAGTAGTTGGCATCATGTGCACGCGCCTCTTCCAAAGTATATTTGGGTTGCTTCAACTCATAACCCACAAATTCCAATTCCATGGTATCCGTAAAGTTTGAAACTGGAAGTACATCTTCAAAGACTTCTTTCAAACCATAGTCAAGAAAATCTTTAAATGAATCCGTTTGGATTTCAATCAAATTTGGTAAATCAAGAACTTCCTTGATTCTTGAAAAACTACGACGGGTACGGTGTTTACCGTACTGAACTTCATGTCCTGCCAAAAGTTTTCTCCTTTGTAATAAGATACGAGGGCGTACAGCACTCCAAAAGAAAATAGGACATCGACGAAGCAATCAAAGGATTGCAAGGAGATGTATCTTTTTCTACAGGAGTGTAGCCCGAGTTCAATTAAAGATACTAAGCCGTAAGCAACTCAAAGAAAAATAAGCGGTAAGTCCAAAATCTTTGATTTTGTAGACGCACCCTCGTCAGAACGACTAGGACTTTCTAGACCAATAGTCGAAGAAAGTTCAGTCGTTTACGACGCCACGAAGTAAACAAAAACAAAGCTCTACAAACCTTATCTTTTTTCACAGAGTTGTAGGCGAGTTCAATTATAATAGCCATAAAATGACCGACACTTGTCCTTTTTCTGAATATTTAGAATTTTTAAGAATAAGTAACAATTCTCAATATAATCCCTCATAGACACAAAAAGAGCAGCTAAATCTTCCTTATAAAAAGTTTGATTTAACTGCTGCAAGCCTTGTTTGGACAATATTTCAAACAAGACACACGACAAATTATTTACAAAATTATACCACAACTTCTTCCAAAAAGCAAGGCTAATTACTATTCTCTTGCTGACTTGTTGTTGGCTGAGTTTCAGACGATGGACTAGTATTGGTAGCTGAGGAACTAGAAGAACTTGGACGAGTAGAGTTGCTAGATTGATTTGAATTCGTAGCTGAACCAACTACGCTATTCCAAGCCTGTGCCCGATCGCTATCTGTACCACCGACCATAAAGTTGTAGCTCGTAACAGGAGCGCCATTTTTAGCCCAATAACTAGTAGTCGTCGCGCCACCAATCATGACCTGACGTCCGTTTACTTGCGTTGCTCCTGCACGTTGACCTGTAGAGGCAACAACATTCGAAGCAATCACGCTACCATCCAACTCAAAGCGACCTGCAAACATATCTGCATTCACATTATAGAGCGCATTAACCATATGAGCGACATATTGCGAATTGTTGTGATAGCCTGTCCAAACATACATTTCTGAGTTATCATCATTTCCAGCCCAAGTCCCCAGAGTTACTTTTGGAGTTGATAACATGAGCCAGACGTCATTTACCTCGTTACTTGTTCCCGTTTTACCGACAAAGTCCGAAGCTGCTGCCTGAGGATTTAAGCCACTCAACCGATTCTTGAAGGTCGTTGTATAGCCCGAATTCACTACTTGGCGCAAGAGTTGGTTCATGATGCTTGCGGTGGCCTTGGAATAGACTTGAACAGGAGCTGCTTCATGCTGGTAAACAACCGTTCCATCCGCAGCCGTAATATTCTCAACAATATAGTGTTTGTGATAGACACCACCATTGGCTAAGGTCTGATAGGCATTGGTATTGGTCAAAACCGAAATTTCAACGCCACCACCGAGTGGCACACTTTCAATATCATACATAGGAATATGATAGTTCATCTTCTCCATGTATGCCTTGGCATCAACTCCTGCATTTTGAATCATCTTATAAGTCCAGAATGCCGAAATGTTCACAGATCTATCAATTGCCGTCTGCAAGTTCATCATGCCCGAACCTCGACTGGTTCCATACATGATTGGTTGGCCACTTGAGAAATTGGTTGGATAATCTGACAAAATACTTGCTGAACCGATTAAACCTTGGTCAATGGCGATACCATAAGCCAATAAAGGTTTAATGGTCGAAGCAGGCGAACGCAGGGTATCAAAGGCATGGTTGTTTTGGTTAGTCGCATAATCCCGACCACCAACGAAACCTAGAATAGCTCCTGTGGAATTGTCAATCAGCACACTACCTGTTTCAACGTACACATTTCCATTATCCAACACCGAGCCGTAATTGGCAACAACTGACTGCATGGTATCATAAATACCCTTATCAACTGTACTCTTAATGGTATAGCCACCTTGACTAAGCTCCTGCTTAGCTAAGTCCTCGTAAGAGCTCCTTGTCACATCGTTCTTCAAATCATTCTCAGAAACCTTATCACGTTTCACCAAGTAGTCAAACATGACTTGCTGAGCCTCTTCCATGACCTCATAATAGAGATAGTCTTTGGTATCAGCTGTCACAGGCGCTGGGGCAATGAAGTCCTGCTTAATATCGTAAGCCTTATAGGTTTCATATTCTTCCTTGGTCAAGAACGAAGCACGATACATATTGAAAAGAACATCTTGATAACGTTCGATACCGTAAACCATATCCTCATCCGACTTACGAGTACCATCGGAAGCATATGGAGAATAGACAATTGGACTTTGCGGTAGACCTGCAATAAAGGCTGCCTGTGGAACTGTCAACTCACTGGCAGGTTTGCCAAAAATTCCTTGAGCAGCAGCTTCTGCTCCCGCAATATTTCGACCTTGATTGTTCCGCCCAAACGGTGAAACGTTCAGATAGATGGTCAAAATCTCTTCCTTGGTCATATTGCGTTCCAAGGCCAAAGCTGAAATAATCTCATTCGCCTTTCGAGTAAAGGTTGGTGCATCACCGACCAACTGTTGTTTAATGAGCTGCTGAGTCAAGGTCGAACCACCACTGGATGACCCAAGACCAACCGATCCCAATGCCGCACGCAAAACAGCCTTTGGCACAACACCATTATGGCTTTCAAAGGTTTCATCTTCTGTTGCAATGACAGCTTGTTTAAGGTATTCCGATACATCACCCGCACCAACTGGGACGCGAAGCAAGTCTGAATTAACCTCCGCTACCAGGCTGCCATCAGAATAGACCACTTTGGAAATACGGCTTACTTCTGAAACCTGTGTCAGCAATTCTTCCGTCTGAGGCACTTCAACCTTATCAAACAAACTAGCAACAAAACCAACCCCTATCCCTGCACCAAAAAGAACAAATAGGAATAATAGGACTGCGATGGAATTAAACAACAATTTCAAGGTGCGAAGGAAAACACCAAACGTATCTCCGAGCCCTAGAGCATTTGATTTATCTTTATGTTTTTGCTTATCTGATTTAGTCGTCATAGTAACTCCTTATCTTACCATTATACCAAATTTTGTTTATTTTCCACAATTTCATGGTATAATAAGGGAGAATTTTTATTGGTTAGATGTGGTTTTTATCACATTCTATTTAAGGAGAAACGCATGAACATTTTTGAAGAACTAAAAGCACGTGGCTTGGTCTTTCAAACGACTGATGAAGAAGCCCTAGTAAAAGCATTAACAGAAGGGCAAGTATCCTATTATTCTGGCTACGACCCAACTGCTGACAGCCTGCATTTGGGGCATTTGGTACCAATCCTCGTCTGCCGTCACTTGCAATTAGCAGGCCACAAGCCTTACGCTCTAGTTGGTGGAGCTACTGGTCTGATTGGCGACCCTTCCTTCAAGGATGCGGAGCGCAGCTTGCAGACCAAAGACACCGTAGACGGTTGGGTAACAAAAATCCAAGGTCAACTCTCTCGCTTCTTGGATTTTGAAAATGGTGACAACAAGGCAGAAATGGTCAACAACTACGACTGGTTCTCAGACATCAGCTTTATCGACTTCCTCCGCGATGTCGGCAAATACTACACGGTCAACTACATGATGAGCAAGGACTCTGTGAAAAAACGGATTGAAACAGGGATTTCCTACACCGAGTTTGCCTACCAAATCATGCAGGGCTATGACTTCTACGAGCTCAATGACAAGCACAATGTCACCCTGCAAATCGGTGGCTCGGACCAATGGGGCAACATGACAGCAGGTACTGAATTGCTTCGTCGCAAGGCTGAGAAGTCTGGCCACGTGATGACTGTTCCTCTCATTACCGACTCAACAGGTAAGAAGTTTGGTAAGTCTGAAGGCAATGCTGTTTGGTTGGATGCTGACAAGACTTCTCCCTATGAAATGTACCAATTCTGGCTCAATGTCATGGACGACGATGCCGTTCGTTTCTTGAAAATCTTTACTTTCTTGTCATTGGATGAGATTGCTGAAATCGAGAAACAATTTGACGCTGCCCGTCACGAACGCCTAGCTCAGAAGATTTTGGCTAAGGAAGTCGTGACATTGGTCCACGGTGAAGAAGCCTATAACCAAGCCCTTAACATTACCGAGCAATTGTTCGCTGGCAACATCAAAAACCTATCCGCAAAAGAACTCAAACAGGGCCTCAGCAACGTTCCAAACTACGCTGTCCAGGCTGAAGACAACCTTAACATCGTTGAACTCTTGGTGACCTCTGGTATTGTCAACTCAAAACGCCAAGCTCGTGAAGACGTAGCAAATGGTGCCATCTATGTCAACGGTGAGCGTGTGCAGGACTTGGACTATACTCTTTCTAACAGCGACAAAATCGACGGCGAGTTGACCGTTATCCGCCGTGGGAAGAAAAAATATTCGGTGCTGACTTATTAACGTCTCCCAAGGAAATCCATTGTGATTTCCTTTTCTGCTAACCTAGGAGAAAAGACATGACCTGCATTTTTTGCCACCAACTCAAAGAAGAAGATATTCTCTACCAGACAGAGCATTTCATGATCGTCTGGGACATTGACCCTATTCAAACTGGGCATCTGTTGATTATCAGCAAAGACCACTATGACACACTCAGTCAAGTCCCACCTACTATTCGCTATGAACTGTCGGACTTGGAAGTCTTTTTGACTGAAAAACTCTGTCAAACATTGGCAATTGACGGTGTGACCACAGCCTGCAACGATCGCTTATTTGACGCTGGTACCCATTTCCATGTTCATCTCATCCCACGCTTTCGAACAAACGGCTTCTGGGACCAAGTTAGGCTTACGCAAGCCCAGCTGGACCTGAACAAACTCCTCAAAGCATTATAAAAAGCAGCCCGACAGCTGCTTTTTCGCTTATATCAAGTCTTCCACTTCATAGATAGTATCATCCAGCACCTCTTGGTACCGTTCCAAGTCATAGACCACAGAGGTTTCCACCTCCGCCAACTGTTCTTCCAGCTGGATGTTCACTTCTTCCACCCCGTCCAAGCCCAAGAGATGATTGGTTACATGTTTGACACAGTTCTGACAGGATAAGTTTTTCAATTTCAAGGTTTGCTTCATGTGTTTTCTCCTTTTGTATGGTGTCCACAGGTACATTGACCTGCCAAGCATTGACAGGCGATGCGCTCAGGTGCAGTCTTTTGAAGCTGCGAGATTTTGCTAGCTAGATTTTCTAGGCTTTTTTTGGAAAATGTCCCTGTGTCTAGCAAGTTTTCAACCAATTGACCTTGTTTAGTGGAACAGATGGTAGCCAGTAAGAGCTCCACCTGCCCCTGCAAATGTTCCTCTTCACTGACCAGCGGGTAGTAGTGGTACTTGCTAGTTTCCTTAACCATTCTCAGATAGTTTTTCTTCCGCAGCCGCCCCAAGAGTGTCTTAATGGTCGTCGCCTGCCAATCAAAACCTTCCTGCAAGGCCTGAATAATTTCCTGGGAAGTCGCACCAGGCTGGGCCCACAAGACCCGCATGACCTGCCACTCCGCAGCTGAAATCATCTGTTCCACAAACTCACCTCCAAGCAATCACATTTTTACAATTAGTTTACATTTGTAGTCATAAAATGTCAAGAAGAACGACCGAGCAAGATACTCGGTCGATTTTCATATTAGTGAGCCAACATTTCCTGAGCAATTTCATAACCAGTCAAACCAACTGGATAGTAAGTCGGCCAGTTTTCCAATTCTTCCAAGAGTTTTTCTTGGCTCTCTCCACCAAAGTAGATATGGAAGTGGTCCGTTTTTTCTGGTGCAATCTTGTGGTCACTAAATTGCACATACTTATACTCACCTGCATTCGCATCCGTAGCTTCAAACAAGAAGCGAACGCCACGGTTGCCTTTCTTGTAAGTAAGGATCTTATAACCAACATACTTATAAGTAAATGTTTGCTTTTTATCACCCACCACAAACTCCATGGTATTGTCTGTAATGTTGATTTGATCCACATCTGTCTTGTAGCCTGTGTCGTAGTAAGCCTTGTACTCTTCAGCTGTCATACCACCTTTGAGCTTGGCCTTATAGTCCCAAACCTGATCAAACGTTCCATCAAGCAAATATGGGTAAACTGACTGCCACTCACCAACATAATCTGATAGAGTGCGATCTTTAACAGCACTGTCTTCAAAGTAGCCATTGTAGACTGTTTTGGTTGTTACCTCTCCCTCTTCTGGCAAGATTTCAACACCTGCTTGGGAAGTCGTCTTCACAAGCGCAGTCAAATTGTCCTCCATCACAGAGATATAATCTTCTCCATTTTTTATCGCCTCATCCGTCAAACTTTCAAGCGGATTGAGAACATCTAGCTCTACACCCGTTTCTTTGGCAAGCGTTTCAGCTACCGATTTTGACGCATTTTCTTCGAAATAAATATACTTGACACCATACTGTTTGATATAGTTTGTCAATTCTGCCAAACGAGTTGGAGTTGGGTCTTCATCGGCAGAAACTCCTGTGATCGAAACTTGTTTCAAACCGTAGTCCAAAGCCAAGTAGGCAAAGGCGGTGTGCTGGGTTACGAAGTATTTTTGTTTTGCATCAGATAAGGTTTCAGTATACTGAGCATCCAAAGTCGTCAATTTTTCAATATAGGCAGCCGCATTTTCTTCAAAAACAGCTTTTTTCTCAGGATACTGAGCAATCAAACCATCCCGAATGGTTTCAACCAAGGTAATGGCACGTTCTGGAGATAACCAGACATGCGGATCGTAAGCGTGGCTATGCCCTTCCTCACTATGATCATGTCCCTCGTGTTCCTCTTCCCCACCTGGCAAGAGCAACATCCCCTCCGTCGCACTAATAACCGCAACCTTTTCCGTATCAATCGAATCTTCAATATCATGAACCCAGGTCTCCATGTTTTCATTTTCATAGACAAAGGCATCTGCTTCTTGAATACGAGCAATATCTTTGGCAGACGGCTCATAACCATGGACTTCTGTTCCTGCTTTAACCAACAAATCAACATTGGCTTCGTCACCTGCTACTTGTTTGGTAAACTCATACACAGGATAAAAAGTAGTAACGATATCCAATTTCCCATCTTCCTGAGAAGCTGTGCTATTGCCACAAGCTGCTAAGAGCAGGGTTGAAGCAGATAATAAAAATAAACCAAATTTTTTCATAAATACTCCTATTTCTTTAATTTCTGAATCATATTCACCAGTAAGAAAATACTAATGAAAATTAAGGTAATACTTGCACTAGCTGGCGTTTCAGCATAGTAGGATGTCAGTAAGCCCGTCACCATACCCAAGAAGCCAACAACCATACCAATAAAGATAACCGCCTTAAAACTCTTTCCTAGCCGAAGCGCAATAGAGGCCGGCAATACCATAATGGTTGACACCAGAAGAGCACCAGCAGCAGGAATCATGAGAGCAATGGCAACACCGGTCACCACATTAAAAGCAATGGACATGGCCCGAACAGGCAAGCCATCTACAAAAGCCGTATCTTCATCAAAGGTCAAGATATACATGGGTCTTAAAAATAGCAAGGTCAAGACAATAACAATCAAGGCGATGGTAAACAAGGCAAACACCTGTTCCTGACTAATTGTCACTATGGAACCAAAGAGATACTGTTCCAGACTAAGCCCCGACTTCCCACCCGACTTATTCATGACAATCAAGGAAATAGCCAAACCAGTCGACATAAGGATAGCCGTCCCGATTTCCATAAAGTTCTTGTAAATGGTCCGCAGGTATTCCAGAAATACAGCCGCCACGATGACAATCAGTACAGTTGAAAGTGTCGGTGAAATCCCCAAAACCAGACCAAAAGCCACACCAGCTAAAGAAACGTGACTGAGAGTATCCGACATCAGACTCTGCCTTCTCAAGATGAGAAAAACTCCCAGAACAGGCGAAAACAAGCTCATGGCTATAATGGCTAGAAAGGCCCTTTGCATGAAATCATAGTTGAAAACAGATAAATCAAGCATTGGACACCTCCTCATCCGCTTCGTGGACGTTAAAACAACGCCAAGGAGATTGCTGATCTCGCACCAGATGAATATTGCGATCCGCATACTGACTTAACTCATCAGGATCATGGGTAATCATCAAAACAGCCTTCCCATGCTTTTTAGCCGAGTGGTGCATGAGTTGGTAAAAAGCATCCTTGGTTCCAGCATCCATTCCCGTTGTCGGTTCATCCAAGATAAAAATATCTGGATCCGAAGCGAACATTCGGGCAATGACAGCACGTTGTTTCTGTCCCCCGCTCAAAGACCCCAATTTCTTATCCCTGTGTTCCCACATACCTACTGCTTCCAAACTAATCCGAATATGTTCCTCATCATGTCCAGTGAGCCGACGAAACCAACCCTGACGTGGATAGCGACCTGATTTTACAAATTCATAAACCGTGCTCGGAAAACCAGCATTAAAGCTAGCAATCTGCTGAGGTAAATAGGCCATGCGCAACTTTTTGCCCTTAACACTTTTCTCTGCAAAGGTCACTTTTCCAATCCTAGGCTTTAGAATACCCAAGGTAGCCTTTATCAAAGTTGTCTTAGCAGCTCCATTTTCTCCGGTTAGAGTAACAAACTCCCCACTATCCAAGTGGTAACGGATATGTTCCAATACAGGTT